>DASZTL010000047.1:0-47700 GCA_035548055.1 Mycobacteriales bacterium | reverse complement strand
CTGAGCTCGCAGCGGGGCGCCTGTGCCGCCGCTGGAGCCGAGAAACCCACAGCAGGCTGCGCCCGGAGAAGCCTTGATGAACCGCCAAAGGACGCGGGTTCGAATCCCGCCGCCTCCAAGAGCGCTCACGATGTGAGCGTTGTTGGAGGCGACCCAGTGCCCCCGTAGAGCGCGATGATCTCGTGCGCCCAGGCAAGCGCGTCGCGAGTTCGGATGCCGGTTGGCTGTGGCCGCGTCCACAGTTCCAGGTTCTCCGGGCGGTTGTCGTCGCGGACGCCGTTCAGGTGGTGCACGGTTTCGTGCGGCAACCGATAGCGACCTACTCGCCGGCCTTGTGTCTCGTCCGTCCGCCACGCCAGTTCCCGTTTGATGAGCTGCACTCCGTACGGCAGACGGCACAGGTCGCGGAGTTCCGCTGCTTCTCTTTGCCACAGGAGTGGCCCTGACAGAAATGATCTTGTGCTCACGATCTCCCTTGCCGACGGCGCCGCGCGGGGTCGCCTAGGTCGCGTGTAAGAGGATGACCGAATGGCGGCTCGGACGGCGGCATTCCACTGGAGCGGGGGCAAGGACTCCGCGCTCGCGCTGAGCATGTTGCTCGCGGCCGACGACGTCGTGGTCGACCGTCTCGTCACCACCACGCATCCGCAGCGTCGTGAGTCGACGGTTCACGGGCTCCCGGTGGAGCTGCTCGAAGCCCAGGCGCGCGCCATCGGGATCAGGCTGCAGACGATCCCGCTGCCGGGAGCCGGGCTGGACGGGTACGTCGAGGTGATGCACGAAGCGGCGACGCAGATGCGTCGCGAGGGCGTCGACGCGTTCGCGTTCGGTGACCTGACCTGCTCCGACGTGCGGCGGCACAAGGAGGAGCAGTTCGGCCCGCTGGGCATCGAGGTCCTCGAGCCGCTGTGGGGACTGACGTCGCACGAGTGCATCGAGAGCTTCCTGGCCTCGGGTATCCAGGCGGTGACTGTGGTCGTCGATGCGGATGTTCTCGGCCCGGAGTCGGTGGGCGTGCGAGTGGACCGGCAGTTCGTGGCACGGCTACCCGAGGGTGTCGACCCGTGCGGGGAGTACGGCGAGTACCACTCGTTCGTCTACGACGGGCCGCTGTTCAGGCACCCGGTCGAGTCCTCGCTCGCCGCTCCGCGACGTCTCGAGCGCGAGATCGGGACCACTGACGGCCCGCGGCGTTACGCGTACTGGCTCGCCACGCCGCAGCCTGTCGAGGCCGCCGTCCTGGCGTGACCGGGGCGGCGTTCTGACTACTCGTACTGCAGTGACTCGAGGACCGGGACCCGAGCGTTGCGCCAGGCCGGCAGCAGTGACGCCGCCGCGACCAGCACCAGGGACACCGCACCCCAGATCAAGTAGCTGTAGAAGTCGAACCGCAGCGGGTCCTTGAAGCCGATGATGATCGGCAACTCCAAATAGAAGGCGGTCTCGATCAGGACCGAGCCGAGGATCGCGAACGCGAGACCGATCACGCCGGCGCTGAGGCCCTCGGCCACCGTCATGCGAGCGAGCTGGGCCGGCTCCATCCCGACGGCGGCGAGCAAGCCGAGCTCCCGGCGACGCTGTACGCCGACGAGCAGCAGGGTGGACAGCACCGCGACGAACGCGACCAGAAGCAGCCCACGCTGCATGGCGGTGAACGGCGCCATCTGCTCACTCGCCGAAGCCGAGACCTCCTCGGTGAACTGGGCGGGGTCCGCCACGATCAGGCCTCGAGCGAGCGGCAGCGTGCGGACCCGGTCGGCGAGCTCGGCTGCTGTCACCCCCGGGACCGGGATCAGGCCGAGGCTCTGCGGCGGCTGATTGCCGAACAGGCGCTCGAACAGCGAGATCGGCATGGTGATCGCCTTGCCGCCGAGGTTGCCGTCCTGCCAGATCCCGCCGACGGTCACAGGAGCGCGCCCGGTGGGGGTGTCGATCAGCAGCTGTGAACCGGGCCGAGCCCCACTCTTGCGGGCGAGCGCGGCGCCAATCAGCACCCGGCCCGACTCGAAGGACTTCAGGTCCTTCGTCCCTTCGATCAGCGGGAGGTTGAGCCACGGGTAGGTCGACGCCGCAACGCCGATCAGCCCGTCGCTGTCGTGACCGCTCAGCAGGAAGACGGCGCGGTCGACGCGCGCCACGCCGGGTACGCGGGCGAGTCGCTTCGCCAGCGCCTCCGTCGGCTTCGCCTCGATGTTCACGGTGTTGTTCGGGTCGAGGGTGGAGACGTAGACCTCTTGCTGGTGGCCACTCTGGGTGCTGTCGGCGATCGCCGCTCTCGCCGCGCTCTGCGTGCTGCCGATGACGAAGGCGGTGGTCACGGCTGCACCGATCGCGACCGCCATGACGCCCGCGCGCCGACCCTGCCGTGCCAGGTTCACCACGCCTAGGCGCAGCGGCCCAGGCAGTCGATGGGCGAACCGGGCCAGTAGGGCGGCGCCCACTGCGGCCAGCGCGCCGCAGGCCAGCATCGATGCCAGCGTCGTGAGCAGCACCCCCAGCGGTGCAACCCGGGCTTGCCACGGCTCCAGCGCACCGTGGCGCTGACCGATCCACGTCACCAGCAGTCCGATCGCACACAGCACCGCGAATATCGCGAGGGTTCGCACGTTTCGCCGGTGCTGTGTCTCGAAGGTCTCCTCGCGCATCGACAGCTCGGCGACGACGTCGAGGCGGCCAACCCGCCGCGTGGCCATCAGCGCCGCGAGTCCTCCCACGACGGCGCCGAGCAGCACGCCGGCGATCACCGCGGTGGCCGTGAGATGCACCGGGATCCGTACCCCGATCACGACGACCGTGAAGTCGGACAGGCTCGCGGTCAGTGGACGCGCCAGCAAGGCTCCGCCGCCGACCCCGAACAGGCCGCCCAGCAGGCCGACCGCGCAGCCTTCCAACCCGGCACCGGCGCGCACGACCCGGGGAGTGCCGCCCAGCGCCGCGACCAGCGCAAGCTCTCGGCGTCGCTCCTCCATGGCAAGCGATGAGATGTTGAAGATCAGCATCCCGCCGACCGCGAGCGCGAACAGGCTCAACAGGGTGAACAGCGGGAGCACGGTCGAGGTGTACACGCCTACGGCGGGCGGTGGGTCGGTGGCGGTGAGCACGCCGTTCCAGTCACCGACCGAGTCCTGCAGCCGAGCCCGCAGCGCCGTGACGTCGGCGCCGGCGTCGGGTAGCACGTAGATGACGTCGAGCCGGTCAGCGCGGCTGAACAGGTGCTGCGCTTGGTCGAGTCCGAACACCGCGACGTCGCCGCCGTTGATCTCGTTCAAAGTGGGCAGCCGGATGGCAGCGCGCACCGGGATCGGCTCGGCGTTTGTCTGGATCATCGCGTCCTTGCCGAGCCGCGCGGCCAGGCTTGTGCTGATCGCCAGCCCGCCCCTGGCGTTGAGTGCCTTGAGTGCGGCGGGGGAGCAGCCGAAGCGACCGACGATCGCCTGGACGCTGCAGTCGACGCCCAGCCCCACGATCGTCTCGGCGTGCGGTTGCTCGGCGGTCCCGGCGTACGTCACCACCTGCACCAGCGGTACGGCGGTCTTGACTCCCGGGGTTCCGGCTACCGCTGAGACCACGCTTTCGTCGATGCCGCCGTTGGACGTGGCGCCGACGATTCGAAGCGGTGCGGGTCCGGCGAGCTGGCGGCCGAAGTCGTGCAGCGTGGTCGACACGCTCGAGGTCATCACGACGACCGACACCCCCAGCGACGCGCCGGCGGCGATGGAGATCACGGCTAGTACGGCGCGCAGCGGGCGACGTCGTAGCTGCCGGAGGTTCAGCCAGTACGCGACGCGCAGCACCTCAACTCCGCTTCGTCGACGCTCGCCGCTTGGACGTCAGCGTTCCGTCGACGACCTGCAACGTTCGCGCGGCCCGGCCCGCGGCGGCGCTGTCGTGCGTCACCATCAACAGTGCGGCGCCCGCGTGCGCGACCTGTTCCTCCAGCACCGCGAGGATCTCGGTGCCGGTGGCGCGGTCGAGGTTTCCGGTTGGCTCGTCGGCCAGGATCAGTCGCGGTTGGTTGACCAGTGCGCGGGCGATCGCCACGCGCTGCATCTCGCCGCCGGACAGCTCGCCGGGCAGGTGCTTGGCGCGAGCCGCCAGGCCGACCCGCTCGACCAGCGTCATGACTCGCTCGTCACCGGACCGACCGCCGTCGAGCAGGAGCGGAAGTGCGACGTTCTCGGTGACCGTGAGGTTCGGGATCAGATGGAAGAACTGGAACACGAAGCCCACCTCGCGGCGGCGAAGCCGGGCGAGCCCGGTGGCCGACAGCGCGCCGACGTCCTGGCCGTCGACCCACACCGTCCCGGAGTCCGGACGATCGAGCCCGCCGGCGAGATGCAACAGGGTCGACTTGCCCGATCCGCTCGGGCCGACGACGCTGACGAACTCGCCGGCCACGACGTCCAAGCCGATGTCGTTCACCGCGGTGACGAGCTCACGGCCGCGGCGGAACTGCTTGGAGACGCCGGTCATGCGCAGAAGCGGCACGCTGCCGGCTGGGCTGGCCCCGTCCGACCCCATGCGCGGAGGCTATCGACCGGCGGACTCGCAGCTGCGCCCGGACAGATCGATGGTTGCGGGAGTTCGCATCTCGAGCGCGCAGTGGCGGCGGAACCTGATCGTGACGGGGCTGCCGGCCGCGCTGACCCGCAGCGTCGGCCCGGAACGGCGGAATCGCACCACCCGGTTCGGTGCTGCCACGAATCGGTAGCGGATGTCCCACAGCTTGCCGTGGCCGGCGACCGTGTCGTTGACCCAGGACCTCGGCCGGGCCGGCACCGGGCGGAACGGATGCCACGCCAGGTAGGCGTTCCACTCCTGATAGAAGTCCGGCAGATCGTGGCCGCCGGGATGCACCTGGTAGGTCACGTCGACGCCCGCCGCCACCAGCGCGCGATGGAACGAGCTCGCCATCTCGTCGATGATCAGCGACTCGAGCACCGAGCCGTAGACGTCCGCGACGCTGGCGGCCGGGTCTCCAGCAGTCGCGTTCGCCACACCCGCGCCACTCGGTACGCCGGTCCCCGTGCTTTCGAAGACCCGGGTCGCTTCCAGGTTTGCGGCGAGCCGGGTGGGGTTGTGGCCGTCGGCATAGAACCCGCCGGGCGGCCCGTAGATCGGGTTCAACCCGTCGCGAGTCGGCGAAGCGCCGGACAGCCCCGCCATCAGCGGGTTGCTGATCGGCGCGACGTACTGGGTGTCGACGAAGCCGGACAGGCTCGCCGCCGATCCGAAGAACCCCGGCAACCGGCCGGCGAGGTAGACCGCGCCGAGGCCGCCCATCGAGAAGCCCGCGATCGCGTGACTGCGCCGACCGGGCAGGATCGGGAACCGCGCGAGCACCGTGGGGAGCACGTCATCGAGCTCGTAGGTCTCCCACGTGGGCCGGTCGTGACCTCCCTGCGGCCACCAGTCGGCGTACCAGCCGTTGCCGCCTTCGGGCATGACCACGATGGCATCGAGCTTCGCGGCCTCGATCCTCGCGACGATGCCGTCCTGGACGTAGCTGTCGTAGCGATTGGCGAGCGCGTTGAGCAAGATGAGCAGCCGGTAGCGCCGATGCGGGTCGTAGCCGGCGGGCAGCAGCACGTCAGCGCGCGGCGGTCCGGGATAGGTCAGCCAGCGATGCGGGATGGCGCCGTGCCGCGCCGGGACGGTGATCGTGACGACGTGCGCCGGTGGCTCCTGCTTCGTCGCTGCGAATCCTGGGTCTGGCAGGGCGGCCAGCAGGGCGAGGGCCGCGGCAGTCACCAGCCAGCGTCTGCGTCCTGTCGACACAAGCGGTGGTTCGTGCCGCGGCCATGGATCCCTGCCGCCGGAAGGTGGTCCTCGTCAGGCGAGCATCAGAAGGTTCGGGTCAGCCGGGTCGACGAGTACGGCGATCGTCGCGCCGGGCTGGACCTGCGGGATCTGGATCATCGGGATGATGGCGTCCGTCTCGGCGGGGTAGGTCGCGCCGTCAACCGTCACCTGCAAGGCGAGGTGGACCTGTGGGTTCTCGTTGACGTACGTGCCGGTCTGCTGAACGCTCGTCACCACTGCGGTGCCCGGCTTACCCGTCGTACGCAGCCGAGCCGCCGTCTCGTTGGCCGTCTGCAGGTTGTTCATCATCTGCGCGCCCATGGCGGCTGTGTCCTTCAGCGCGCGGAACCCGCCCGCGATCCCTCGATGCTCCGGCGGCACCATGTCCTTGGCCGTCTTCTGCATGCTGCGGATGTCCTTGAACATGCCCATAGCAAGACCCTCCCTCTGTGCCGGGACCCAAGCGGCCCGACGATCATGAACCTTGCACGCGGGCGAGCTTCTGACAATGAATTGTCAGAAAATGACCTGCTTGGCGGATGGCGCGCTGATCGCTCGTCGGTCGACCCCTCGGGTCATCTTCGCTTCGGCGGAAGCGGGATGAATCCCGAGGTCCGTGCCGTATACGCGGCGTACGCGGGCTTGCGCTTCGCCATGCCCTTCTCGAGCATCGGCTTACCCGTCGCGAACCCGACGAGGAAGGTGACGACGAGCGGCGAGACCGCGGTGGCCAGTCCCCGCCAGTCGCCGGCTGCCGGCAGCCACAGCCCGAACCAGAGCAGTGACTCACCGAAGTAGTTCGGGTGCCGGCTGTAACGCCACAAGCCGCGGTCCATCACCTCGTCGTTGCTGCGTCGTTGGCGCCTGAAGCGCGCCAGCTGTGCGTCGGCGATCGTCTCGAAGCCGAATCCGGTGACGAAGACGACGGCTCCGATCGCGTCGAGGGCCGGACGGCTGCCGCGCTGGTACATGGCGACCTGCTGCGGCATCGAGACGGCGAAGCCGATCACGGCCTGTGGGAGGAACACCCGACGCAATGCGTACAGCGGCACCGAGCCCCGGGCCTTGCCGAGGATGGCGGCGTAACGCGGATCCTCGCCGTGACCGCGGTTGCGGGCGCCGATGTGCCACGCGAGCCGAAGCGCCCAAGCTGCTGTCATGCTCAGTACAAGGACGCGCCTGGTCGTGTCGGCGTGCGCGCCAGCCGACCAGGTGAACGAGGTCGCCGTGATGGCGAGAACCGCGAGGCCCCACGTGACGTCGATGACGCTGTAGCGGCGGACCCGCTGCGCGACGACCCAGGTCACGGCAAACACGACGACGTCGACGGCGGCGGTCACCGCCAACCCGGTTGCGAACCGACTACCCGCGAAGTCGGTCACGCCGAAGCGGCGGCGTGTCTCATGGTGAACTGCACCACGTCCAGATAGCCCGCCCGGAACCCGCCTTCGCAGTACGCGAGGTAGAAGCGCCACATCCGCCGGAAGGTCTCGTCGAAGCCGAGCGCGTCGACCGCGCTGGTGGCTGCGACGAAGCGCTCCTGCCAGCGTCGCAACGTCTCGGCGTACGACGAGCCGAAGCGCAACGCGTCAGTGATCTGAAGGGAGGTGCGGTGCGCGACGATGTCCTTGATCGCTTCGGCGGACGGGATGATGCCGCCCGGAAAGATGTACTTGTGAATCCAGGTGTGAGACCGGCGAGCCGCGAGCATCCGCCGGTGCGGCATCACGATCGCCTGTAGCCCAACGCGTCCGTTCGCAGCCAGCCTTCGGTCGAGCACCTCGAAGTACGTCGGCCACCAGCGCTCGCCGACGGCCTCGATCATCTCGACGCTGACTATCGCGTCGTACTTCCCGTCGATGTCGCGGTAGTCGCACAGCCGTACGTCGACCAGGCCGGCGACGCCGGCCGCCTTCGCGCGCTCGATCGCGAGAGCTGCCTGCTCCTCTGACAGAGTGATGGTGGTCACCGACGCACCGCGACGGGCAGCGCGGATCGCGAGCTCACCCCAGCCCGTCCCGATCTCGAGCACGCGGCTCCCTCGCGTCACGCAGGCCTCGTCGAGCAGCCGGTCGATCTTGCGGCGCTGCCCAACGGCGAGTGACTCGTGTGAGGGGTCATCGAAGAGCGCGGCGGAGTAGGTCATCGTCTCGTCGAGGAACAGCGCGAACAGATCGTTGGAGAGGTCGTAGTGGCGGTGGATGTTGCGGCGCGCCCCGGCGAGGTCGTTGTCCTCGTCGGCCGGCCGGCGCGCGTCGTAGACGCCTCGCGCCCATTGCAGCCAGCGGGGAACCAGCGTGTCGATGTTGCGGGCGAGCGGCTCGATCACGGCAGCCGGGTCGGGAGCGTCCCAGTCCCCGGACATGAATCCCTCGCCGAAGCCGATCTTGCCGTCGCGCCCGAGACGGGTGAAGAACCCGTCCGGGGAGTGGACCGTCAGCCGCGGAGCTTCATCCGGACCGAGGTGGGAGCCGTCGGGTAGATCGACCCGCAACTGGGCACGGCGGGCGACGCGGCGCATCACGACGCGCGCCAGGGCGGCTCGAAGCGGCGCGGCCCGCGGCGGCGCCAGGTCGGGCCAGCGGCCGAGGCTGATGGCGCCCAGAGCGGTGGGCTCGATAGACGTCGAGGTCACATTGGTGATCATGCTCCCAGTTGGTGCCGGCCCGCTAGAGGTGATCGCCACAGCAGCGATGTAGCCGGACGAGCGTCGGATAAAACGCGTCGTGCCGCCGTAGCCGGATCGATAGCCTGCGACGGGTGGTGCCGGCCGAGCCGGCGCTGACAGGGCGGTCGGGCGGAGGACGTGAGCGAGGAACGCCGCGGCACGGCGATGGGCCTGGCGGCGTACCTCATCTGGGGGATGTTTCCCCTCTACTGGCCGCTTCTCGAGCCGGCCGACTCGGTAGAGATCCTCGCCCATCGCGTCGTCTGGTCACTCCTCAGCGTCGCGGTGCTGCTCCTCGCCATCGCCGGCCGGACGGCGTGGCGGTCGCTGGCTCGAGACGCGAGGTCGCTGTCGCTGCTGGCCCTCGCCGGCGTGCTGATCGGGATCAACTGGGGCGTGTACATCTGGGGTGTCAACCACGGTCACGTGGTGGAGACGTCGCTCGGGTACTTCATCAATCCGCTCGTCACAGTGGCGCTGGGCGTCCTCGTGTTGCGAGAGCGGCTGCACACGATGCAGTGGCTTGCCGTGGGCGTGGCCACCGCCGGTGTGGTCGTGCTCACCGCGGAAGCCGGCCGGCCGCCGTGGATCGCCCTCGTGCTGGCGTCCAGCTTCGGCGCCTACGGCCTGGTGAAGAAGATCGTCGGCGTGTCACCGATGAACGGCCTCGTCGTCGAGGCGGCGGTGCTCGCGCCGGTCGCGGCGGTCTACCTCGCCGTGTCGGCTGCACACGGTGACGGCACGTTCACCACCGACGGTGCCGGGCACGCGATGCTGTTGGCCAGTACGGGCATCGTCACTGTCGTCCCGCTGCTGCTCTTCGCGGGCGCCGCGCCCCGGATCGCGCTGTCGCGGCTGGGACTCATGCAGTACCTCACCCCCACGATCCAGTTCGTGATCGGGGTGGCGGTACGGCACGAGCCGTTACCGGCGCGTCGCCTTGTCGGCTTCTGCCTGGTCTGGCTGGCGCTCGGCATCTTCACGGTGAACCTGATCCGACTGCCGGCGCGGGAGCGTCAGGTCTTGGGCGAGAGGCTCGTCAGCGTCAACGAGTAGCTCGAGCTGTACCGCACGTTCTTCTGGTTGGCCGCGACCTTCCCGGTCTCCTTCACGAGGATGGGCTTGTCCGTGGCGATCCAGACGTCCTGCGTGGACGTTCCGCTGCTGCCGCCGGTGAGCTTCGCGACGATGTGCACGTGCAGCGTGCGCACGGAGGTGCCGCCCACGCTGATCTTGTCGTACCCGACAGCTCGTGTGGTCTGCACCGCCACGGCGTCGGGGGACTTGCACTTGAACTTCCAGGTGTCACCGGGGGAGACGTGGTTCCGGTAGACGTACGACGGGCCGGAGCAGGTGAAGTTCTCGCCGCTGCTCACGCCGTAGAAGCTGATCGTCGTCTCGTATGACGTGACCTTGATCCCGTCGCTGCCGGGGCACAGCACCTGCTTCTGCACGTGCTGCGGGATCGGCGACCACGTGCTGGAGACCCCGCAGCCCTCGCGCTTGTTCTTGATCTTGGTCTGCTTCGGGAACGTGCGAGTGGTGCCCGGGATGTTCGTGCCCTCGCCGCCTGTCGTGTCGTAGGTGAACGTGCCGAGTACCCCTGGCGGCAGCGCGGTGGCCGATCCCGGGTGCCGGCTCGGCGCGGGGGCGGAGGATTCCGGTTCGGAGGGCGCAGCGGAGGTCGCCAGGCTGGTGGGCGTCGCGGTCGGCGGCGTAGCGCCGGCGTGGTGGCGATGGCCGCCACCTTTGGGCTTGGTCGCTCCCGGCAGGGGTGCACTGGTGGTGGGAGCGGCGCTCGCCGATGCCGTCGCGAGGCCCTCGCTGCTCGGCTGCGGGCTCGGGCTCGAGGAGTCGTCGTGGCCGGCGGCAGCGTCGACGACGGCCACGACCAACACGACCGCAAGCCCGACGGCGATCAACGATTCCTTGGCACCCATGGCAAGAAGTCAATCAAACCCGATGTCGGCGCTTCCCGATCGGCGCCGTGATCAGCTCGTCAGGAATGCCGAAGGCGTCGATCAGCAGATCCGCGTACGGCCGGAGCTGGCGGCACAGGTCGTTCACGGCGGCGGTGACCGCCTTGCTCCGACTCGCGGTCAGTCGGTTGTGCTCGAGGAACCAGCCGCGCTCGCGCTCGATGACCGACAGCGCGTGCAGATCGCAGACGCGGTGCAGGAGCGCGGCGACCGAGGGATCCGTCACCCCCGAGATCGCGGTGTCGAACGCCTCGACGACGCGGGCATCGATGTGGGCGCGAGCCGCCAGCAGCAGGTGGTCCTGGGCAGAGTTGAAGACCTCGAACAGGTCTTCGTCGTTCTCGAATCCCTTTCGCAGCCGTCGGGCCACGCCCTCCAGGACGTGCTTCTCGCGCCAGGCGAGCAGCGAGATCTGGTACTCGCGGTCGAGCAGGCTGGTCTCGTCGTCCGAGGTACCGGGCAGGGCATCGATCAGCCGCTGCACGATGCCTCGCGCCCCGCTGCGCTCTATGACGATGTCGGCCACCTGCTCGGCGACGAACTTGGCGGTGCCCATCGTGTCGAGCTCGCCGAACTCCGCCTGGTAGTTCGTGAGCAAGGTCTTGGCCACGAGCTGGAGGAGGACGGTGTTGTCGCCCTCGAAGGTGGTGAACACGTCGGTGTCCGCCTTGAGCATGACCAGCTGGTTCTCGGCCAGGTAGCCGGCGCCGCCGCACGCCTCGCGACACGCCTGGATGGTCGCGGTGGCGTGCCACGTCGACGTCGCCTTGAGACCGGCCGCGAACGTCTCCAGCCGGCGGCGGGCCTGCTCGTCGGCTGCCTCGGTCTGGACGTCGTGCAACGCATCGACCAGCTCGCCCTGCGCGAAGGTCAGGGCGTACGTCGTGGCCAGTGCGGGGAGCAACACGCGCTGGTGAGCGAGGTAGTCGAGGACGACGATCTCCGGTCCGTCGTCAGGGGCCTTGAACTGCCGCCGTTCGTTGCCGTATCGCACAGCGATCGTCAACGCGTTCTTGGTCGCGGACAGCGACGAGCCCGAGATGCTGATCCGGCCCTGCACCAACGTGCCGAGCATCGTGAAGAACCGGCGGTTCACGTTGTCGATCGGACTGCTGTAGGTGCCGTCCGGCTCGACCGCCCCGAACCGGTCCAGCAACGCGGTGCGCGGCACCCGCACGTTGTCGAACCACAGTCTCCCGTTGTCGACGCCGTTGAGACCGGCCTTCAACCCGTCGTCGGCGATCCGCACCCCCGCTGCGGTCAAGCCGTTCGCATCGCGGATCGGGACCATCAGCGCGTGCACACCGTGGCTCTCGTCGCCGGTCTCCAGCTGCGCGAAGACCACGGCCATCCGACCGTCCCGGGCCGCATTGCCGATGTAGTTCTTCGAGGCGTCGTCATCGGGCGTGCGGATCACGAACTCCTCGGTGCTCGGGTCGTACGTCGCGGTGGTACGAAGCGACTGCACGTCCGAGCCGTGTCCGGTCTCGGTCATGGCGAAGCAGCCCAACAGCTCGGCGTTCATGACCTCACGCAGGTAGCGCTCGTGGTGGCCCGCGGTGCCGAGATGCCGGATCGCGCCGCCGAACAGCCCGAACTGGACGCCGCACTTCACCAGCAGCGACAGGTCGGCGTGGGCCTGGGTCTCGAAGCTGGTGACGCCGGCGCCGACCTCGTCGAGGCCGCCGTACTCCTTCGGGAACATGAGCTTGGGCCCGTCGGTCCCGGCAACCGCCAGGAGGCCGTCGAGCGTTCGCTGCCGCTGCTCGTCCAGGCTCAGGCCGAGTTGCGGTGCCAGCCGCGGGTCGCGAAGCAGCTCGCGGACCTGCTCGCGAGCATCGGCCCAACGGCCGTCGAGGACCCTGCGGAGCCGGCGTACGTCGATCTGGGCCGGCGGGACGATGGTGTCGGAAGGCAGGTTTGTGCTCATGTCGCCCGATGCCTACCCAGGAGATCAACTTCGCATCCGTGTTCTACCTGCCGATCGTGGGCAGGGCAGTGTGGGTGCGAGGACGATTGATCGGCAGGCCGAAGCCGGGCCGGCGGCCGCGCGAGATGGCGATCCGGGCGGTCGAGGCGATGGAAAGCCGGCTCCATCCCGACTTCCGGCAGGCGATGTGGACCGGCGCGATTGCGCTCGTCGCGGTCATCGTCAGCGGCAAGCTCGGCCCTCTGCACGCGCATTCCACCAGGCGGTACGTCGCGATCGCGCTCGCGGTGGTGTTCGCGATCTTCGGTGTGATCGCGGTGCGGTCGGCCGCCGGCGAGGCGTCCCGGGTGACGGCGCTGCGCGGCGGAGCGGCCACGTCCGCGACGGTGCGGCTCGCGGTCAGTCTTGTGGGGTACCTGCTCATCCTGGTCGTCACGCTCGGACTGCTGAACATCTCGATGCATCGTCTGCTGCTCGGCGGAGCGATCACCGGAGTTGTGGTCGGCATCGCCGCGCAGCAGCCGCTCAGCAACGTCGCGGCGGGCATCGTGATGCTGGTGTCCCGCCCGTTCACGGTCGGCGACCGGGTCCGGGTGCGGTCCGGGGCGCTCAACGGCCCGTTCGACGGCGTGATGACCTCGATCGGCCTCGTGTACTCCTCCATCGAGACCGATCAAGGCCCGCTGGCGATCCCGAACGCCGCCTTGCTGGGCGCCGCTGTCGGGCGGATCCGGGATCCGGCGGTGGGCGGAATCGTCCGTCCCGGTGCAGGGGGTGCAGCGCAAGAGCGCGCTGGCAGGCACACTCTGATCGGGTGACCAATCGCGCCAGACCCCTGGCGTGACCGCGGGCGGTCATCGGGGAGGTGCCACGTGACGACCCCAGGTGGGGCTGCCGACGATGCAAGATCATCCGCGGACGGTGAGCCCGACGACTTCGTGACAGCCGTTCTCGCGGTGTCTTGGCTGTTGGTCGGAATCTCCACCCGCTCGGTGGAGGACGTCAACGAACGCGTGACGCTCACACAGTTTCGGACTCTCGCGGTGCTCGCCGACCGCGGACAGACGAACCTGTCGAAGCTTGCGGCCGAGCTCGACGTGAACGCATCGACGGCAATGCGTGTCATCGACCGGCTCGTCGCCGGTGACCTCGTCAGCCGGACGGAGAACCCGGCGAGCCGCCGCGAGGTGGTGCTCTGCCTGACTCCGGCCGGCGAGCGACTCGTCGGCGAGGTCGTGGTCAAGCGGCGCGCGGCGGTCGCTGATCTGGTTCGGGCGATCCCGACGGCGGATCAGGCGACGCTGGTGAGCTGCCTGCGCGCCTTCACGGCGGCGGCTGAGACGGCGGGGATGCGACCGGCGGCGCCCGCATCGCTCGGCTGGTAGGTCCGTCATGATTCGCCCGCCGCAGGCCATGATGCAGCGGTGACCGAAGGACCAGCTGCTCCGCGCATCGCCCCGCTGCCCGCGAAGGGCGACGCACCCACCCTGAACATCTTCCGGACGCTCGACCACAACCACGAGCTGTTCAAAGCCTTTCTCACGCTCGGCACGCATCTGCTGCGAGGTGACGTGCTGCCGTCGCGGGAGCGGGAGATCGTGATTCTGCGAACCGGCTGGCGCTCCGGCTCGGAGTACGAGTTCGGTCAGCACACGCTGATCGGACGGGACGCCGGACTGACCGACGACGAGATCGCTGCGCTCGCTGAGGCGGGCGCGCCGAGGTGGAGCGATGCCGACCGTGCGCTCGTCGACATGGTCGACGAGATCTGCTCGGACAACGTCGTCTCGGCCGCCACCTGGCAGGCGCTTGCCTCGCGGTGGACCGAGCCGCAGTTGCTCGAGCTCGTCGTGCTGACCGGCTACTACCGGCTGGTGTCCGGTTTGCTCAACAGCGCCGGAGTTGCGCTGGAAGCGCAGACCCCCGGGTGGCCGGACGGCTCGCAGCCCGTCAGGCGCGCGCCGAGGGATGCGTCGTGACCGGCAGCCTTGCCGGCCGACGCATCCTCATCCTCGGCGGGGGCACCCGTGACATCGGCGACCCGGACGCGCCGCCGGGCAACGGTCGTGCTGTCGCGATCGCGGCGGCACGTGAGGGCGCCGAGGTGGCGGTCACGGACATCGACGAAGCCGCCGCGCGCCGTACCGCGGAGCTCGCCTCGGCGGAGGGACCCGCCGCCTACCACCGGGTGAGCGACGCAGCTGAGCCCAGCGCCGGTACCGACGCGGTCAACTGGGCGACCGGAGTTCTCGGCGGGCTCGATGGTCTGGTTCTCAACGTCGGGATCGGCGCCGGACGGTGGATCACCGGCACCACGGTCGAGGAGTGGGACATCGTCTTCGCGGTCAACGTACGTTCCCACTTCCTCACCCTGCAGGCGGCCTTGCCGGTGATGGCGGAGGGCTCCTCGTCGGTGCTGATCTCCTCCATCGCGGGGCTGCGGCCCGGAAGCAGCATCCCGGCCTACGACGCGTCGAAGGCGGCACAGATCGGGCTGATGCGGCAGGCGGCGAGAGAGGCCGCGCGAAGCGGTGGACGGGTCAACGTCGTCGCGCCCGGATTGATCGACACACCGCTCGGACGGCTCGCGACAGCTGGCCGGCCCTCTCGCGGTGACACGCGCATCCCGCTCGGGCGTCAGGGGACGCCCTGGGAGGTGGCGGCCACCGTTGTGTTCCTGCTCAGCGACTCGGCGAGCTACGTCACCGGTCAGACGATCGCGGTGGACGGCGGGCTCACGACCATTGCCTGACCCGATGGTGTGCCGCCGGCGGCCTCACGCCGGATCGAACACCACGACCGGGATCTCGCGGCTGGTCTTCTTCTGGTAGTCGTCGTAGAACCCGGCCGTCTCGCACACCTTGGGCCAGAGGTCGGTCCGTTCCGCCGGGTCGGCGACGTGCGCCCGCATCTTGCGGGTGCGGCCTTCGAGCGTCACCTCGACCTCGGGGTTGGCTCTGATGTTCAGGCACCACTGCGGTTCCCGGTCGTCGCCGCCGAACGACGCGACGAGAACGAGCGAGTCGCCCATGACCAACGGGGTGGTCGCCATGATCGTGCGCGGCTGACCGGTCCGCCGGCCGATCGTCGTGAGCTTGACCATGGGCATGCCGCGACCGCGATGGAACAGCTTGCCGCCGGTCGCCGTGTACAGGACCTTGTGCAGTCGTGTCCCGTAGCGATAGACGAGATCCTTGGCGGGCACGTGATCATCTTGCCAACCCCCGTTGCCGGGGGCGCCGTCGGGCGTGATCGTGGAGCAGGTGACGAGGGAAGTGGCAAGCGCAGTGTGGGAGCCGGGTCCACCGTCACCGCGAGCGTTCGTACCCAGCGTCATCGGCGGGGCGATCGTTCCACTCACCGTCTACTACACGGTGCGCCATCACGTGTCGAGCGATCAACGCGCTTTGATCATCGCGGGTGTCTTTCCCGCGGCATGGATCGTGTGGCAGTGGGTGCGCACCCGGCGGCTCGACCCGATCGGCGCGATCGTTCTTTTCGGGTTCCTTGTCGGGGTGGGCGTCTCGGAGCTGATGCACGGGAACGCATTCGTGCTGAAGGTCCGTGACTCGGCCTTCACCGTCACGTTCGGTGTCGCATGTCTGGTCTCGCTCCTCGGCAATCGGCCGATGATGTTCCACATCGGGAAGGCGATGTCCGCCGGCGAGGACCTGCGCCGCCGGGCGGCGTACGACGAGCTCTGGGAGATCAGCCAGGCTCGTCGGGTCTTCCGAGTCATCACCGTGGTCTGGGCGGTCGGGCTGATCCTCGAGGCATCGGCGCGGATCGTGCTGGCGGCGGCGCTCAGCACCGGTGTCTTCCTCGCCCTGTCGCCGGTGATCGCGTTTGTCGCGTTCGGTGGCCTCGGGGTGTTCACCGGCGTCTACAGCGCGCGCTCCCGCCGTCTCGGCGAGGCCGAGCTCGCCGAGCAGGGTCTCGTCTTCCCATCAGTGGTCGACTGATGCGGTGAGTGACAGGCGCCGTGAGTGGATACCTTTCGGATATGACGCAGGCGGCTGTCGGCTCTGCCGAGCCAGGAGCACTGTCGTTCCAGCCGTTTGACCCTGGCTTCACGGTTGACCCCTATCCGCACTACGCGGCCCTTCGAACGGCCGTCCCGGTCGAGCAGCACGAGTACGGGTTCTGGGCGCTCTGGCGATATCGCGATGTGGACGACCTGCTCCGCTCGAAGATGTCCGTCGAGGACCGGTACGTCACCGAGCACGGCCCGCTGCGGGACGTCTATGACGAGATCTACAGCGAGGCAGATCACGGCCGGCGCGGCGGCGGGCTCTCGATGCTGGACCGCGACCCGCCCGATCACACCAGGCTGCGCCGGCTAGTCGCGAAGGCCTTCACCCCGAAGACGGTCGAGGGGCTCGGCCCGGTGATCGACACGCTGGTGGAGGACGCCCTCGACCGGATCGAGGACCTGGGCTCGGTCAACCTGATCGACGAGCTCGCCTTCCCACTGCCGTTCGCCGTGATCTCGGCGATGCTCGGCATGCCGGAAGACGATGTCACGAGACTGCGCGAGCTCTCCGCGACCATCGTGCGCTCGCTCGAGCCGGTACCCGACCCGGAGATCGTGCGATCGATCGTCGCTGCCGAGATCGAGATGGCGGATCGCACCGCGGCGGCGATCGAATGGAAGCGTGAGCACCCAGGGGACGACCTGCTCACTGCTCTGATCGACGTGCACGACGGCGAGGACGTCCTCACGGACGAGGAGCTCATCTCGCAGGTCATCCTGCTCTACGTCGCCGGGCATGAGACGACCGTGAACCTGATCGGGAACGGCGCGTATGCGTTGCTGCGCGACCCGGAGCAGGCCGACCTGCTGCGCCGCGAGGTCGGGATCGAGGACAACGCGGTCGAGGAGCTGCTGAGGTTCGACAGCCCGGTCCAGCTCACTCGCCGGGTCACGGTCGAGGACTACACCGTCGACGGTCACGTCGTGCCCAGAGGCCGGTTCGTCATCGCCAGCCTGGGGTCGTCCAACCGCGACGAAGCCGTCTTCGGTCCGGACGCGAACCGGGTGCGGCTCGACCGTCCGAACGCGAGGCAACACATGTCGTTCGGTGGTGGTGTCCACCACTGCCTCGGCAACGCGCTGGCACGTCGCGAGGGCCGAGCCGCCATCGCCGGTGTGTTCCGCCGGTTCCCCGCGCTGACCCTCGACGGTGAGGTGACTCACAACGGCCGGATCAACCTTCGCGGCGTGACGCAGCTGCCGGTCTCGGTGCGCTGATGCGGTGCGCGCCATCATGAAGCCGAGTCTCGCGGGCAAGCTCCTCGTCGCCAGTCCGACGTTGGAGTCGCCGGCCTTCTTCCGCACCGTAATTGCGATGCTCGAGCACAACGACGACGGCGCGCTCGGGCTGGTCCTCAACCGTCCCGGCGACGCGTCGCTGCTCGAGGTCGTGCCACCGGTGGCTGAGATCGCAAGCGCGCCCGCGGTGCTGTTCAGCGGAGGTCCGGTCGAGCCCAACGTCGCGATCGCGCTGGGTGTCGTCGAAGCGAGTGCCGCGACGACCGATCTGAGGACCGAGGCATGGCGTCCGGTGGTCGGCCCACTGGTCACGGTGGATCTCGACTACGACCCGGCGCTGCTCGCAGCATCACTGAGTGAGCTGCGGGTGTTCGCGGGGTACGCCGGCTGGTCGAGCGGCCAGCTCGAGGGGGAGATCGAGGAAGGCGCGTGGTTCGTGGTCGAGCGATTGCCCGGAGATGCGTTCGCCGACTTCCCGGACCTGCTGTGGTCGGCCGTCCTGCGCCGCCAACCGTGGCCGCTTCGTGCGGTCGCGGACTTCCCCATCGACCCGACGATGAACTAGGACAGACATGCAACCCAGTGGTGCGCAGTACGTCATTCGTCACGGCGATCAGCAGGCCGTCGCCGTCGCGGTCGGTGGTGGTCTGCGGACGTACGCGGCCGGCGGCCGCGACGTGCTGGACGGGTACGCCGAGGACGCGATCTGCGACGGTGCTCGCTGCCAGACCCTGATCCCGTGGCCCAACCGCGTCCAGGACGGGACATGGATCTGGGAGGGAAGCGAGCAGCAGCTGCCGTTGACCGAGCCGGAACAGCACAACGCGATCCACGGCTTGGTGCGCTGGCTCGTCTGGGATCTCGTCACCCACACCGAGGACACCGTCCAGCTGTCGTGCACCTGCGCGCCGCAGCCCGGCTATCCATGGCGGCTCACCGTCACGAACACGTGGTCGCTAGGGGACCGCGGGCTGGCTGTGCTCACCACCATCCGCAACGACAGCGACTCGACCGCGCCGGTTGCTGCCGGCTTCCACCCGTACATCACTGCGGGGACCCCCACGATCGACGACGCGCTGCTGATGGTCCCGGCCGCCACGCGCATCCTCACCGGGGACCAGCAGATCCCGGTCGGCCGTGAGGGCGTGGCGGGAACGGCGTACGACTTCCGTTCGCCCCGGCGGCTGGGCGACCTCGAGATCGACCACACGTACACCGACCTGTCGCGTGACGCCGACGGGCTCGCCCGGCTGCGGTTGACCGCGCCGGACGGCGACGAGGTGACGGTGTGGGTCGATGCGGCGTACCCGTACCTGGAGGTCTTCACCGGCGACGCGCTGCCCGACCCGAGCCGCAGGCGTCGAGGTCTCGGGGTCGAGCCGATGACGGCCCCACCCAACGCGCTCGCCAGTGGCGAGGCGGTGGTCCATCTCGATCCCGCGGGGCAATGGCAAGGCCGGTGGGGGATCGAGCCGTCGTGACGGGCCGGCTCGGGATCGGGGTTCGGGGAACAGGGAGAGTCTGGGGATGGTCGTAGATCGGCTGACGTCACTCGCCGGCGGGGTGGCTCGCGGCGGCTGGGCGACCGCGAAAGTGGTGCACCGGCTCGGCTTCCTCACTCCCGTCCGTCCCGACCGCATGGTCGGCGTGGTCGCGGCGCTTCGGCACTGGGGGCGGAACCCGGCGGGTATGTACGCCGCGAACGCGGCGCGCGACCCTGACGGGATTGCCGTCATCGACGAGCGGGAGTCGTTGACGTTCGCCGAGATCGACCGTCGGAGCAGCGTCGTTGCCGCGGCTCTGGCGGAACGCGGGGTAGCGAGCGGGGATGCGGTCGCGCTGCTGGCTCGCAACTCATCGGCGTTCATCGTCTCGATGGTGGCCGTGGCGAAGCTCGGCGCCGACCTGCTGTACGCCAACACCGGCTTCGCCGGCCCGCAGCTCGCCGAGGTCCTCGACAGCGAGAACGCGGCAGCGGTCATCGCGGACGACGAGTTCGAGGACATCGTCGAGGAACACCGCGGCGACCGGCCGCGGGTGTGGGCGTGGACGAGTGGCGACGTCGTCCGCGCCGACAGCATCGCGGGCCTCGTCGGCGCGCACGGGGAGGCCCCCGCGCCGGAGCTCCCGTCCCCGGGGCGGGAGGGGCGTCACGTCATCCTGACCAGCGGGACGACCGGACGCCCGAAGGGCGCGTCGCGAGGATCGCCGAGCGCGCTGTCGAGTGCGGTCAGTGGCATCGCGATGCTCGATGCGATTCCCTACCGGGCCGGCGGGGTCACGGTGCTGGCCGCACCGGCGTTCCACGCCTGGGGCTGGGGGAACGTGACGATCGCGATGCTGATGCGCTCCACGCTGGTCATGAGGCGTCGCTTCGATCCGGCGGCCGCGCTGGCGCTGGTCGAGGAGCACGGGGCGGACACCCTTGCCGCTGTGCCGGTGATGTGCCAGCGCATGCTCGATGTGGACGCCGACTACGACACCAGCTCGCTACGGATCGTCGCGCTGTCGGGGTCCGCGCTGGCTCCGACGCTCGCGACGCGGTTCATGGACCGGTTCGGCGACGTGCTCTACAGCTTGTACGGCTCGACCGAGATCGCCTACGTCAGCGTTGCCGGCCCGGCCGACCTCCGCGAAGCGCCGACGACGGCGGGCCGGGTGCTGCGCGGCGTGTCCGTCCGGATCGTCGACGACGACAACCGCGACGTACCGCCGGGCGAGGTGGGGCGCATCTTCGCCGGCAGCGGCATGTCGTTCGAGGGCTACACGAGTGGTGAGGACAAGGCGCGGCTCGGCACCCTCGCCTCGATCGGCGACCTCGGGCGGATCGGCGAGGACGGCCGGCTCTACGTCGAGGGCCGCGACGACGACATGATCGTCTCCGGCGGCGAGAACGTGTTCCCGGCTGAGATCGAAGACGTGCTGCACAAGCACGCCGCGGTCTCGGACGTCGTGGTCGTCGGAGTCGAGGACGAGAGGTTCGGCCAGGCGCTGGTCGCCCATGTCGTGTTGCGCGACGGCCGATCCGCGACGGCGGACGACCTCCGCGCGCACGTGAAGAAACAGCTGGCGAACTACAAGGTGCCCCGCGAGATCGTCTTCCACGACTCGTTGCCGCGCAACGAGACCGGCAAGGTCCTGAGGCGGGAGCTCAAGCCGACCGCACCCGCCCGTGAAGGCTGATGCCAGCGGCTCTCATCTCATCGACTGCGCGCTCGACGCTATCGGGCGCCACCCCCGCCGTGTGGTCGAGCAGGACGGTGGTGGTGAAGCCGGCGGCTGCGGCGTCGAGCGCGGTGGCACGGACGCAGTGGTCGGTGGCGATGCCGACGACGTCAACCGCATCGACGTCGCGCACACGCAGCCAGTCGGCGAGTGAGGTGCCCTCGGAGTCCACTCCCTCGAAGCCGCTGTAAGCGGCCGCGAACGCGCCCTTGTCGAAGATCGCGTCGATTCGCTGGGTGTCGAGGTTGGGGTGGAACTCTGCACCCGGGGTGCCGATCACGCAGTGCGGCGGCCAGTGCTCCACGTAGTCGGGGTGGTCGGAGAAGTGGTCACCGGGGTCACGATGGGCGTCGCGCGTGGCGGCGACGACCGGGTAGGCCGCGGTTGCGAGAAGCGTGCTGATCCCGGCCGCGACACCGGCGCCGCCGGTGACAGCGAGCGAGCCGCCCTCGCAGAAGTCGTTCTGCACGTCCACGACAACCAGCGTCCTGGTCATGGATCGGTCCTTTCGTAGACGGTCTCGATGGCGGGGCTTCCCGCAGACAGCTTCGTCGCCTCGAGCGGCAGCTCGGCGATCGAGTCGCGGCAGCGCTGTCGTGCGGCTTCGAGACTTGACGGCTCAACGGCTTCGCCGCCTCGCACCAGCGCCCGTTGCAGCGGGCGCTCGGCATCACTGGGCGGCGGTGCTCCGCTGATGCGGAGGACCTCGGCTCGTGCGATGCCACGATCGATCCGCCGCGACGCGTGCTTGCGGCCGCCGCTTGACCGCTTGCCCGGGGAGCGCTTCTCGACGGCGACCCATTGCCCATCGGCGCTCTCGCGGGCAACGAGCTTGTAGACGAAGCCGGCGGTTGGTGACCCGCTGCCGGTCGCCACCGACGTACCGACCCCGTAGCCGTCGACCGGGGCCGAGGCGAGCGCCGCGATCGCGTGCTCATCGAGGTCACTCGTCACGACGATCCGGGTCTCGGTGGCGCCGAGCTCGTCGAGCAACCGCCGCGCGTCCCGTGCCTGGGTCGGCAAGTCACCGGAGTCCAACCGAATGGCGCCGAGCGATGTGCCGGCCACCTCGACGGCGGTGCGGATGCCGGCCTCGACGTCATAGGTGTCGACCAGCAGCGTGGTGGCGACGCCGAGGGCGCCGACCTGCGCCTGGAAGGCGGTGCGCTCATCGTCGTGCAGCAAGGTGAAGGCGTGCGCGGCAGTGCCCGTCGTGGGGATGTCCCATCGGTGTCCCGCTGCGAGATTGGACGTGGCGGCGAAGCCGGCGACGTACGCGGCGCGCGCGGCTGCCGTCGCCGCCTCCTCGTGGGTGCGGCGCGAGCCCATCTCGATGCAGGGCCGGTCACCCGCCGCGCAGACCATGCGCGCGGCCGCGGTGGCGACCGCGCTGTCGTGGTTGAGAACCGAAAGCACGAGGGTCTCAAGCACGACGCATTCGGCGAACGTGCCTTCGACGGTCAACACGGGGGAACCGGGGAGGTACACCTCGCCTTCGGCGTAGCCGTCGATCGTCCCGGTGAACCGGTATGCCGCAAGCCAATCGCGGGTCGCGGCGTCGACGACCCCGCGTCCGGCGAGGAACGAGAGAGAGTCGTCGTCGAAGCGGAAGGTGGGCAGCGCTTCCAGCAGTCGGCCGGTCCCGGCAACGATCGCGTACCGGCGGCGGCCCGGCAACGAGCGGGCGAAGACCTCGAAGACGCAACGTCGGTCGGCGGCGCCGCTGCGCAGCGCTGCGTCGACCATGGTCAGCTCGTACTGGTCGGTGAGCAGCGCGGTGCTCTCACCCACGTCCACCATCCTTCAACGGAGCCGGCTTCGCCTGCTTCACACCGCGATTTCATCAGGTACCGCCCCGGCTGGGACAGGCGACGACGTCGGTTGCGGCCGGCGCAGCATGAGCACGACGCCGACCACGACCGCGACCGTCGCCACCGCGGAGCGGATCGTGAACGTCTCGCCGAGCAGGATCGCTCCCAGGGTCACGGCGACGACCGGGTTGACATAGGCATACGTCGTCACCAAGGACAGCGGGGCCGTGTGGAGCAGCCAGACGTAAGCCGAGTACGCCACCATCGAGCCCGCGACGATGAGGTAGCCGAACGCCAGCCAGCCGCGGTAGCTCACCGCAGCAAGCTGAAGGTCGGAGAACTCCCCGCTGACCGAGGCGGCGAGCAGGCAGGCGACCCCGCCGCACACCATCTCCATTCCGGTCATCACCAGCGGTCGGCGAACCGTCGGCGCGGTCTGCGACCAGACCGATCCGCTCGCCCAGCTGATTGCCGCCACGAGGACGATCAAGATGCCGACTCCGCTGGCTCGTCCGCCGCCGGACCCGATCGTCAGGGCGGCCACACCGACGAAGCCGAGACCGAGGCCGGCCACGTGGTAGCGGGTGGCGCGCTCACGGCCGAGGACCGCAGCGATGATCGCCGCCCAGATCGGCACCGTTGCGATGACCACGGCCGCGACCCCGGAAGGAATCCGCTTTTCCGCGACCGACACCAGGCCGTTGCCGCCGAACGGCAGCGCAAGCCCGATCACCGCCGCAGCCCCCCACTGCTTCCAGCCGAGCGGGTCGGGCTCCCCGTCGGGTGCCGGGCGGCGAACCGTGAAGGCCAGCATCACGACCCCGGCCAGGGTGAAGCGGGCGCCGGCGAGAAGGAGCGGCGGAAGCGGCGCGCCGTGACTCGGGTGCACCGCCACCCGGATCGCCAGGTACGTCGAGCCCCACAGGATGTAGACCGCCCAGAGCGCGGTCCAGATCCGCGCGCTGCTGGGCGTGCTTCCCACGACTCGACACTACGAGCGGGTGCCAACGGTTTTGAGCCGGCCGGAGCCGGGCGGATGATGTCCCTATGACGGCACCGACGATCGAGCGCTCGAAGACGCCGGACGTCTTCGAGTCCGAGGAGCCGGACAAGCCGTGGGTGACGATCGTGTGGAACGACCCCGTGAACCTGATGAGCTATGTCACCTGGGTTTTCCAGAAGCTGTTCGGCTACAGCAGGGCCAAGGCCACCGCGCTGATGCTCGATGTCCATCACAAGGGGAAGGCTGCCGTGTCGAACGGCAGCCGTGAGCAGATGGAGCACGACGTCGCCCGGCTGCACGCGGCGGGGCTCTGGGCCACCCTGCAGCAGGACTAGGCGCCCATGGGTTCAGTCCGCAGGCGCGGCGGCGTCGTACGTGTGAGTCTCAGCGACCCGGAGGTCGTCCTGCTGGCGAGCCTCATGGGCCAGGTCAAGCAGCTGCTCGGCGGGGATGCGGTCGCAGCTGCTGACGACCCGATCGATGCCTTGCTGACGATGCCGCCGGCAGAGGTGGCGGCGCCGGTCGACCCGGTGCTGGTGCGGCTGCTTCCCGACGCCTACCGCGACGATGACGAGGCGGCCGGGGAGTTCCGCCGGCTGATGGACGGCGACCTACGCGCACAGAAGTGCGCCGGACTGCAGCGGGTGATCGACGATCTCGCAAGTCCGGGCGGCCGGAAGGGGACGGAGTCGCGGCTGGAGCTCGACGACGTGGCAGCGCAGCAGTGGCTGTACGCGATCAACGACGTCCGGCTCGCTCTCGGTACGACGCTGGACGTGACCGAGGACATGGATGGCGAGCGGGCGGAGCTGGAGCCGGACTCAGCGCGTTCCATGCAGCTCGGCGTCTATGACTGGGTGACCTGGTTGCAGGAGGCGATCGTCCGGGCGGTCTCGAGATAGGCATGGGTCCGACTAACCTCTCGGCGTGCTTCGGATTCGCCGCGAGCTCCACTCCGCGATCGTCGATCACGCTCGGCGTGACCATCCCGACGAGGCCTGTGGCGTGATTGCCGGGCCGGTCGGCAGCGACCGGCCGGAGCGCCTCGTCGAGATGCAGAACGCAGAGCGGTCGCCGACCTTCTACCGGTTCGACTCGATGGAACAGCTGCGGGTGTGGCGCGAGATGGACGACCGCGACGAGGAGCCGGTGGTGATTTACCACTCGCACACCGCGACCGAGGCATATCCCTCCCGCACCGACATCGGGTTGGCCGCCGAGCCGGGCGCCCATTACGTCCTGGTCTCCACGCGGGACCCGGACACCGCCGAGTTCCGTAGCTTCCGCATCCTCGACGGCGAGGTCACCGAAGAGCCGGTCGAGATCGAGGGCTGATGGCGTTCGGCGAGGGCGGAATCCCGGCCGGTTCGGCGGTGTTGCGAAAATATGACCATGGCAGTTGAAGCACGCATCCCGACGATCCTGCGCAGCTACACCGGCGGTGAGAAGGCTGTGACCGGCGAAGGCACGACGCTGCAGGAGCTGATCGCGGACCTCGACTCGCGTTACGAGGGGCTTCGCGGCCGCCTGGTCGGCGACGACGGCTCGCTGAACCGGTTCGTCAACGTGTACCTGAACGACGAGGACGTCCGCTTCCTCGGCGGGGCGCAGACGCCGCTGTCCGATGGCGACGTCGTGACGATCCTGCCCGCGGTCGCCGGCGGCTGATTTGTCCTCGTACCCGTCCGACTCCTCGCGATGACGCGTTACGGCTCGCTGCTGGAGTCGCTCGGCCGAACGCCCCTGGTCGGCCTGCCGAGCCTCTCGCCGTCCCCCGACGTACGGCTCTGGGCGAAGCTCGAGGACCGCAACCCGACCGGTTCGGTGAAGGACCGGCCGGCCTTCGAGATGGTGGAGCGTGCAGAGGCCGAGGGGAGGCTTGCTCCCGGCTGCACGGTGCTCGAGCCGACCAGTGGCAACACCGGGATCTCGCTCGCGATGGTCTGCAAGCTCAAGGGCTACTCGCTGATCTGCGTGATGCCGGAGAACACCTCGATCGAGCGTCGGCAGCTGCTGGAGATGTTCGGCGCGGAGATCCGCCTCTCGCCGGCCGCAGGGGGCTCGAACGAGGCCGTAGCGGTCGCCAAGAAGCTGTCCGCCGAGAACCCCGACTGGGTGATGCTCTACCAGTACGGCAACCCGGCGAACGCCGACGCGCACTACAAGACGACCGGTCCGGAGCTGCTCGCCGACCTGCCGGAGATCACCCACTTCGTGGCGGGGCTCGGCACGACCGGCACGTTGATGGGCGTCGGGCGCTTCCTGCGGGAGAAGGTCCCGGGGGTGAGGATCGTTGCCGCCGAGCCGCGCTACGGCGAGCTGGTCTACGGGCTGCGCAACATCGATGAGGGGTTCATCCCCGAGCTGTACGACCCGTCCGTGCTCGACACTCGCTTCTCCGTCGGGCCGGAGGATGCGCTGCGCCGTACTCGTCAGCTGATCGAGGAAGAGGGCATCTTCGCCGGTATCTCGACCGGCGCGATCCTGCATGCCGCACTCGGTCAGGCCGCGAAGGCGGTCAAGGCGGGGGAGCGCGCCGACATCGCGTTCATCGTCGCGGACGGCGGCTGGAAGTACCTCTCGACCGGCGCATACAGCGGCACCCTGGAAGAGGCGACCGAGAAGCTGGAAGGCCAGCTCTGGGCCTAGGCCCGTGAGAAGGCTCGCAGGGCAGCGTCGAGGACTTGCTGGGGGTTCCGTGCCCCGGCAAAGTCGTGTCTCGGCGCGAACGACCGGACGTAGATGAGGGTGCGCCCGCGGAGGAGATACCCGACGAGCCCGTCCGGACCGGCACTCATGCTGCGCCAGACCTCTACCCCGCGTTCACGGCTTCGCTTCCAATGTGTTTGCCGCGGCGGGGGGCACGTGAACTGAGGCGGACAACCCACCTCTCCCGAGATGCGCGCACGCAAGGCTCGGCGCGCCGTTGCTCGGCTCGCGAACCGGTTGCTGACTTCGACCATGTCCTGGTGGGTCTGCCATCTATGGCCCGTCCACGATTCTGCGATGTACCACGCCCTGGCTCTGCTGACAGGAATCACGTCACCAGGTGAGGCGACTGGACGACGAAGCGCCACAGGCGGGTCTCCCCAGTAGTCCCAGGCCGCACCAAGATCAGACGGCTTGAGCAGGGGCGCCGCCAGGCTGGCCGACGCGGGTGTGCCGTGATTGATCCCGACGGGGTGGTGCGTCGCGTCGCCGAGGATCCGCAGGCGCGCACGCTGTGCTGCAGCGACAGCTCGGTGGGCGGCGGCGGTGTGGGTGGACACCCGGTGCAGGCCCGCGCCGGTCCCGCCGGCGACGAGTGGGCCGGTGATCAGGCTTCCGAGGACTAGCCCGATCAGGCCGAGTAGCCCGCGGCTCGGTGAGGTCAGTGGCACGACGCGGCGCAGCCGCACCAATGTTGCGACCGAGAGAGTGGCGAGAACGAGTGCCACCATCAGGCATCCAGTCGCTGCGACGTAAAGCTGCCAGCCCCGGTAGCTCGGGTTCAACCCAAATAGCGACCAGGCAGCTTCCGGGTCGTCGATCGTGGCGAGAATCCCGATCACCTCGACGCCGATCCAGATCGCGGTCGCGACTCCGGCGACCGCGGCAAGCCAGCGCCACCGCACGCGGTCAGTATCGGTGACGCAGGTCACAGACCCCACGTGAACCTTGGGTTGCGACTAGATTTCCGCTTGTGGACGCGCCGCTCGGAATCTTCGACAGCGGCGTGGGGGGCCTCACGGTCGCACGGGCAGTGCTCGACCAGCTGCCGTCGGAGTCGATCGTCTACGTCGGCGACACCGCGAACGGGCCCTACGGACCGCGGCGGATCGCGGACGTGCGCGCCCTCGCGCTCGAGGTCATGGACAGCCTCGTCGAGCACCACGCGGTCAAGCTGCTCGTCATCGCCTGCAACTCGGCCAGCGCGGCCTGCCTACGGGACGCGCGGGAGCGGTACTCCATCCCGGTGATCGAGGTGATCCAGCCCGCCGTACGACGCGCGGTCGCCGCCACCCGCAATGGCCGGATCGGCGTCATCGGCACTTCGGCCACGATCGGCAGCAAGGCCTACGACGACGCGTTCGCCGCGGCCCCACACATCGAGCTGACGTCGGTCGCCTGCCCGCGGTTCGTCGAGTTCGTCGAGCGGGGTGAGACCACCGGTCCGGAGCTCCTTGCCCTTGCCGAGGGCTACCTCGCGCCGATCGTCGCCGCGGGCTGCGACACCCTGGTGCTCGGCTGCACCCACTACCCGCTGCTCACCGGCGTCATCTCCTACGTGGTCGGGGACGGGGTGACGCTCGTGTCGAGCGCGGAGGAGACGGCAAAGGACGTCTATCGAGAGCTGGCGACCCGCGGGGCGTTCAGCAGCGATCAGACCGTGCCACGGCATCGGTTCCTCGCTACCGGGGACCCCGAGCCGTTCGAGCGGCTGGGACGTCGATTCCTCGGGCCGGAGGTCGGCGAGGTATCGAGTGCGCAGGCAGTGAGTTGAGCCGGGCATGAAGGTCACCGTGGTCGGCATGTCCGGCACCTTTCCGGGCCCGCACTCCGGCTGTTCGTCCTACCTGGTCGAGCACGACGGCTTTCGGCTGCTGCTCGACATCGGGAACGGTTCGACCGGCGCGCTCCAGGACGTCTGCGGGCTGCTCGAGCTCGACGCGGTCGCGATCAGCCATCTGCACGGCGACCACTTCCTCGACCTGATCACCTACACCTATGCCCGTCGTTACCACCCCGCCGGGAATCCGCCGCCGCTACCCGTCTACGGCCCGTCCACGATCTACGAGGGCATCGTCGGTGCTTATGCGCGGGACGTCCACGAGCTGTTGGCTGAGGTCTACGAGTTCAACCCGGTGGCGGAGAACGGCGTGCGCCAGATCGGCCCGTTCGAGGTGTCGTTCCACCTGGTCAACCACCCGGTCGAGACCTATGCGATGCGGGTCAGCGCCGGTGGGCGGACGGTCGCGTACAGCGCCGACACCGGCGAATGCGAGGAGCTGGTCGGACTGGCTCGGGACGTGGACCTGTTCCTCTGCGAGGCGTCGTACCTCGACGGCGAGCCGAACCCTCCCGGTGTCCACCTCACCGGCCTGCAGGCAGGCGAGTACGCGATGCGAGCAGGCGCGAAGCGTCTGATGCTGACCCATCTGGTGCCGTGGGGCGACCCGGCACGTACGCTCGCCGAAGCCCAGCGGAGCTATGACGGGGAGGTCCTCGTGGCCCGACCGCTCGACAGCTACGACGTCTGACCCTGAGGACACTCCAGCAGTGACGACACACGTTTCCCCGCTTGCCCAGCGTCCGAGCAACCGGCCGGACGGCCGGGCCGATGACGCGCTGCGTCCGGTCACCATCACCCGCCACTGGCTCGACCACGCGGAGGGATCGGTGCTCGTCGAGTTCGGCCGGACGCGGGTGCTGTGCGCCGCCTCGGTCACCGAAGGCGTGCCGCGCTGGCGGAAGGGAAGCGGTCTGGGCTGGGTCACCGCGGAGTACGCGATGCTGCCCCGCTCGACGCACACCCGCAGCGACCGCGAGTCCGTCAAGGGGCGGATCGGTGGCCGCACCCACGAGATCTCGCGTCTGGTCGGGCGCTCGCTGCGCGCTGCGATCGACTACAAGGCGCTCGGCGAGAACACCATCGTCATCGACTGCGACGTGCTGCAGGCGGACGGCGGCACCCGCACGGCCGCGATCACAGGCGCGTACGTCGCGCTCGCGGATGCGGTGTCGTACCTGCGGTCGCGCAACGCGCTCGCCGGCGAGCCCCTCGTCTCGTCCGTGTCAGCCGTCAGTGTGGGCATCATCGACGGCACACCGCGCCTCGACCTGTGCTACGACGAGGACGTCACCGCCGAGACCGACATGAATGTCGTGTGTACCGGCGACGGCCGGTTTGTCGAAGTGCAGGGCACGGCGGAGGGCGCGCCGTTCGATCGTGACGAGCTTGACGCGTTGCTGAACCTCGCGGGCAAGGGCTGCGCCGATCTCACCAAGCTGCAGGAGCAGGCGCTCGCGAGATGACCGCACGGTGACCGCCAAGATCGTTCTGGCCACCCGCAACCCCGGCAAGCTGGCCGAGCTCCGCCGTATCCTCGCGCCGTACGACGTGGAGCTCGTCGGCCTCGACGAGGTTCCCGACGCGGGCGAGATCGCGGAGACCGGCGCCACCTTCGCCGAGAACGCCATGATCAAGGCGCGCGAGGTCGCAAGAGTCAGCGGTCTGGTGGCGATCGCCGACGACAGCGGCCTGACCGTCGACGCCCTCAACGGCATGCCGGGAGTGCTCTCGGCGCGATGGAGCGGCCGGCACGGCGACGACTCGGCGAACCTGGAGCTGGTGCTCGGCCAGATCGCCGATGTCCCGGATGGGCGTCGTGGCGCCGCCTTCGTCTGCGCCGCCGCCGCGGCGGCGCCCGATGGTCGCGAGGTCGTGGTCGAGCAAGAGCTCACCGGCTCGCTGCTTCGTGAGCGGCGGGGAACCAACGGCTTCGGCTACGACCCGATCTTCGTTCCCGACGGTGAGAGCCGCACCACCGCGGAGATGGCGCCCGAGGAGAAGGACGCGATCAGCCACCGCGGCAAGGCGTTCCGGGCCCTGGCGCCGCTCCTGTCCGACCTGCTCGGCTAGCGATCGCCTCGCGGTCCGCGCAGTCAGGCTCCGAGGACTTCGGGGTGTTCGCGAAAGTAGGCGATCGTGAGCTTCAATCCTTCGAACAGCCCGACCGTGGGTTCCCAGCCCAGCTCAGTCTTCGCGAGTGAGATGTCGGGCTGGCGGATCGTCGGATCGTCTTCAGGTCGGGGGATGAAGGTGATCTCGCTCGATGAGCCGCAGAGGTCGCGAACGGCCTCAGCGAGCTCCAGCATCGACACCTCGTGCGGGTTTCCGATGTTCATCGGGCCGGAGTGGCCGGAACGCAGTAGCCGCGTCACGCCTTCCACGAGGTCGTCGACGTACTGGATCGAGCGGGTTTGGCTGCCGTCTCCAGCGACCGTGATCGGCTCGCTGCGAAGCGCCTGGCGAACGAAGGTCGGGATTGCCCGCCCGTCGTTCGGTCGCATCCTGGGACCGGCCGTGTTGAAGATGCGAACGATCGCGGTGTCGACGTCGTGGTAGCGGCGGTAGGCCATCGTCATCGCCTCGGCGAAGCGCTTGGCTTCGTCGTAGACGCCACGGGGTCCCACCGGGTTGACGTGACCCCAGTAGGTCTCGGGCTGCGGGTGCACCTTCGGGTCGCCGTAGGTCTCCGACGTGGAGGCGAGCAGATAGCGAGCCTGCTTCTCCTTCGCCATGCCGAGGGTGTGCAGGGTGCCGATCGAACCGACCTTCAGGGTCTCGATCGGAAGCTGCAGGTAGTCGATCGGGGACGCGGGAGAGGCGAAGTGCAGGACGTAGTCCACTGGGCCGGGAACGTGGACGTAATCGGTGACGTCGACCTGGATCAGCTGGAAGCCCGGCCGGTTGAGCAGGTGCTCGACGTTCCGGGGCGATCCGGTCAAGAAGTTGTCGAGGCAGACGACCTCTTCGCCGTCGTCGAGCAGCCGCTCGCACAGATGTGACCCGAGAAAGCCGGCGCCTCCCGTGACAACGGCACGTCCCATGTACTTCCTTCTCGGCTTTCCGGGCGGATGACCTTAGGCGCCCGAACTGCTTCCCTGAAACAATGGCGCCCAACGGGGTCGTAGCCCAACGGCAGAGGCACGTGCCTTAGGAGCACGCCAGTGCGGGTTCGAATCCCGCCGACCCCACTCGGCTCGGCCGAACCGGGTCGACGGGAACCGGTGCGCTCGCTAGCTCTCGTTGCAGGTCTTCGCGCCGACCTTGTCGGCGGCCGCCGCCAGGTCATCGGTTGAGAGGTTCTGCAGATCCTGCAGACCGGAGCGGTCCGCGGCATCCGCCTTGTCGCGAATCGCATGCATCTTCGCCGTGAAGCTCTTGCGCAGCGAGATGAACGCGTTCCAGTCGCCGGCGACCTCGCTATCCGGCTGCAGGGCGGCGAGCTTGTCGGTGGTGCTCGAGATGAGGGGATCGACCTGGTCGAAGTACGCCGCGGCCTGCTTGGCGTCCTGGATGTCATCTGGCGTCGGGATCTTCTCGCCCGCCGTCTCCTCCGCCGCGCAGATCGTGTTCGCCTGCTCGATGATCTGGGCTCGGGTCAGGGCCGCTCCGCTGGCAGCCCCGCCGCCGCTACTGCCGCCACCGCAGCCGGCGAGGGCGGCGCCGACCGCAGCCACGGTCATGATCAACGCAACCGGAGAACGTGACGAGCTGTGTCGCAAAGTGCCCCCAAGGTCAGCGCCTCGCGGCGCGATCGGATGCGGTCCGGTCAGGGACGCACCCTACTGCGCGACGCCGGGTCGGCCGCGTTGGAGCGGGATGACATCGTGGTGTGGTGCCCACCTTCGCCGTACCCGATGTCGACGTCGCGGTGGTCGGTGGCGGGCCGGCAGGCCTTGCCACCGCCGCGGAGGCCGCCCGCGGTGGGCTTCACACGGTCGTCCTCGAGCGGGGACATGCGATCGGCGAGCCGGTCCGGACGAGTGGCGGCAGCTTCGTGAAGCCGCTGCGGGCACTCGGGGTGCCCAAACGCTGCTACCACCCGGTTCACCGAATCCGCGTGATCGGCCCGACGACAAGCGCGACCAAGACCTACCGGCGCGCGGTCGGGTGCGTGATCGACGTGCGCGGCACCTATCAGTGGTTGGCGCAGCAGGCCGTTGAGGCGGGGGCGGAGATCCGGCTCAAGGCGCACGTCGACGGCCTGACCTCACAGGGTCGGGGCGTCAGCGTGCGCGACCCCTTCCGCGGCCGCTACGACCTGTCCGCGCGGGTCGTCGTCGATGCGAGTGGACACACCGGTTTCATCGCTCGTGAGGCAGGTCTGCGTCCCGGCAACGAGCGCAGCGCGGTGGGGATGGAGCTCGAGCTGCACGCGCCCGGGTACGACCAGGAGGAGGTCGTGTTCTGGCTTGGCGACGACGTCGCCCCCGGCGGGTACGGCTGGGCGTTTCCGTGCGGCGACGGCCGGGTGCGACTCGGGGTGGGGCTGGTCCGTCCGGACAGCGATGCCGAGCCGCGCGAGCTGCTCGAGCGGTTGCGCAAGGAGTTCGCCCCGCTCGCCGGCGCGGGCGCGGTCGCCGGTCCGCTGGAGATGCACAGCGGGCTGATGCCGGTGCTGCGGCCTGACGCTGCGACGTTGGTGGGCGACGGACTCGTGGTGACCGGTGATGCGGGCGGGCAGGGCTCGACGCTGCTGGGCGAGGGCATCCGCTACGCGATCACCGCCGGGCGTACGGCGGGCAAGGCGATTGTCGGCGCGGGTGGGGACTACACCCCGCGCGGTCTGGCGGCCTATCCGAAGCAGTGGCGCAAGCAAACCGGCCGCAACCTCAAGGTCTCCTACGCCATCAACGAGCGGATCTGCAGGTTCGGCGACGCAGACTGGGACCGCGTGATCCGCCGGATGGACGCGCTGACGTCCGGCCAGGCCGCGGCGGTCTTCGCCAGCGAGTTCAGCGCCAGGTGGGCGGCCTCGGTTCTCTGGACCGACCCGTCGCTCGTGAAGTCAGTGGCGCGCAATCTGCGAAAGCGGTAGAGGCAATGTGGCATTGCCTACAGAAATCAGCCCCGAAACACCCAAATCACGCGGGCAATGTGGCATTGCTAGCGCTCACTCCAGACCTAGGTCGCGGAGCAGCTTTGCGACGTGACCGGTTGCCTTCACGTTGTACATCGCGCGCGAGATCTTGCCCTTCGGGTCGACGATGAACGTCGAGCGGATCACGCCGGTCACCTTCTTGCCGTACATCGTCTTCTCGCCCCACGCGCCGTAGGCCTCGAGCACCTTCTTGTCGGGATCGGACAGCAGCGGGAAGGTCAGGTCGTGCGTCTCCCGGAACTTCGCGAGCTTCGCCGGCTTGTCGGGTGAGATGCCGACGACGGCGTAGTCGGAGCCGTCGAGCAGCTTCAGATTGTCGCGGAAGTCGCAGGCCTGCTTGGTGCAGCCGGGCGTGAGTGCCGCCGGGTAGAAGTAGATGACCAGATTGCGGCCTTTGAAGTCCTTGAGACTGTGCTTGTGCTCCGTGTCGTCGAGCAAGGTGAAGGCGGGGGCGGTGTCGCCGGCTTCGAGAGGCATGCGCCGAACGTAGCGCGGGGTGGCGTAACCACGGCCCAGCGGGGCAGGATGACCCTGACGCCGACGGGGAGGACTCCGTGCCCACCACTCGAAAGCCCGAGGTCATCGTTCGCGAGATCGAACAGACCCGCGCCGAGCTCGCCGACGCGATCGACGCGATCACCGGCCGGATCAACCCTCGCCGCGCGGCGACCCGCGGTGCGCGTGCGGTCCGGGAGCAGGTTGCCTCGGACGTGACCGCTGTCCAGGAGCACAAGCCCCGTCCGGCGGTGCTCGCCGGTGCCCTGGCCGTTGCCGTGATCGGCCTGCTCCTGATCCGGCGCCGGCACTGATCCCATCGATCCGCACCGTCGTAGGGGAGACTTCCACGTGTGCGGATCTCGGCGAAGTCTGACTACGCGGTCCGGGCGATGGCCGAGCTTGCCGCTGGGGGCGCTGACGGCGCGGTCAAGGCCGAGCACATTGCCGTCGCGCAGGACATCCCCCTCAACTTCCTGCTCGGCATCCTGCGAGAGCTGCGCAACTCGCAGCTGGTGCGAAGCCAGCGAGGCCGTGAAGGTGGCTACCTGCTGTCTCGACCGGCGGCGGAGATCTCACTCGCCGACGTCATCCGCGCCGTCGACGGCCCGCTCGCGAACGTGCGCGACCTCAGTCTCACCGAACTGAGCTACCCGGGCGCCGCCGAGGCCCTGCGGGATGTCTGGATGGCGGTCCGGGGCAGCCTGCGCGAGGTGCTCGAGAACGTGACTGTCGCGGACCTCGCCAGCGGCCGGTTGCCGCGCAACGTCAAGGACCTCGCCGCCCGCCACCAAGCCGAGCGGATGTAGCTCAGGCCAGCAACGCGGCGATCTCGGCGTCGAAGTCGACAGCGTCGAACTCGCTGCCGGAGGGCACCCGTGTGAAGGTCTCGATGAGAAACTCGGCGACTCGGCCGCGCGGTGCCAGGAGGGTGGCCAGGCAGTCGGTCGCGAGGGTGATGCGGATCTCCTGCTCGCCGTCGGCGACGGCCGGCTCGATCGTGATGTCGCCTTCGCCGGACGGACCTGCGATACCGGCGGCGAGCAGGTCGCGGGCGAAGACCCACACCACGGGCTCATCGCACTGTGTGCCGATCGCGAGGGACACCGCCAGCGGGTCGCTGAGGTCGTAACGCAGCTCCGCCTCGAGCCGGGCGTCACCGGTTGCCGCACTCACCGTGAGCATCAGACGGGTCGTGACGGTGCGCGAAGAGTCGAGCATCGAGGCCTCCGTGGGCAAAGATCCGGTGATCCAACACCCGAATCAACGACGCGCCGCGAAGGCGGTGACGGTCAGGGGCGACTTGGCTTACGCGGTGTCGGGAGCAGCTCGACCCAGGTACGACCCGGCGCGAGCGCGATCACGCCGCCCTGCTTGTTCGTCAGCGTGAACTGGTCGTCGATGCTCTTGCGGGTCCACGTGCCGCGGATCATCTTCCCGTCTCGCAGCACCCATGCCGGATTCGACCCGATTGTCACGTCCAGCGGAGACGGCGCTCCGAGTACGTCGTGCAGCCCGGTGCTGGCGATGTTCACGCCGAGGATGACGACGTTGGTGGCGCTGATCCGCTGGCCGCTGGCCAGGATGTCGGGACTGCCGCCCTGGGTGCGCAGCCAGGCGTTCTTCGACCAGGTCCACATCGCGCTCGCCGCCGGCCAGGACATGTAGACGCGCTTTGCCCGCCGGGCCGACGGGTCGAGCGAACCGTAGGTGAACATCGGCGGCGGCGCGTCGAGCTTCGGCTGCAGGTCGAGGCCGGCGCGCAGCAACGTGCCCGTCGAGGAGAAGACGTTGTGCGGCGCGGGCCGGCTGGAGCTCAGCTGGAAGAACTGCGGATTGTGGTCGTAGGAGACGAGCGCCGCGCCGCTGTGCTCGCGGATCGGCGGCATGTCCTTCGAGTTGGCCCCGGAGTAGCCGAGAACGCTCCCGTGCAGCAGTGCGAGCAGGTCGGCATCGGAGATGCGTGCTGAGCGAATCGGTCCGACCTCGGGTGCCTTGCTGCACTGGAAGATCGCCATCAGCCGGGTGAGGCCGCCTTCGACGAGCTCCTCGATCACGACGTCGGCGTTGTTGATGCCCGCCTGTGGCAGTGCCGGCGCGATGTTGTCGATCTTCACCGCGAGGGCCACCCGGTCGGCGCGCTGACCGGCCGCTTCAGGCAGCCCGGTCAGCGGGCACACCGGAGCGGCCGCTGCCTCGTTGGAGGTCGACGGCTTGGGGGTCGCCGAGCCGGAGGAGGTGCTCGAGCAGCCCGCGACGGCGAGCGCGCTTGCCGTGAGAACTGCGGTCAACGAGGCGGAGAAGCGGCCTAGCTGCATGGGTTGGAAGCCCCTGTCGTGACGGTTGGCTGGGATGAAGAGGCTAGCTTCACCGGCTTGACGCCCTCGTACGTCGAGCCGACGAGCAGCTGGATCTTGTCGCCGAGAGAGTCCACTTCCTGACCGGTCGATCCGGTGACCGCGGCCAGCACGGTCTTCGCGGAGTCGGCGCGGGTCGGTCCGTAGCGGACGACGGTGTCGGTTGCACTCGAGCCCTTCGGAGCGTTGCCGGTGCCCCTGATCCCGAACCCGAGCCGGGACAGGTCCGCGGCGGCGCGCCCGGCGAGGCCGTTCGTCGTCGTGGCGTTGAGCACCCGCACCGCGATGTTGCCCGGCGGGATGGTGACCTTGTGCGGCGGTACGACGTTGGTGATCGGCTTGTCCGCGGTGAAGTCGTGCCACAGCCGCTTCGACAGCACGGGATCCCAAAGCACGGCGGACCCGACGGACGTCGCGTACGCCGTGTTCGACAGTGGGACCGTGAGCAGATCGACGTTCTTCGGCGACATCGAGTGCAGCGACTTCGCCAGCCGGAGCATCTGCGACGTACCGAGACCGTCGTCGGTCGTGAGCGAGCTCGCCACCGCCTTGAGGAAGCCGTAGAGCTTCGGCAGGTCGATCAGGACTCCGGTGCTCTCCGCCTTGTTGAGCATGGCCGCCATGAACTTCTGCTGGCGCTGGATCCGGCCGAGGTCACCGTGCGCGGGATCGAACTCGCGGGCCCGGACATACTCCAGCGCGGTGTTGCCGTCGAGGTGGCTGTCACCCTTGGGCAGCACGAGACCGCTGCCGATGTAGCCGGTCCCCGAAGGGTCGGGGCGCACCGGGTCGTTGATCGCCACCGGGCTGCAGATGCTCACTCCGCCAAGTGAGTTCACCATCTTCACGAAGCCGTAGAAGTTGATCTCGATGTAGTGGTCGATCCGGACGTGGGTGTTGGCCTCGACCGTCTTGATCGTGAGCTTCGCGCCGCCGAGGGAGTACGCCGCGTTGAGCTTGTTCATCTGCGCGGGCACCAGTTCGCCGCCGGACTTGTGCGCGGGGATCTTCACGTAGGAGTCGCGCGGCAGGCTCACCATGTACGCCTTGCCGCCGCCGTCCGGGATGTGCAGCAGGATCATCGTGTCAGAGCGCTGACCCGGGTCATGCCCCACGTGCAGCTGCTTCTGCTCAGCCTTCGTCAGGCCGGCTCGGCTGTCCGAGCCGACGATCAGGATGTTGAGATCGCCGATGGCTCCCCCTCCTGGACGATCGCAGGAGTGGCAGAACGGGTTGATGTGCTTGATGTTGCCGAGGATCGAGGAGATCGTCAGCCAGCCGCCGCCCACGACCACGACCAGCAGGACGGCCATTCCCCCGGCAACGGTGCTGACCAGCCGGCGACGGCTCCAGCGCCGCAGCCAGCGGGGCCCCCACCGTCGGTGCTCGTCCGACGCAGTGGAGGGCGCCGCGACGCGGGTGCGTGGGCTCTTCGGCGGGCGGCTGCCGGCAGGACGCCGCGGATCCAGCTCGGGAGGAAGCTGCCGCCGAGCGCCCGGCTGACCACCCGGGGGTTCGGTCACGGTGACGAACCTCCGACGGTCGCGACTTTGGCGGACGAACCGCGCTTCGATGCTAGGGCGGCCGTGGCCGTGTCCCGGCATGCCACGCGGTAACGTGCCGCGCGATGACTGAGGCTTCCGGCGCGCGGAGCGCGACCCCGACCTGGCCAGGCGTCTCGGTGGTCATGCCGGTGCTGAACGAGGAGCGCCACCTGCGGGCCGCGGTGCGCGCGATCCTCGCGCAGGACTATCCCGGCGAGGTGGAGGTCGTGCTCGCGCTGGGCCCGTCGCGGGACAAGACGAACCAGGTCGCGGCGGAGCTGGGACGTTCCGACCCCCGGGTGCGGACGGTGCCCAGCCCGACCGGCCGTACTCCGAACGCGCTGAACCTGGCGATCGCGGCGAGCCACCATCCTGTGGTCGCCCGGGTGGACGGCCACTCGTTGTTGCCACCGGGGTATCTCCGGCGTGCCGTCGAGCTGCTCGACCGGACCGGCGCGGACAACGTCGGCGGTCTGATGTCGGCGCGGGGGGTCAGCGACTTCGAGCAGGCGGTTGCCCACGCGATGACGAGCAAGATCGGAGTGGGCAACGCGCCGTTCCACGTCGGCGGGTCGGAGGGCCCGGCCGACACGGTGTATCTGGGGGTGTTCCGACGCGCGGCGCTTGATCGCGTCGGCGGGTACGACGAGGCGTTCGTGCGAGCGCAGGACTGGGAGATGAACTACCGCCTCCGCGAGACGGGCGGGCTGGTCTGGTTCTCGCCGACCCTGTCGGTCTCGTACCGGCCCCGGGGCACGCTGCGTGCCCTCGCCAGCCAGTACTTCCATTACGGGCGAGGCCGGCGGCACGTGGTGCGAACCCACAAGGGCTCGGTGAACCTTCGCTATCTCGCACCTCCCACGGCGCTGCTGGGTGTGATCGCGGGGATCGTTGTGTCAACGTTCGTGACGCTCTGGGGGTTGACCCTTCCGCTCGGCTATCTCGTTCTCGTCGTCGGCGGCGCCGCCGCAGTCGGGCGTGGCCTGCCGGTTCGGGCCCGAGTCATCGAGCCGTTGGTCCTCGTGACGATGCACATGTCCTGGGCTGCCGGGTTCCTGACCGCGCGGCGCTCGGCCGCGGAGTAAGCCGACCGCTCGTTCAGTCGAGACAGCCAGGCTCGGCGGCCGAGATCGAGGCGATCGTCGGTGACGGGCTCGGAGTCGGTGTGGTTGTGGTGGTGGAGACGGTGACCGGCTCGACCTTGGTGAAGTCGCTGCCCACGACGACGGTGATGGTCGAGCCCGCCGTCGGATCGGCCACCCGCTTGGAGCCGGGGAACGCCGCGGCAACCGTCTGGGAGGACTCGACCTTCGTGCCGCCGTACTTCACGAGGGTGCGGGTGTAGGTGTCCTTGTCGGCGTCGCCGATGCTGACGACGTGGTAGCCCTGCGCGGTCAGCTGGTCGGCCACGGTGTGCGCGAGCCCGGGCGTCCCCGCGCCGTTCTGGACGGCCACGTAGATCCCGCTTGGTGAGATCGTCAGCGGCGGTCCGGTCGGGGTCGGCGTCGTAGTGGGCGTCGCCGACGGTGACGGCGACGGCGACGCCAGACCCGGGATGGGACGGTCGTGACGGAGCGCCGTCCACAGCGCCGGTGCCTTGGCCGGATCCCACGCCACGTCGCCGTACGGGAGTCCAGGTTGGTCGGTGAGGTTCGGCACGGTCAGCAGGTGCACGCCGCCGGCGCCGACGTCGCGCAACGCACTCGCCAGCTTGCGCATCGTGCCCAGGCCGAAGCCGTCGGTCGTGAGGGAGCTCGCGGCCGTCGTGAGGAAGCCCTGCAGCTTGAGCGGGTCGCCGAGGAGGCTGGTGCTGGTCGCCTTGCGGATCATCGCCGCCGCGAACTCCTGCTGGCGTTTGATCCGGGGCAGGTCGCCACCGCCATCGAGGGCGTACCGTGCCCGCATCAGTGCCAGCGCTTGCGTCCCGTTGATCTCGACGTGCTTTCCCGCCGGCAGGTCGAGCCCGCTGCCGTGGTAGGCGCCACCACCTTCGTTGACGACCGGGTCGTAGAGCCGGTGGGCGACGCACATCTTCACGCCGCCGAGCTTCTCGACGACGTGCTCGAAGCCGATGAAGTCGACCACCGCGTAGTGGTCGATGTGCAATCCGGTGAGCGACTCGATCGTGTCGATCGTGCAACTGGCGGCGTACTTGTTGTCGTACTCGCCACCGATCGAGTACGCCGCGTTGAACTTGTTCATCTCCGGGGCGGACCGCTGCCCGTTCGGGCCGACGACGCAGGCCGGGATCTGCACGTACGAGTCGCGCGGAATGCTGACCAGCGTCGCGCCCGATGCCCCAGCCGAGATGTGAAGGATCATGGTCGTGTCCGACCGCGCACCGGCGATCTTGGCGCCACCGGTACCGGAGCCGTTCGCGCCGGCGCGAGTATCGGACCCGATCAGCACGAAGTTCTCGGCCTTGGCGACCAGCTTCGGCGGCGCCGGCGCCGTGCGGTGGATCGGTTCGGTGACGATCTTGCTCTTGATGTAGAAGTAGTCACCGACCACGAAGGCGGTCGCCAGCAGCACGATCACGGCGAGCCCGGCAGCCGTCCACCGCAGGACCCGCTGCCACGTAGGACGGTGTGGCGCCGACGTGAAGGTGGGCGTCGCGTCCCCAGTGTCCGGGGGCGTAGTCAAGCGGGAGGCTCCTTCATACAGGTCGCCATGACCCGATCAGCGACTGTTGATCATATGGCGCGCTTGCTGAACCATTCCTAAAGACGTGCGATCCGGCCTGTCGGTTGACGGTTGCGGCTGCGGATGTGCCTACGGTTGATTGTGCTCAGATCACGGCTCCCAGCGCTGTTGGCGCTCGTTGTGAGCGCCTCGGGTGCAGGTCTGGTGGCGGTCGGCGCGGCGTCGTCGCCGGAGCGAAACGAGACCTACCCGGTCCCGCCAAATGGGACATACACGATCCAGGGACACGGGTTCGGTCACGGCCACGGGATGTCGCAGTGGGGTGCGTACGGCGCGGCGAAGGTCGGCGATCTGTCGACCAACCAGATCCTGCACTTCTACTACCCGCACACCACGCTCGCTACGAACTCGGTCACGCAGCAGCTGCGCGTGTTGCTCACCGGCACGGGTGCGCCCGGGAACGGGTACCTGGAGTTCGAACCGGCTGCGGGGCTGACCGTGACGCCGCAGACCGGTGACGCGATCGTCCTGCCCGACAAGGTAGGCGGGGAGTCGATCGACCGCTGGCGGCTTCGAAAGGCGGCCGTCGGCAAGGTCGAGCTGATCGCGCACTCGACTTCCGGCTGGGAGGTCATCCGTCCCGACGTCGGCAGCTACGCCACGCTGAGTGACCCCGATGCCGTGATCAGCGTGGTCGACCCGAACGGTTCGGGCGCGAACACGACGCAGTACCGGGGGGAGCTGGTCGCCGAGCTGCCGACCAGCTCCCTGCAGGTGGTCAACGTCGTCCTCGTCGAGTCCTATCTCCGCTCGGTCGTCCCGTCGGAGATGCCGCGGACGTGGACCGCAGCCGCGCTGCGATCGCAGGCCGTCGCGGCACGGACCTACGCATGGCGCGCGATCGCCAGCCCGAAGGCATCGTGGTTCGACATCGTGGGCGACACTCGCGACCAGGCCTATGGCGGCGTCGATGCGGAGAGCGCGAAGACCGACAAGGCGGTCCATGACACGGCCGGTGAGGTGGTCGTCGACTCCAGCGGTGCCGCGATCTTCGCCCAGTACACCTCCTCCGACGGCGGCTGGACCGCGTCCGGGGGCCAGTCGTATCTGCCCGCAAAGCGAGACCCGTACGACGGCGCGGTGCCGAACGGGTCGCACGCCTGGTCGACGAAGGTCACGGCCGCGGCGATAGCCACGGCCTACCCGTCGGTCGGCACCGTCCGGCAGCTCGTCATCACGGGTCGCGACGGTCACGGTGCGTGGGGTGGGCGGGTGACGGCGCTGTCGGTCGTGGGCAGCGACGGGACGAAGCAGCTGACCGGCGCGGCGTTCCAATCCGCCTTCGGGCTGCGCAGCGCCTGGTTCCGGCCGGTGCCCGCGCCAGGCGCACCGACCGCCGTCGCGGCAACAGCGAGCGCTCACACCGTCACCGTGACCTGGGAGGCACCGAAGCGGCTCTCCGGTGCGGCAACCGTGACCGGGTATCGCGTCGTCTTGTCTCCCGGCAAGCATGTCGTCAAGACCGACGCGACGACGCTGACCGCGTCGTTCCCCAACGTCAAGGCAGGCGACTACACGGTCTCGGTGGCGGCGAAGAGTGCCGCGGGTCGCGGCGATGCCGGGTCCGACGCAGTGACCGTCGATCCGCTTTAGTAACGTCGCCTCGTGTCCGCTGCTGATGAGCTCATCGAGCACAACGTCCGCTATGCCGACAAGTACGACGGTCCGCGACCGGTCATACCGTCGCGCCATCTCACCGTGGTGACCTGCATGGACTCCCGGATGGATGTGCATGCGTTGCTCGGTCTCGACCTCGGTGAGGCGCACGTGATCCGCAATGCCGGCGGGGTGGTCACCGACGACGTGATCCGGTCGCTCGCCATCAGCCAGCGAAGACTGCACACCCAGTCGGTGGTTGTGATCCATCACACGGATTGCGGATTGCTGAACCTCGACGAGGACGCGTTCGTCGCCGAGCTCGCCGCGGAGGGAACGGAGCCCCCGACCTGGCGACCGCGGTCATTCGCTGACGTGGATGCCGATGTGGCGGAGTGTGTTGCGGGGCTCAGGTCCTCGCCGTACCTGAAGGCGACTGACGACATCCGGGGCTTCGTCTTCGACGTCGGGACCGGCCTGCTCCGCGAAGTCGCCTAGCGACGGGCTGGGCGCGGCCGGTAGCGCCACTCGACCTTCGTTGCGTGGTCGCGTTCGTTGCGTCCGATCGTCGCGATGTACGGGCCCGCGGCCACCTCCCAGCGGCCTGTCGATGTCCGGAAGTGCGATATCGCACGACGGTCGAGGGTGAACGTCACGCTCCGACGGGCGCCGGCTGGCAGTGTCACGCGCTGGAAGCCCCGGAGCTGGTAGGACGGCTCGCGGGCGGCAGGCGGTTCGGTGAGATAGAGCTGCACCAGGGTGGTCCCGGTTCGGCTTCCCGTGTTGGTCACGGTGAGCGCGATGCGCACCTTGTCGCCACGACGCGACTGCGACGTGATGTGCGCGGCGCCGTAGCCGAACGACGTGTAGGTCAACCCGTATCCGAAGGGAAAGAGCGGGTTCTCATGCGTCGCGTCGAAGTACCGATAGCCGACGTGCACGCCTTCGGCGTACGCCACCGTTCCTCGATAGCCCGGGTAGTTGCGCGCCGGCTGCAGCACCGTCGCGGGGCCGGCTACCCCCTGCTCGTCGGTCCTGGGGAAGGTGACCGGGAGGTGGCCGGACGGGCTGCTGTCGCCGAACAGCAGCGCGGCGACCGCATCGCCGTACGCCTGGCCCGGGTACCACATCTCGAGCACCGCGCCGACCTCATGGATCCACGGCATCAGGACGGCGGAGCTCGTGTCGAGGACGACGACGGTCCGCGGATTCGCCCGGGCAACGGCGGCGATCAGCTGGTCCTGGTCGGCTGGGAGGCCGAGGCTCGTGAGGTCTCTGCCCTCCGCCGAGTAGTTGCTCGCGAACACCACGGCGACATCCGACGCTTGGGCGGCCGCAGCGGCGGCCGCCCACAGCCCGTCTTCCCCTCGCGACCAGGTGAGGTCGATGACAGGGGCCGTCGTCACCGGACCGCCAACCACGTCGAGCTCGATCGTGGCGGGTACGCCGCCCTTGAGCCTGGCCAGTCCGGTCGCCGGTGATCCGCTGCGCGGATCGAACGAGACGACCGGCTTGCCGTCGACCAGGAGCTTCGCCCGATGTGCCGCGACCAATGAGAACTCGTCGGTGACGTCGGCCGGCGACAGCATCGTCGCGGTGTAGGTGGCCGACCACGCGGCGGACTGCGCGACAGCCGGCGGCGGGTCGGCGATGTTCAGGCTCGTGACGTTCTCGACCCCGAGGGTGGGGCCGCTGAACTGCGTGCCCGGATAGTAGGTGGCGGTCCAGCCCGGCCCACTTCCGGCGGTCGGGGTGAACTGGTCAGGCGGCACCTGATCGAGCGCCCGGTAGCTGCTGTAGCCCGGGGCATGGGTGACGGTCACACCGGCGGCCGCGGCTCGGGTGGAAAGCCCCGCGAGCGGCGTCACCGGGTTCGTCGGGATCACCGCTGACGACCCGCCGCCGCCGTAGACCGCGTTGTCACCCGCGGCATCGCCGATGACGGCGATGGAGCGGACGGTGGCGGGCGACAGCGGGAGGAGCCGTGAATCGTTCTTCAGCAGCACGGCGCCTTCGGTGGCGGCGTGCCGCGCGACGTCTTGGTGAGCGGCGGTGCTGACGACCTCCGTTGCGGCGGTCGAGGGGTCGGGTCGGTCGCCGTCGAACAGGCCGACCGAGAACATCGCCCGGAGGATGCGCCCGGCCATGTCGTTGATCGTCGACATCGCGACCGTGCCGTCGTCGAGCGCGTGGTGCATCGCGGCGCCGAAGTACGTCGTGTCGGGACTGCCGCCTGGCATTTGCATGTCGAGGCCGGCGTGGGCGGCGAACGCGGTGCTGTGCGTCGCCCCCCAGTCGCTGACGACGAAGCCGCGGAACCGCCACGCGCGTTTGAGAGTGCGTCCGAGCGAGGCGGCGTCCTCGCAGGAGTACCTGCCGTTGATGCGGTTGTAGGAGCACATGATCGCACCGACCCCGGCGGCGACCGCGGCCTTGAACGGCGGTTCATAGATCTCGGCTTCGGCCCGTGCCGGGATGACCGCGTTCAGCGAGCGTCGCGCGGTCTCCTGCGTGTTCGCAACGAAATGCTTCGCCACCGCGATCACGCCGTGGCGCTGCACCCCGCGGATGACTGCCGCCCCCATCGTCGCGCTGAGGTAGGGATCCTCGCCGAAGGACTCGAAGGCCCGCCCGGCGTACGGGATGCGCAGCACGTCGACGTCGGGGCCGAGCGCGACGTCATGGCCCTTGGCGCGTTGCTCGGCGCCTTCGACCTCTCCTAGCTGCTCGGCGAGATGTCGGTCGAAGGTCGCCGCCTGGCTGATGCCGGAGGGGAGCGCGGTCACGCCGGTCGCTGCGTTGGCAACCCCGACCGGTCCGTCGGCGAGATAGAGGGTGGGCACGCCCAGCGATGGGATGCCCGGTATGTAGCCGACGAAGCCGCTCGAACCAGCGGGCAGCGGCCGGCCGTCGACGAGCTGCAGCTTCTGGTCGACCGACATCGCCCGCAGCAGGGCGCGGGTACGAGCGCCCGCACTCGCCTTGCTGTCGAGCCACGGACGGGCCGCGGCGGCGTCCGCCGGGCGCGCGGTGTCGAGTGGCAGGACCGCGAGTGGCGCTGCCACTGCGAGCAGCGCGACGGCCAACGCCCCCCTACGCATCAACGGACATTGTGGGGGACGGAATCGTCAGCCGGTTGCCGACACCGCCGGAATCGTGCCGAGCTTGCCCTGCTGGAAGTCCTCGAACGCCTGCAGCACCTCGGCCTTGGTGTTCATCACAAACGGGCCCATCCAGGCGACCGGTTCGCGGATCGGTGCTCCGCCGAGCAGCAGGACGTCGAGCCCGGCGCCGTGGCGGGTCTCCTGCTCGGGGTCGGCGGACACCGTGAGCGCCGCGCCGGGCCCGAAGACCGCGAGCTGTCCGGTGCGGACCGAGGTCGCCTGCGGACCGACGCTCCCGCGCCCGGACAGCACGTAGCCGAGGGCGTTGAAGTCCGCGCGCCACGGCAACGTGAGCGTCGCGCCGGGGGAGACCGTCGCGTGCACCATCGTCATCGGCGTGTACGTCGAGCCGGGGCCCTGGTGGCCGGCCACCTCGCCGGCGATCACCCGGATCAGCGCGCCCGCGTCGGGCGAGGCCAGCAGGGCCACCCCGCCGGCACGCAGGTCCTGGTAGCGCGGCGCGACCAGCTTCTGCGCCCGTGGCAGGTTGACCCACAGCTGGATCCCGTGGAACAGCCCGCCACTGGCGACCAGCGCCTCCGGCGGCTTCTCGATGTGCAGGATCCCGCCACCCGCGGTCATCCACTGGGTGTCGCCGTTGGTGATCACGCCACCGCCGCCATTGGAGTCGGCGTGCTCGAACGTGCCGTCGATGATGTAGGTGACGGTCTCGAACCCGCGGTGCGGGTGCCACGGCGTGCCCTTCGGCTCGCCCGGCGCATACTCCACCTCGCCCATCTGGTCCATGTGCACGAACGGGTCGAGGTCGGCGAGGTCGACGCCGGCGAAGGCCCGCCGGACCGGAAAGCCCTCGCCCTCGAAGCCGCTCGGCGCGGTAGTCACGCTCTTCACGGGGCGCGGCTTGGCGAGGGTCGGGTCCACGACCGGAACCCGGTCGAGGGTGGTCGGGTCGGACACGGTCACGGCAGGCATCTCGGTCTCCTCGGGGGATGAGGGTGCTGACGCCGGAACATATTTGCGATAGCAACTATTCCTGGAGGCGCGGGCCCGGGATGCCGCGGAACCGGAACGGCTCGGGTTCCCGTCCCGGCTGGATGTACCAGCACTCGGCGGAGCGGCCGGAGGACAGCGCGGCCATGAACGCGTCGACGACCGACTCGACCTTGATCAGCGGGATGCCCATCTGGTCGAGCATCGGCCGGATGTCGTTGACGATCTCGGTGTCGGCGAAGCCGGGGCAGATCGCGTTGACCCGGATCCCGTGGCTCGGCCAGTCGTCGCCGATCGCGCGCACCAGCCCGACGACGGCGTGCTTGTTCGCGCCGTAGATCGGGTCGAACGCGGTCCCGGTCAGGCCGGCGAGGCTGGCGGTCGCGATCAGGTCGCCGCCGCCGTCCGCCCGCAGCGCCGCGAAGGCGGCGTGCGCGCCGTACACCACGCCGTCGATGTTGACCCCCATCGCCCGCCGGTAGCGCGCCGGGTCGAAGTCGTCGGCCACGCCGCATCCGGTGGTGATCCCGGCGTTGAGGAAGGCGATGTCGAGCCGGCCGTGCAGCTGCAGCACCTGGGCGACGGCGGCCTGGCAGGCCTCGAAGCTGCTGACATCGCACTCGACGAAAGCGCCGCCGACCTCGGCTGCGGTGGCCTCGCCGGCTTCCCGCTTGACGTCCGAGACGACGACCTGGGCGCCGTGCGAGGCCAGCCGCCGGGCCACCGCCGCGCCGAACCCTTGCGCGCCGCCGGTGATCCACGCCACCTTCCCCGCCAGGTCGGCCGTCACCGCGTGCCTCCGAAGAGGTCGGTGGTGATCGCCTTCGACCAGGGTCGCGCGAGGTCTCGGAGGCGCTGGACCCGCTCCTCGCCCAGATGCTCGTACGGCGCGGTTGACGCTTCGTCGGTCTGCCACTCGACCAGGTCGCGGACCGCGACGCCCGCCTCGGTGAGCGCGTCACCCGACACGAGACCGCGCTCGACTACCCGGGCCTTGCCGGCGTCCCACTCCTCGTCGGTCCAGCCGCGAGTCGCCCGGATCATCGCCTCGGACACCCCGGCGTCGCTCGCGACGTGCGTGACCAGCGCGCCGATGGCGTCGAGGTTCGCCAGCATGAGCGCTGCGACGTGGGCATCGCCGCGGTGCTCTCGCAGCAAGGTCTGGGCGTGAAACAGCTGGAGGTGGGGCGGCTCGGGCCACGGCAGCGCCGCATGCCCGGCGAACAGAGGTCGCCCCGGCGTCGAGAGCACGGTGGTCGCCTCGCGGGCCAGGGCGGCGGCCTCGGCCATCTCGGCGGAGCTGACCACCTGCTCTCCGAGGATCCGGCGATACGCCGCGTCGACCCCGTCGTAGCGGGCGGCGATCATGGCGGCGGGCGTGGTCGACTCCCACACTGATGGGATCGCCTGGGCGACCAGGTGGGGGGCGAAGTTGAAGAAGGTCGCCACCACCACCTCCAGCGGCACGATCCCCATCGGTGCGGACCGGACCGCGAAGTAGGCGCGCATCGTCCCCTTCGCGCCCGCGGCGGCGTACGCGTCGGTCATCT
>DASZTL010000046.1:0-6038 GCA_035548055.1 Mycobacteriales bacterium | reverse complement strand
CCGGCCGAGGACGATCCCGGTGGTCGATGCGCTGGAAGCCGGCGCTCAACGCATTCGCGATCACCTTCGCAGGCCGTATCGTTCCCAGCACCACCAACTAATCCGATCATGGCCAGTTACACCGAAGATCGGACAGACCCGGGCGAGCAGCTCGCGGGCGCGCTGCTCTGCTTCGGCTTTCGTCAGGCCGCCGACGACACGCGGCGCCAACGCGACGTTGCGCAGCGTCGTCATGTGCGGGAAGAGGTTGTACGCCTGGAAGACCACCCCGATCCGACGGCGTACTACGTCGGCGTCGATCCGTGGGTCGGTGATCTCCTCACCGTCGAGGACGATCTCGCCGTCGGTGACGACTTCGAGCAGGTTGAGGCAGCGCAGCAACGTCGACTTGCCCGACCCGGAGCCACCGATCAGTACGACGACCTCACCGTCGCCGACCTCGAGGTCGATGCCGTTGAGCACGCGGTTGTCGCCGAAGTGCTTGTGCACGTTGCGGATCTCGAGAACTGGGCCGTTCATACGACGGCTCCAGCCCGCTGACGGCGGTTCGCCCGCGCCGACACGGCGTCCGCGATCCGCCCCGAGGGGATCGCAAGCAGGATGAACAGAACCGCCGCGATCACGTACGGGGTGAAGTTGAACGTCAGTGAGTTGTCGATCGTGGCTTGCTGGATCGCATCGGTCGCGCCGCCGACGATCGAGATGAGTCCGACGTCCTTTTGCAGCGCGACAAAGTCGTTGAGCAGCGGTGGCAGGACGGAACGCACCGCCTGCGGCACCACGACGAGACGGAGCGTCTGATTGTGAGTGAGGCCGAGCGAACGCGCCGCCGCCCGCTGGCTCGGGTGCACCGATTGGATGCCGGCGCGAAACACCTCTGCGACATACGAGCTGTAGCAAAGGATGATCGCGACCGTCCCCCACACCGTCGCCGAGTTCGGCAGCCACGACAGCTGCAATGACGGGATTCCCACCCCGAACAGGTACAGCAGGATGATCAGCGGACAGCCGCGGAAGAAGTCGACGTACACCCCGCCGAAGATCCGAAGCGGCGCGAGGACCGCGCCCGCCGACGTGCGGAGCGTGGCGACGATCAAGCCGAGGGCGAGGATGCAGGCCTCACCGATCACGAGGATCTTGAGGTTGAGCAGCATGCCGCGCGCGATGTCAGGTGTGTCGTGGCGGATCGAGTCCCAGCTGAAGAAGGTGGTGCGGGCGTCATCCCATCCCGGCGTGTGGGTGATGCCGATCCAGACCACGACCGCGAAGGCGATCGTGCTGACCGTCGCGACGATCGTCGAGCGCCGGGCACGCGTACGGCGGTAGTCGCGCCGCCACTGCTCCTTTTCCGAGAGCTCCAATGCCGTTATCGGAGAACGGGTGCGTCGGCTTCCTTCGCCAGCCACTTGTCCTGGATCTCAGCGAGTGTGCCGTCGTCCTTGAGCGCGTCGATCGCCTTGCTCACACATGAGGTGAGCGGGCTGCCCTTCGCGAGCAGAGCGCCGAACTGCTCAGGCGTTCCCGTGCTCGGCAGCTGCCCGACGATGATGCTGTTCTTGACTTGCGCAGCAGTGATGTAGAACGCCGTCGGGAGGTCGACGACGAGCCCGTCGATCTGGCCGTTCTTCAGCGCCTGCACGGCGAGGGCGTTGCCGCCGAAGAACGCGTGCTGCGCCGGCTTGATCACGTCACTGATCGTCTGCTGGTTGGTGCTGCCCGTCTGCGCGCCGAGCTTGAGCGTCTTCAACCCCGCGAACGTCGTCACGGCCGCCGCCTTGCTTCCCTTGAGCGCGACGATCGCCTCGGCGACGTCGTAGTAAGGCGCCGAGAAATCGACAGCCTGCTCCCGCTTCTTGGTGATCGAGAACTCGTCGAGATCGAAGTCGAAGCTTCGTGCGGCCGGCCCGATCGCCTGGCTGAACGAGACCCGCTTCACCTTGATCTGGTCGTCGCTATAGCCGAGCTTGTCGGCGATCGCGAGGTCGATCGCGCTCTCGTAGCCGTCGCCGCCGATCGGGTTCTTGTTGTCGTTGAACCAAGGCGGGTACACCGGCTGGTCCACGCCGATCGTGAGGGTGCCGGGCGAGACAGTCCGCAACACGTCCGGCGTACAGCCCGCGATCACGCCCGCCCCGACAGTCGAAACCGGCTTGCCGGTGCTGAGCCCTCCACCCGAGCTCGAGCTGCCGCAGCTGGTGACGGCAACCCCGGCCGTCACCAGCGCCGCCAGCGAGACAGCGAGACGCTTCACGAACCCGACCCCTAACCCCGAAGAGCTGTTGTGACGAGTGCGGGAACCTTGCCCCATGACGGCTTCGTCATCAGCTTGGCGGCGAGCTCGCCGGCCTTGTGGGCCGACTTGTTCGACGCGAACCACGTCGGCTTGATCGGCATCCTGAACGGCCCGCGGACGACGGTCTTCTCGATGTCCTCCTCAGCCAGCATGATCGAGTTGTGCACGAAGCCGATACCGGACTGCACGTCGTCGATCGTGTGGCCCGGGTAGGCGCCCCACGGCGTCGTACCGAGCGTGAACCCGACCGCTGACCAGATGTTGACCCCGATCGTGCCGTAGCGCAGGTCGGCGATGGCCTGCTCGACGGCGGCGGCAATCGCGGGGTCCTTCATCGACTTCGGGTGTACGACGAGCGAGCATCCGAGCGTGCCCCACAACCCGTCGTTGGAGAACTCCACGGCCTTGCGGATGTAGTCGATCGTGTCGGTGGCATCGATCCCGACCTCGCCGAAGACGCCGTTGAACGCCTCGGTCGTGAACGCGAGCTCGTCCTTGGTCTCCGTGCGCAGGCCCGGGATCATCGTCCACGGCACGCAGCTCTGCGCCTCTTCGCCGAAGCGCTCAGACTCCGGATGCGCGCCGGTGAACGCCTCCCATCGGGCCCGCGCCCCCGGGTAGTAGGCGTAACGGTCCTCGGTGTCCTTCAGGACTTCACGCATCGCATCGAGGAACTCACCGCGCTGTGACCACGAGTTCGACGTGATCAGCGCGCGCAAGGCGATGCAGTTGAAGCCCGCGTTGTTCGTCAGCATCGAGGCGATGTTCTGAGCCTGGAAGGAGATGTCCTTCGCGGTCCACGGACCGGGTACGACGATGACGGGCGAGACGTTGCCGAGCTCGCCGGTGACCGGCTTGGTGACCAGCGGGTCCTTCGCCGCCTTGCGGGTCGCACCCTCCGGGCCGCCACCGAACACGATCGCCTCGAAGGTCTTGTCCGACCCGGTCACGTGCACGTCCGCGACGTCATCGTGACGGACCAGGTGGGTGCCGACCTCGGCGCCGCCGTAGACGATCCGCAGGACGCCCCGGTCGACGAGCTCGGCGCAGATCTTCTCGAAGATCGGGCCGGCGTAGTCGTTGACCGGGTTCATCTTGAGGATCACCGGGTGGCGCGCGATGAACAGGCGGTCGAGAGCGTCCGTGATCGGAATCGAGCTCTGGTTGCCGGCGCCCAGCACCAGGGAGACTCCCGGCGCACCGCCGCCGAACCAGGCCCGCGCCTGCCGCTCCGCCGCCTCGACGCCGGTAACGCCACGACGCAACCAGATGTCGCCGCTGAAGCCTGAGAACGCCACCTTGTCGAATGCGTCGACCGGGAACGCCGGGATCCCGGTGTGTCCCGCGCCGACCGGGCGCGGCTTACCAGGGAAGCTGGGCTTGCGTCCCGCGGCGATGTCGGAGAGCGCGGCGTGCAGCATGCGCAGGTAGCGGCCGGTGATCATCACGCTGGCCCAGTCCTCGCCGGCCGCCGGCGAGTCGACCGGATAGCGCTTGGCCTGGCACGACACCTTCACCCACTCGTCGGCAAAGGTGAGGACGGAGTCGGTGAGCCGCTCCAGCAGGCCGAGCATGTCGGCCGCGGGCGCCTCGATCCAGCTCTTCGCGTGGGTGACCAGATCCGCGACGGCAGTGTCGCAGTCGGCGATCGACGTCGCCGTCTGAGTCGAGGTGGCTTCCGGGATCGCGATGGTGCCGGGCGCTGCTAGCTGTGTCATTGGCTGACCTCCAATTAGGAAGTATTACCGATCCGTCGTGCTTGCATCTAAAGGTGTGGGTGGCCGAACGCTCGTGCTGGCTTCGGCCTCCCCTGCCCGGCTCCGGCTGCTCCGCGACGCAGGTATCGAGCCTCAGGTGATCGTCAGCGGGGTCGATGAGAGTGCCGTGCCGAGCGACGACCCGGATTCGATGGTGCGCACGCTGGCCGAGCTCAAGGCTCGCGCAGTCGCCGCTGAGCCCGCCGCTCGCGGCGCAATCGTCCTCGGCGCCGACTCGACCCTGGTCCTCGACGGTCGGGTGCTCGGCAAGCCGGGCAGCGCCGAGGCGGCGACCCGGCGGTGGCAGGAGATGCGCGGCCGCCACGGCACGCTGCTCACCGGCCATTGCGTGATCGAGCCCGACTCCGGCAGGTGTGCTCTCGAGGTCGGCCGCACCGAGGTCTACTTCGGGACTCCGAGCGACGCGGAGATCGCGGCGTACGTCGCGTCCGGCGAGCCGATCGAGGTCGCCGGCGCGTTCACCCTCGACGGCCGCGGTGCGCCGTTCGTCGACCGGATCGAGGGCGACCACAGCAACGTCGTCGGGCTGTCCCTTCCCGTAATACGACGGCTGCTCGCCTCGCTGGGCGTGGGGATCATCGAGCTATGGCACTGAGTCACTCACCACTGACCGTCGGGCCGATCCCGGTCGATCCGCCGGTCGTGCTGGCCCCGATGGCGGGTGTGACGAACTCGGCCTTCCGCACGCTGTGCCGGTCGTTCGGCGCCGGTCTCTATGTCAGCGAGATGGTGTCGGCACGAGCGCTCGTCGAAGGCAGTGAGCGAACCCGGAAGATGCTGGCCTTCTCGCCTGACGAGGAGGTTCGCAGCATCCAGCTCTACGGCGTGGACCCGCCCGTGGTCGGGCGGGCGGTGGACATCCTCCTCGACCACGGCGCGGACCACATCGACCTCAACATGGGGTGCCCGGTCCCGAAGGTGACGAAGCTCGGTGGCGGCGCCGCGTTGCCGATGCACCGCGTCCTGTTCACCGACCTCGTCCGGGCCGCCGTGACGACCGCAGGCGATGTTCCCGTCACCGTGAAGATGCGGATCGGCGTGGACGACGACGCGATCACCTACCTCGATGCCGGACGCATCGCCGCGGGCGAAGGCGTCGCCGCGGTCGCGCTGCACGCCCGCACCGCCGAACAGCTCTACTCGGGCCACGCCGACTGGTCGGCAATCGCCCGACTGAAGGAGACCGTCACCGACGTACCGGTCCTCGGCAACGGCGACATCTGGGTCGCCGAGGACGGGACCGCGATGATGCGCGAGACCGGCTGCGACGGAATCGTGGTCGGGCGGGGCTGCCTGGGCAAGCCATGGCTGTTCCGCGACCTCGCCGACGCGCACGCCGGGCGGCCGACGCAAGCGCCGCCGGTGCTGTCCGGCGTCGTCGACGTCATGCGCCGCCACGTGCGGCTGTTGGTCGAGTGGATCGGGGACGAGTTCCTCGGCGTCCGCGACTTCCGCAAGCACGTCAGCTGGTACCTGGCCGGCTACCCGGTCGGCGGGCGCGCCCGGCGAGACCTGGCGCAGACGTCTTCTCTCGGTGAGCTCGACGCCGGTCTGGCGGAGATGCTCGACCGAGTCGGGGGCGACACACCGTTACCAGTCGGCTCCGAGCGCATCGCCCGCGGCCACACCCAGGGACCGCGGCGGGTCACGCTGCCGGCGGGCTGGCGTGAGGCCGCGATGGATCCGACGCCACCCCCGGCGGAGGCTGACGCGCTCGTGTCCGGCGGCTAGTTATCCATGCGGGTGGGTGTTAGCCTTTTCGCGAGGTCGAGGTTCTCGTTGTGCACGGGTCGCAAGGCGCTGTTCGCGGGAATTGCTACGCGATCGTCAGGCTGTCACTCGAGAGCACCGCGTCGACCTAGTCCCGCATCGGGGCGAATCAGTAAAAGGAATCAAGTAATGGCTCAGGGCACCGTCAAGTGGTTCAACGGCGAGAAGGGCTACGGCTTCATCGCGCCGAGCGACGG
>DASZTL010000045.1:0-4560 GCA_035548055.1 Mycobacteriales bacterium | reverse complement strand
GTAGCCCATCGCGCCGAGCTCGCGCTGGAACTTCGCGATCGTGTCGTCGTCGAGGTGCTGCTTCCAGTTGAACGACGGCGAGCAGTTGTAGGCGAGCAGCTGGTCCGGGAACTCCTTCTTGATCGCCTCGGCGTACTGCCGTGCGAGCTCGAGGTCCGGCGTCGAGGTCTCCATCCAGAGCAGGTCGGCGTACGGCGCGTACGCGAGACCACGCGTGATGCACGGATCGATACCACCCGAAACGCGGTAGAAGCCCTCAGCGGTCCGCTCACCGACGACGTACTGCGCGTCGCGCTCGTCGACATCGCTCGTGAGCAGCGTCGCCGCCTGCGCATCGGTGCGCGCGACGACGAGCGTGGGAACGCCCTCCGCGTCGGCTGCGAGGCGCGCCGCGTTGAGGACCTTGACGTGCTGGTTGGTCGGGATGAGGACCTTGCCGCCGAGGTGACCACACTTCTTGGCCGATGACAGCTGGTCTTCCCAGTGCACGCCGGCAGCGCCGGCGGCAATCATCGACTTCATCAGCTCGAACGCGTTGAGCACGCCACCGAAGCCGGCCTCGGCGTCGGCGACGATCGGCGCGAACCAGTCGACGTCCGTCTTGCCCTCGGACCAGGTGATCTCGTCGGCGCGCTTCAGCGCGTTGTTGATGCGGCGGACGACAGCGGGGACCGAGTTGGCCGGGTAGAGACTCTGGTCCGGATAGGTCTGGCCGGAGAGGTTGGCGTCACCGGCAACCTGCCAGCCGGAGAGGTAGATCGCCTTCAGGCCGGCGCGCACCTGCTGCACGGCCTGGTTGCCGGTGAGGGCCCCGAGGGCGTTGATGTAGTCCTCGGAGTTGACCAGGTTCCACAGCTTCTCGGCGCCGCGGCGGGCGAGAGTGTGCTCCTCCTGCACCGAGCCGCGCACCCGGATGACGTCCGCTGCGCTGTAGTTGCGCTTGACACCCTTCCAGCGGGGGTTGGTCTCCCAGTCCTTGGCTAGGGCCTCTGCCTGGTCGGTCTGGCTGCTCACGGGATGGCTCCTCGTTGTCTTCGTTGACGGTGAGTGAACTTCCTACGGTGTTCACACTATGCCGGATCCCTACTGGGCGGTAGCACCTTTGAAGTGTAGAAGAATCGCAAATATTCGCGTAATGTGAAGAACATGGCAGCTGTCGGCGTAGACCCGGTGACGTTGGGGCAACGCATCCGTCACCTGCGTCGCAGTCGCAACATGACCCTTGCCGACCTCGCGGCTCGGGTGGGATCGGCAAGCTCCGCGCTGTCGACCATCGAGAACGGGCGCCGCGAGCCGCGGCTGTCTTTGCTCCAGGCGATCGCCGTCGCGCTCGACGTCACCGTCGAGGACTTGCTGCGCACCGAGCCTCCCTCTCGTCGAGCCGCACTCGAGATTGCCCTGGAACATGCCCAGCGGGAGCCGTCGTACGCGTCGCTCGGTCTGCCGCCGCTGCGGCCGAGCCCCCGGATCCCGACCGACGTGCTTGAGCATGTCGTGGCCCTGCACGACGAGCTACAGCGACGCGACGCTCGCTTCGCCGCGACGCCGGAGGCAGCACGTGCGGCAAACGTCGCACTGCGCAGACAGATGCGCAGCGTCGACAACTACTTCCCCGAGATCGAAACAGCGGCGTCCGCGGCACTCGCGGCCGTCGGCTACGCCGGCGGCGCGGTTCCGCAGCGCCTGATCAGCGACCTTGCGGCCCATTTCGGATTCACGCTGCACAACGTCGTCGACCTTCCGGAGTCGACGCGATCTGTCACTGACCTCGCCAACCGACGGATCTACCTGCCCCAACAGCCCGCCGGCCACGACCCGCGCTACGTCGTCCTGCAGACGCTCGGGCACTTCGCGCTCGGGCACACCGACCCCCGCGACTTCGCGGACTTCTTACGCCAGCGCGTCGAGGCAAACTACTTCGCGGCCGCGGCGCTGGTGCCTGAGTCGGCCGCGGTGGCCTTCCTCGACGGGGCGAAGCGTGACCACGCGATCGACATGGAGGATCTGCGCGACGTGTTCGCGGTGTCCCACGAGACGGCCGCGCACCGGTTCACCAACCTCGCAACGCATCACCTCGACCTGCCGGTGCACTTCACCCGCACCGACAACACCGGCACGATCTACAAGGCGTACGAGAACGACGGGCTCGCCTATCCGTCCGACGCGACCGGGGCGATCGAAGGTCAGCGAGCGTGCCGCCAGTACTCGTCGCGCCGCGTCTTCCAGGCACCGGAGCGGTACGGGACATACGCGCAGTACACCGACACTCCGAATGGCACGTTCTTCTGCACGGCGCACGTGCAGCCGTCCCCCGGCGGCGAGTTCGCGGTGACCGTCGGCGTCCCGTTCCAGCACGCCAAGTGGTTCCGCGCGTCGGGTACCCAGCATCGGGCCAAGTCGACGTGCCCGGCGCCCAGCTGCTGCCGCCGGCCGCCCGCGGAGCTCGAGCAGCGTTGGGGGGGACAGACCTGGCCGTCGGCACGGGCACACAGCCACCTGCTCGCCGGCGCACTGCCGCAAGGCACCTTCCCCGGCGTCGACACGATCGAGGTCTACGCCTTCCTCGAACGCCACGCCCCCGTTAGCGCGGATGGCACATCCGCCTCCCTATAGCTGGGCGGATGGCACATCCGCTCTAGACAAGGCTTTCGCGCCAGGCCCTTGCTAGGGCCGCGTACTCCCCGGTTCCCTCCGCCAAGAGGTCGGCAGGCGTCCCGTCCTCCACGATCCGCCCGTCGGACATCACCAGCACCCGGTCGGCGATCCCGACCGTCGAGAGCCGGTGGGCGATGATCAGCGCAGTCCGGTCGACCAGCACGGTCTGCAGGGCGCGCTGCACGAGCCGCTCGGTCGGTGCGTCGAGCGACGAGCTCGCCTCGTCGAGGATCAGTACGGCGGGATCAGCGAGCAGCGCCCGTGCGAACGCGATGAGTTGGCGCTGCCCGGCCGACAACCGTGAGCCGTTCTTGCCGACGCCCTCGTCGTAGCCGTTGCGCAGATGGCCGACCACGGTATCGAGGCCGACTGCTCTGGAAACCTCTTCGATCTCCGCGCGCGTCGCGCCCGGCCGGCCGAACGCGATGTTCTCCGCGACTGAGCCGGTGAACAGGAACGACTCCTGGGTGACCATCGCGACCGCGCGGCGCAGATCGTGCTCCGACAGGTCAGGCAGCGCGAAGCCGTCGATCTCCACTGATCCCTCGAGCGGGTCGTAGAACCGCGCGAGCAGACGCGCGACCGTGCTCTTGCCCGCGCCTGTGTCGCCGAGCAGCGCCACCGTCTGACCAGCGGGGATCGACAGCGTCAGGTCGTGCAGGATCTCACTGCCCTTGCGGTAACCGAAGGAGACGCGGTCGAACTCCACAGCGCCCCGGAACAGCTCGTCGGCGGGCCGGCGCGAGGCGGCGATCAGGGGAACCGCCGGCCGTTCGTCGAGCACGCCAGCGAGCTTCTCGACGCCGGACGCAGCGCCCTGGAACGCGTCATAAAACTGGCTTACCTCTGCCATCGGCTCGAAGAACTGGCGCAGATAAAGCACGAACGACGCGAGGACGCCGACGCCCATGTGGCCGTCGATGACCCGGTTCCCGCCGTACAGCAGCACTGCGGCAGTGGTGAGGTTGCCGACGACGAGGATGCCTGGCCAGTACACGTTCAGCAACCGGAAGGAGTCCTTCGTCGTCCGCCGGTACCGGTCGTCGAGGCCATGGAAGATCTCGTCGTTGCGTGGCTCCCGACGAAACGCCTGAACCGCGCGGATGCCGCGCAGTGACTCGGTGAAATGAATGATGACGAGTGCGATCGCCTCGCGGGTTCGGCGGTAGGCGACCGTCGACCGTCGCTGGTACCAGCGCGAGAGGAGGAACAGCGGCACCAGGGAAGCGAGCGACACCAGCGCGAGTGGCCAGTCGAGAACGAGCAGGATGACGGTGACGGAGATGATGGTGAGCGTCGCGGTGACGAGAGTGTCGAGGCCGGCTTCCAGCAACGCGTTGATCGCGTCGAAGTCCGAGGTCAGCCGACTGATCATCCGACCTGAGGTGTAGCGCTCGTGGAACGACAGGCTCAGTTCCTGGAAGTGGACGAACGCACGGCGACGCAGCTCGAGGACCGCGTCCTGACCGACTCGCCCGGAGCCGAGCAGAAAGACCCGCGTGAACAGTGCTTGCAGCAACGCACACCCGACGATCGCAATGCAGACTGCGATGACGGTGCCATCGTGATCGTCACGGGCGTGGACCAGCCCACGGTCGATGCCGAACCCGACGAGCGCTGGAATCGCCATCTGCGCCGCGGTGGCGAGAACGATCGCGATCGCCACCGTGCGAACCGATCGGCGATGGGGACGAAGCAGGTCGCCGAGCAGGTTCCGGGTACGGCGGCGCAAGAGCGTCGCCACCGAGCCCGGCATCTCCTCGTCGTCTTCCGCCTTGACCCCGCGCCATCGTTCAAGGTCGTCGTCAACCAGCAGGTCGGTCACGAGGCTGCGCTCCAACCCTCGTCGACCGAAAGAATCCGCGCGTAGGTCGGCAGCGCCATCAGCTCGCTGTGGGTGCCGAC
>DASZTL010000044.1:0-26435 GCA_035548055.1 Mycobacteriales bacterium | reverse complement strand
GTTCCCGCGAGTCCGGTGAGGCCGCTCTGGTCGGCGTCGTCCGAGCCCGACCCGGTCAGCGCCTGGTTCTGCGCGGCGGCCGCCTCGTCGGTCGCGAGCTGCTGGTACTTCGGGTCCAGCTTGGCCGCCCTGGCCGCCAGGCTGGCCGCAGCGGCACCGTGGTTCTGACAGGCCTGGAAGGCGAAGTTGTACGCGCTCGGCCCGCTGCCGCCGCTGCTGCCGCCGCACCCGGCGACGAGAAGGAACGACGACCCGACGAGGACCCCGGCAATCCGCTTCATGGGTGCGTTATCGGCAGCCCGGTCGATGAACTTTCCGATTTCGATTAGCCGGTAAAGCCGCGCAGGACCTGATCCGCCTCGCCCATCACCCGGTCGATCAGCTCGGCGCAGCTCGGCAGGTCCTCGATCACACCGACCACCTGACCGCTCGCCATGACGCCCAGGTCGACCCGGCCGTCGACCATCGCCGACCGCAGCAGCATGGGCGTGTTGCCCGCCATCAGCACCTGGCTCCACGTGAGCTCCTGGGTCTTGCGCATCGCGGCGCCTTCTCGAAGCATCGATCGCCAGGTGAGTCCGGCGTCCTTGCGGAAGCGAGAAGCATTGCGGACCGCCCCGGCGAGCCGTCGCGGGGCCGACTCCGACTCGAGCGCGTCGATCAGGTCACTGCGGAGCACGCGATGGGGCACCCCGTCGACCTGCTTCGTCACGACGGTGTCCGCCACCGACTTCGACAGGTACAGCTGCTTGACCGCGTCAGGGACCGGAGAGTCGCTGGTCAGCAGAAAGCGGGTGCCCATGGCGATCCCGCTGGCCCCGTAGGCGAGCGCAGCGACCAGGCCGCGCCCGTCGAAGTACCCACCGGCGGCGACCACGGGGACCCGATCGTCGACCGCGTCGACGACCTGCGGGAGAAGCAACGACGTCGGGACGGCACCGGTGTGACCACCGCCCTCCCCGCCTTGGACGAGGACGGCGTCGACTCCCCACTCCACGACCTTCTCGGCGTGACGCCGGGCGCCGATCGAGGGCATGACCAGCACGCCGCCGTCGTGCAGCCGCGCGATCAGCTCTTGCTTCGGGGCCATCGCAAACGACGCCACCCGTACCTCTTCGCGGATCAGCAGCTCGACTCGCTCACCGACGTCGCCCTGGTCCGCCCGCATGTTGACGCCGAACGGCGCGTCGGTGAGCTCACGCACCTCTTTGATGGCCCGGGCGAGCTCGTCGAAGGACATCGTCGCGGCGGCGAGGATACCCAGCCCGCCCGCGGCCGAGGTCGCCGCCGCGAGCTGCGGCGTGGCGACCCAGCCCATGCCGGTCTGGACGACGGGATAGCGAACACCGACCAGCTCGGTGAAGCGGGTCGACAGTGCCGGGTGCAGCCGGCGGGCGCGAGCCATCAAGCCTGCGGCACTTCCTTGAGACGGTCCCCGCGCGGATCGAGGTCGACGATCATCTCGAGCTCGGCTTCGGTCGGTTCGCGCGAGGTCGGGACATCCTCGGGGATCGACAGCTCGAACCCGGTGGCGGCAACCACGTCGTCGACGGTGACGCCGGGGTGCACCGATCGCAACCGCATCCGGTGGTCATCGGTCTCGAAATCGAGCACGCAGAGGTTCGTCACCACGTGCCGCAGACCGTGGAACCGCGTCGCCGCCGCTCCGGCAGCCGCAGCACGGTCGTAGCCGACCCCGGTCACCACGTCGACGGACTCCACGAAGACCCGCGGCGAATGACTCGGCACCCAGTACGACGTGACGTTGTTCACGGTGTTGCCAGGAGCGCCGCGGAACCCGAGGAGCTGGGACTTCGGCCGCTTCATGTCGCCGATCGCGGCGAAGTTGTGGTTGCCGTGTGGATCGAGCTGCGAGCCGCCCATCATCACGTGACGGCGACCGGACCACACCACGTCGAACATCGAGCGGTACGGGTTCCACGCCTCGACCACACCCGCATCGTTGGTGAGCATCGCCTCGCCGTCGGTCATGACGAGGTCGGGCTCGAACGAGCGGCGAGCCAACAGGCCGCCGATTCGAGGAATCGTGCCGATCGGGTTGGCGACGAGCTCGCCGTCGCCGCGGAAGCACTCCGCGACCGCGACGACGCAGATGTCCGCGCGAGTCACTTCGGGATTGGTCATCGGGCGGCGACCTTGGACTGGTAGTCCGTCTCGCTGATGTCCACCCAGTCGGCGCGCCACTGCTGCCACGCCTCCGGTGAGGCGGCGCTCGCGGCGTACTCCTTCTGGAACGCCTCGTCCCGCTCGTAGTCGGGAGCACAAGACGTGAAGTGCGCGCCGTTCGGAGTTTCCGCGACGCCGTCGGTGAACAGCCTGCTGATGCGCTGCGTGTGGTGCGACCCGAACGTCGCGAACTCCGAGGTCTCGACGAGGCGCTCGCAGGTGACGAAGGAACGGGTGGCCGCCTGGCACATCAGGTCGTCGAAGTAGAGGTCCGGCCCGAGGAACTGCGCGTTGCCGGCGGCGTCGGCACGGTTCTGGTGGACCAGCGCCACGTCGAGGGTGAGCGCCGGCATCGCAACCAGCTCCTCACCGTCGGCGTACGGCGAGGTGACCGTCTTGATCTCCGGCTGCTTCGCCACCGCATCCGATCCCAGACCCACGCGGGTGGGCAGGAACGGCACCCGCCAAGCCGCCGCCTGCAGCCCGAGCAGGAACATCCCCTCGTCGAGCTCGAGAGCGTCGACCGTGCCCGCCTGCCGCGCCAGCCGGAAGTGCGGTTCCAGCGCGATCGAGTCGAGTGAGACGAACGCGAAGACCACCTTGCGCACCATGCCGGCAGCGCACAACAGGCCGACGTCGGGACCGCCGTACGAGACCACCGTGAGGTCCTTGAGCGAGGTGCGGAGCATCGCGCGGATCACCGACATCGGCTTGCGGCGGGAGCCCCAGCCCCCGATCCCGATCGTCATCCCGTCGCGAAGCTCGCCGGCGATCTCCTCGATCGTCATGCGCTTGTCAGGCATCGTTGGGCTTCTCCCACCCGTCACGCTTGGCGACGAAGGAGTCACGCGCCTCGTCGGACACCCCCGACAGGTTGAGCTCGAAGGTGAAGCCCTGCTCGAAGCGGTAGGAACGCTTCACGTCCACCGGATCGATGCCGTTGAGCGAGGCCTTTGCCGCTCGCATCACGGTCGGGTTGATCGCGGCGATCTGCGTCGCGACCTCTCGCGCAGCGGCGCGAAGCTCGTCTCGAGGCACCACCTTGAGAACCGACCCGTACGACATGAGCTCCCGGGCCGACGCCCGCTCCGCGGTGTAGACCATGTGCCGCATCCGGTGCTGCGGCACCAGCCGAGCGAGATGGGTGGCCGCGCCGAGCGCCCCCTGCTTCACCTCGGGGAGGCCGAAGCTCGCGTCCTCGGAGGCGACGATCACGTCGGCGTTGCCGACGAGCCCGATCCCCCCGCCGAGGCAGAACCCGTGGACGGCGGCGATCACCGGCACTTCGCACTCGTAGACCGCGGCGAAGGCGGCAGCGCAGCCCTTGTTCGCTCCGAGTAGCGCCGTGAAGCCGTCGGTCGACTGCATCTCCTTGATGTCGACGCCGGCGTTGAAACCCTTGCCCTCGGCCGCCAGCACGACCGCGTGCACGTCGCCGTTGCGCCCCGCCGCGGTGATCGCGTCGGCGAGCTCGAACCAGCCCGCGACGGTCAGCGCGTTGACCGGCGGCGCGTCGACGACGACCTCGGCGACGTGGTCGCTGATCGACGTGCTGATAGCCACGGGCCCGACTTTCTGATGGGTCGTCAGATTCGGTGCAACCATATACGGGGTCGGCGCCAGCCGATCGGGTTCCCTGGCGGCAGGCGAGGAGGTGGACGTGAACGTCGACCTGACCGGGCGCGTCGCCGTCGTCACCGGCGGGACGAAAGGACTGGGACGGGGTATCGCGGACGCCTTCCGATCGGCCGGGGCCCGGGTTCTGGTCTGCGCCCGCCACGCCCCTGAGCCGCCGATCGACGACTTCGTCGCGGCCGACCTTCGCGACCCCGAAGCGGCGGCGGCGGTCGTCGCGGCGGCGGTCGACAGGTGGGGCCGACTCGACGTCGTCGTCAACAACGCCGGCGGCGCTCCCCCCGCCCCAGCGGCCGACGCCTCCCCTAACTTCGTCAGCAAGATCGTGGCCCTCAACCTGCTTGCGCCGTTGTACGTCGCGCAGGCGGCCTACCGCGTGATGTCTCAGCAGCCCGAAGGCGGTTCGATCATCAACATCGGCAGCCTCTCGGGTCACCGGCCGTCGCCCGGGAGTTCGGCGTACGGGGCCGCGAAGGCGGGCCTGGCAAACCTCACGGCGACGCTCGCCATGGAGTGGGCGCCGACGGTGCGGGTCAACGAGATCACCGTGGGATACCTCGAGACCGAGCAGTCCGGCCTGTTCTACGGCGACGCTGCCGGGATCGCCCGCGTCGCCGAGACGATTCCGATGAAGCGCATGGCCCAGCCCGCCGACGTCGCGAGCGCGTGCCTCTACCTCGCCTCCCCCGGTGCGGCCTTCATCACCGGTGCGAATCTCGCGGTGCACGGCGGGGGCGAACCGCCTCCGTTCCTGTCGGCGGCCCGGCGAGATGGACGCGAAGGAGAAGCAACGTGACCGAAACCGTCGCCCGTTACGATCGCGGCCGTGGCGAGAACTGACGCGGCGTCGAGCGCCCGCAAGCGGGCCGACGCTCCGCTGCGCGCCGTCGACGGGCGGGTGCCAGGACGCCGCGGCCTGGCCACCCGCAAGCGCCTCGTCGAGTGCACGATCGATCTGCTGTCCTCGTCGGCGTACCGGGACCTGAAGGTCACCGACATCACACGCGCGGCCGGCACCTCCCCCGCGACCTTCTATCAGTACTTCGTCGACCTCGAGAGCGTGCTGCTCGCGGTCGCCGAACAGACCGTGGAGGAGGGCCAGCACCTCGTCGACCTGATCGCCGGGCAGCCGTGGAGTGGTGCGGCCGGTGTCTCGAGTGCGGAGGCGCTGGTCGACGGCTTCCTCGACTTCTACCGAACCCACCGGCCGACGCTGCGCGTCGTCGACCTGCTGTCGACCGAAGGCGACCGGCGGTTCCGCCACCTGAGAGTGCTGATCCTCAACGGCATGACCAAGGCACTCGCCGAGGAGATTCGCAAGGTCCAGGGCGACATCGAGGTGGACCCGATGGCGATGGCCGGCGCGCTGATCGGGCTGCTCCCGCAGATGGCCGGACACCAGGGCGGCTTCGAGGCCTGGGACATCCCGTTCGGCGACGTTCGCGAGTCGATGATCAGGCTGATCTACTGGGGAGTGACCGGCCCCAAGATCCCCAAGCGCTAGCCGCCAGTTGGTCCGCACCCTTCCCGAAGTCGCACGTCACGTCGTACGCCGCCGGTATCACGCTGGCCGATTCCGACACCACTTGTTGTGCTACTTCGGCGAATCGCTGCTCATTGCGGCGAGGGCACAGAGCGGTGCGATGACCGCGCCCAGGAGCACGGTCAGCAGCACTTGGACCATCACGAAGTGCGACGCGCTTGCGCCGTCGCGCCCGGCGAGCAGCACCGCGGCGACGTCGAACGGTGCGAGAGCCACGAGGGTGACGATCCCGAGTCGCGCGCCGCGCAGCCACACGGATGGCACGCAGATCCACGACCACAGGCGCGCCGTGAAGGGCGGCTCGATGGGCTGGAGCACGCCTGCCTCGCGCTCTTTCACGACTGCCGAGGTCACCCCGACCGTGGTCAGGAGCGGCAGCACGAACAGGGTTCCCAGCGTGTTGTAGAGAAGGTTGGTCTTGAACGGGTTGCTGGTCCACCAGGCGATGTGATGCCCACGAGCACTCGCGGCGGCGAGCCCGGCGTTGAGCACCATGTTGATGAACGCGGTGATCAGCACCGAGTTGATGAAGATCCACTGCCGGTGCGAGCTCGGCACCCGCTCGAACACCCCCGCCGTACTCATCCGCGCATTCTCTGACGCATCGGCAGCCCGGTCGAGGGACGTACGCAACAACACACAAACGTGACGAGAGTCCAGCCTTGGGCAGCCGTCTGATGCTCACTCGGCGACCTGCGTCACGTTTGTGTTCTCTTCGGTACGGATGTGGGTTGGGCTACGGCGGTCTTGGCGGAGGCGCCGTCAGCGGCTGAACAGCTCTGCGCGAGCGGCTACCAGCTGTCGCTGGTGGTGACTGTCACCGAGCAGGAGCCGTGACGCGGTGGCGCGCTTGAAGTAGAGGTGAGCGTCGTGTTCCCACGTGAAGCCGATGCCACCGTGCAGCTGGATGGTCTCGGCGGCGATCCGGTACGCAGCGTCAGCACACACCGCCTTCGCCAACGGGCCGACCACCGCCAGCTCCTCGGGCGCGCCGTCGACCACCCAGGCCGCGTAGTACGCGGTCGAGGTCGCCGCAGACAGCTCCACTGCGAGGTCGGCGGCCCGATGGGCGAGCGCCTGGAAGGACCCGATCGGCCGCCCGAACTGCTCGCGGGTCTTCAGGTAGGCCACCGTCGTGTCCAGGCACCAGGTGGCCACGCCGACGGCCTCGACAGCGAGCGCAACCCGAAGGAGGTCGACCGCCCGTCGCGAGGCGGCCGCGTCGCCGACCACCCGCCCTGCCTCGGACGGCACCTCCACCGTGCTCAGCGGCCGGAGCGGGTCCATGCCCGGCCGCATGCTCACCGTCGCATCGGCGGAGTCGACCACCCGCAGCCGGTCTGGCTCGGCCAGTACCAACAGGTCCGCGCCCGCGGCGCCGACGACGTGATCGCCCGCGACGATCACGGCGCGCCGCTCACCGGAGGCGAGGTCTGTCACGACGTCGTCACCGGAGAGGGCGCTCACTGCCGCAAGGGCCGCAGCGACGGGAACCGGCCAGAGCCCCCGCCCGGACTCCTCGATCACCACGGCGGAGTCCACGAACGATCCACCGGTGCCGCCGAGATCTTCCGGTACGGCGACGCCGAGCAGGCCGAGGTCGGAGGCGAGCAGACGCCACAGATCCGAGTCCTCGCACGATGGGGTCGCCATGACCTCCCGGAGCCGCGCCGAGGCCGCGCGATCAGCCGTCACATCGCGCAGCATGCGGCGAAGCTCGAGCTGCTCGGAGGTCAGTGAGAAGTCCATCGCGAGGGATCGTATCGGGGCCGGAGACCCATTTCTGACGGGTCGTCAGATTCTGACTAGAGTGACCTCATGGACTTCGACTTCACCCCCGAGCAGCAGGCATTTCTCGCGGAGGTTGAGGCGTTTCTCGACGCGAACGAGGACCCGGAGGTCTTCGACCCGACGCGCGAGAACATGGCGCAGATCGTCGACACCCCGCAGCGTCGCGCGTTCATGCGAAAGATGTCCGAGAAGGGCTGGATGGGCATCACCTGGCCGAAGGAGCACGGCGGCCAGGAGGGCGACGGCGTCTACGAGTACCTGCTCAACGAGGCGCTCGCGCGCCGCGGCGGCCCGCAGATCGGCAAGGGCGTCGGCATCGTCGGCAAGACGATCCTGCGGCACGGCAGCGAGAAGCTGAAGGCCGAGTTCCTGCCCAAGATCCTCAACGCCGAGGTCGAGTTCGCCGTCGGCTACAGCGAGCCGGATGCCGGCAGCGACGCCGCCTCCATGCAGCTGCAGGCGGTACGCGACGGCGACGAGTGGGTGCTCAACGGCCAGAAGATCTGGACGACGTCGGCGCACTTCGCCGACTGGTACTGGGTGGGCGCCCGCACCGACCCGGACGCGCCGAAGCACGCCGGCATCACGCTGTTCCTCATCCCGATGGATCACCCGGGTCTGACGATTCAGGGCATCTGGACGATGGGTGACGAGCGGACCAACTCCGTGTTCTTCGACGACGTACGCGTCTCCAACGACTACGTCGTCGGCGAGCAGGGCCGCGGCTTCCAGTACATCTCCGAGGCACTGGACCTCGAGCGCTTCACGATGTTCACGCTCTCCCCCACCAAGGCCCGTTTCGATCTGCTGGTCGACCACGTCCGGCATGCGAAGCGTGACGGTGAGGCGCTCAAGGACGACCCGGTCACCCGCCAGCGGATCGCGGCCCTCGCCACGCAGGCCGAGGTCGCCCGATGCCTCGGACTGCGCTTCCTCGCGAAGTCGGTCGCCGGCGGCGCCGCCCCGACATCGGAGGCGAGTGAGTACAAGTTGTTCGCGACCGAGTTCTCCAAGGCCCTCGCCAATGCGTCGATGGACGTGATCGGACCGGGTGCGCAGCTCCGGGTCGGGACGGAAGAAGCGCCGATGAAGGGTCGCGCCGAGTCGACCTACCGATACACCGTGCTCGACACGATCGGCGGCGGCACGTCAGAGGTGCAGAAGAACATCATCGCGCGGCGCAAGCTCGGTCTGCCGAAGAACTTCTAGGCCTCACGCCATGTCCGGGTTGCTCGACGGGATCACCGTGCTGGACCTCGCCAGCGTCGGTCCCGCGGTGCGCGCGTCCGGATGGCTGGCCGACTACGGCGCGGCAGTGACCAAGGTCGGCCCGGTGCCACGGGACGCCGGCACGCAGATCACTCCGAAGGCGCACTACTACAGCGGAGGTCGCGGTACCCGCACGATCCAGATCGACCTCAAGTCCGACGCCGGCCGCGACACGTTTCTCCGGCTCGCCGAGTCCGCGGACGTCGTGATCGAGAGCTTCCGGCCTGGTGTCGTCACTCGGCTCGGGATCGGGTACGACGACGTCAAGAGCCACAACCCACGGATCGTCTACTGCTCGACCAGCGGCTATGGCCAGTCCGGACCTCGCGCGCAGTGGGCAGGCCACGACCTCAACTACCTCGCGGTCAGCGGGTTCCTCGCGACGGGTGAGCGCGGCCCGAACGGCAAGCCGATGGTGCCGGGCGCGACGATCGCCGACAGCGCCGGAGGTGGCCTGCAGGCAGTTGCCGCGATCCTTGCCGCTCTCGTCGCGCGCGGCCGGACCGGTGAGGGCGCCTACCTTGACGTCGCGGTCGCCGACGGGATGCTCGCGCTGATGTCGCTACAGGTCGACGAGGTGCTCGCCACCGGCGCACCGCAGCACCCCAAGAGCGCGCCGCTGTCCGGCAGCTTCGCCTGCTATGACACGTACCGCTGCGCGGACGGGGGCTGGGTCGCTGTCGCCGCTATCGAGCCGAAGTTCTGGACGAACCTCTGCAACGCGCTCGGCACTCCCGATTGCATCAGCGCACAGATGGACGGCTCCGCCCAAGGCGTCATCCGCGCGTCAATCGCGGCCGCCTTTGCCACCAAGACCCGAGACGAATGGGTCGAACTACTGGCCGGCGCAGACACCTGCGTGTCCCCGGTGCTCGACGCGACCGAGGTCGCTGCCGATCCGGCAGTCGCCGCGCGTAATGCGATCGCCACGGCTCACCCGGCGAGCGCACCCGACTTCTGGCAGCTGACCCCGCTCCTCGCGGGCGCCGAGCGCGCGGCGTCGTACGACCTGCCCGACCGTTCCACCACCGACACCGACGCCGTCCTCGCAGAGTGCGGCGTGAACCCCGATGAGATCGCTGCGTTGCGCAAGCAAGGAGCCGTGGCCTGATGTCAGACGTCCCCGCAGAGATCGCAGCGCTGATCGACGTACCGCAGTACGACGAGGTCAGCGAGTTCCCGGTCGAGCGCGGCTACATCTGGACGTCCTGCGCATCCGTCGAGAACGGCAACCCGCTGTTCTGGGACGAGGCCGTCGCCGAAGAGCTCACCGGCGGGCCGATCGCGATGCCGTCGATGATCTCCAACTGGTTTCGCCCGCACTTCTGGGCCCCTGGCCGCGATGTGCAGCCGATGCCGCTTCAGGTCCATTTCGACCTGAAGGAGAAGCTCGGTCTGCCCGAGGCGGTGATGAGCGACAACACCGTCACCTACTACGAGCCGGTCCGGGTCGGCGACGTGCTGCGCACCTGCCAGAAGCTGCGCTCAGTGAGCCCGGAGAAGCAGACGAAGCTCGGCACCGGCCGGTTCTGGGTGATCGACGTCGAGTACCGCAACCAGCGCGACGAGCTGGTCGGCATCGAGTCGTGGACCGGGTTCGGCTACCGGCGGGAGGCCGCGGCATGAGCATCGCCACCACCGGCACCGTCCTCACCTTCGACCAGGTCGCCGTCGGCGAGGAGCTGCCCCCGCTGTCGTACGACGTGACCGCGACGACCGTTGTTCTCGGCGCACTGGCCAGCCGTGACTGGCGGCCGCAGCACCACGACTATGCCTTCGCGACGCAGCGCAACGGCGTACGGGACATCTTCCTCAACTCGCCCAACCAGGCCGCCTGGCTCGAGCGTTACGTCACCGACTGGACCGGGCCCCGTGGACGCCTCGGCAAACTCGGCTTCCGGATGCTCGACTCGATCTTCCCGGGCGACACGATGACCTTCACCGGTGCGGTGACGTCTGCAGAGACCGACGAAGCCGGCTGCGGCTGGGTCGGGATCGACATCACCGTCGCCGTCGGCGACCGCACCTGCACGACCGCCAAAGCGCGCGTGGCACTTCCCGCTGCACCCGATGACAATCCGTGGTCCCGCAAGGGCGAGAACTGGAAGCCGTAGGAGACGCATAACTCATGGACCTCGACTTCACCCCCGAGCAGGACCTGCTGCGCGACTCCGTCCGGCGCGCCTGCGAGCGACACTGCGGTCTGGACGTCGTCCGCAAGCTCGAGAACGATCCGGTCGGCTACTCCACAGAGCTTTGGCAGCAGCTCGGCGAGCTCGGGGTGACCGGCCTGGTCATCGACGAGCAGTACGGCGGCAGCGGCATGTCGATGATCGACGCTGCAGTCGTCTACGAGGAGTTCGGGCGGGCGATCGTGCCGAGCCCGCACTTCGTCAGCGCCGTGCTCGCCGCGGGACTGGTCGGACGATCGGTCAATGAGTCGTTGAAGTCCGACCTGCTGCCACGGATCGCCTCAGGCGAGGCGGTCGTCACCGTCGCGAGCCTCGAGCCCGACAACAGCTTCGCTTCCTCAGGCGTGCAACTCAAGGCGACGCGCGACGGGGACACCTGGAAGCTCAGCGGCGCGAAGCGGCACGTGCCGTTCGCACAGGCGGCCGGCTCGATGATCGTGTTAGCCCGGACCGATGGCGGCAGAGACGAGTCCGGCATCATCGCGCTGCTGGTGGACGGGACGGCCAGCGGCGTCACACTGACGCAGCAACTGACCGTCGCTTCGGACGCGCAGTTCCGGGTCGACTTCGACAACGTTGCCGCCTCCGCCGTCGTACACGAGCCGGGCGAAGCCTGGTCGGCTTGGCACGCCACGATGCTCGACGGCGCAACGCTGCTGGCCGCACAGGCGGCCGGCGGTGCGAGGGCGGCGCTGCAGCTGGCCAGGGACTACGCCAACACCCGTGAACAGTTCGACAAGCCGCTCGCCGCGTTCCAGGCGATCTCGCACTACCTCGCCGACGCCGTCACCACCGTCGACGGCGCGCAGACGCTGGCGTGGGAGGCGGCGTGGGCGCGCTCCGAGGACCAGTCGATCGAGACATTGGCGCCGATGGCCAAGAGCTACGCGTGCCAGACCTTCCGAAAGGTCACGGCAACGGCGGTGCAGATCTTCGGTGGCAACGGCTTCACCGTCGAGTTCGACATCCAGCTCTACTTCCGGCGGGCGAAGTCGATGCAGATCAACAACTGGGACGAGCGCTACTGCAACGAGCTCGTCGCCGCGTCGCTGCTCGACTAACGACGCGCCACGACGACGCGCCCATTGCGCACGAGGCGCGGATGCGTCACCCGCGAGCCGAGGCGCTCCGACACCGACAGTAGGTCTTCGTCCGACTCGACTACGAACCCGTGACGCTCCAACATGTCGCGCATGGTCTCGGCCTTCCACCGAGAGAGCCACGGCTCAGCGGCAAACGGATCCTCGAGATGACGCACGCGGGCGAGCAAGCCGGCCACCCACCGACCCGCGACGTCGATGAGTGACGAAGCCTGGTAGTTGATGACCAGGCGGCTGCCTGCCGCAGACAGCGAAGCGATGTTGCGGACTACCGCATTCACCGAGTTGTGGGTGAGATACGGCACCACGCCCTCCCAGACCCACATCGTCGGGATCGATGGCTCGAACTCCGTCCCTACCAGCGCAGTCTGCAGATCGGTGCCGGCAAGGTCGACGGCGAGGCGGACGAGCTTGCGGGCTATGACCGGAGCGTCTGCGGCGCGTGCGGTCGAGTCGGCGAGGGATGCCGGGTGATCGATCGCGAAGACGACGGCATCGTCGAGGGCTTCAAGCCGATAAGGGCGCGAGTCCAGCCCGAGCCCGAGGATGACCACCTGCCCATGAGCTGTGCGCCGAATCGCATCGTCGACTGCAACCGTTCGCGGCACCATGGCCTCGGCGCATGTGGCGATCGCGTGAGCCGTGTTGACCGCACGTCGGCCGTCGGAGCGAATGTACGTCGCGGCCTGATCAACGGCCAGACGTTCGTCCGGCGTGAGCAGGCTTCGGGCGATCGGGTCCTGGAACCTCTCGACCGAGAGATGATCATGCGCGAGCGCGCGAGCTTGACAGACGAACACGGCGGTGCGACTGGCTGCCCTGGTGTCCTGCACAGAAACAGAATGCCCGTTTTGCGCTATGGCGCGCAGCGGGCGGCCAAGCCGGCGATCTTCGCCGAGCGCGTGAACGACGCGACGACGTCGACATCCAGGCCGGACGTGATGTAGCTGAACGACAGGCCCGTCTCCGGGTCGGCCCAGGCGATCTGCCCACCGACACCGAGGCAGCCAAAGGCCCGCGGCGAGGTGTGCGCGCCGAACCCCCGCACCGCCGCCCGCTCGTCGTCACCGGCGACCACCAAGCCAAGCGTCCGGTTCGCAGCACAGTTGAACAGCGGGTCAGGCATCGTGTTGCGCACCTTGCCGGTCGCGTCGGCGAGCACTTGCGGATCCCAGAGCTCGCCCGGGTTGTGCAGCAGCGCCTGATAGAACGTCGCGACATCCGAGGCCGTGCCCACCGCCCCCGCACCCGGTACGCCGCTGGCCAGCACCTCGGGCTCGTTGAACCGGAGCAAGAAGCCCTCGCCCGTCTCCTTGACCCGGTCGCCGAGGGTCTCGGTGTCCTGCCCGACCACTCCGACGCTCTCGATCCGCACGACGTCGCCGGTGGCGCCGAGGGTCAGTCCCGGAATCCCCAACGGCGCGGCGATCCGATCGGCAAAGAGCTGCCGGAAGTCCGCGCCGGTCATCTCGTCGATGACCTCGACCAACGCCCAGTACGCCGACGTCGGGTGGTACTCGGTCTGCGTCCCGGGCTTCCAGTCCAACCGCCACGACGCGAGGCGCTTGCGCCGCTGCTCGCGGTCGGCGCCCTCCTCGGGCCGCATCGGGGCCCGGGGGAAGCCGGCGGTGTGGGTGAGCAGGTGCTCGACCGTCACATCCTGCTTGTCGTTGGCCGCGAACTCCGGCACCACCTCGGCGACCCGCGTCGAGTCACGGAGCGCGCCCTCCGACATCAACAGCCAGGTGAGCCCGCCGGTGAACGCCTTGGTAACGCTGAACGTCACGAAGCGCGAGTGCGCCGGTGCGCCGTACGTCTCGAACGCGACGATCTCACCCTGGTAGCCGAGCGCTACCTGTACCGCGGGAAGGACCCCTTCATCGACGTCGCGGCGAGCCCGCGCCAACAGCGCCGAAACGCGAGCTTCGTCGAGTCGACTCACCCGTTCACCATGTCGGCGAGCGCCTTGAGGTGCTCGGGGTTCTTGACACCGCCGATGAGCATCGTCGTGACCGGGCTGTCGCGCCACATCTGCATCCGTTCGCGGATCCGGTCGAGCGGTCCGCACAACGCGATCCCGTCGGCGAGCTCGTCCGGCACTGCGCGCATCGCTGCCTCGCGGTCACCGGCCAGGAAGTGCTGCTGGACCACCTTGGCCTCCTCGGCGAAGCCGAACCGGCCGATCACATTGAGGTGGAAGTTCTGGCTCTCGGCGCCCATGCCGCCTATGTAGAAGGCCAGCGTCCACTTCACGAACTCCACCGCGGCGGACACGTCGTCGTTGACGGCGACGGTCACGGGGCAGGCGACCTCGAAACGCTCCGGGGCACCGGCGAGCGACTCTTTGTACAGCTCCTCGCCGCGCTCGACGTGGTAGAAGATCGGCAACCAGCCATCAGCGATCTCAGTCGCAAGTGCGACGTTCTTCGGGCCTTCCGCGCCGAGCAGGATCGGGATGTCGTCACGCAGCGGATGCATCAGCAGCTTGATCGGCTTGCCCAGGCCGGTCCCCCCGGGGTACGGCAGCGGGTAGTGCTCACTGTCGCTGGTGATCACCTCGCGCTTCCAGACCCGGCGCACGATGTCGACGTAGTCGCGGGTGCGTGCGAGTGGCTTCGGGAACGGTTGCCCGTACCACCCCTCGACCACCTGCGGTCCCGAGACACCGAGCCCGAGGATCAACCGGCCACCGGAGAGGCCGTCGAGCGTCGCCGCGCTCATCGCCGTGGCCGCCGGGGTCCGCGCAGAGATCTGCACCAGGCCGGTTCCGAGCTTGATCCGCGACGTCCGCGCGGCGTACCAGGACAGCGTCGTGAAGGCGTCGGACCCGTACGCCTCCGCCGTCCAGACGGAGTCGAAGCCGACGTCCTCCGCGGCGAGAACCGCCTCGGTGGCATCGTCAGGCCCCTTGGTCCAGTAGCCCAGCATCAGACCGAGCTTGAGGTCAGCGGTCACGTGGCGTGCTCCTTAGCCGGTTATCGAGGTAGCCCAAGAATGCGTTCACCGATCACGTTGTGCAGCACCTCGCTGGTGCCCCCCGCGATCGTCAGCGAACGAGTGGAGAGCATCCGGCGCAGCACCGTTCGTTGTGCATCGTCTTCCATCGACGTCGCACGCGGTCCAAGCAACTCGAGAGCCAGTTCGGCGGAGTCCTGGCGCAGATGCATTCCGACAAGCTTGCGGACGCTCGACGCGGCACCCGGATCCGTACCCGACACGCGGGCGAGCGTCGCCCGGACCCCGAGCATCGCGTCGGCCTGCGCCACGCAGACCAGCTCACCGATCCGCTCGAGCGCAACGGGATCATCGGTGTCGCCGCTCTGCGCGAGCGCCGCAAGCAGCTCCTCGATCCCGGACGGGAAAGCCGATCCGCTGCTCATCGCGACCCGCTCGTTGGCGAGCGTCGTCCGGGCGAGCTTCCAGCCGCCGTCCACCTCGCCGACCACGCAGTCGTCGGGAACGAACACGTCCGTCAGGAAGATCTCGTTGAACAGTGCGTCCCCCGTGATCTCACGCAAGGGACGTACGTCGAGTCCTGGCGAAGTCATGTCCACGAGGAAGTAGGTGATGCCATCATGACGCCGCGCACCCGTGGACGTCCGTGCCAGGCAGATCGCCCAGTCGGCGGTACGAGCGGCTGACGTCCAGACCTTCTGTCCGGACAGTGTCCAGCCGCCTTCGACACGAGTCGCCTTCGTCGACAACGAGGCGAGATCGGACCCGGCGCCGGGCTCGCTGAACATCTGGCACCAGCTGATCCGGCCGTGCAGCGTCGGCGGGACGAAGCGCGACCGCTGTGAATCGGTGCCGTGCTGCAGGATCGTCGGAAGCGCCCAGTTGCCGATGATGAGGTCCGGGCGCGTCACGCCGGCCTTCGCGAACTCCTCGTCGATGACAAGCTGCTCGACCGGGCCGGCACCGCGCCCGTAAGGCACCGGCCAGTGCGGCACGAGATAGCCCGCATCCGCGATCGCCACGCGACGCGCGAGATCATCGAGCCCGTCGAGCGTGGCGAGGAACTTGCGTGCTTCGGTCCGGTGCCCCTCTGCCTCGGCACCGAGGTCGAGCGAGCGGTTGCGGCGTACGCCGGCTCGAGCCAGGGCGCTGGCGGCCTCGTGCCACCGGCTGCGACGGCCGAGGATCTGCCGCACCGACATCGCGCGCTTCAGATAGAGATGGGCGTCGTGCTCCCAGGTGAAGCCGATGCCGCCGAGCACCTGGATAAGGCTCTTCGCCACGTCGACCGCGGCCTGCGGGGCGACGCCGCCCGCGACGGCGATCGCGAGCGACCGCGCCGGGTCGCCGGGCTGGGTGCTGTCGAGAGCGTGCGCCGCGTCCCACGCGGCGGCGCCGGCGAGCTCGAGGCTGGTCAACATGTCGGCGCAGCGGTGCTTGACCGCCTGGAAACCGCCGATCGGCTGGCCGAACTGCTCGCGCACCTTGGCGTACTCGACCGCGATGTCCAGGCAGGCTCCCGCGACACCGGTAGCCTCCGCCGAGAGCAGCACGGCCGCGGTCGCCACGACCTCGTCGTCGACCAAACCGGCGAGCAGCCGGGACTCGTCGGGCTTCGCACCCTCGACCTGCGCGATCCGCCGGGTGGGGTCGATGCCGGTCGCGGAGGTGACGTCGAGCCGGTCGGTGTCGACGACGTACCAACGCCCGTCAACCGGCATGACGACGGCGCCGACGGCGGCGCCGCCGAGCACATGACCGTTGATCGACACGGCCGCCGAGAAGCTGCCGTCGCGAAGTCCTGCCGCAACGGTCCGGCGCAGCTCCGCCGCGCCGTACTGCTTGATGAGCAACGCCGCGAGAAGGGTCGGGACGATCGGTCCGGGGGCGAGGGAACGCCCGAACTCCTCGATGGCTACGCAGAGGTCGCTGACCTTGGCGTCGAAGGGCAATACGAGCAGTTCCTGTGCCGCGACGGCCGCCCACGCGTCCGGGAGGGCCTCGGTATCGCTGTCCGCCGCGAAGCGGGCGGCCCCCGCGAGCTTGGCCTGCTCAGCGAAGCCGCGTACCGCGGCCGCGAGGGCTGTCTGCTCGTCGGAGACGGCGAGCGCTGCGGGACGCACGGAGGAATACTAGAACAGGTTCCACTTTCGCGACAGACCCCCATGAACCGCCGGCAGGCGGGCCAGATCCTCGCGCGACATGGGCCATCCGGTCCTCACTCCCGGCCTTCCCAGCAGGTACGTTGCTAGCCAATGGCAAGCATCACGCCCTCGGTCACCGCTGCTCTCGGACGCATCGCCAAGGCAGCGGCTCCCTGTGACCTGGCACCCGGCGTGCCGCTGGAGCTGCCGGGGCGCGGGCGCACCTGCGTCATCGACCTGCCCGGCCCACCTGGCGCCCCGACCTTGATCCTCGTGCACGCGCTGGCGACCACCGCCGCGCTGTCCTGGTACCCGTCGATGCCCGCGCTCTCCGAACGCTTCCGTGTGATCGCCTTCGACCAGCGCTGGCATGGCCGCGGCATACGGTCCGAGGCATTCAGCCTCGAGGACTGCGCCGATGACGTCGTCGCGGTCGCTGACGCCCTCGGCGTCGAGAAGTTCACGGTAGCCGGCTACTCGATGGGTGGCGCGATCGCGCAGCTCGTATGGCGCCGGCACCGCGCCCGCCTCGACGGCATGGTGCTCGCCGCGACGGCGCGCAACTTCCGCGGCACCGCTCAAGAGCGACTGTGGTTCGGGCTCACCGGCGTCGCGATGAACCGGTTCGCCACCCGGGCCCGCCTCGGCATGGAGCGGCGGTCGTCACGCCTCGCCGATACCCCGGCTGCGTTGACCGCCGACGCGGCAAAGGTCGGGCCGTGGGCGATGGCGGAGTTCCGCAGCACGAGTCCCTGGGCGCTGTTCGCGGCAATGGACGCGATCGGTCGGTTCGACTCAGCGGCGTGGATCAAGCGGGTCGACGTACCGGTCAGCGTGATCGTCGCGAACCGTGACCGCGCGATCCCGACCCGTCGGCAGCACAGCCTTGCGGCAGCGATTCCTGGTGCGATCAGCTACGAGTTCGACGGCAGCCACGCCGGTCTGGTGCTGGGCGCAGAAGAGTTCGTCCCGGTGTTGCTGGAAGCGTGTGAGTCGATCAGCCGGCGGACTCGACGGACTCCGGCCGCTTAGCCGCCGAGGCGGCCTCGATTGTCTTCACCGCCTCGAGGAGCTCGGTGACGGCCTCGGGAATGGCGTCGGCCAGATCCCACAGCTCCGGCATCAGCTCGCGACAGGCGATGAAGCCGAACCCGATGGCGTCCATGTTCGACAGCACCGTGACGTTGAGTCCGGCACCGTCCATCACGGGACCAAGCGGGTGCAGCTCCACCAGCCGGCCACCGTTGAAGTAGAGGGGGATCGGCGGCCCCGGCACATTCGAGATCACCAGGTTGTGCACGACGGGGTGCCGGTTTGCCAACCTCAGTCCGGAGTACATCCGAGCAGCCAACGAGAAGGTGTTGGGCGCCGCGTGCTCCGCCCAGTCCTGCAGCATGTGCGCACCGACCAGCTCGTGGTCCGCCTTCGCACCCTCGTTCGTCCGCGCGATCTGTCGCAGCCGCTCACTTGGATCGTCGACGTCGGTCGCGAGGCTCGCGAACATGATCGAGATCTTGGTCGTCCCGTCCTTGTCCTCACTGCTGGCATGAACCGAGATCGGGATCGCGGAGATCAACGACCGGTCGGGTAGCTCGTCCCGGTCGGTCAGGTACTTCCGCAAGGCCCCAGAGCAGACCGCCATGACGACATCGTTGATCTTGACGTCGAAGGCCTTCTTGATGGTCTTCAGGTCATCGAGCGACACGTGGGTGTACGCGACGGTCCGATGAGCCGTCACCGTCGCGTTGAACGACGTTCGTGGCGCGCGGAACGGCGCGGGCATACCTGGAGCGCCGCCACCTCGGCGCCGAGCGAGCTTCCCGACCCCCATCACCGTGCTCGGCAGCAGCTTCACGACCCCGACCGGGCGGCCCACCATGTCGAGGAGCGACCGGCCGAGCAGCTCGAGATCGCTCGGCCTGCGCTCCGGCTCCCAGCTGTCGACGACCGGCTCGGCGGCAGGCGCCGGGGCCGCTTCGAGATCGAACAGCTCGGCCATCATGTTGGCTCCGGTGACGCCGTCGATCACCGAATGGTGCACCTTGCTCACGATCGCGATCAGGCCGTCGGCGCGACCCTCGACGATCCACATCTCCCAGAGCGGATGGTTGCGGTCCATCTGTCGGGACAGCACGTCCGCCGCCACATCAGCCGTCTCCCGATCGCCGCCCGGCGCGGGTACGACGGCGCGATGCAGGTGGTAGTCGAGGTCGAAGTCGGGGTCCTCGACCCACGACGGCTTGCCGAGGTTCAGCGGAACGGTCGCCAGCTTGCGCCGAAACGGCGGGACCCGATGCAGCCGAGAGGCGATGTATTCGCGGTAGTCCTCGAACGAGTACGGCTTCTTCGCCTTCGATACGTCAACGAGCATCAGGCCACCGACGTGCATGTGCATCGTCGGCGTCTCGAAGTACAGGAACGCCGAGTCCATGCCACCGAGTCGCTGCATGGCGGGATCCTACGGAAAACCTGACGGACCGTCAGGTCACAAGCTCCTCGCCTACCCGACCGGCCCGGTCGTCACCGGCGTACCACGGAAACAACTCAGCGAGTACGGGTAGTCCTCGGTCATCACGTAGTGGTAGGTCGTGACCGGCTCACCGGCGATCTTCACCTTGCTGGTGATGCCGTGACAAACGTCGAGGTTGCGGGTGGTCAGCACGTTGGTCGACCCGTGAACCTGTGGTCCGGTTATCGGGAACCCGTCCAGTGCCCAGCCGATGACGTGGTGGACGCTCACCTTCTTGATGCAGGTGGACAGTGAGTGGTAGTGGTACGTACCGCTCATCTGCGGATGCGCGTCACAGTTGTCCTGGACCTCCCACGCGCCCGCATCACGCCCCCCGGCGTCGAGCGCGCTGAACAGCATCACGCCGGTCTTCATCACCCCGACCACGCCACCCATGCAGCGGGGTGACCCGTACTTCGGGTTCTTCGGCAGCTCGAGCGAGATCGACTGCGCGCTGATCTGGTTCGGGTTGCGGTCGTACTGGTACGCCGGGTCGGAGCTGTCGACCGGAAAGACCCCGCTCGTATGCGTCGGGAGATCGTTGGTCGCGACCTTTCGCTTGCCGTGCTCGGTCGTGAAGCTGTGCTCGGAGTCCCAGTGCACCCGGCCCTGGACATGAGACTTCTTGTTGATGTCGTACTTGCTGTTGTCGTCGGTGAACCACGGCCCTCGCTCCTGAGCGCCGCCACCACCCCGGGACAGCGCCTGCGCGTACGTCGCGCAGGCGTACACGTAGCCCTTCTTGGCCCCGGCCGTCCGATACCTGCCGTCACCGACGGGCAGCAGGCCGTCGGCGTACTCGTTGCCGTAGTCATGGCTCGGGTCGAGAGTGAGGTGGTGACCTGCGGTCCGCGTGGCGGCTTGATGGCCGGCAAGTGTGATCGCCGCACCTGCGCCATTGCCACTTCCGGAGCTACAGGACGCAAGGCAACCAGCGACGACAATCAGCGCTGCGACCGACGACAACCTGCAAGACATGGACCCTCCCCCTGAAGCTGGCCTCCGTCAGTAGAACGCCGGCCTTGCTCGAATATGAACGTAATGCGAGGCGGTGGCGATACGGCAGACATCACGTCGCGTCTGGGGCCGCGGGATCAAGCCTGGCAGACTGACCACGTGGGAAAGCGGCTCGTTCGCCTGTCCGCACTCGGTGCGGGGCTGACGCTGAACGCGCTCCGCCCGTTCCCGAGCGGAAATCCCCTGGCGATCCCGAGCTTCTTCGCCGGCTGGCTTACCACCGAGCTCGCTCCGCAGAACCTGATTGTGACCGCGGCGGGCTCCAAGGCGCTGTTGCTCGCCAAACGCCGCCGCCTCAGCCGAGACGACAAGATCGCGCTAGGACTCAACGCGGTGTCAGCAGCCGGGCTGATCACCCTCATCGCGCAAGGCCTCAAGGTTCGCAAGGTGGTCGAGGACGCCCTCGCCGAAGCACTGGGCTCCGACTACCTCGCCCGACTGGACCCGGCCCCGGACAAGGCCGACCTCACAACGCCCTGGCGTCAGGTGCTCACGCCTTGGCGGACTCGGCATCCAGACGTGAAGCGCACCCGTGGCATCGCCTACGCCGGCGGCGAAGCGGCCGGGAAGCGACAACGACTCGACGTGTACCAGCCGCGCGAGGCCGGCTCTGGCCGACCTGTGCTGCTGCAGATCCACGGCGGTGGCTGGGTGATCGGTAACAAGGAGGAGCAGGGCCTCCCGCTGATGACCCACCTCAGCGCCCGTGGCTGGGTGTGCGTCGCCCCGAACTACCCGCTGTCCCCCAAGGCCACCTGGCCGGAGCACCTGGTCGCGATCAAGCAGTCACTCGCCTGGATCCGGCGCAACATCGCCGACTACGGCGGCGACCCGTCGTACGTCGTCGTCACCGGCGGTTCCGCGGGTGGGCACCTCGCCGCGATGGTCGCCTTGACGGCGAACGATCCGCAGTACCAGCCCGGTTTCGAGGACGTCGACACCTCGGTGCGCGCGTGTGTGCCGTTCTACGGCGTGTACGACCTCGCCAACCTGCTCGACACCAAGGCCGGCGAACGGGAGTACCGACACTTCCTCGCCCCCACACTGTTCAAGACCAGCGACCGCGACCTCGCGCGGGCCGCATCGCCGCTGACCCTGGTCCGAGAAGACGCACCGCCGTTCTTCGTGATCCACGGCCGCAGCGACTCGCTGGTCAATGTCGCCGAGGCGCGCGAGCTGGTACGGCGACTGCGTGAGAGCTCACACTCGGTCGTCGCCTACGCCGAGCTTCCGGGTGCGCAACACGCGTTCGACGTCTTCGCATCCATTCGCAGCGCACACGTGATCCGGGCGGTGGAGCGCTTTCTTCGCGCCGTGCACCGGTCCGAAGCGGCCGACCGCGCCGGCCACAACGCTCGAGCGGTCCCGAAGTAGCACATGATGCCGCCCTCGAATCGGACACTGACCCCAGAAGTGGCTCGCGTGAACGACTTGGTGTGCTACTTCGGGGAGGAGGTCATGACGAGGGCGATCGTCGCCTCGAGGTCCTCCAGCACCTGGGAGACGGTCATGCGGCCGGACAGGAACGTGACGACGTCGATCAGCCACACCTTGCCGATGATGTGAGCGTGCAGCGCGTCTACGTCGGTAGGGGTCGCGCCGACGTCGTGGGCGGCTCCGGCGATGAAGCCCACGAGGATGTCGCCGACGGCCTCCACCTCCTGAGCGGCATCGGCTTCAGCGCTCATCAGCGCCCTGACCATCGCACCGGACAGCCGACGGTTCTTGGCCAGAAAGCGCGTGACATGAGCGACGACGCGATACGTCCGCTCCTCGGGCGTGCCGTTCGCGCCGGCCGGCACGCTGTCCCGAAGCTGCTGGAAGGTCCGACCCAGCGCTGACACGAGCAAATGCACCTTGGAGGGGAAGTAGCGATACAGCGTTCCCAGCGCGACCTCGGCGCGTTCGGCCACCTCGCGCATCTGGACGGCGTCGTAGCCTCCCTCGCTCGCGAGCTCGACCGCGGCGTCGAGGATCCGCTCACGACGAGCGACCTGGGCGGCCGGCGCCTCGCGGGCGCTCTCAGCCTGGGTTGACGGCATCAGATGCTCAGTTCCCCGCCGCCGCCGACAAGAGCTCCTTCGCCGTCGACGCGGCCCACGGGTAGTCCGCCTTGCCGCTCGGGGATCGGCGAATCTCCGGTACGACGAAGACCAGCCGGGGCACCTTGTAGCGCGACACCCGCGTCGCACAATGTTCCGCGATCTCCTCCTGCGTCGGCGCGACCGCGTCCGGACGGATCTGCAGCAGGCCGGTGACCTTCTGCCCGAACCGCTCGTCGGGCACGCCCGTGACGACCGCGTCATAGACCGCCGGGTGCGCCTTCAGCGCGGCCTCGACCTCCTCCGGGAAGACCTTCTCGCCACCGGTGTTGATGCACACTGAGTGCCGGCCGAGTACGGCGATCGCACCGTCCTCCTCGATCGTGGCCGCGTCACCGAGCAACACGTAGCGGACGCCGTCGACGGTGACGAAGCTCTCCTTCGTCTTGACCTCGTCCTTGTAGTAGCCCAGCGGCACGTGCCCTCGCTGCGCGACGCGGCCGACCTTGCCGGAGCCGGGAACGATCGGCTTGAGGTCTTCGTCGAGCACGGTGGTGCGGTCGTTGACGGTGAACTTCAGCCCGGCGTCGGGGCTCGAACCTTCCTTGCCGGTCCCCTGGAAGCCGGTCTCCGACGCACCGAAGTTGTCCATCAGTGCGACGTTGGGAAGGTGCTCCTTGAGCATGTCCTTCACGGTCTGGGAGAAGATCGCGCCGGCCGAGCTCAGGACGAACAGCCCCGGCAGCTCCATTCCCTTCAGCGGGCCGGCGAGCGCCTCTGCCATCGGCCGCGCCATCGCATCACCGACGATCGACAGCGAGTTGACGCCCTCGCGCTTCGCGACCTCGAGCACCTCGACGGGGTCGAACTTCTTGACCAGGATCACCTTCGATGCCTGCAGGAATGCGATCCACGTCGCGAGCTGCGCCGCACCGTGCATCAAAGGTGCGACCGGGAACATCACCAGCCCACCACGGTTCGGCGCGCGCTCCGCAACTTCCTCTGGAGTGCTGACCGGCGTACCGACCGGGTCCGCCCCGCCCATTCCGGCGTAGAAGATGTCGTGCTGGCGCCACATGACGCCCTTCGGCATGCCGGTCGTGCCGCCCGTGTAGATGATGTAGAGGTCGTCCGAGGAGCGCTGCGGGAATCCCTCCCGCTCCGATGACTGGGCGGCAAGCGCGTCATTCCAGTCGACGGCACCTTCCGGAACGTCACCGCTGCCGACCGAGACGAAGCTCTTCAGCTTCGGCGCCCGATCCCGGACCGCGTTGATCCGCGGCGTGAACTCGGTGTCGTGAACCAGCGCGACCAGGTCGGCGTCGTTGAAGAGGTAGAGCAGCTCCTCCTCGACATACCGGTAGTTGACGTTGACCGGGACCGCGCGCACTTTGAAGCAGGCGACCATCGTCGTGACGTACTCGACGCCGTTGTAGAGCTGGACGCCGATGTGGTTGCCCGGCTGTACGCCGATCGACAGGAAGTGGTGCGCGAGACGGTTCGCACGCGCCTCCAGCTCGGCGTAGGTCAGCCGGTCGTCACCACAGACCAGCGCCTCGCGCTCTCCGACCACATCGACGAGCGACTCGAAGATGTCGCCGAGGTTGAACTCCACGTGCGATCCCCTTAGGCCGGTGTTGCGGCGAGCATTGCGCCGAGCGAGAGCAGCTGGCGGGTCGGTGTGCCGAGTTCGTGCTCGATCTGCTTGCACCAGATGAAGTAGCGGTGCACCGGGTAATCCAGGTCGACGCCGATTCCACCATGCAAGTGCTGGCAGGCGTGTACGACGCGCATGCCGCCGTCACCCGCCCAGTACTTCGCGATCGCGATCTCCTCGTCGGCCGGCCAACCTTCGTCGAGGCGCCAGACAGCCTGGATGGCCGTGAGCCGGATCATCTCCGCGTCGATGTACGCGTCGGCCGCGCGCTGCCCGACCGCCTGGAAGGAGGCGATCTTCTTGTCGAACTGCTCGCGCTCCGAGGTGTACTTGGCGGTCATCTCCAGCGCCGCCTTCACGACGCCGGCCGCGACCATCGACAGCCCCGCCGTGTGGTGACGGACCAGGTCCGCGTAGATCTCGCCGCCGTCCGCAACGACCTGGGAGGCGTCGAGCACTGCCCCGGAGAAGACGAGCAGCGCCTGCGGCTCGTGGTTGGTCGTGTGCAGCTCGGTGACGGTCACGCCGGCCGTCCCCTTCGGCACGAGCACCAGGACGGTCTTGCCGTCGCTCGTCGCCGGTACGACGACGACGTCCGCCTCGGCGCCGTAGGGAACGAAGCCCTTCTCGCCCTCGAGGACCCAGGTGTCGCCATCCTTGCGCGCGGTGAGATCGAGGACATCGCCGAAGCCGGTCGTCAGCAGCGTGTCCCCGGACGCGACGCCCGGAAGCAGGGCGGCGACCGCGTCGGGCGCCAGCCGCGACAGCACGTAGGCGGTGACGAGCGTCGCGACCGCGGGGACGGGCGCAACGGCTCGGCCGACCTCGTCGAAGATGACCGCGAGGTCGAGGAAGCCGAGGCCCGCGCCGCCGTGCTCCTCAGGTACGCCGATGCCGGTGAGGCCGGAGGCTGCGAGCTGCTTCCACAGCTGCGCGTCGTACACCGAGCCGTTGCTGCTTGCCGCCTCGAGTGACTTCAGGTGCTCGTGGGTCGATTGTTCGGTGAGGATCTCGTGGGCAAGCGCCTGCAGCGCGACCTGGTCCTCGGAGAATGCGAAGTCCATCGTCTATCTCTCTTCTCGTCGGATCGGCTATCGCAAGGACCGCGGCATGCCGAGGCCGAAGATGGCGATGAGATCTCGCTGGATCTCGTTGGTGCCGCCGCCAAAGGTGAGGATCAACGTTCCGCGGTAGGACCGCTCCAGGCGGCCGGCCAGCAGCGACCCTGGCGAGTCGCCCTTGAGGACGCCGGCGGCGCCAAGCACCTCGAGCAGCAAGCCGTAGCACTCGCAGTACTGCGTCGTGCCGTAGACCTTCACGGCCGAGGAGTCGGCGATCGACACCTGCCCGACGCTGTCCTGCCAGACGTTCTTCCAGTTGAGCAGCTGCAGCGCCTCGAGCCGCGCACGCACCTGAGCGAGGTGGACCTGCACCCACTCCTGGTCGATGACACGTCGGCCGTCAGGCAGCTTGGTCTGCTGCGCCCACTTCAGCACCTCGCTGTAGTTCTTCTCGAGGTGCGCCGGGACGGCAAGCGAGATGCGCTCGTAGTTGAGCTGAGTGGTGATGATCTTCCAGCCGCCGTGGATCTCACCGACCGTGTTGGACACCGGCACCCGGACGTCCTGGTAGTACGTCGCGTATGTCGCGTGGTCGCCGATCGTGTTGATCGGGGTGTAGGAGAAGCCTTCGGAGTCGGTCGGCACCAGGATGATCGAGATGCCCTTGTGCTTGCCGGCGTCGGGGTCGGTCCGGACCGCCAGCCAGATGTAGTCGGCGTGGTCGGTGAGGCTGGTGAAGATCTTCTGGCCGTTGATCACCCATTCGTCGCCATCGCGCACCGCCGAGGTCTTCAGACCAGCGAGGTCGGTTCCTGCGCCGGGCTCGGAGTAGCCGATGGAGACGAAGCACTCGCCGCCGAGGATGCGCGGCAGGATGTCCTTCTTCATCTCCTCGGACCCGAACTGCTGGATCGCCGGGCCGATCGTGTTGATCGACAAGAACGGCAGTGGAGCGCCCGCCCGCTGCGCCTCGTCGTAGAAGACGAACTGCTCCATGCGCCCGAAGCCCTTGCCGCCGTACTCCTTGGGCCAGCCGACCCCGAGCCAGCCGTCCTGGCCCATCTTGCGGACCGCGGCCATGCACTCCGGCGTGCCGAGCCCGCCGTGCGACATCGCCTGCGTCACTTCCGGCGTGACGATCGTCTTGAAGTACTCGCGCAGCTCGTCGCGCAGCGCCTGCTGCTCGTCGGTATAGGCGATCCGCATGGTGCCTCTTCCCCTCTACTCAGAACCCGGCGCTGGCCGTCGCGCCGCCGTCGACGGCGAGCTCGGCTCCAGTCATGTACGACGACGCGTCGCTGGCGAGGAACACGATGACCTTCGCGACCTCGTC
>DASZTL010000043.1:0-15477 GCA_035548055.1 Mycobacteriales bacterium | reverse complement strand
TCGGCGTACCTGACAAGATGGCCGGGTGGCGGCGCGCGGGGTTCTCGGGATGGTCCTCGCAGGCGGGCAGGGCAAGCGGCTGTGGCCGCTGACCGCCGATCGCGCCAAGCCGGCGGTGCCGTTCGGTGGGATCTACCGGCTCATCGACATGGTGCTGTCCAACCTCGTGAACTCAGACCTGCTGCGCATCGTCGTGTTGACGCAGTACAAGTCGCACTCGCTGAACCGTCACATCTCGATGAACTGGCGAATGTCGTCGATGCTCGGCACGTATGTGACTCCGGTTCCGGCGCAGCAGCGGCTCGGGCCGCGTTGGTTTGCGGGGTCCGCAGATGCGATCTATCAGTCGCTCAACCTGGTCTACGACGAGCAGCCGGCGTACGTCGTGGTCTTCGGCGCCGATCACGTCTACCGCATGGACGCCCGGCAGATGCTCGACGCGCACATCGCCTCCGGCGCCGGCGTGACCGTTGCGGGGCTGCGGGTGCCACGCGATCAGGCGAGTGCGTTCGGCGTGATCCACACCGCGGATGGCCGGAAGGTCGACGGCTTTCTCGAGAAGCCGTCAGATCCGCCGGCCTTGCCCGACGATCCCGACATGACGCTTGCCTCGATGGGCAACTACGTCTTCGACGCGCGGCTGCTGGTCGACGCGGTGAAGCGAGACGCGTTCGACGAACGATCGAGCCACGATCTGGGTGGCGACGTGATTCCGGCGCTGGTCGGCTCCGGGGAGGTCGGCGTCTACGACTTCGCCTCGAACGTGATACCCGGAGCGACGGAGCGGGACGCCGGGTACTGGCGTGATGTCGGGAGCATCGACAGCTATCACGATGCCCACATGGATCTGGTTTCTGCGCGACCGGCGTTCAACTTGTGGAACGACAAGTGGCCGATCCTGACCGCGACGCCGCCGTTGCCGCCGGCGAAGTTCGTGTACGACGAACCCGGGCGGATCGGCAGCGCGATCGAGTCGCTCGTCTCGCCCGGGTGTGTGGTCTCGGGTGGGCGGGTCCGGCGTTCGGTGCTGTCACCGAAGGTCGACATCCACAGCGGTTCCGAGGTCGAAGAGTCGATCCTGCTCGACGGCGTCGACGTCGGTCGGGGCGCGGTGGTGCACCGGACGATCATCGACAAGGGGGTGGTCGTGCCACCAGGGGTGCAGATCGGTGTCGACCATGCCGCAGATCGGGCCCGAGGCTTCTACGTCAGCGACAGCGGAGTGGTGGTCGTCGGCAAAGGCCAAATCATCCCGGCGTCCTAGGCAATGTGGCATTGCCTGTGTGATTCGGGCCGATTTGGCTCGATTTCGAGGGCCAATGCCACATTGCTACACCGGGTCTTCTGGTGATGCGGGCTTTGGCTCTGCTGACGGCGTAGCCGCGGTCTCACCGCGGACGACCGCTGCCAGCAGCCCATCGCCGTTCGGCGACAGCAACGGGACGAGTCGCTCGTCGTCGCGGACTCGCTTCAGCAGCTCGCGCACCGCGACCGTTGCCGCGTCGCGGTTGGCAAGATCGGCAACCCGGCCGTGCCAGAGCGCGTTGTCGAACGCCATGATGCCGCCGGGCCGGAGCAACCGGATGGCCTCGTCGAAGTACCCGACGTACTCCTCTTTGCTCGCGTCGCCGAACACCATGTCGTACGCGCCGTCGGTCAGCCGTGGCAGTACTTCGAGCGCGTTGCCGGCAATCAACCGGAACCGAGACAGCGGGAAGCCCGCCGCGATGAATGTCTGCTTCGCGATTCGCTGGTGCTCCGGTTCGAGGTCGATCGACGTGAGCAGCCCGTCGGGCGCCATTCCTCGCAACAGCCACGTGCCGGACACACCGGCGCCCGTGCCGATCTCGACGATTGCTCGCGCGTTGATGCTCGCGGCGAGGAAGCGAAGCATCGCCCCACCGCCGGCCCCGACGGGTACCGCCCCGAGGCCCTGGCCCTTCGGTCGAGCCTGGGTCGCGGGCGCGTCCTCCTCGAGCCAGGCTTCGACGTACTGCCAGTTGGCGAGTGCGATGTCGGCGTCGCTGCGCTCGGTCACAGGCGTCAGCGTAACGAGGTCGGGGCGGCGTAGCCGACAATGTAGGCATGACCGATCAGGAGAGTTGGCCGCCACCGCCGGTACCGGCGGCAGCGCCGTCAGCGCCACCGCCCGGTCCGCCACAGTGGTGGTCGCCGCCCGCGCCGGGCCCGCGACAGCCAGCGACCGGCGTGTCCTGGACCGCCGCGTCGATGATGGCGTTGATCTGCGCGGTCCTGGGCGGGGCGATCGGTGGGCTCGTCAGTCGCAGCGGCGGCGACGATGCCCACGTCAAGTCGGTCACCATCGGCGCGACGGCTGCCCCGACCGCTCGCTCGGACCGCGGGACCGACTCGGTCGCCGCGGCCGCTAGCCGGATCCTGCCGAGCGTCGTGTCGGTCCAGGTCCGGCAGGGCGCGAACGGCGACACCGGCTCCGGGATCGTGATCAGCCGCTCCGGCTACATCTTGACCAACAACCACGTCGTTGCCGGCGCGCTGCGGGGCGGGGAGCTCTCGGTCACCCTCCCGGACAAGTCGAAAGTGCACGCGACGGTCGTCGGTGAGCCGGACACGGTCGACGACATCGCGGTGATCAAGGTCGCCGGCGTCGCGGGCCTACGGCCGGCCGCGATCGGCGATTCCGCTGACCTCGCTGTCGGTGATCTGGTTGTCGCGGTCGGCTCGCCGCTCGGCCTGGCGGGCACGGTGACGAGCGGCATCGTCTCCGCGCTCAACCGTCCGGTCGAGGCGGGCGGTGTCCAGGGGGTCGCCGATGACGTGATCGACGCGATCCAGACCGATGCGGCGATCAATCCGGGCAACTCGGGTGGGCCCCTCGTCGACGGTCAAGGGCGTGTGGTGGGCGTGAACTCCGCGATCGCCTCGCTGTCGGCAGCGAGCTTCACGACCCAGCAGTCGGGCAGCATCGGCCTGGGGTTCGCCATCCCGATCAACGAAGCGAAGCGGATCGCCGAGGAGATCATCACTCGCGGCTACTCCAGTCATGCGGTCATCGGGGTGCGGCTCGATGCGACCTACCAAGGGCAAGGTGCCAAGGTCAGCACCAGCAACACAGGTGGTGACAACGTCACGTCGGGTGGGCCGGCAGACAAGGCGGGGATTCGGCCGGGCGACATCATCGTCGCCGTGAACGGCGAGCGCATCACCACAGCGGATGAGCTGATCGTCGCGATCCGGCGGCAGGTTCCGGGCGCGCGCATCGACCTGACCTACCTGCGCAGCGGGCACCGCACCACCGTCAGCCTGGTTCTCGGCTCGCAACGCAGCAGCTAACCGGGGCCTCCTCGCGGCGTACGCTGAACCACCAGGAATCGGTGCAGTCGGCACCGTGGTCGGGCGGCGGGGCGGAGGACGTGTGCTGGGGAACCTTGGCTGGGAGGAGCTCCTCCTGCTGGCGGTTCTCGGGCTGATCATCTTCGGCCCCAACCGGCTGCCGAAGGCGGCGTCGGATGCCGCCCGGATGCTGCGCGAGCTGCGTGCGATGGCGCGTGGCGCCGCGAGCGAGCTGAAGGCCGAGCTCGGCCCGGAGCTCGCGGACATCGATCTGCGTGGACTGCATCCGCGGCGGTTCGTCGAGGACGCGCTGTTCGGTGATGACGAGCCGGCCGGGACGCAACGTCGAGCGGCAACGGTGGCTCTCGAGCCGGGCGAGCGCCCGCCGTACGACGCCGACGCGACCTAGCGCGACTAGCGGAGCCGCTCCCGCCCGGCTAGACGGGGGTGAGGGTCAGGGGTCGACCGGCCAGGCCTCGAGCCTTGCCGGCGAGACCCGCCGCGATCTCCGTGAACACCTTGGCGGCGGCCGACTCCGGGTGGCTGAGAACGACGGGCTTGCCGAGGTCGCCACCTTCCCGCACGATCGGCTCGATGGGCACCGAGCCGAGCAGCGGTACGTCGGCGCCGATCAGCTTGGTGAGAGTCTCGGCCACGGCCTGACCACCGCCGGAGCCGAAGACGTCGATCAGCTCGCCACAGTGCGGGCACGCGAAGCCGGCCATGTTCTCGATGACGCCGGCGAGCCGCTGCCGGGTCTGGGTGGCAATGGCGCCGGCCCGCTCCGCGACCTCGTGCGCGGCGAGCTGCGGTGTGGTCACGATGACGACCTCGGCACCCGGCAGCAGCTGCGCGGTCGAGATCGCGATGTCGCCGGTACCCGGCGGCAGGTCGAGCAGGAGGATGTCGAGGTCCCCCCAGAAGACGTCGGCCAGCAGTTGCTCGAGTGCGCGGTGCAGCATCGGGCCGCGCCAGGCGATCGGTCGGTTGCCCTCGACGAACATCCCGGGCGAGACGACCCGGACGCCGTACGCCTCCGGCGGCACGATCATCCCGTCGACGATCGACGGCGGCGTCTCGATGCCGAACATGCGAGGCATCGAGTGGCCGTAGACGTCGGCGTCGACGATGCCGACGGTGAATCCCTGCTGGGCCATTGCGGCGGCGAGGTTCGCCGTCGTGGACGACTTCCCGACGCCACCCTTGCCGCTCGCGATCGCGTAGACGCGGGTCAGCGACCCGGCCTGCGCGAAGCTGATCTCCCGCTGTGGCCGCCCGCCTTGCAGGTGGCTGCGAAGCGCCTGCTTCTGCTCGTCGCTCATCACATCGAGGGCGACCTTGACGCTTGTCACGCCGGGGACCGTCTGCACGGCGTTCGTGACGTCGTTGGTGATGCGGTCGCGCAACGGGCAACCGGCTGTCGTCAGCAGGATCTTCACTTCGACGCTGCCGTCGAGGGCGACCGCGACGTCGTCGACCATTCCCAACTCGGTGATCGGCCGGTGGATCTCAGGGTCTTTCACGGTCGCCAGGGCGGCAGTGACTGCCTCGACGCTCGGCAGGGGGGACTCGCTCATGACAAGCCCAGGCTACGCGTCGCTGCTACGAGTTTCCTCCACGTCGGGTGAAAGCTCGTCCAGCAGGCGCTGCAACTCGCCGCGGATGTAGTCGCGGGTGGCGACCTCGCCGAGCGAAACCCGGATTGCGGCGATCTCGCGAGCGAGGTACTCGGTGTCGTCGACGGCTCGCTCGGACAGCGCTCGGTCCTGTTCGTACTGCACCCGGTCACGGTCGGCCTGGCGGTTCTGGGCGAGCAGGATCAGCGGAGCGGCGTACGACGCCTGCAGAGACAACAGCAGCGTGAGCAGCGTGAACTTGTTGCTGTAGCGGTCGAACTGCCAGGCGTGCGGCACGACGAGGTTGTACAGGATCCACGCGCCGATGAAGAACGACATGTAACCGATGAATCGCCAGGTGCCGAGGAACCTGGCAACACGTTCGGAGATGCGACCCATCGACTCGGCGTTGTAGCGGGGAAGGGCGATTCCGCGGCGGGTGTCCTGCGGCTGGTCCAGGCGCGGCGTGGCGCGGCGGTCACGCGCCATCGACGACACCGGCCTCACCGCTGGGTCGCTCGCGCCAGTCTGCCGGCAGCAGGTGGTCGAGGACGTCGTCCACGGTCACCGCGCCCAACAGATGATCGGCGTCGTCGACGATCGGCACCGCGACGAGGTTGTACGTCGCGAGGTACGCCGTGACTTCCTGCAGCGGACAGTCCGGGCCGAGTGGATCGACCTGCGAGTCGACGATGCCGGACACCAGGGAGGACGGCGGTTCCCGCAACAGCCGCTGAATGTGCGCGATGCCGACGTACTTGCCGGTCGGCGTCTCCGTCGGTGGTCGGCAGACGTAGACCTGCGCTGCGAGAGCGGGACTCAGCTCCGGGGCGCGCACCCGTGCCAGTGCTTCGGCGACTGTGGCATCGGGCGAGAGGATCACCGGCTCGGTCGTCATCATGCCGCCGGCGGAGTTGTCGGCGTAGGTGAGCAGGCGACGGACGGGCTCGGCCTCGTCGGGTTCCATCAGACCGAGTAGTCGCTCCGCCTCGTCCGAGGGCAGCTCGCTGAGCAGGTCGGCGGCGTCGTCGGGACCCATCGCCTCGAGGACGTCGGCGGCGCGCTCGCCTTCGAGCTTCGCCAGGATCTCGACCTGGTCGTCTTCGGGCAGCTCCTCGAGGACATCCGCGAGCCGCTCGTCGTCGAGTGCGGCGACGACCTCACTTCGGCGCTTCTCGGACAGCTCGTGCAGCACGTGGGCGAGGTCGGGCGCCGAGAGCTGGTCGAAGGCCGCGAGCAGGCTCGCTGCGCCCTGCTCCTCCTCGGGTTGGGTGAACCCGGTGACGGCCTCCCAGTCCACGGTGCGCAGCGGCCCGCGGCGGCGCAGGCCGGAGCCGGGCGATCGCACCGCGACACGGGTGATGAACCAGTCGCGAGTGCGGCTCTGCTCCATCGCGACGTCGACGACCGTTACCTGACTGCCGTCCTCGACCAGCGTGACCTTGCGGTCGAGCAGCTCGGTCAGCGCAAGCGTCTCCCCGGCACGGCGTTCGAAGCGACGCAGGTTGATCCGGCCGCGGACGATCACGGCGTCGGCGTCGATGCTCGTGACCTGGCCGATCGGGACGAAGATCCGACGGCGTGGCTGGACCTCGACGACCAGGCCGAGCACCCGGGGCTGGACGCCGGCGCCGCGCAACGCGATCACGGCGTCACGGACCCGGCCGACCTGGTCGGCATTCGGATCCAGCACGGTCAGATCCGGCAGGCGGGCAAGGAAAACCCGAGTGGTCGTGCCCGTCGCCATGATCCGGAGGTTACCGCTGTATGCAGCTCAGATCGGGGACGTCGAGGCCAACGAAGAAGGCCAATCGCGGCGGGCTTGATTTAGGCCCAGATCGTTGGCCTCGGCGAAGCCCAATAGGGTTCAGCGCCATGAACGTGATGGATCGGTTCTCCCTCGACGGCAAGGTCGCGATCGTCACGGGTGCGTCCTCCGGTCTCGGCGTCGCCTTCGCCAAGGCGCTGGCCGAGGCCGGTGCGGACCTCGCGCTCGGCGCGCGGCGGGTGGCCAAGCTCGACGAGACCAGGGCGATGGTGGAGGCCCTCGGCCGGCGTGCGATCGCGATCGCCACGGACGTCGCCAAGCCGGCGGACTGCGAAGGACTGGTGGCCGCTGCGGTCGAGGAGCTGGGCGGCATCGACATCCTCGTCAACAACGCCGGCGTCGGCACGGCGGTGCCGGCGACCCGCGAGACACCGGCCGAGTTCAGCAGCGTCATCGACGTCAACCTGAACGGCTGTTACTGGATGGCCCAGGCGTTCGCCCGGGCGGCGACCAGGGGCGGCTCGATCGTCAACATCAGCAGCATCCTCGGACTGACCACCGCGGGCCTGCCCCAGGCGGCGTACTCCGCCTCGAAGGCCGGACTCGTCGGCCTGACGCGTGATCTCGCCCAGCAGTGGAGCGCCCGCAAGGGGATCCGGGTCAACTGCATCGCGCCGGGGTTCTTCAAGTCGGAGATGAGCGACCAGTACCGCCCCGGTTACATCGAGTCCGTGATGAGCCGCGTGGTCATGGGGCGCATGGGCGACCCGGAGGAGCTCGCCGCGACACTGGTGTGGCTGGTGTCGGACGCTGCGGGCTATGTGACGGGCCAGACACTTGCAGTCGACGGTGGGGTGACGATCACCTGAGGCGTCGCGTCAGGCACGAGCACGGAATAGCCTGCGGGCCATGACTGATCCTGCTCCGATCGACCGACTCGAAAGCGCGGTTCGCGGCGGCGTACGCCGGCTCGATCTCTCTGGGTTCCGCAGCTTCATCCTTCGCGGCAACGTCGTCGACCTGGCGGTCGGCATCGTGATCGGCGCCGCGTTCACCGCCGTGGTGCAGTCGCTGGTCAAGGACTTCATCACGCCGCTCGTGAGCATCCCGCTGGGCCAGGCATCTGCCTTCGCCGATCGTCACTGGGAGCTCGGCGGCGCGAAGTTCTTCTACGGCGACTTCCTCAACTCGCTGCTGTCGCTGATCCTGATCGGCCTGGTCGTCTACTACTTCGTCGTGCGGCCGGTGAACGTGCTGATGGAGCGGTTCAAGCCGAGCCCGGAGGAAGCGACTCCCACGAAGACGTGTCCGGAGTGCAAGAGCTCGATCCCGCACGATGCGTCGCGCTGCGCCTTCTGCACCGTTGAGCAACCAGCAGCAGCGTCGTGACTCGTTGTCATAGCTAGAGGGCACCCATGTCGCCGAGTGCTTGAAGAAGTCCTGGCGACAGCTCGATCCTCGCCAGCTCGTCGACGCCGAACCAGCCGACGTCGGCGGCGTCGTCGCCGGCTTGCAGCGTTCCACCGACGACGGTTGCCGTGAAGTCGTGCACGAGATAGCCGAGAACGGGCAGCGTGGCGAGCAGCCGCCCGACGTCGACGTCGAGACCGGTCTCCTCCCGCACTTCGCGCGCGGCGGCGGCGGCGGGATTCTCGCCTGGCTCGACGCGGCCGCCCGGCAACGTCCATGACCCCTGGGCCGGCGGTGTCCCTCGGCGCACCAGCAACAGCCGGCCGCCGGCGTCGCGCACCACCGCTCCGGCGCAAATGACCGGTTCGCCGGATTCATTCTCGGACTCAGGGGAACTCACGTATTGACTCTGTCCCTTCCGGGTGAGGACTGTTCAAGGGTGCACGCCCTTCCCACGTGCCCACGCTGCGGCAGCCAGCTCCGCGAGCCGGGGTTGTGGTCCAGCGCGTGGCGGTGTCCGACACACGGCGCCGTCGCGCCGTACCACGTCCTCGCGCACACCGGGCCGGACGCCGTCGCGCACGTGGTCAGCCGCTCCGGTGCACCGCTGTGGCTGGCGAGTGGACTGCCCCCGGGCTGGGTGTGCAGCGGCTTCGCGTACGCGGGAGATGACCGGACCGGGGCGCGAGCCACCGTGACGGCGATGTCCGGGCCGAGCCCGCTGGGTGGACCGGCAGAGCTCTTCATCATCGCGGAGGAGCCGGGCGTCGGTCTGGGGTCGCGGCACGCCGGCCTGGCCGCGACCGACCCGGGTGACGGGTTCGACGCGGGCGCTGCCGATGCGAAGGTCATCGCTGCATCTCATCCCACCGCCTTGTGGTGCCTGCCCGAGGCGCGCGACGGGGCGGTGTTCGTGGGCGAGGCCAAAGGGTTGTGGCTGTGGGCGCTCGTGTGGCCGGAGACCGCCGGAGTCCTGATGTACGACGGCGTCATCCTCACCGATCTGCGCGACGTGAAGAACCAGCCCGACATCGACTTCGGGAGCGTCTCCCCGCGATTGTCGGAGGTTCCCGCGACACTGGCGGAGTGACGCAGGGCGAGCTGGCAGTAGAGCTGCCGCCGCGGCTGTTCGCCGCGACGCCGTCGCGGCTCGACAGCTGGCTGGACTGTCCACGGCGGTATCGGTTCTCCTACGTAGACCGGCCGATGCCGCCGAAGGGCCCGCCATGGGCGCACAACACGGTCGGCGCGGCGGTGCACGCCGCTCTTCATTCGTGGTGGCTGCTGCCACTGGCGGATCGGACGGTCGCTGCCGCACGCCGGCTGGTTCACGGGAAGTGGGCGCCGATCGGCTTTCGGGATGATCAGCAGGCCGACGACTGGCGGGAGCGGGCGGCCGACATGGTCGCGCGCTATGTCGAGACCCTTGACCCGACGGACGAGCCGCTCGGTGTCGAGCGAACCGTGGCCATGAAGACCGCTCGGCTGGCGTTGTCGGGGCGGATCGACCGACTCGACCGCCGTGGCGAGGAGCTGGTCGTCGTCGACTACAAGACCGGCCGGCATCTGCTGAGCACCGATGACGCGCGAGGGTCGATGGCACTGGCCGTCTATGCCGCCGCATCCGCGCAGATGTTCCGGATGCCTTGCGTCAAGGTCGAGCTGCATCACCTGCCGAGCGGCGATGTCGTCGAGTGGGAGTACACGGAGGAGTCGTTGGCGCGACAGCTCCGCCGGATCGAGTCGATCGGCGTCGAGGCAGCCGACACCCACACCACTCTTGCGGCGGCGGCCGACCGCACGGAGGCGCTCGAGTCGCTGTTCCCGCCGCGAACAGGTCCGCACTGCGGCTGGTGCGACTTTCGCGATCACTGCGACTCGGGCAAGCAAGCCGCGCCGCAACGCAAGACCTCGTGGGCCGGGTTGGCCGCAGACATCAGCTCGACCGTCGACGACGTCGTCGAGTAGTCAGTCGAGAGTTGCCCAGAACGCTGCGAGTGCCGAGGCCACCGCGGCGGGCGCGTCGACGTTCGGGGAGTGGCCCGCGTCGGTGAACTTCACGAAGCTCGCACCTAGTCGCTGCGCCATGTCTTCTTGCTCGGTTGGCGACCAGGCGTCATCGTTCTCGCCGCATGCCACGAGGACCGGCACGCCGGTCTGCGCCAGCTCGTGGGTGCGGTCGGAAGCGGTGGTGACGGCCTCGCCCATGCCCAGCAGCGCGGCCGCCGGCGAGGCGAGAAAGCGGCGTTCGATGAACGCCTGAACCGCCGGTGGCTGAGTGGCGGTTGCTGCGGCGTTCAGAGCGGCGGTCGCCGCCCACACCTCCGGTACGCCGCCGTCGGCGAGCATCGGGCGCATCGCCTCGACCAGCGCGGCCCGGTGACCACCTAGTCGTCCCGGCCCGGACCCGAGCAGGGTCAGCGAGCGGGCCGGTGCTCCGGACAGCACGGCGGCGCGACAGATCAGCCCGCCGAAGGAGTGCCCGACCAGGTGGAGCGGCTCGCTCGCGGCATGCAGGAGTGCGCTGATGTCGGCCGCGAGCATGTCGATCGTGTAGGCGGCGAGGTCCTCCGGTCCGCCCGAGTCGCACTGCCCGCGCAGGTCGATCGCCGTCGTACGGTGCCCGGCGCGGGCAAGCAACGGGAGGAGATGCCAGAAGTCCTCCTTGCTTCCCGTGTAGCCCGGCACGAGCAGAACACCGCGCTGGGAGGCGGCATCGGCCGGTGGCGTGGCGAGGAGGGCTGCCAGCTCGCCCGAGGGGGCAGGGATCCTGGCGACGGCCACCTGGGGGTCCGCGTCGAGGTGCTTCGGCACGCTCATGGGCTGTTCACGCCTGCTGGCACGGCGGCAGGCTACCGGTAGCCTGATGGTGCAACGAGCGCGGTCCACCGACCCCGAGCCGGGCAGGGAGTGGTGACGAACTGCCGTACGTACGCCGTCGCCAACCAAAAGGGCGGCGTCGCGAAGACGACGACGGTCGCGTCGGTGGCGGCTGCGCTCGCCGAGCTCGGCAAGTCGGTGCTCGTCGTCGATCTCGACCCGCAGGCGTGCCTGACCTTCTCGCTCGGCTTGGACCCCGACAACATCGAGCTGTCGATCCACGACGTCCTGCTGGGCCGGGTCTCGTCGCGGATGGCGCTGCAGCAGACGGCGGAGGGCCCGGACCTGCTGCCGTCGACGATCGACCTCGCCGGGTGTGAGGCGCAGCTGTTGATGCGGACCGGCCGGGAATATGTCCTGCGACACGCGCTCGACGAGGTCCGCTCGGAGTACGACGTCATGCTGCTCGACTGTGCCCCGACGCTCGGCGTCCTGACGCTCAACGCCTTGACGGCTGCCGACGAGGTCATCGTGCCGTTGCAGTGCGAGACGCTCTCGCATCGCGGGGTCGGTCAGTTGCTGGACACCGTTCACGACGTGCAGCGGTTGACGAACCCGAACCTGACGGTGCGCGGAGTGCTGCCGACGTTGTTCGATGCGCGGACGTTGCACGCGAAGGCGGTCCTCGGCGACATCGCGACGCGGTACGGCGTCGAGGTACTCGAACCGCCGATCCCGCGGTCGGTGAGATTCGCCGAAGCCCCCGCAGCGGGGAAGACGATCATGCGGGCGGGGCGGCGCAGCCCGGGGGCGACCGCCTATCGAAGCTTCGCCCGGTCGCTGGTCGGGCTGCCGCCCGCCGAGCCGGTGCCGAGCACCATCGAGCTGCCCGCCGACGAGGCGCCCGACGACGAGGCGCCCGCGTTCGCCGAGGCCGGCCTGCCCGGCGGGGAGCCCAGGTGACGAGCTTCGACCGGGTCCGGCCCCGGACCGCTCCGCGCCCGGCGACACCCCCTGCGACGGTCGACGCAGAAGGCAAACGGGCGCTGTTCTCCGCCGCGAGCGACATGGTCGTACCCAGTGTCGGGTCCGCGCTCGTCGAGTGCTCGCGTTGCGGCGCGGGCACCGTGCTCGGCCCGCTGCGGGCGCTGCGGGCCTCGATCCCGTCGATACATCTCGCGGTGCGAGTGGGTCACGGTGACGACGTGCGCTCACTCGGCCTGGGCGATCGTGACTACCCGTCGTACATGCGCTGCCCGGCCTGCAACCGCCCGAGCTGGGTGCGTTTCACCTGGCAGGTCTAGCCCTAGCAGTAGGCAATGTCACATTGCCACCGTGAAACGTGGTGAAAGGTCGCCAAATGCCGGGGCAATGTGACATTGCCTGCGGCTGGGAGCGGGATCCCTTGGGGGGTGGGCGCTTGTCCTTGAGCTAGAGCTTCGACAGGAGCTCGTCGATCGGCATTGCGTCAACCGTCATGTCTGTGACACCGGCGACCTCGCCGCACTCGACGCAGCGGACCGCGATGACCATCCAGCGCCCCGACCCGTCCGCCTCGTTGATCCCGAAGACCACCTCGGCGATCGACTGCCCGCACGCCGGACATGCCCAGACACCGGGATAGGTCCAGTGCTCGGCGGAGTCGAGTACGTCGTTGACGTGTCCGCCGGCGAGGCAGCGCAGCCGGGCAACACCCTCTTCCACGTCGGCTTCGACGTAGAACCAGTTCGCCGGGTCGCCGCCGTGGCTCGGGTTCTGGCAGAGCGCGACCTTGGTGCGCGTGATCGGCGGGCAGTTCTGGAGGCGTGACACCCATTCGACGACGTCGTCGACGTTCTCGCTGATGAGGCGAGGACCGACTGACCGCAGACTCACGATGGGTTCCCTTCGCGTTGCGTGGGCTCAGTTGTACGAGTGTGCCTCACGTGGCGGCTGGGCTCGACCCTCCTTCGGCAGCGGCGGACCCGCCGCCACCTCCCGAGCGCCGCCGGCGCCGGCGCCGGCGGGGAGCGTCCTCGCCTTCGACCGCGACGCTCGGCGTCGTGGTGCGGCGCGGCCTTGGCGCCGCCGGCTCCGCGGCGCCGGTGTCGCGACTTGCGCCGCCACGGGTGCGTTGCCGTTGCCTGGGTGCGCTGCTCCCGCTGCCGCCGCTCTTCCGGGCACCAGTACCGGATCCGGCACCGGTCCGGCTGCCCGACGACCTCGCGGGCGGGCGCTGCCGGCCCGTCTCGCCGAGGTCCTCGAGCTCTTCGGCCTCCAACCCGGCCCGTGTCCGCTCGGCGGCGGTGAGCCGGCCGGTCGCCGTACGGGGGATGTCGAGCTCTTCGTAGAGCACGTCGGAGGTCGAGTACGTCTCTTCCGGCTCCGGGAACGGCAGGTCCAGGGCCTTGTTGATCATTCCCCAGCGGTAGCCGTCTTCCCAGTCGACGAAGGTGATCGCTGATCCGGTCTCGCCGGCCCTGCCGGTGCGCCCGATCCGGTGCAAGTAGGTCTTCTCGTCGTCGGGACATTCGTAGTTCACGACGTGAGTGACGCCCTGTACGTCGATGCCGCGAGCCGCGACGTCGGTTGCGACGAGGATGTCCACCTTGCCGTTGCGGAACGCGCGAAGCGCCCGCTCCCTTGCGCCCTGGCCGAGGTCGCCGTGCACGGCGGCCGCGGCGAACCCGCGCTCGCTGAGGTCGGCGGCGATCCGGTCGGCCGAGCGCTTGGTGCGGGTGAACACCATGGCGAGGCCGCGCCCTTCGGCCTGCATGACGCGCGCGAGCACCTCGGGCTTGTCGAGGTGGTGGGCGCGGAAGACGAACTGACTGGTGTTGGGAACCGTGAGGGTGTCGGTGTCGGACTCGGCGCGAACGTGAGTCGGATGCTTGAGGTAGCGCCGCGCGAGCGTCACCACCGGACCGGGCATGGTTGCCGAGAACAGCATCGTCTGGCGAGTCTCCGGCAGCAACGACACGATCCGCTCGACGTCGGGCAGGAAGCCGAGGTCCAGCATCTCGTCGGCCTCGTCGAGCACGAGCGCCTTCACCTCTGAAAGGTCGAGCGCCTTCTGGTTGGCGAGGTCGAGGAGGCGCCCCGGCGTACCGACCACGATGTCGACGCCTTTGCGCAGCGCTTCGAGCTGCGGTTCGTACGAGCGGCCGCCGTAGATGACGAGGACGCGGGTGCCGCGCGGCCCGCCGGCGAGCTCGACATCGCGCGCGACCTGCGAGGCGAGCTCGCGGGTAGGCACGACGACCAGCGCTTGCGGCTTGCCGCTCTCGGCGCCCGGGGTGACCCGGTGCAGCAGCGGGATGGTGAACGCCAGCGTCTTGCCGGTGCCGGTGCGGGCCTGACCGATCAGGTCGTGGCCCTTGATCGCCAGCGGTACGGCGAGCGTCTGGATCGGGAACGGGGCGGTGATGTCGTGACTTGCCAGCGTCGTGACGATGTCGTCGGCGACGCCGAGTTCGGCGAAGGTCTTCATGGGTGAGCGGACTCCTGGCTTCGTGCGGAGTCCGTCAACTTCCCTGGTGGGCCCGCGCCCGCGATCCGCGCGGGGGGCCGACACACCACACGGTTCTCCGCGGTGATTCGGATCTTGCATCGTCAAGTGTAGTGACGAACCCCCGTTATGGTTCCTCGCATGGCCGAGTGGACCGATCCGATGAGCGAGGCGGACCGGAAACAGGCCAGCGTCGACCTGCTCGGGCTCTTGGCGTATGCCGAGCTGACGGCCTTCGAGCGGCTCGCCGTCGACGCCTCGTTGGCGCCCAACCTGGTCGACAAGGCGGCCCTCGGCGCGATGGCGGTCGCCGAGTTCGGGCACTACGAGGTGCTGCACGAGCGCCTCGCCTCGATCGGCGTGGAGCCGACGGCCGCGATGACGCCGTTCGTCGGTCCGCTCGACGCCTTTCACGACTCGACGACGCCGGCGGACTGGCTGGAGAGCCTGGTGAAGGCGTACGTCGGTGACGGGTTCGCCGCCGACTTCTACCGAGAGGTCGCCGAGCTCATGGACGAGGCGACGCGGTCGCTGGTCGGCGATGTCTTGGATGACACCGGCCACGCTGAGTTCGCCGTGGCGCACGTGCGGTCGGCGATCGAAGCCGATCCGGCGGTGGCCGGCCGCCTCGCGCTGTGGGCGCGCCGTCTGGTGGGCGAAGCGCTCGTGCAGGCCCAGCGGGTCGCGGTCGACCGGGATTCGCTTGCCCGGCTGATCGTCGGCGGAGCCGGCGATCTGACCGCGGTGGGTGAGCTACTGGCTCGGCTCACCCACCGCCACGGTGAGCGAATGGAAGTGCTCGGTCTCCACGCCTAGCAGTTCTGCCCCGAGCCGTCGGTGCAGCGGCTTTCGAGCTAGACGGCGCCGAAGCCGACGCGGCGGGAGTCGGTGTCGGCGATCTCGACGTACGCGAGCTTGTCAGCGGAGATGATCACCCGCCGGCCCTTCTCGTCGACGAGGGTGACGATCGGCTCGCCCTTGACCAGAGCCGCCTCGACCGCCTGCTGGATCTCGTCGGCGCTCTGCGCGCTCTCGATGATGAGTTCCCGGGCAGCGCCCTTGAC
>DASZTL010000042.1:0-34903 GCA_035548055.1 Mycobacteriales bacterium | reverse complement strand
CTAGTAGCGGGGACAGGATTTGAACCTGTGACCTCTGGGTTATGAGCCCAGCGAGCTACCGAGCTGCTCCACCCCGCGTCGGTGAAGCCACGATAGCCCGGCGCCCGCGGCAGCGGCAAACCGCTGTGATTGCAGGCGGTTGCGGGTCAGCGAGACGATGTGGGAAGCGCTAAGTGTGACGGCCGAGGCTTGGGGATCTGCACCTCGGCAGCCGCAGTTGCCGCCACCAACCAGGCGCATGCCTCCCGGGCCGGCATCGGCTTCGCGAAGAGGTAGCCCTGGATCAGCGTGCACCCCTGGTTCCGCAGCTTCTCGAGCTGGCCTTCCGTTTCGACGCCCTCGGCGACCGTGGTGATCTGCAAGGTCTCTGCGAGCATCACGACGGCGGTCACGATCGCGTTGTCCACGACGCTGGTGTCGATGTCCTTCACGAAGGAGCGGTCGATCTTCACCACGTCGATCGGGAATCGCTTGAGGTAGTTCAGTGACGAGTGGCCCGTGCCGAAGTCGTCGATCGCGACGCGCACGCCCACGTCCTTCAGCCGCTGCAGCGTCTGGATCGACCATTCGATGTCGCTCATCGCAAGCGTTTCGGTGATCTCCAGGCAGAGCCGGTCGGCGGGGAGCTCGGCGTCTCGCAGGGCTGTCCGCACCTCGTCGACCAGGTCGCCGTCCTGGAACTGCCGGGCGGAAAGGTTGACGCTCACGCCGATGCGCACTCCGTGCTCGGCCTCCCAGCTGCGGCACTGCCGGGTCGCCTCGCGCAGCACGTATCGCCCGAGCGGCAGGATCAGGCCGGTCTCCTCGGCGATCGGGATGAAGTCGATCGGGGACATGAAGCCGCGCTCCGGATGTGTCCAGCGCACGAGCGCCTCAGCGTCCATCGGCTTTCCGCTGCCCGCCGCGACAAGCGGTTGGAAGTAGACCTCGATGTCGCCGTTGGCGATGGCCAGGCGGAGGTCGGCCTCGAGGTCGAGCTGTTCGGCCGACCGACTGCTGGTGCCTGAGTACTGCTTCCAACGACCGAATCCTTCGGCCTTGGCCTCATACATCGCCAGGTCCGCATCGTGGAGCAGGTCGTCACCGGTGGCGTCAGGCCGAGACACTGCGACGCCGATCGAGAGGCTGGCGACGATGGTGCGATTCGGGCCGACCTGAATCGGAGCCTCCATCGCGCGGAGGATCCGGTTGGCGACATCGTGCGCCTCGCCGGGCCCGCGCACGTCTTCGAGCAGCAAGGTGAACTCGTCACCGCCGAAGCGTGCCGCGGTGTCGCCGTCGCGGATGACTGCGGCGAGGCGGCTCGCGATCTCGGTGAGCAGGCGGTCACCGGCTTGGTGCCCGAGGCTGTCGTTGATCAACTTGAAGCGATCGACGTCCGCGAACAGCACCGCGCTGCCGCCGCAACGTCGTACATCGCGTCGCAGCGCCTGATCGAGCCGGTCGATGAACAGCCGGCGGTTGGCAAGGCCGGTCAGCTGGTCATGGAACGCATGGTGAGCGAGCTGCGCCTCGTAGCTGAGCCGTTCGGTGTCGTCGCGGAACGCGAGGACCGCACCGTCGACCCGGTCGTGATCGCGGGTAGGTGCGCAGGTGTAGCTCAGCGGCAGGGACGTGCCGTCGGCTCGGATCAGGGTCATCGATGCGTCGAGCGGCGTACCGGAGTGCAGGCAGCGGCGTACCGGGGCGAGGATCTCCGCGGCAATCGGATGCTTCGGATCGAAGTCGTCGAGGGTCAGCCCGAGCAGTGTCTCGGCGGCCGCGTTGAGGAACGTCGGTCGCCCGTGGGTGTCGAAGGCACACACGCCCTCGGCGAGGTTGCCGAGGATGGCCTGCATCTCGAGACGCTTCTTGTGGACCTCCGAGTAGAGCTCGGCGTTCGTGATTGCGCCACCGGCGATCGCGGCAATCGTGTGCAGCAGCTGAACATCTGCCTGGTCGACGGGCTCGCCGGGATCCCGGCCGGTGACCACGAGCCAGGACGGGTGCTCCGGGACCGGCGCGCTGAGCCCGCTCGTCGGATGCGGCACGACCCGGACCTCGCCGCGCAGCAGGCGCGAGGCGACCTTCTCGACGGTGACCGGAACCTGCCCGTCGCTCATCGCGCCGTGAATGTCGCGGGCCGCGTCGAGCAAACCGAGGACGCGGTCACGATCGCGACGCGCTTCGAAGTGACCGGCGAGGACCTGACGGAGCAGGATGAAGACGATTGGCGCGGCCGCGATGGCCGGCTCATAACTGACGGTGGCGAGGCCAGCGAGCATGCCGCTGGTCGTTCCGACCGCGACCAGCAGCAACCGAATCGCGAGGCCCTGGTTCCAGACCGCCCGGAACGGCTGCCCGGTGACCCGGTTGAGCAATGCACCGAGCAGCGTCGTGTTGACGAACATGTACGTCGCCGCCCCGACGAGCATGGCTGGCGCGAGCGTCGAGCTGACGTGTCCTGGCACCCGACCGATGGCATCCGCCATGAGAATCGCTGCCGATGCCGCGAGCGTGAACTGCGCGATGTTGAATGCGGCCTTGACCGGGGGGCGCCGACGCCAGATCTGCGCACCGATCTGGACAGTTGCGTACAGCAGCACCGCGGAGCGGGATGGCAGGGTCGCGATGACGACGGCGATGAGCCCCTCGTCGAAACCCACTGCCTCGGAGTAGTGGCGGCCGTAGATCAGGAGCGGGTACCGATTCGACAGCAGCAACATCACGCCGAGTACGGCGACGACGGCGATCGGCCCCAATCCCGAGTCGACGATCCCGCTAGCTGCCCACCCCACCACTGCCAGTGCCGTCGCGGAGACGAGGGCGATCAGCGCACGAGCGCTGTTTGGCAGGGCGGAGGCAGGCATCGTTGGGAGCTAGTTCCAGGCGCTGGAGTTCCAGGCGCTGGAGTTCCAGGCTGAGGAGTTCCACGCGCTGGAGTTCCAGGCGCTGGAGTTCCAGGCTGAGGAGTTCCAGGCGCTGGAGTTCCACGCGCTGGAGTTCCAGGCGCTGGAGTTCCAGGCTGAGGAGTTCCAGGCGCTGGAGTTCCACGCCGAGGAGTTCCACGCCGACGAGTTGACGTCCGTCGAGTAGTTGTCGGGGTTCCAGGTCGAGACGTTCCACGTCGAGAGCAGCGGGATCAGAACACCGATCAGCGGCGGCAGCGCGACCGAGCTGTAGCGCTGGTCGAGTGAGACCGGCGGGCAGTTCACGGCGTCGAAGGCATCCAGGTCACCGTGACCCTCGTCTGCGACGTTGCCGGTCGGGCCAGGCGTCGCGGTAGCGAGTAGTCGCGCCTTGATCTCGTCCGGTGCCGCGTTCGGGTTTGCCTGTGCGACGAGCGCGGCAGCGCCGCTGACGATGGCGGCGGAGAACGACGTGCCGGAGCCGACGAAGTTGGTGGAGCCGACCTGGGCGCTCGGGTATGTCTGGTCGATGAACGAGCCGGGGGCCCGGAGGCTGACCACGGATCGGCCGGTGGTGACGAGGTCGGGCTTCAACCAGCCATTGGCCGCAGTCGGACCGACGCCGCTGAACGGCGCAATGCTGTCGTCGCTCGTCGCGGAGGTTCCGTTGTCGTTCAGAGCACCGACGGTGATGACGTTCGGGTCATCACCCGGGGCGGTGATCGTGCCGGCGTCTGGACCCGAGTTGCCGGCAGAGGTGACGACGGTCAGGCCGGCGTTCCAAGCTGCTTCGACGGCTTGGTCGAGCGGGTTGAGCTGTGACGGCCCCGTCGGTACCTCGCCGAGGGACATGTTGAGGACCTTGATGCCGTACGCCGACCGGTTGCTGATCGCCCAGGCGATGCCCTGAATCACCCGGGCGACATCGGTCAGACCGGTGTTTCCGGCGACCTTGACCGAGACGACCTTCGCACCAGTTGCCTCGCCGGAGTAGGCGCCACCTGACGAGGTGCCGTCACCCGCGATCAGTCCCGCTACGAACGTCCCATGGCCATAGCTGTCCCGCAGCGAGTTGCCTTCGCCTGAGAAGTCGGCGCCGCTGACCAGCCGGCTGCCGAAGTCAGGAGATGGTGCGACGCCGGTGTCGAGGACGGCGACACCCACGCCGCTGCCGGTGACACCGTCGGCGGCAAGCCGCGTCGCGCCCGTGGCGTCGCGGAAGGAGTTGGCCGAGGGAACGGTTTCGGGCAGTGCGCCGACGAGGCCGTCGACCGCAACCGGCGCATCAGGGCTGGTGACGAGTCCGAGCGTCTCCAGCAGGCTGACGGCTGTCGAGGACGGGACCTGTGCGAGCACGCCATTGACGATCGGCAGCGACGTGAGGGTGCGACCACCCACGAGGTTGACGAGCGTCTGGACGATGGGCAAAGAGGTGCCCTGAACGATGACGTTGACAGGCGTCGATGCCGCTGCCGCTGGAGGGGCACCTGCCAGCCCGCCGGCGAGAATCCCGCCGGATGCGACGAGAGCGACGAGATGCCGGATGGAAAAGCGCCGTGACGATCGCCGACTGAACACAGTTCCTCCCTCGACGCCAGCGCGCTGGGACCGCTGGCGAATGCCTGTCGAGCATGTCGGCATGACGCGGGGAACTGAATAGCGGAGCGTTGCTATTTAGAGGCCTTCGGCATGGCCTGGGTTAGTCATGTGGGGACTAGTCCGTGACCCACTTGAACGGATTTGACCGACTTTCGCCTAGTGGCGTCGAGCCGGGTTTCCGCTCGCGGCCTTGTCGATCTGTTCGAGGTCATGTCGGAGCTCCGCCTGCTTTCGGCCGTATGTCGCGAAGTCGCCGGCCCGCAACGCTGCCTGCGCCGCCGCTTCGTCGCGTTGTGCCTCGGCGATCAGGCTTCGCAGCTGTGACGACGTCGTCGGGGTGGACGTCGTCGGCTGCGTCGGGGTGCTCGGACTGGCGGGCGCGGGTTGTGCGCCCTTGACCCCGAACACCTCGTTGAGGGCCGCGTCGAGATCCTTCTGGAAGCCGGCGTTGCCGTTCGAGTAGGCGAGGAACTTTCGGAGGACGGGGAAGGTCTGTCCACCTGAGGCTCTGCCCTGCACGTACCAAGGCTCGACGTACAGCATCGAGCCTGCGATCGGGACGGTGAGCAGGTTGCCCTTGATCACGCTCGATCCACCCTGGTCGAGGAGGCTGTGCTCCTTCGAGATCGTCGCGTTGGAATCGAGCTCGTTCTGCACCTGACCGGGACCGGCGAGGCCCGCGTTGGCCGGGACGGTGAGCATCGTGAACTTGCCGTAGTCAGGGCCGGGCTGCGAGTTGACCGACAGGTAGGCCGTGAGATTTCGGTACGTGAGAGAGACGAGCGGGGACGTCAACGAGAAGACCGGAGGCGTGGTGCCGCCGTCGGGCGAGACCGTCAGGTAGTACGACGGCTGGGGGACGGTCGGCTCGCCGGGCGGAAGTGTCGGGTCATTCGGGACGTTCCAGAATTCCGTGCCGTTGTAGAACAAGCGGGGATCGGTCACGTGGTAGTGCGCGATCAAGGTCCGCTGCAGGTTGAACAGGTCCTCCGGGTACCGGAGGTGGGGCACGAGCGCCGGCGGCATCGCCGCCTGCGGCTGCACCACACCGGGGAACGCCTTCTCCCAGGTCTCGAGCACCGGGTCGGGCGCCCTCTCCTGGTTCCACTCGTAGAGCGTGACCTGGCCCGTGTAGGCGTCGACGGTCGCCTTGACAGAGTTGCGGATGTAGTTGATCTGGGAGTTGCGTTGCGCCGCAACTGCTTCCGTCGTCTGGTTGAGCGACGTCTTCGTCGACGAGCTCAGCGATTCCTGCTCGGAGTACGGGAAGCCGTTCGTGGTCGTGTACCCGTCGACGACCCACAGCACCTTCCCGTCGATGACGACGGGGTACGGATCTCCATCCAGGGTCAGCCAAGGGGCGACTTTCTCCACGCGTTGCCGCGGGTCGCGGACGTAGAGGATCCGGGAGTCGGAGTTGACCCCGCTGGAGAGCACGATGTTCTTGTCCCGGAATGTCCAGCCATAGAGCAGCTTGCGGAAGAACGAGCCGATGGGGACACCGCCGTCGCCCTGGTATGTCGTGTTGACCTGGCCGGCACCCTTGGCGTTCGGATAGTCGAGCTCTCGCGGCCGGGTTCCGGCCGGCGCCCCGACGATCGAATAGCGAGGAGCGCCATCCCCGAAGTAGATGCGGGGCTGGAACCCGCCATTGGTCGATGTCTGCAGGTCGCTCAACGCACCGGTGGGGGGTAGGTCGGATTCGAGGAAGGCCGGTGAGCCGTCGGGCTGCGCGGTGTCCGCCTGTGCGGCGACCACTCCGAACCCATGGGTGTAGACGAGGTGGTCGTTGATCCAGTTCCGCTGGCTGGTCTGAAGTCCGGCCAGGGACATGTTGCGGGTCCCGATGACGACGTCAGTGGGCGCGCCGGACTTGTCGAGCTGGTAGCGATCGACGTCGAGGGAGTCCTCGAAGGCGTAGAACGAGCGCTGCTGTTGAAGCTGCTCGAAGGTCTGCGAGACGACGTTCGGGTCCAGGACCCGTAGCTGGACGTCCTTGCTGACTTGTGCGCGCTGGTCGGACGGAGACAGCGACGACACGCCGGGATATGCCTCAGTCGTGACGTTGTCGGGCCCGATTCCGAACGCATATTGCGTCTGTTCGATGTTGCGCCCGATGTACTTCGCTTCGAGGTCCTGCGCGCTCGGCTTCACCTTGAACTGCTGGATGAGCGCGGGGAATGCCCCGCCGATGACGAGCGCGGAGATCACCATCAGACCGAATGCCACGGCGGGCAACATCCAGTTGCGCGTGTAGATGTTCGCGAAGAACAGCAGGGCGCAGATGATCGCGACGAACACGAGGATCGTCTTTGCCGGCAGGACCGCATGTACGTCGGTGTACGACGGGCCAGTCACACTTCCGCGACCCGAGAACGCCAGGCCGTACCGATCGAGCCAGTAGGCGAATGCCTTGAGCAGTACGAAGACACCGAGCAGGACCGAGACGTGCACGCGACCCGCGGGGGTCCACTTCGGACCTGGCGTCTGAACCCGAAGCGACCCGTAGAGGAACGCCGTCACGAGGACCGCGATCAGCGAGACCGCGATCATCCCGAACAACATGCCCAGGACGAAGCGCTGCATCGGGTAGGTGAAGGCGAAATACGACACGTCGCGGTGGAACTGCGGATCCTTGTGCCCGAACGAGGTTCCGTTGCGCCACAGCAGCCACGTCTGCCAATGGCTGGAGGCGGCAGCGCCGCTGATGATCGCAATCAGGAGCGCGATGCCGGCGAGGACGAATGCCCGCACCGGGTGGACCAGCTGCCGGTATCGATCGAGCTGTTGCTGCTCGACGGACATGGGGAGCGACTTCGGGCGCAGCCGATACGCGACCACGATGTTGCCTGCGACGACCAACGCCATGACGCTGCCGAACAAGACGAACAGCACGATCTCGGTGACCAGCCGTCGGCTGAACACGGACGAGAAGCCGATCGATCGGAACCACAGCAGGTCCGTGTACTGCGCGGCGAAGACGGCCCACAGCAGGAACAGGACGACGAGGATCCCGACGACGGCGAGGGCGATCCGCACTCGGGCGTTGATCGGCGGCACCTGAGGCCGCGGTGGTCGTGGGCGCCGCGGCATGTTGAAGGTCACATCTGGAGCGTAGTGAGGGCGGACTGATCTGACGTGGCTGGTTTGCCGGGAATGAACCGTGGCCGCCTCGACCGGTACCGCCTCAGCGTCGCGCCACCGGCACCTCGATGGCGAACTCGGAGCCCTTCCCCGGTTCGGAGCTGACCTCGAGCGCCAGGCCGAGCGCATCCGCCACCCGCGTCACGAACCCGAGGCCGAGGCCCATCCCACCAACTTTGCGCGTGTCGGAGGAGTCAGCCTGGGAGAAGTCCCCCATCAGCTCGGCGAGCCGGTCGGTGTCGATCCCCTCACCCGCATCCCGGACGGCGATGCTCACCGAACCGTTGGCGGTCCTCGACGCGGTGAGCGTGATCGCGGACCCCGGCATCGTGTACTTCACGGCATTGTCGGCGAGCTCGTCGAGCGCCTTGCTGAGCCAGCCGGCATCTACCTCGATCGCGGGCAGCTTCGCCGAGACTCGCCGATGCAGGTCGCCGGCACGCTCGGGGTAGCGCTCTCGCCACGTGCTCAGCCGCCCATCGACGAGCTTGTCGACGGCGACCTGATCCTGCTGCGGCGAAACCCGGCCCGCATCCAGCGCCGCAACGTCCACGAGTAGCTCGACGGCTCGGCTCATCCGCGCCGTGCCGGCCAGGATCTCCGCGACGAAGCTTTGCACCCTCTCCGGTGGCAGGTCCGGGCGGCGCGACAGCATCTCGGCGTAGCCGCGGATCGGGGTGAGCGGTGTACGGAGCTCGTGTGACACGGTCGAGAGGAACTCGGTCTTCAGCCGTTCGACCTCACGCTCTCGAGTCCGGTCGGAGAGCACGACGACCTCGCCGCGCTGGTCGGCGAGCGGCGAGCGCGCAAGTCGAACCGGAAGCTGCTCGCCGTCCGCTCGCTGCAACGTCGCATCGGTGACGAGTGGCGACTCACCGCGCGGCAGCAGTGGTGTGCCATCGGGGCCGCGTACGTCGACGACGTCCGTGAGGTTGTGACCGACGATCTGTGACTCGCGCCGGCCGAGCATCTCGATTGCCATCGGGTTCGCGGCTACGACGACGCCCTGCCGGTCGGTCGTGACGAGACCGTCAGTCATCGACGACACGACCGTCTCGAGCCGTCCGCGCAGGCGGGCTTCCTCGACGGCGGAAGCGCGCAGATCTCCGGTGAGGGTGCGTAAGGAGGTGGTCATCGCGTCGAACGCCCGCGCCAGCTCCCCGACCTCGTCGCTGGCCTCGACCTCGACCTCGCTGTCCAAGTCCCCGGCGCGGATCCGCCCGGCTGCGACGGTCAGGCGCCGGACCGGGTCGGCGATGCGTTGCGCCATCAAGAAGGCGAACAGCGCCACGGTGATCAGGACGGCGAGCGCGGTGATGACAAGGCGTCGCAACACGCTTCGCTGAGCGGCGAGCGCGGCGCTGGCCGGCTGGCTGATCGCAAGAGTGGCGATGCGGTGGTTGTCATTGCCGGCTGCGGTGATCGGGACGAACTCGCTGCTCGGTGCGGTGCCTTGCGCGGGAACGAAGCTGTTGACGCCCGGCCCTTGGTTGTCGACTCCCGCGTCCTTTGCCTCGGCGATGACCTGCGCGCGGTCTTCCGGGGAGGACAGGCTGCTCGCCAGCACGAAGTTGTTGGCGATGATCGTCACGTCGTAGCCGATCTGGGTGTTCAGCGTCGACAGGTAGCGATCAACGATGCCGATGCCGTAGATCCCGGCGAACCTCGGTTTCACCTGCGCGTTGGTCTCAGGAGTAACCGCGGCGATGATCGCCAACCGGGCCGGGGCGCCGTGCAGCAGGATCGCGCCGGAGGCCGGAGTCTGGATCGTCTTGCCGAGGTGCAGCACGCTGCGGACGACCTCGCTGCCGGCGAGCTGCAGCAGGGCGGTGTCATCGAGCGCGGTCTTGTTGGGAGCGAGCAGCTTCACGCCTCGGTCTGGCTGGTAGACGGCGGCGAAGTAGCTCGGGTCTTCGGAGAACAGCTTCAGACCCGAGACACAGGTCTTCCCCGGGCAGTTCGCTGCGATGACCGTGGCGAGGAGGCTGGCTCGAGTTTCGAGCGCTTGCAGGGCGTGCTGTTGTGCGACCGCGACCGATGCGAGTCGATTCGCCTGGTCGCGCTGCACCTCGCTGGCGACGCCGATGCCCACGATTGCAACGGCGCCCACAGCCATCGCGGTAACGCCCGCGACGATCGCACCGACGACCTTGCCCAGCAGGCTCGCGCGAGCAATGAGCGCGATCGCGATGATCAGCGCAACGCAGGCCGCGCCGCGCGCCGATAGCTGCGCCAACGCGATATTGGTGCTGTCAGCGCTTCGCTCCGCGAGTGCGGCGGCGACGGCGGTCAGCCCTATGCCGGCTGCCACCCAAGCCCCGATGCGGCGGTCGGCGCGCCATCCACGCAGGAGTGCCGCCGCACCCGCGATGATGCCGACGGCTCCGCCGGCGATTGCCAACGACGTACTCGCCCCGAGCGGGGCGGTGATCGCAGGTAAGGCGACTGGAGACCGTTGCGGTGCGCCGTCGACGAGCCCGATCAGGATCAGTGCAAGAGCGACCAGGCGCAACAGCGCAATGCCGTCCGACGAGGCCACATCGAGGTGCAGAGACGTCAGGGCGTCAGCGGCGGCCATGGCGAGCGAGGCCACGACGACGATCGGCGTCGTGCGCCGGACCAGTCCCGGAAAGCAGCAGGCGGCAGCGAATCCCAGCCACACCGCGACCGCTGCCAGCTGAACGACGCCGAGCAGCGCAAACGGTACGGCGGGCGCCATTCTTGGCAGGGTAGAGGGTTGTTGGCGTCTAGCAGTGCGGAAACTCGGTGCTGTCGGCCTTGATCGCCTCGAGCGCCTCGACCGCGCCGTGCAAGGTCTTCACGCTCACGAGGGTGAGCGAGGAGGGCGCAGCGGCCTTCGCGTCGGCACATTCGCTGGCAGGCGCAAAGAACACGGTGGCACCGGCGCTGACCGCAGCGGCCACTTTCTGCTGGATTCCACCGATTGGTCCGATCTTGCCCTGCTTGTCGATGGTGCCGGTCCCGGCGATCGTTCGACCGCCCGTCAAGCCTCCCGGCGTGAGCTTGTCGATGATTCCGAGGGCGAGCGCGGCACCGGCGCTCGGCCCGCCGATCACGTTCGGATCCAGGCCGATCGACACGCTGATCCCGTTGAAGACGGGCTGCTCTCCGATGGTGACACCGAGGCGCGCCTTGCCGTTCGGTCCCTTGGCGGTCGCGATGTCGTAGGTGTGCTGTGCGCCGGCGCGTTCGACGAGCAGGGACACGCGGTGGCCGGGCGTCAGGGCCTGTACGGCGTTCACCAGCTGCTGCGGTCGGGTGACTCGTTTGCCGTCGGCGGCGAGGATCAGGTCGTCCGGCTCGATGACCGTCTCGGCCGGCAGCCCGGCGGTGACCGACTCGACGACGACGGCTGATCCGGTCGCCTTGTACCCGAGCTCCGTCATCGCGGCGATGATCGCGTTGGTCTGCGATCGCGCCATGTCCTCGACGCCCTGCTGATGCACCGCTTGGCTCGACTGGCCCGGCGGACATTGCACCTGGTGCGGCTCGACGGTCTCGTGGGGGCTGAGCCAGGCCTCGATCGCATCGAGGAGGCGGGGGTGGGCGTTGCAGTCCCCTGGGGTCAGCGCAACCGTGGTCAGGTAGAGATGCCCGCTGGTCGGCTGCGGCCGGATGCCCTTGATGCCGATGATCGGGCCGCCGGCCTGCCCGTCGCGCCCGTCGCCGCTCGGCACCGCGCCGAGGGTGTCGGCAACCGGGCCGGGTGAGAGCACGACGTACGGGACCGGCAGCCAGACGATCGCGAAGAGCATTCCGATGAGAAGAACGGTTGCGACACCAAATGTGACGCCGCGCCGGCTCATGACGCTAGAGACTACGTAGTGCCCGACAGGCCGGGCGAGACCGCCGTCAGGAGCGCGCGAAGAACCCCATGCTGCGCCGGCCACTGGGTGGCGCCGGGACGATCTCTTCGGTTGCCGGGTCGACGACGTTCGCCGTGCTCGCGCTCGGGTCGGTGGCGTCCGCCGACGGCAGGTCGGCCGGATCGTCCTTGACGAACGTCTCAATCGTCGCTGCGCCGGCCGGCGGAAGCGGTGCGGCCGCGAACGGCATGCTCGCGCCCGGCGCGGGCAGCTCTTCGGTCGGGGCCCCGGCCTCTTCCTCGAGCGCGTTGAACGACATCGACGGCGCCGTGCTAATGGCTTCGACCGGCGCTCCCAGCGGGGGCGCGTCTGGCAGCGGCGGGGGAGCGGCAGCGGCTTGCGGCGTCCCACCCGGAGCGGCCGCGAACGGTGAGCTGGCGTCAGGCACTGCCACCTGCATCGCCTCCGGCACCGCCGCCGGCATCGCCGCTGCGGCCTCGCCGGGCGACACCTCGACGTGGTAGTACGCCCGCATGCTGAGCGTCACCGGCGACAGCGAGTAGACGGAGAAGTCCGTCACGCCTTCGACATTGCGGAGGTGCTCGGCGAAGCTGACGGCATCCTCCAGCGAGGCCACTCGGCGAAACGCCGGCACGCCCTGTGAGGACTGGTAGAAGACCACGTGCTCCATTGACGATCCCTCTGCTGTGGGCAGGACGGAAGCGTCCTGCTATCCCCATGTCGGCACCCGGCACGGGTCGGTTGAGGTAGATGATTCTGCTGCGCTGGCCGGAGATCAAGCGGTACCGAGCGGCAACGGGCCTCCGGCGGCGTACCTCTAGCGGTTGAAGCTACGAGGCGCGCCGATGGGTTTCGCGCTGTTCGACCGGATTCCGGCGCTGCTTCGGTGGCGAGCCGACGGCGCGCTCCGGGCGGGAGAAGGCCGCTTTGAAGCGCTCCCGCTCGGCGAGCGACTGCTCAGTCTCGACCGGTCCGCGCGGCCGTGCGGCCCAGTTCACCCACACGATCGCGACCAGGGTCGCGAGTGCCGGCACTCCGAGCCACGCGAGCACTCCCACGTGGCTCAGTGTAGAGGTGATGTGCCCTCGTTGTGGGCAGTCAGCGACGGCGGATTCGCGCCCGCGCGAGGGCCAAAGATCCAATGACTGCAAGGGTTGCGCCGGCGCCCGCGGCCGCCCGCGTCGCGTATCGGCGGTCGATGACGAACCCCCGACCGACTCGATCGGCGACCCGGTGGAGGTGGTCCTCGAGCGCGGCCTCGTTGCTCCAGCGTGGTTCCCAGCCCGTGGCCCGAAGCCGTTGCGAACCGACGACCCAGGGATGTTGCAGGTACAGCAGGTCGCTCGCCGGGCCCGACAGCGCGCCGATGCGGTGCAGCCGTTCGGCGGTCGCAAAGGCCACCGAAGCGGGCAAGACCACCGAGCGCATGCCGGCCAGCGCTTCCACCCGCTCGCGCTCCAGCCACCCGTCCGATCCGACGGTGACTGCCCCGGACACCGTGCCGGTCACCGCGGCGACGAGGGCGTCGAGCAGGTCGTCGTGGTGGCAGAACTGCCACAGGCAGCGGCCCTCTCGCAGCGCGAGCAGGCGCACCGCCTCGAACAACCCTGGGAGCAGCGGATCGGTCACCGGCCCGATGAGCGACGCGGGGCGCACCGACACGACCTCGAGGCTGCCCCCGCTCACCGCCTGCCGAGCAGCGGCGAGTCGTTCGACGGCCAGCCAGTCGCCGACGAGTCCGTCCGACGGTGCGGCGGCGAGCGCCGAATCCTCGTCGAGCGGCACCTCGTTGGTGGCGGCGGCTCCGTAGACCATCGCGCTCGTCAGCAGGACCACTCGCCGTACGCCCGCGGTTCGCATCGCGTCGAGGAGCAAGGTGGTGCCGGCGATGTTGGTCGCCCGCCGCGCTTCGACCGGCGCATCAGTCGACCGGTCGACGGCGAGATGTGCGACGGTGTCGACACCGGCGAGCTCATCGGCGAGCCGTGCGCTTACGGCGTCGATCTCGACCACCGCGGGCGCTGCCGGGTGCTCGCGCAGTCGCGCCGCCAGCGACGCTCCGAGCGGCTGACCGGCACCGGTGACCGCGACGCGCTGAGTTCGCCCACGGCGAACCCGGCCACCGCCTTCAGTCACCGCCCCATCTTGACGCCTACCGTGGGGTTATGACTTCCCCGCCTTTCGGGTTCGGTCCGAGTGGCGACGGGGATCCGGCCAAGCCCGGTGACCCGTTCGCGGGGCTCGGCGCGACGCCGGACCTCGGCGCGATGCTGCACCAGCTCGGCGACCTGCTGTCCGGTGAGACGGGGCCGGTGAACTGGCAGGTCGCTCGGCAGTCCGCGATGGCGGTGATCGGCACCGACTCGGGGACGACGGCGGCTGAGAGCGCCGAGGTCGCGGACGCGATTCGGCTCGCCGACATCTGGCTGGACCCGGTGACCGCCATGCCGTCGGGCGTGGTGTCGACCGAGGCGTGGAGCCGTCGGCGTTGGCTGGAGGCCACCCGGCCGGCATGGACTGAGCTCGTCGAACCGGTCGCCGCGCGGGTGGGCAGCGCGATGGGGGCCGCGATCCCTGAGGAAGTCCGGTCGATGGCGGCGCCGCTGATGGGGGTGATGACGCAAGTCGGCGGGTTGATGTTCGGCGGACAGGTCGGTCAGGCGCTCGGCACTCTCGCGACCGAGGTCGTGTCCGCCACCGACATCGGCATGCCGATCGGTCCGGCGGGGGTCGCCGCCCTCCTGCCCGAATCGGTGCGGGCACTCGGCGACGGTCTCTCGCTGCCGCCCGACCAGGTGCGCTTGTTCGTCGCGTTGCGTGAGGCGGCGCACCAACGACTGTTCGGGCACGTGCCGTGGCTCGGCGCGCACCTGTTCTCCGCCGTGCGCAGCTACGCCGAGGGCATCACGATCGACACCAGCCGGTTCGAGGAGCTCGCCGGCAGCGTCGACCCGAGCGACCCGGAGTCACTGCAGCGCGCGATCGGCGAGGGTCTGTTCGAGCCGACCGCGACCCCGGCTCAGCAGGCAGCGCTCGAGCGCCTGGAGACCGCGCTCGCTCTTGTCGAAGGATGGGTCGACACCGTCACTGCCGCGGCAGCATCGGCGCAGTTGCCCAGCTACGCCGCCTTGCAGGAGACGATGCGGCGTCGCCGTGCCACGGGTGGTCCGGCCGAACGCACATTTGCCACGCTGGTCGGGCTGGAGCTCCGGCCGCGGCGGCTGCGTGAGGCGGCGACGTTGTGGCAGGTGTTGGGCGAACGTCGTGGCATCGAGGGTCGCGAGGCCGTGTGGTCCCACCCCGACCTGCTGCCGGGCGCTTCGGATCTCGACGATCCCGAAGGGTGGGCGCAGCGCGGCCCCGACGACAGCTTCGACATCAGCGAGCTCGAGTAGGCGCGCTGCCTCTGGCTCAGCGCTCGCTACGGGCGGCGTCGAAGCCTTCCAGGTAGCCGCGGGCGCGCTCGAGTCGCTCGTAGGCACTGAGCTCGGCCCAGAAGGCCGGCCCGTGACCCGGCACGAGCAGGTGGCCCAGCTCGTGCAACAAGACGTAATCCACGACGTACTCGGGCATGCCGCAGAGGCGCCGCGACAGCCGGATCGAGCGGTCGAGTGGCGTGCAGGAACCCCAGCGGGCGTTCATCGTGTCGACCCACCGCACGCTTGCCGGCACGGCTCGGCCACCGAGATATGCCGCCGACAGCCGTTGTGCGCGCTCGGCGAGCTCGTGGTCGGAGGGCGTCGAGCCGGCCTCTTTGGCGAGCACTCGAGCGACCAGCTCCTCGACCAGATGCGCGGTCTCGGCCCGAGTCATTCGTGCCGGCACGGCAACGACGATCCGGTCGCCCTCACGGTGCGCCGATGCCGTGCGGCGCCGCTTCGCGCTCCGGCGGACTTCGACCTCGGGGCGGGTGGGCGGGGGCTGCTCGACCAGCTCGAACGGAAGCGTCTCCGGCACGAGGCCGACGGTAGCCAGCCGATACGACGACCTCGGTACGACGCGCGCGACTTGTTTCTGTTCACAGCCGGTGCACGGCGTCTGCGCAGGTCAGTACGGCGTGGCGGGGTGACGGGAGGAGGTGTCCACATTCGGTGGACACCAGCGTCCACAACGACACCCCACCCTGTCCCCACCGTGTCCCCAGGAGTGTCCACAGGGTGCCCGGGATGGGCGTTGACGGTCGTGTCAGGGCTTCCGTACGGTCATGTCCGACGGAGCCCCCGTGGCAGACCGGCCGGACGTTCGCAAGGGGAAGGCGAACGGCTGTACGGAAAGCCCGGGGGCTTCGTTATGCCCGCGATTCCTCGGTGATCTTGACGTTATGCGCCCTTCAGCCGTCGTGATGGGCACACAACGTCAAGATCACGGGGGTTATCTGCCGTGGAAGTTGGGGGGACGGCGTTCCTTGGCCGCGGCCAGCCCTTCGGTGAGGTCTTCGCTCGCGAACGTGATCGGTTGCGCGAGCGCCTCGTACATCAGCGCTTCGTCGAGGCTGCGCGGTGGCCCGTTTCGCAATGCGGCGACCGTGAGGCGTACGGCGATCGGCCCGTTGGCGGCGATCTGCTCGGCGACGCCGAGCGCGTGCTCGACGACGCCGCCCGGTCCGGCCGGGTCGCCATCGATAGCGCCGTTGACCAGGCCGAGCCGCAGCGCTTCGGCCGCGTCGACCCGGCGGCCGGTGAACAGCAGCTCGCGCGCGTTCGCGATCCCGACGGTCGCGGGAAGCAGATACGTGGCCGCCATCCCGGAGTGGATGCCGAGTGACGTGAACGGGACGGACATGCTCGCGCCGGCCGCGGCATACCGGAGGTCACATGCGAGCGCGACGCACATCCCCGCGCCGATCGCGTGGCCGTTGATCGCCGCGATCGTGGGCACCTCGAGGTCGCGGATGGCGAGCCACGCTCGGTAGAAGGGCAGCATCCGGTCACGGATCTTCGGGACCGTGAGGTCGTTGGACTCCCCGATCCAGGAAAGGTCGCCGCCGGCGCAGAAGGCGCTGCCCTCGCCCGTCACGACCACCGCCCTGACCTCCGGGTCGGCTCGCAGCTGCGCGATCGCGGCCGTCCAGGCGTCCGTGAGCTCGCCCGTCATGGCGTTTCGGCGCTCAGGGAGCGCGAAGGTGAGGACGGCCACCCCACTGGGCCGCCGTTCCACGCGAAGTGGTGCGCTCATGGCCTCTCCTGGTTGAAGATCGAGCCGAATCGGATTCGGTTCTGCTTCGTACGCCGTCCCGGAGGCTAGCCCGCCACGCTCAAATACCGGGCTTTTGAGCGTGGCGCAGGTAGGGTTTTCAGCAGGTTCGGCCGGTCCCGGCCGGCGGCGATCGATCGAGGAGGACGAGATGGCCGACACCTACGAGGGCTACTGCGTGAAGTGCAAGGAGAAGCGCCAGTTCGAAGGCGAGATCCGCACCAGCGAGTCGGGCCGTCGCATGGCGCAGGGCCCGTGCCCGGTGTGCGGCACCAAGGTGAATCGCATCCTGGGCAAGGCCTAGGCACCTGGCTCCACTCACGTACGTCGAAAGGGCGTCCGGCGGTACCTCCGCCGGGCGCCCTTTCTGCTTGCTGTGGATGGTCCAAAGCACGACCGGCCGGGTTGGTGGCACGCTCCCGGGCGCTCGATGCCGTGCACTCGGCTCCGAGTCGACCTGTTCATCCGAGGAGCCCTGCGATGCGACCCGTCCTCAAGCCCGCGTTGCGCCGGTTGTGGCGCGACCCCTCCACGTTGCAGCTCGGCGTCGATCCGCGGCATGCCGTTGTCGTGAGTGGCATGAGCCCCGCCGACCGCGAGCTGCTGAGCCTTCTCGACGGCACCCGCGAGACCGACGTCGCGCTCGCCGAAGCCGGCCGTCGCGGCCAGCTCCCGCAGCGCGCCGCCGCGCTCGTCGATCTGCTGAGTGAAGCGGGCGTGCTCGACGACGCCGAGCTCGGCGCGCCCGGCCCGGCAAGCCTCGGCCGGCTGGTCCCCGACCAGCTCTCGCTGTCGCTGTGCCACCCGGGCCCCGGCGGCGCCGCGCGTGCGCTCGCCGCCCGGCGCGCGACGACCGTCGAGGTGCTCGGCGGCGGACGGGTGGGCGCGACGCTCGCGGCGCTGCTTGCCGCCGCCGGTGTCGGCCGCGTGGTCGTCGACGACCCGTCGCTGATCCGGCCCGCTGATCTAGCGCCCGGCGGCGTACGTACGACGGGGGTGCATCACCGTCGCGGTGACGCGGCGAACGCGGTCGTCAGCGCGATGCGCACGGCCGACTCGGGATCCGCCGGGGTCGGCGAACGGGCGTTGCTCGTTCTCGCGCCGGCGGGGGGCATGCTCGCGCCCGAGTGGCTTCGTCGGGTCCACCGTCGGCCCCACGCGATGGTGATGGTGAAGGAGACCACTGCGCAGATCGGCCCGCTTGTCGTGCCGGGGCGAAGTCCGTGCTTGCGCTGCGTCGAGCTCGCTCGTGCCGATCGGGATCCGGCGTGGCCGGTGCTCGCCGCGCAGCTCGTCGGCGATGCGCGGGCGGTCGAGCCCTGCGACATCGCGCTCGCCAGCGCCGGTGCCTCTCTCGCCGCGATGTTCCTGTTGGCGTGGATCGACGATCCCGCCGTCTCCTCGCCGCTCGTCGGCGGCACACTCGAGCTCGGGTTGACGGAGTTGGCGCTCCGTCGCCGCACCGTCGTGGCTCACCCCGACTGCGGCTGTCGGGCGGCCGCGTAGCGAAGCCGCTCCGCTCGGTCAGAACTCCGGCAGCGGGTCGATCTTGCGGGCTCGCCGCCATCGGCTGGGCGCGGGCGGCGGGGGCCGCTCGGCGGTCATCCCCGCGATCACGCCGACGACGGCCTGGGCGACGGTCGCGAACTCGACCACCGGATCGCCCGCCGCGATGCTCGGCTCGGCGTCAGCAGGAGGTGCGCCTAGCGACGCCAGGTCGCCGAGAACGCGAACTCCCGACGCCTCGATCCGCGCCGCCGCCGCCGCGCCGATCTCCGCCGCTCGCTCGAGCGCCCATCGCGGCGTCACGATCGGCGTCGGTCGTGCCAGGCCCGCGCGCGAGGCCGCCAGCCTCGGCACAACGCCCGAACGCACGGCCGCCGAGTAGAGCTCGTCGGGTAGCTGCTGCTCGTTGAAGTACGCGTTGACCCGGCGCAGCAGCTCGGCTTCGGGCCAGGTGAGCGAGTCGTTGCGCTGACCGGCCCCCTTCGGGACGAGAGAGCCGGTTGGCAGCGCCAGCAGTGCCTCGAACTGGCGGAGCAGCAGATCGTGATCGTGGCCGTCGACCACGATTGCCGTGACCTTCGACGGGCCGGCGATCGAGGCCCAGCGAGCGATCACGGCGTCGTGGCGGTGGCGAATCCAGAACCACGGTGTGGGCGACTCGAACGGCGTGCGGTTCAGCGTTCCTTGCAGCCAGCTCTCGTAGTCGCCGACGTACCCGTCCTTGACGTACTGCTGCCAGGCAGACGGCAGGATCTTGGTCAGCGGTCGCAAGGTGGCGACGACGTGAACTCGCCTTCCGCCGAGCCCGCTGACCACTCGCCGCGCCTGCTTGTCGGTGGCGCGGCACAGCCACTCGCTGCTGACGATTACGCGAGCGGAGCGCGCTGCCCTCACCTCAGTCACCAGGTCGCGCCAAGCCGCCATGGTCACGGGCGCGTCGCCGGTGTTGCCGCGCGCCTGGGTGATCGCGATGCCCGCGCTCTTGTGGTAGCGCTCGGTGCCCGGATAGATCACGCCGTGCTGGCGAAGCTGCTCACGGTCGGAGTGGAACGCACTCTGCAGGGCCGTCGTACCGGTCTTGTCGAACCCGATATGAACCAGACGCCCACCCGGCGGGATCGCCAGGTCGGGCGAAAGATCGCTTGCGATTGCTACTTCCGCTTGTCGATCGCCACGTAGTCGCGTTCGTTCGCGCCGCTGTACACCTGGCGCGGACGGCCGATCCGGGTGTCGGAGTCGGCCATCATCTCCCGCCAGTGCGCGATCCAGCCGGGCAGCCGGCCGAGCGCGAACAGCACGGTGAACATCTGCGTCGGGAAGCCCATCGCCTTGTAGATGACACCCGTGTAGAAGTCGACGTTGGGATAGAGCTTGCGTTCCACGAAATAGTCGTCGGCGAGCGCGATGCCCTCGAGCTCGACCGCGAGGTCGAGCAGCGGGTCAGAGACGCCGAGCGCTTCGAGCACCTCGTGCGTCGCCTGCTTCACGATCGCCGCACGCGGGTCGTAGTTCTTGTAGACCCGGTGGCCGAAGCCCATCAGCTTGACGCCCGGCTCCTTGCTCTTGACCCGGTTCATGAACGCGCGGGTGTCGCCACCGTCGGCGGCGATCTCGGCGAGCATCTCGATGACGGCCTGGTTGGCGGCGCCGTGCAGCGGTCCGGACAGCGCCCCGACGCCGGCCGCGATCGAGGTGAACAGGTTCGCGTTGGCTGACCCGACCATCCGCACCGTCGACGTCGAGCAGTTCTGCTCGTGGTCGGCGTGCAGGATGAACAGCATGTCCAGGGCCTTCGCCATGGCCGGATTGACCACGTAGTCCTCTGCCGGAACCCCGAACGTCATCCGGATGAAGTTCTCGACGTAGCCGAGGGTGTTGTCCGGATAGAGGAACGGATGTCCGACCGACTTCTTGTGGGCGTATGCAGCGATCGTCGGCAGCTTCGCCAGCAGGCGGATCGAGGACACCTCGATCTGGTCCTCGTCGAACGGGTCGAGAGAGTCTTGGTAGAAGGTCGACAGCGCACTGACCGCCGAGTTGAGAACCGCCATCGGGTGTGCGTCGTGGCGGAAGCCGTTGAAGAAGTTGCGCAGGTCCTCGTGCAGCATCGTGTGCTTCTCGATGCGGGAGGTGAACGCGTCGAGCTGCGACTGCGACGGCAGGTCGCCGTAGATCAACAGGTACGACGTCTCGAGAAACGTCGCCGACTTGGCGAGCTGCTCGATCGGGTATCCGCGGTAGCGCAGGATGCCGGCGTCACCGTCGATGAAGGTGATGGCCGAGCTGCACGCGGCGGTGTTGCCGTACCCCGGATCGAACGTCACGCGGCCGGTCGTACTCAGCAGGCTGCTGATGTTCAGGCCCGCGGGCGCTTCGCTGCCGTCAACCGCCTCGAGCGGCATGACGCCGCTCGGATGGGTCAGCTCGTAGTCGGCCATCTCACTCCTCGTCGGGCTATGCCCGCCATGCGGTCGGGCTGTGCCCGCCATGACATCTGGTTTCGATGAATGAGAATAGAGGGGTGTCCGACATCCCGAAGTGGGCGATCTCGAGAAGCGTGAAGCTGGCGAGCCTTCCGCTCGGTGTCGCGGGCCGTGGCGCGATCGGGCTCGGCAAGCGAATCGGGGGCCGTCCAGCCGAGATCGTGGCCACCGAGCTGCAGCAGCGCACCGCTGAGCAGCTGTTCAAGGTGCTCGGCGAGCTCAAGGGCGGCGCGATGAAGTTCGGACAGGCGCTGTCCGTCTTCGAGGCCGCGCTGCCCGAGGATCTGGCTGCGCCGTACCGGGCTGCGCTCACGAAGCTGCAGGACGCCGCTCCACCCATGCCGGCATCAGCGGTGCACCAGGTGCTCGCCGAAGGACTGGGTGCGGACTGGCGGGACCGTTTCGCGGAGTGGAACGACAAGCCCGCGGCCGCGGCATCCATCGGCCAGGTTCACCGCGCGCGCTGGGAGGACGGCCGCGAGGTCGCGGTCAAGCTGCAGTATCCCGGCGCCGGGCCTGCACTGATCGCCGACCTGAATCAGCTCGCCCGCTTCGCGCGGATGTTCGCGGTGCTCAGTCCCGGCCTCGACGTCAAGCCGCTGATCAAGGAGCTGCGCGAGCGGGTGAAGGAAGAGCTCGACTATGGCCTGGAGGCGGTCGCTCAGCGCCAATACGCCGAGGCGTACGACGGCGATGCGGACTTCATCGTCCCGAAGGTCCTCGAGTGCAGCGGCAACGTCATCGTCACCGAATGGGTGGACGGCAAGCCGCTGTCGGGGATCATCCGGGACGGCTCGCCACAGGATCGCAACCATGCGGCGCTGCTGTTCGCGAGGTTCCTGTTGTCCGGACCGTCACGGGCCGGTCTCCTCCACGCCGATCCGCACCCGGGAAACTTCCGGTTGCACGAGGACGGCCGCCTCGTCGTCCTCGACTACGGCGCGGTCAACCGTCTTCCGGACGGCTTCCCGACGTCGATGGGGCCGCTCGGCCGGCTCGCTCTCGAAGGCCGGGGCGAGGAGGTGATCGAGGGGCTGCGAGCCGAGGGTTTCGTCCCGGCGGATCTCGAGGTCGACGCGCAAGCGATCCTCGACTACGTGCAGCCCTTGCTGGAGCCCATTGCGAGCGAGACGTTCCACTTCACGCGCCGCTGGCTTCGTAACGAGGCCGCCCGCGTCGCAGATCCGCGGTCTCCGGCCGCGCAGCTCGGCCGCAAGCTGAACCTGCCGCCGACGTACTTGTTGATGCACCGCGTCGCCGCGGGCAGCTTCGGCGTGCTCTGCCAGCTCGACGCCGAGATTCCGTACGGACCGGAGGTGCGTCGCTGGATTCCCGGCCTGGCCGGGTGATGGCGGGGTCGTCGGTAGACGCGCCTCAGTGAACCTCGTGCCAGTTCGAGACGGTCACCGTCTGCTGCGTCGTCGACGCGGCGAGCTGCTGGTCGTAGTGGACCGAGATCCCGCCGGGAGCCGAGATGCTGCCACAGATCATCGCCCCGTAGAGGTCGAGGTGACCGCTCACAACGCACCTTGCGTGCGGGGCGTAGATGACGGCGGACAACACGGTCTCCTGGTTGAGACCGTCACCGATGGTGATGGTGGAGGAGCTTTCACTCGTTGCCGTGTCGATGAGCGTCAACGTCGAGGGTGGACGGGGTGCGTAGCGAAGCGGCAGCGCCGTGTAGATGTAGCTGTTCCACGGGAGCGTCACACCGGCGGCACCAAGCGACGGCACCAACAGGTCGCCGCTGAAACAGAGCGTGAGCGCCGACGACGCCAGATTCGTGAGATTCGCCGTCACCGCGGCGTTGAGGGTCAGGTCGCCGAGGATGTTGTACACCGCGCCGGCAGCGAGGTAGTTGGAACCCGCGATGGCGGAGGCGTCGACGCCGATGCCGCTCGAACACGTGGCGCTGTCGGGATAGCTCAGCGCTGCCGTCGATCGAACGACGGCCGGCGAAGCGCATGCGGTCGCGTCACCGACACAGACTCCTGTCGCATCGGGGTTGCTGTAGCCGGCCGGTGGGGCGTCGTCGATGTCGACCTCACTGAACTTCGTGATGTCGGTCCCGACCATGGTCAGGCTGCCGTTGGTCGCGGCCGGGCCGTTGCCGGTCGGGATCGGGGTACACATCGTCGTCGCGAGCAGCCCGAGGATGCCGGTGTTGGGAAGCACCGAGCACGACGACGGTGTGTTCGACCCGTCGGATCCTGAGTCGTACTTGTCGACGCCCGACCCGTTTCCCATGGTGAGGGCGGTGTCCCCGAACAGCGGCACCGTGTAGAGGCCCTTCACGGTGATGGTCTCCTGCACCTCGCGCCGCAGCACGCCGCCGCCCGGCATGGTGGCGGTGCCGACCGAGTCGACGAGCCAGGTCCCGTCGTCGTACGTCGCCGTCGTCGTGTAGCTCGCCCCAGTCGTAGCGTTGGTGCCGGAGATCGCGCCCTGAGTCGTCGCCGTCGGTGCCGACCTGATCCTCGCCACCATCGAGTCGAGACCCGTCTCGGCGCCGCTCAACGCTTGCGCGAATGCCTCGTCGTGCCGGCTCGCCGCCTGCCCTTTCACAAGGCTGGCGAGCCCCACCGTGACGACGCTGGTGAGGATCACGATGCCGAGCATCGCCAGCATGATGCTGCCCTCGTCGCGACGGCGGTGACCTCTCATGCCGCGTTCCGCAGCTGAGTGCCGTTGTCCGACATGGTGACGGCCGCCTTGAGATACGGGGGCTGAACGCTCAGGCGCACAGTGATCGTGCCGACACAGCCAATGTCGATCGCACCGTCGAGCTCGCAGGTCGTCGGGTTGACCCCGGTGCCGGACGGTGCCGTGTAGTCGGGGGTCGGCGCGAACGAGAAGACCGGCCGCGTCGCCGTGTCGACGAGGTCGTCGAGCAGCACGCGGGTGGGGATCGTCGTTGTCGTACCGTTCGGCGACAGATTCGTCTGCCCCCACGTGAGGGTGCTTCCGGTGACCTCGAAAGTCACCGTCTTCGTCACTGTCGCATCGACTTCTTGAAGTACCAGCCGGGTCGAGCTCGCCGAGAGCAACGGGTACGTCGAGCGGATGTCGCGGTCGATGCGCTGCAGTGCGGTGCGGAGCTGCGCCAGCGCATCGTCGCGGTTCGCCACCTGCGTCTGCTGGTGCAGGCCGGTGATCGCCGCGGTCGTCACCATCGCGCTGACCACGCTGAAGATGGCCATCGAGACCAGCAGCTCGGTGAGGGTGATGCCGGCATCCGTCGTCGGGCTCCGGCGTAGCCGGCGCCTCATAGGAGGAGTGTCGCTGTCAGACTCTGCGACGCGGTTGCGTTGTCGCTCGCCCTCGTCAGCTGGAAGGTGAACCCTTCCGATGTGCCGGACGACTTCATCGGGGTGCCGGACGGCAGCGTCGCGGTCCAGGTAGTGCCGTTGGTGCTCGTGAGCGTTGCGGTCCTCGTGCCCGTGCCGCTCTGGTACGTCGCGACCACCGAGTCGGTGCTGGCAAGGTTCACCGTCGTACAGGTCAACCCTGCCGGGAGGAGAGTGTTTCGGGTCAGAAGCATCAGCGAGATGATGTTCAAGCCCAGTCCGGCAACGGAGACCGAGCAGTTGCCGGTGAATGCGGGTGCGCCGATGATCGTCAGTGACTTGCTGGGAACCGCCTGGCTGCCCGGCACTGTCGCCGTGAAGGGAATCGACCCTCCGCTCGAGGTCACGACCTTCTTGATCGACGTTGCCGGGATCTTGACGTTGAAGGTGCCGCTGCCGCCGGTCATGGTCACCTGGTGAGGACCGTTGTCGTCGCTCCAGGTGAGCGGTACGCAGGATGCGTTCGACAGCCCGGTCTCTGTCAGAGTCACGGTCACCGCGCTGGATGGTTGGCCCGCGCTGGACACCGAGACAGCTGACGGCGAGAGGGAGAGGCTTCCGATCACCAGCGTGGTGCCGCGGCCGCCACAGCTCCCGAGCGGGCTGTTCGCGCTGGTCACCGAAAGCATGCTCTTGTCCGAGATGCTGCGAGCGATCTGGACGCTGTGCTCCCGGCCGGCGAATGACCATCTGACCTGTACGGTCGCGTGCACCGTCGACACCGCGCCGCCTGCCGGTGGCGTGCACGTGTTGGGGGAGTCGGTCGGCGAGCAGACCTGCACCGTCCGAGTAGTGGTGTAGGTCAGGCCGTTCAGCGGCGTGGTTGTCGTCGACGTGCCGGCGAGGTCGGTCAGGGAGCCGTACGACATGTTGCGTGCCGATTCGAGGCTGCCGTTCGCGACGTGCAGCGCCGTTGCCTGAGACTTCTCGAGGCTCTGCTGCTTGACGTTGCTCGCGAGCTCGCTGAGAAGCGCAAACAACCCGATGGTGATCACGGCGATGCTCGCGATGACCTCGATAAGGCTCATGCCGGTGTCATCGCGACCTTGGATTGTCCGGTTTTGGCGCAACTTGCCCCAACCGAACGGCCTGATGCTCATTTCGTTACCAAATATCGGCAACAGGAGCGGGCTAGGCCTAGATCAAGACTGAGCATTTATCGGCACCAGAGATGACTAGTCTGCGCCGTTCGGGTTACTAGGGCCGAAGGTCTCTGGGGGCTGTCTCGGATCCGATTGGTTCGGCGCCGAGCGCGTGCTCTACCGTTCGGACGTGAACAGCGAATCGGGATTCGGCATCGAGCCGGTCTATGGTCCGTCGTCATTGGTCGACTGGGACCCGGCCACGCAGCTCGGCGAACCAGGCGACTACCCGTACACCCGCGGTGTCTATCCGTCGATGTACACGGGCAAGCCGTGGACCATTCGGCAGTACGCCGGCTTCGGTACGGCGAAGGAGTCCAACGAGCGCTACCACCAGCTCGTGAAGGCCGGTTCAACCGGTCTGTCCGTCGCCTTCGATCTGCCCACCCAGATGGGCTACGACTCCGACGAGACGATCGCGCAGGGCGAGGTCGGCAAGGTGGGCGTCGCCATCGACTCGATAGACGACATGCGCGTGTTGTTCGACGGCATCCCGCTCGGCGAGGTGTCGACGTCGATGACGATCAACGCCCCGGCGTCGCTGCTCCTGTTGCTCTACCAACTCGTGGGTGAAGAGCAGGGTGTCGCGCCCAAGGCGCTGACCGGGACGATCCAGAACGACGTCCTCAAGGAGTACATCGCCCGCGGGACGTACATCTTCCCGCCGAAGCCATCACTGCGGCTGATCACCGACATCTTCAGCTACTGCCGCTCGAACATCCCGAAGTGGAACACGATCTCGATCTCGGGCTACCACATGGGCGAGGCCGGGGCGACGCCCGCGCAGGAGATCGCTTTCACCCTCGCCAACGGTGTCGAGTACGTCCGCGCGGCCATCGCGTCCGGTCAGGAGGTGGACGAGTTCGCGCCGCGGCTTGCCTTCTTCTTCGTCGCGCGTACGACGTTGCTCGAGGAGGTCGCGAAGTTCCGCGCGGCTCGGCGAATCTGGGCCCGCATCATGCGCGAGCAGTTCGGCGCGAAGGACCCTCGATCGCAGATGTTGCGCTTCCACACTCAGACCGCGGGCGTGCAGCTCACCGCCCAGCAGCCCGAGGTGAATCTGATCCGCGTCACGACGCAGGCCATCGGCGCGATCCTTGGCGGCACCCAGTCGTTGCACACCAACTCCTTCGACGAGGCCATCGCACTGCCGACCGCGAAGGCCGCGCGGCTCGCTGTCCGCACCCAGCAGGTGCTCGCCAACGAGACCGACCTCACGGCCACGGTCGACCCGTTCGCCGGCTCGTACGCCGTCGAGGCGATGACCGACGAGGTCGAGGCCGCCGCCCTCGAGCTGATGAAGGCCGTCGAGGACATGGGCGGCGCCGTTGCCGCCATCGAGCGCGGCTACCAGAAGGGCGAGATCGAGAAGGCGGCGTACCTCACCTCCCAGCAGATCGACGGCGGTGAGCGAGTCGTGGTCGGCGTGAACAAGTACACGATCGACGATGACGACGTCTACGAGCCACTTCGGGTTGACCCGGCGATCGGCGAGCAGCAGGCCAAGCGCCTGGCGGCACTGCGCGCCGACCGGAACCAGGCAGACGTCACACGAGCGCTCGATGCCCTGAAGCGCGCAGCGGAGGGCAGCGACAACGTCATGCCGTTCATGCGCGAGGCACTCGTTGCTCGCACCACGTGCGGCGAGGTGTGCCATGCACTGCGCGACGTCTGGGGCGTGTACGTGCCCGCGGACGCCCTGTGAGCGGATCGCCCGAGATCGATCTCGCCGCCGCTGAGACGGCGGCAGGAGCGCTGCTCGACGCGCTCGGGATCGACCATCGCGACGGGACCCTCGCCGGCACGCCCGGACGCATCGCCCGCGCTTATGCTGAGCTGCTCACCCCGCGGAAGTTCTCGCTGACGACGTTCCCCAACGACGAGGGCTACGACGAGATGGTGATCGCGAGGGACATCCCGTTCACCTCACTGTGCGAGCACCACCTGCTGCCATTCATGGGCACCGCCGTGGTGGCCTACCTCCCTGATGAGCGGATTCTCGGGTTGTCCAAGCTGGCTCGCGTCGTCGAGCTGTTCTCGCGCCGGCCGCAGGTGCAGGAGCGGATGACGACGCAGATCGCGCACTGGCTCGAGGACAACCTCTCGCCGAAGGGCGTCGGGATCGTCCTTCGGGCCGAGCACACCTGCATGACCGTGCGGGGCGTCGGCGCACGCGGTGCATCGACGGTGACGTCGACCTTGCTGGGGAGGCTGCGCGACGACGCGCGCACTCGTTCGGAGTTCCTCACCCTGGCATACGGGCCGGACTAGCTCACAGCAAACTCACAGGAAGCTCTCACGCCGCGATCAGGGCCGCCGTTCACAGTCGGATGAGGATCGGATCGGAGGTATGGCGATGGGGGGCGACGCGGACACGGCCTCGGCAGCTGCCCGCTTGCTCGTCGTGGACGACGAGCCGAACATCCTCGAGCTGCTGTCGGCAAGTCTTCGCTTTGCGGGCTTCGACGTCGCGACCGCGCGCGACGGCCAGCAGGCGTTGAAAGCGGTCGAAGCGTTCCAGCCGGACCTCGTGGTGCTCGACGTGATGATGCCGGGAATCGACGGCTTTGAGGTCATGCGACGAATGCGTGAGCGACAGCGGCAGGTGCCCGTGTTGTTCCTCACGGCTCGCGACGCCACTGACGACAAGGTCACCGGCCTGACGCTCGGCGGCGACGACTACATCACCAAGCCCTTCAGCCTTGAAGAGGTCGTCGCACGGATCCGCGCGGTGCTCCGCCGTACCCAAGGTGATGGCGACGCTCGTCCAGTGCTTCGATTCGGCGACATCGAGATGAACGACGAGTCGCACGAGGTCCTCAAGGCGGGGCGAGGTGTCGACCTCTCTCCGACGGAGTACAAGCTGCTGCGTTACTTCCTCGAGAACCCGCAACGGGTGCTCAGCAAGGCGCAGATCCTCGACCACGTTTGGCACTACGACTTCGACGGCGATGCCAATGTCGTCGAGTCCTACGTCTCCTATCTGCGCCGCAAGATCGACAATTCCGAACCGAGACTGCTGCACACCATCCGCAGTGTCGGCTACGTCCTGCGAATGCCGCGCGAATGACGCCGTTGCGTGGCGTCCTCGAACGCACGCCGTTGCGGGTGAAGCTCGTCGCCACCGTGCTGGTTCTCGCGACCGTCGGACTCTCTATCGCCGCCGTCGCGGCGACCGCGGCACTCCACTCGTATCTGATCGGGCGCGTCGACAACCAGCTCAAGGTTGCCGCTCGCGGCATCGCTGACGGGGCCCGGTTCGGTCCGGGCCGTGGCGGCCCGATCCCAGGACCACCTCCGAACCCCGACGGCGCCGGGGCGTCCAGCGCCGCGACGGGCGAGGGCGGGCGACTGCCGAGTCCCTACTACGTCCGCACCTTCGCCCCCGACGGCGCTCCTTCCGGGAACGCTGATGCGGCGCCGCTGACCGCCCAGTCACCGCCGAAGCTGCCGACGCTGCTGCCGAACGATCCGGCGGTCCGGTCCGGCCGGCCGTTCACCGTTGGCTCGGCCGACGGCAACGGGTCGTGGCGAGTCGTCGCCGTACCGTCGCGTGACGGGAACGGGACGATCGCGATCGCGACGTCGTTGTCCGACGTCGGTCGGACTGTCGACCACCTGATCCTGGTCGAGGTCCTGATCGGGGCCGCAGCTCTCGTGCTCATCGGCGGCAGCGGCTACGTACTCATTCGGCAGTCGCTGGGCCCGTTGGTGGCGGTGGAGCGCACCGCGGAAGCGATTGCGGCTGGTGACCTCTCGCAACGGGTGCCTGCGCTGCACCCTCGCACCGAGGTCGGCCGGCTGTCGGGCGCACTGAACGTGATGCTGACCCGGATCGAAGACGCCTTCGCCCGGAAGCGATCATCAGAGCAGCACGCGCGGGCATCGGAAGAACGAATGCGGCAGTTCATCGCCGATGCGAGCCATGAGCTTCGCACTCCGCTGACCTCGATCCGCGGATTTGCCGAACTGCATCGGATCGGTGGGACGACCGCTGCCGATGTCACTGACTCGATGGTTCGCATCGAGGCAGAAGCCGAGCGGATGGGACTGCTGGTCGACGATCTGTTGCTGCTCGCGCGGCTCGACCAGGAACGTCCGCTCGAGCAGATGCCGGTCGACCTGCTCGACATCGCGCACGACGTGGTCGGGAGCGCGCGCCGGGTCGCCCCAGAGCGCGCCATCGAGCTCGCGACGGACGCCGCCGTGCCGCCGATCGTCACCGGTGACGCCACCCGGCTGCGCCAGGTCGTCGACAACCTGATGCGCAACGCGTTGACTCACACCCCCGCCGAGGCCGCGATCCGGGTGCGAGTTGTCGCGGACGAGACCAGTCGCACCGCAGCGGTGGAGGTCGCGGACGACGGTCCTGGGATGAGCGCCGAGGATGCGGCTCATGTCTTCGAACGCTTCTACCGCGCGGATCAGTCACGCGCTCGCGGCGTCGACGGCGGTGTCGCGAAGAGCGGCAGCGGCCTGGGCCTGTCCATCGTGGCGAGTCTGGTAGCGGCACACGGCGGCACCGCGACGGTCGTGTCGCGACTCGGCGAAGGCGCAACCTTCCGGGTCGAGCTTCCGCTGGCTGATTGAGCCAAGCAATGTGGCATTGCATACGCATTTTCGCTCGATGGCGCCAAGTTTGCAGGGGCAATGTGACATTGCTTTCCACAAGGGGAAGCTGCTCCGCGTGAGTACGCAGCTTCATACGCGGTTGCCCACTACCGGCTGGTGTCGCGTAACCCTCCCCGCATGCCCGACTCGCTCGAATCCTGGATTGCGGTCCAAGACGGTCTGATCACTCGCCAACAGGCTTTGGCGTTTCTCTCCGACGCCGCCATCCAGCGGCGGCTCGGCCGCCGGTGGCAGGTCGTGCTTCCCGGTGTCTACAAAGCTGATCGCTCGCCGTTGTCGGAAATCCAGCGGGTGCGCGCTGCGCTCTTGTACGCCGGTTCCGACGCGATGCTGAACGACACGTCCGCCTTGCGGGTGCACGGGCTGCCGTACGTACCGGACGAAGCCGCGGTTCGCGTCCTGATCCCGGACTCCGTCCAGCGGGCTTCGCGTCAGTTTGTCGTGATCAAGCGGACCTGGCGACTGCCGACGAGCGTTGTCGTCGGAGGGTTGCCGACCGCGCCACTAGATCGCGCTCTGTGTGAGTTCGCGGCGCGCCACGACTCCGAGAGAGACTCGCTCGCGGTTCTCGCGGCCGCGGTGCAACAAAGGCAGGTGAGGCTCGGCAGCCTCATCGAGGAGGCGCACGCCGGCCAGGCGCGAGGACGACCCAGGTTGCTTCGCGTCCTGATGCCGATCGAGGCCGGCGTTCGATCTGCACCCGAAGCCGACTTTCGCGCCCTCGTCGCCCGCAGTCGCCTGCTTCCGACGCCACTCTGGAACTGCCTGATCGAACTGCCCGACGGCACCGTGTTCAGCCCGGATGCGCTGTTCGAGGATGCCGCGCTGATCCATGAGGTCAACGGGCGGCAGTTCCACGCTGCCGATGAAGCCGGCGAGGACGTATTCGAGGCGATGCAACGCAGACACGACTTGCTGGTAGCCGCAGGCGTGACGGCACTTCACAACTCGCCGCGTCGGCTGCGACGCGACGCGGACAGCGTGCTGCGCGAGGTGGAGGAGGTCTACCTCCGCCGCGCGGGGCGCGGCATGCCGCCCGGGGTCAAGATCCTTCGCACCGCACCCCTCGCCTAGCGCCGCAAGCAATGTGGCATTGCCCCGGCGAATCGCGCAGTTTGCAAGCAAATTGCGAGGGCAATGCCACATTGCTTCCCCGAGGGTCAGACGGGAGGCGCGGGGTCGTACTGGATGCCGCGTCGTACCTCCCGGGCGCGTTGCTCGCCCGCGAGCCGGCGCACGAGATGCAGCGCCATGTCGATGCCCGCAGACACCCCTGCCGAGGTGACGATGTCGCCGTCGTCGACATAGCGCTCGTCGCGTCGCACGTCGATCGTCGGATCGGTCTCGGCCAGCAGGTCGAGGGCAACCCAGTGCGTCGTGGCCGGTCGGTTGCGCAACAGCCCAGCGGCGGCATAGACCAGTGAGCCGGTGCACACGCTCGTCATCAACGGCACCGAAGCGCGTTGCTTCTGCACCCACTCCAGGTGGGCGTCGTCGCGCATCAGCGGCCGGGTGCCCTGCCCGCCCGGATGGACCAACAGGTCGTACGTCGGCGCGTCCGCGAAGGAGTGCTGCGCGACCAGCTTCAGGCCTTTGGCGGCGGTGACCTCGCCACCGCGAGAGGACAGAGACGAGACTGCGACCTCGTCGTCGGGGTGGTTGACCGCCCAGTAGGCGAGGACCTCCCACGGGCCGACCGCGTCGAGCTCCTCGACGTCGTCGAACAGCAAGATGCCGACTCGAGTGGTCACACCCTCAGCGTGGCAGGCTTCGGTAAGGCGACGCGACCGGTTTCCGCCGCCACCGGAGTCGCAAAGACAGCGATGAGCGGGAACAGCGCGACGACGCCGAAGCCCCATCCGAATCCGTGCGCGGTGATCAACGCGCCGAGCAGCGGTGGTGTGAGCGCCGCCGTCAGGTTCTGGCCGGTGTTCTGCACCCCCATCGCCCGCCCGGCCCACGACGATCCAGCCAGCTCCGCCGTCGCCGTGAACCCGAGGCCGTTGTCGGCGACGGTCACCACGACGCCGACGCCGAGCGCGACGACTGCAAGCAGCCAGCCGTTGGCGGCGCCGATGCCGGCAGCGAGCATCGTGACCGCGGCTGCTGCGGCCACCATCCGCATCGGGCCGAGCCGGTTGCCGACCCGATCCGACCAAACGCCCGACGCGACGCGGCCGGCCGCGCCGGCGAGCTGAAAGGCAAACAGCAGCCGACCGGCCGACGCCGTCCCCCAATGACGCTCGCTCACGAGATAGGTGAGTGCGAAGGCCGAGACGGCGAACTGGGGGACGACGAGCATCGCGCTCGCGAAGTGCAGCCGCCACAACGTCGGTCCGCGGTACGGCGATGTCGGCGCGGGCTCTGTCGCCGACCGTGGGAGTCGCGGGGGATCGACGACGAAGACCTCCACCATGGCCGCCACCACGACACAGAGCGCGGCGGGCAGCGCGATGGCCCAGCCGATGCCCCAAGTGTTGGCGATCGGCGGAAACGTTGCCGCCGCGAGTGCGACCCCGAGCGGCTGGGCTGTCTGCCGCCAGCCCATCGCGGTGCCGCGTTCGTGCGGCTCGAACCAGCCGAGCACGAGTCGTCCGCCCGCAGAGTTCACCGATCCGCCACCCGCACCGGCCAAGACGAGCAGCACCAGTCGCACGGCGTAGTCGTCTGTTGCGGCGGCACCGACCAAGAAGCCGCCGGCGAGGACGAGTCCGCTGACCATGACGCCCCGCTCGCCACGTCGGTCGACGAGCGCTCCCCATGGGATCAACGTGACGAGCAGGCCGATCGAGGGTGCCGCCACCAACCAACCGGCGGATGCGAGGGAGAGGTCGCCTTCATGGCGCAGCTGGGGGAGCAGCATCGGCAGGCCGTACAGGTAGGAGCTCGCAGCGGCCTGCGCCGCCAGCCCGAGCACGAGGATCAGCCAGCGGTTCGGGGTGCGGGCTCGAGGAGGCACTTCGCCAGTGTAGGAAGCTGTTCTGAAATATGAACTAGTTATCCCACTATGTAGAACGCAGAGCGAACCGGGGGAGCAGCCACCAGACGGTTTGCTCCTGCTCGGCGGTCAAGCCGCGTCTCGGTAGGCCGGGTCGGACCGGAGGTCGCCGGTACGCCGGGATCTCGCGCAGCCACTGCCAGGTGTCGCCAACGGTGTCCTCGACCGAGCGGCAGCTCAGCCCGGCGGCCACGGCGGCGCTGACGTCGCAGTCGTGCAAGCCGGCGAGCTCGCCGTCCGGCGACGTCCAGCCCGGTAGGTCGTCCCACTCGCCGATCTTGGCGCGACGCAACAAGTCGGGTTCGACCCACGTGAGTGGGGTGCGATTTCCGGTGACCTCCAGGCAGGCCTCGAGGAGCCGTTGTGTCGTCACTCCCGCGCCGCGTTCGCCGACGACGTTGTAGGTCCCCGCGATGCCTGAGCGGGCGCAGCGGAGCATGAAGTCGGCGAGATCTCGGGCGTCGACGTACTGCCAGGGTCGGTCGCGCGGACCCGGCGCAATCACCGACCCACCTTCCGCCGCGCGGGACAGCCACCACGTCAAACGACCGGTGTCCTCATATGGGCCGATCACCAGTCCGGCGCGCGCGAGCAGACAGCGGCCCTCGAAGTGCTGCAGCACCGCGAGCTCCGCGCCGCGCTTGTCAGCGGCGTAGCCGGTCTCTTCCCCGGCCTCGATCACGGCAGCGGTCTCGTCTGCGCCGGCGACAACTGGCCAGCGATAGACCGAGCGGGACGAGACGTAGCCGTACCACCCGGCACGACCACCGAGGGCGGCGGCGCTCGACGCGACCGCGGCCGGATCACCCGACCAGGTGTCGATCACCGCATCCCAGCCACGAGCCGCCACTGTGTCGACAGTCGCGGAGTCGAAACGGTCGCCACGGATCCACTCGACGCCCGCCGGTGGCTCACCGCTGTCGCCTCGGCTCACGACGGTGACTTCGTCGCCGGACTCGAGCGCGACCTCGACCACCGCGCGGCCCACAAACCGAGTGCCGCCAAGCACGAGCAGATTCATGCCAGCAGCCTGCGGCCGAATCAGCGGTGCGTCATCCGATTGGGCTTTGGGCGCACTGCGTTCGCCGCAGGCGAACGTGCTGTCTCAGGCCGGCGAGGACACGAAGACGTGCGCCGCCAACGCGTTGTCGAGCGACACCGCGCGGTTGCCTTCGCCGAGCTGCATCTTGCCCACTTCGACTCGCGAGATGACCAGTGGTCCGTTGGGCCGCAACCCCGCTCGCCGCAGTCGGGTCATGAGCTTCGAGTCGGCCTGGATCGGCTCGCCGATGCGGCGTACCACGACGTTCGTCGTGTCCTTCGGCACCTCCGTGAGCGACACGATCCCGCCGAGGAACTCGTCGGACTCGGTCGACTCACCGAGCTCGGCAAGGCCGGGGATGGGATTGCCGTACGGCGACTCCGTCGGATGCCCGAGGATCTCGAGCAGGCGGCGCTCGACGGTCTCGCTCATCACGTGCTCCCACCGGCAGGCCTCGTCGTGGACGAGCTGCCAATCCAGGCCGATCACCTGGACGAGCAGGCACTCGGCCAGCCGGTGCTTGCGCATCACCCGCGTCGCCTCGGCGCGGCCTCTGTCGGTGAGGTCGATCCGCCGGTCGGAGGTCACGGTGAGCAGCCCGTCGCGCTCCATGCGCGACACCGTCTGGGACACCGTCGGCACGCTCTGCTCGAGCCGTTCGGCGATCCGCGCCCGCAGCGGGACGATGCCCTCCTCCTCGAGCTCGAGCACCGTTCGCAGATACATCTGCGAGGTGTCGATGAGGTCATGGCCGTGGCTCACCGCTCCATTGTCCACTCGTTTCGGGCCTGCCGCCTCGGACATTCCCGCTCCATGTACGGTCGGGATGGTGTCCGAGACGTCGGATCGTCACGTACCGGCGAACCTGAGCGACTGGTTCGCGCGACGTACGTCTGACCTTGAAGCCTGGCCGATCGCGCGGGTCACGGCAGCTAAGGCCGCGACCCGGACCGCGGTCGTCCTGCCGGCTCGCAACGAGGAAGCCACCGTCGGCGAGATCGTCGCGTCGATCCGAGCCGAGCTCGGGGGCACCGCGTCGCTGGTCGACGAGGTCATCGTCGTCGACAGCGGGTCGGAGGAC
>DASZTL010000041.1:0-13882 GCA_035548055.1 Mycobacteriales bacterium | reverse complement strand
CGGAGTTCGTCTCGTTTCTCGATGAGCGCACCGGAATCCAACCGGTGTGGCTCTGCCCGCTGCGCCAGCGCGATCCCCTGGCGCGGTGGCCGCTCTACGACCTGGACCCTGCCACGACCTTCGTCAACGTCGGGTTCTGGTCGACGGCACCGCTGCCTGAAGGCGAGCAGGACGGCTATCACAACCGTGCGATCGAAGAGATGGTGGCTGATCTCGGCGGGCGCAAGTCGCTGTACTCCACGTCGTTCTATCCGGAGGAGGAGTTCTGGGGTACGTATGGCGGTGAGGCCTACGCCTTGCTGAAGAAGCGATACGACCCGAACGGACGGTTGCTCGACCTGTACGCGAAGACCGTGCAGGGCCGCTAGCGAACGAGGAGGACCCGTGCCACGCAAGCCCATTGCCCACGTGGTCTGGAATGTGTTGCGTGAACCCGCGCTACATGTGACCGCCTACGACGGCAGCTCGGCCGGACCCGATGGTGCGACGGTGCGCGTCGACCTCCGGTCGCCCGCCGCGTTGACCTACCTCCTCACGGCGCCGAGCTCACTCGGCTTGGCACGCGCCTACGTGAGCGGCGAGCTGGAGATCGGCGGCGACCTGCACGAGATGCTCCAGCTGGTCTGGAACGATCGAATCGGGTCGTTGTCGTGGGCGGACCGGATCGATGTGTTGCGCAGCATCGACCCAAAGGCACTTCGATGGATCGACCCACCGCAAGAGGAATACCACGCGCGGCGGTGGCGCCAGGGTTTCCGGCACAGCAAGGCTCGTGATGCCGCAGCGATCAGCCACCACTACGACGTGTCGAACCGCTTCTACGAATGGGTCCTCGGACCATCGATGACCTACACCTGCGCGTGCTTCCCGACACCGTCGGCCTCCCTCGAGGAGGCCCAGGCGCACAAGTACGACCTGGTCGCCCAAAAGATCGGGCTCGAGCCGGGGATGCGCCTGCTCGACGTCGGCTGCGGGTGGGGCGGCATGGTCCGCCACGCGGCCAAGCATTACGGCGTGCGCGCACTGGGGGTGACGCTGTCCCGCCAGCAAGCCGAGTGGGCGGCCAAGGCCATCGCCGAAGACGGCCTTACCGGCCTCGCTGAGGTGCGCTACTGCGACTACCGCGACGTACGCGAAGACAACTTCGACGCGGTGTCGTCAATCGGCCTCACCGAGCACATCGGCGCAGCGAACCTACCGGCGTACTTCGGCTTCCTGCGGTCGAGGTTGCGCCCTCAAGGCCGGCTGCTCAACCACTGCATCACGCGGCCCACAACCACCGAAGCGGTTCGCATCCGAGGCTTCATCGACCGTTACGTCTTTCCGGACGGTGAGCTCGAAGCGGTCGGTGCGATCGTCACCGCGATGCAGGACGCCGGCCTCGAGGTCCGGCACGAGGAAAACCTGCGTGAGCACTACGCGCAGACACTCAGGGGCTGGTGCGACAACCTTTCAGCGCACTGGGACGAGGTCGTCGACGAGGTCGGCGTTGGTCGGGCGAGGGTCTGGGCGATGTACATGGCCGGGTCGCGGCTCGGCTTCGAGCGGCGCACCATCGAACTGCACCAGGTGCTTGGCGTGCGGGTCGACGAGCACGGGGAAGCCGGAATGCCCCTGCGACCGGACTGGGGCACGTAGACAACAACGCAGGTCGGTGCTGATGCGTCGGCACGCACGTCGCGCTTAGTGAGTCTCGAAGTCCGCAATCATCAGGTCGTCGTCATACGTGCGGTCAGGCGGCTCGATGCTGAGGTGCGGCAGGGTCCGGTCCATCCACTTCGGGAGGTACCAGTTCGACCGGCCGAAGGTGTGCATCACCGCGGGCACGAGCACGGTGCGCAGGATGAACGCGTCGATCATCACCGCGCCGGCGAGCCCGAGACCGAACTCCGAGACCTGCCGCTGGTCGCCGAACACGAACGCCAGGAAGACCACGATCATGATCGTCGCGGCGGCCGTGATGACTCGGCCGGTCTCGGCCTGACCGACGCTCACCGCCAGCTTGTTGTCGCCGGTATGGATCCACTCTTCATGCATCCGGCTGACGAGGAAGACCTGGTAGTCCATCGACAACCCGAAGAGGATCGCGAACATCATCACCGGCACGAACGCGTCGACCGGACCCGGTCGGCCGATCGTGAACACGTTGGCTAGATGGCCTTGTTGGAAGACGAACACCAACAAGCCGAAGCTGGCGAGTGCGGCGAGGATGTTCATCACCGAAGCCGTCAGCGGGATGACCAGACTTCGGAACGCGATCATCAGCAGGAGCGCAGCGACGAGCACCACGACCCCGATGAACAGCGGGAGCTTGCGCGCGAGTACGTCGGAGAAGTCGATGAATGCTCCGGTCGCGCCGCCGATGTAGGCGACCTGCACGCCGGTTCCGGGCAGCGCTCTGGGAATGACCGTCTTGCGAAGGTTCTTCACGAGATCGGTCGTGGCTTCGTCCTGCGGCGCGGACTTGGGTACGACGACGAAGACTGCGGTCTTGCGGTTCAGCCCCATGACGGCCGGGCTCACGGCGGCGACGTTGGGCTCCTCACGGATCGCCGCCTGGAGCGGGGCGAGCTGAGAGACGTCGCCCGCCCGCTTCAACTGCGTGACGACCTGCATGTTGGCGTTGAAGCCCGGACCGAATCCTTCGCTGAGCAGGTCATACGCCTTGCGGGTGGTGAAGCTGGACGGATCGTTGCCGGCGTCCGCGTTACCGAGCTGCATCGCGAACGCGGGCGCGCCCAGCAGGACGATCACGCCGATGGCGACGGCCGCGAGCGGAAGACGCCGTCGCTCCACGACCTTCGCCCAGGTGAGCCAGCCACCGGTCACATGGGTGTCGTCTGGGCCGTGCTCCTGCAGCCGCGCGAGGCGCTTGCGGCCGAGGACCTTGAGCCCCATGAAGCCCAGCAGCGCGGGGGTCAGCGTCAGCGACGCGACCATCGTCAGTGCGACAGTGATTGCGGTTCCGACGGCGACGCCGACCAGGAACGTGATGTTGAGCAGCAGCAGCCCGAGCAGAGCCACACAGACGGTCGCGCCGGCGAACAGCACCGCTCGTCCCGATGTGTTGAGGGAAGCCTCGATCGACTCCTCCACACCCATCCCGTGCAGCAGGTTGTTGCGATGCCGACTGACGATGAAAAGGGCATAGTCCACCCCTACGCCCAGGCCCATGAGCACGGACAGCTGCGTCGCGAACGGCGCGACAGGCATCGCGTGGGATATCAGTGCCTCGATCGACGTGCCGACGAGGATCGCCGCAATCGCAGCGACGAGCGGCGTGACCATCCCTCGCCAGGACCCGAAGGCGAGAAACAAGACGATCGCGGACCCGAGGATGCCCGCAATCTCACTCGGACCTGTCTTCACGGTTTGGCGCAGGGTGATGGCCTGCCCCTCGAGCTCCACCTGCAGGTACTTGCTACGCGCCGCCTCGGTGACGTCCAACAGCTTGTCGATGGCCTCGCTGGGCAGCACGTCGGCAAGCTGGTCGAACTGCACGACCGCATACGCGATCGTGCGGTCCTTGCTGATCTGCGGCGCCCCACCGGGCCCGTACGGCGAGATGACGGCCACCACGTGCGGGAGCTGAGAGACGCGTTCGAGCATCGTGGTCTCGGCACGACGAAGGCTCGCGTCTGTCACCTTGCCACTGGTCGCGTGCATCACGACTTGCTCGACGTCGCCTGCTGCCTGCGGGAACTGCGCGCGCAGCAGATCCACGGCGCGCTGAGTGTCGGTGTTCGGCAGGCTGAAGCTGTTGGAGTACTCCGATCCGACCCGATGCGCGATCACGCCGGTGTAGAGGGCCGTGGCAAACCAGAGACCGACGACTATCCAGCGGTACCTCACGCACCAGCGGGCGAGGCCACTCACGACGCTCCAGCCCCCTGCACTTACCGCCCGATGTGAATCACCATTCTCCGTTATGGAGATCGGGGATCTTCCGCCGGGCTACTGCCCGGCGTCACCGGCCGCCTCGCCGCTTGACGGCGAGGCAGCTAGGAGCTGGTTGTCGGGTAGCGGACATAGGCGTCGCGCAGCGTCCGCACGAACGTCGGGTCGCCGAGCGGGTCCGACGGGACGTCCAGCTGCTCGCCCCGCGCCGTGAAGTCGTCGCTGAAGCGCTTCAGGACACCGGCCAGGTCGATGTCGTCGAGGTGGTCGTCATGCCGGCGCCGGTCGGCGTCGTCGGTGAAGGCGATCCCCTTCCAGGACAGGCTCACCCGCAGCCGCTCGGTGGTGAAGGCGCCGAGCTCACTGCCGCCGTCGACGATCGCCCAGGCGTCACCGTCGCGCCGCACCAGTTCGGCGTCCTTCGACATCGTGACCATTCCATCCTCGGGCTTGCCCGTGGGTCGGACGCGATGCCACATGAAGTCGTTGTCCGCGACGATCGCGGTGTTGTCGATCACGCCTTCGTGCAGAACCGACGGCCCGTCGGGTCCTTCGGGCCAGTACTCGAAGCCGCCGTCGCTCCCCCGGTAGAACCACGAAACACCAGTCGCGACCTTGACGCGGACGTCCTCGAAGAGGCCGGACAGTCCCATGATCGTGAGGAAGGTGATCGGGTAGGTCGTGCGGTCGAAGCCCCGGAAGGCCGGGATGTCCGTATGGCCGGCGCCCTGCGGGAACGGCAGCTGCCAGGTCAGGTTCACATAGACGGTGGTCGGCCGCACGATCTCGGCGTCGAACAGCTGCCGGGCGGCACCGCAGAAGCGCTCGCTGTCGAGGATCGGCTGGACGCCGTCGAGCACGTCGCCGTCAAACGCCCAGTTGCCGCGGAAGACCGGCGCCACGATCATCTGCGCCGGCTCGTTCTGGCCCGACAGCGTTGCGTATTCGGCGCTGTTCGCGAAGTACCGCTGCACCGGCCAGTACGGCGCGTGGGCCTCGATCAGCCGCCAGACCTCGTTGCGGTCGTCGACGACGTGGTCGAGCATCACCGGAGGGCGCGGCAACGGCATCTGCCGGACGTCCGGACCGGTCGCTGCCTGTGTCATGAGCTCTCCTAGGGCGGATCTGGCCCGCCATCTGTCAGGGTCCCGACAGTCTCCCCCGCTTCGTACGGGCCCGTCGAGGCCAACGCACTGGGCCAGAGTTCGCCGGCAAAGTTTGGCCTAGACGGTTGGCCTCGGCGAAGGAAGCCGTTGCCGTCACCAGGTGTCGACGACCCGTCGACGCCCATCGCGCGGCGGCGGCTGCCACCCGCGCAGCAGTGCGGCGACCCGCGACCTCGTCTCCGCCGGGTCGATGACGTCGTCGATCTCGCCGTACGTTGCGGCGGAGAGGGCGCCGCCCCGCTCGTAGGCCGCCGCGACGAGAGCGTCGAACGTGCGCTGCCGCTCCTCGTCGTCCTCGATCGCAGCGAGCTCCTTGCGCATCGCGAGCCGGACCGCACCTTCCAGGCCCATCCCGCCGACTTCACCCGTGGGCCAGGCGAGCGTGGCGAGCGGGGCGTGGAAGTCACCGCCGGCCATCGCCATCGCACCGAGGCCGTAGCCCTTGCGGAGGATGACCATGACGATGGGGGCCGTCATCGTCGCTCCGACCGTGAACAGTCGCGAGGTGTGCCGGACCAGTCCGGTCTGCTCCGCGGCCGGGCCGACCATCATGCCGGGGGTGTCGCACAGCGAAAGGACCGGCAGGTCGAAGGCGTCACACAGCTGCAGGAACCGCGATGCCTTGTCGGCGCAGTCACTCGTGATCGCCCCGGCAAGGTGAAGCGGGTTGTTCCCGATCACCCCGATCGCGCGTCCTTCGATGCGGGCGAACGCGGTGACCATCCCGCGCGCCCACCGCGGGCGCACCTCGAGGACCGAGCCCTCGTCAGCGACCAGGTTGAGCACCTTGCGCACCTCGTAGGCCCGACGCCGGTTCTCCGGTACGACGTCACGCAGCAACAGCTGATCGGGCTCGGACCACTTCGGCAGCTCAGCGACAAATGCCGTCAACGCGCGCTTGGTGATCTCAACGGCGTCTGCGTCATCGGCTGCGCTGATGTCGACGACGCCGGTGGTGACGTGCATCTCCTGCGGCCCGACATCGTCGGCGTCGACGACGCCGAGCCCGCCGCCCTCGATCATCGCCGGGCCCGCCATGCCGATGCTCGCTTCGGGCGTCGCGATGGTGATGTCGCAGCAGCCGTAGAGCGAGGCGTTGCCGGCAAAGCACCGGCCCGAGGCGATGCCGATCCGCGGCACAACACCTGATAGTGCGGCGAACCGGCCGAAGGTCGGTACGTCGAGGCCCGCGACCGTCGGCACGTCGCTGTCCCCAGGACGTCCGCCGCCACCTTCGGCGAACAGCACGAGCGGCAGCCGTTCACGTCGCACGATCTCCAGGAAGCGATCGGTCTTCTTGTGACCGAAGTGCCCTTGGGTCCCGGCGAGCACCATCACGTCGTACCCGACGACCGCGACGCGTCGACCGTCGAGCGTGCCGGTACCGGTGACGACCCCGTCCGCCTGCGTGTTCATGAGCAGGTCGTCGAAGTCACGGCGGCCACGCTGCGCTGCGACCACCAGGCCGGCCCACTCGTGAAAGCTGCCGGCGTCGAACAGGTCGTCCAGGTTCTCGCGAATCGTACGGCGGCCGCGACCGTGGACCTTCGCGACCGCATCCGGGCGCGCGGCATCCTGGAGCAGCCGCTGCCGCTCGCGAACCTTCTCGAGCTCCGGCCGGATCGCTCCTTCGTCGGTCACGCGAAAGAGCATCCCGCACCGTGAAATCCCGCGGTGATCATGACCGTTAATTCATGACACGCCGTACTCGCTGAATTAGCGGTCATGATCACCGCGGTGGGGGTCAGGACGGGCGGGCGGCGACGAGGCGGAGCGAGCCCTCGTAGTACGGCTGCCGTCGCAGCGTGCCGTGCCGGCGATCCCACTCACCCGACTCGAGGTCGGCACGCAGCCGCCACAGTCCGGCTGCAGCAACCTCTGGCGCGACGAACTGCCACGACGACTGCGCCTGCCGCACCGACGGGTCGAGGAAGCGCTCGGGACGGCCGTAGAACGCCTCGCTGAACCCGTCGACACAATCGAGCGGGATCGGCACGTTCGTCACCGTGCAGCGGCCGCCGCCCAACACCGCCTTGACATGTTCGATCTCCGGGCTGCGTCCCTGCTCGGCGCGAATGATGTCGGGCACGTAGTCGATCAGCCAGAAGTCGGCGAGCGCATGCCGATCGGCCAGCAGAATGACCACCGGCCCTCGGCTGACTCGACGCATCTCGCGCAGACCCCGGTCGAGGTCCCGCCACTGGTGGATCGTGAATGAGGCCATCGCCGCGTCGAAGCTGTCATCGGCGAACGGCAGCTCCTCCGCAACTGCATCGACAGCCGCCCTGAGGTGCGAGGGTCGCTGCCGGCGCATCGTCAGCGACGGCTCGACGGCCGTGACGTCGCGACCGGTCGGCTCGTAGGACCCGGCGCCGGCACCGACATTGATCACCGTCTGCGCCTCACCTAATGCGGCGTGGATGCACGCCGCGATCCGCGGGTCCGGTTGCCGTTGCACGGCGTAGCCGTGACCACCAGCTTCGTAGTCGACGTCGCCGGCGGGCTCAGACCGGGTCGGCTCAGATATCGAGCAGCTCCTCGTAGAAGCCGCCGATCTCGCGCTCGCGGTCGACGAGATGCACCTCGAGAATCCAGTGCGCGACGTTGCCGGCGCTGTCGACGCCTCGCAGCGGGCGGTCGTTCGCCGGGGCTATGCGCGAGTAGTCCTTGCTGCCCTCGGCGTCCGCGTGCGGGAAGTCGCCGACGAGGTGACCCGCGATCGTGCCGCCCCACTCGTACCGGTGGGCGGCCGCCTGTTCGACCATGAAGGCGAACAGCTCGGAGCCGGTGATGCGCGGTGTCGCCTCGAAGTGCTCGCGGCCAGCCGCCCACACCACGGGCAATGCGTCACGGAGCCGATGTCTCTCGGGGTCGTCACCGATCACGTACGTGCGACCGAAGTCCGCCTCCCACTCCTCGAAGACGGGACCGAGGTCGAGATAGACGATGTCCTCGGTTCCGATCGCGCGGTCCGGCGGGTTCGAGTGGTACGGCTCGAGCGCGTTGACCCCGGCCCGGACGACCCGCTTGTGCCAGTGCGTCTCGACGCCAAGGCGCTCGGCGGCGAGCTTCTTGATCGCCTCGTTCGCCTGCCGTTCGGTGACGCCGGCGGCGATGATCCCCGCAGCCTCAATCGCCGTGAAGAGGTCTGTCGCCTTCCGTTGGGCGTCCCGCAGGCGCTCGACTCGCTCAACGTCCTGCATGGCGGCTGCACTCTCCGAATATCTCTAGCGTGTGACTCACGTTCGTGAAGCCCGCGTCCGCGGCGACGCGATGCGCCCACGATTCCACCTCTGGGCCTTCGATCTCCACCGAGAATCCGCAGATGCGGCAGACCAGGTGATGGTGATGCTGCTCCGGCGCGCCTGAGGACGCCGGCCCGCACAACCGATATGCCGCTTCACCATCAGGACGAGTCACAACGTCGACAGCCCCGTCCTCGGCGAGCCGGCGGAGGTGGCGGTACACCGTCGTGAGTCCGATCGGGTCACCGCGGCCGCGCAGCTCGTCGTACAGCGCCTGCGCCGTGAGGAAGCCATCCGCGGCCGCCAGCGCCTCATCCACGGCAGCGCCCTGGCGAGTGGCGCGACGACGGGTCTCGGACATCAGTGCGCCTCGACGTGGTCGTGATCGCGATGCTCATGTGCGCGTTGCGCGTCAACCCGATGAACATGCCCGCCGCGTCGCTTGAGCAACGGTCCGGCAGCGCGCGACAACAGATACAGCCCGAAGCTGATGAAGGTCACGAAGACGCTCGCCTTGACTGTCGGGTGCTGCAGGTTGGCGACGAGTCCGCCGTCAGTAGCGAGGAATGCGAACAGGACGGACAACCCCATCACCACACCCGGCCGGGCTGACAGCCGTTGCGCCGCCGCCGCAGGCGTGATGGTGAGGCTCAGCACCAGCAACGTGCCGACGATCTGCGCCGCTTCGGTAACCGTGACCGCGAGCAGGTAGAGAAACACCAGGCCGACGAGTCGCACCGGAACGCCGCGCGCCTCGGCGAGCTCGGGGTCGACGCTCGCGAACAGCAGCGGACGGAACATCAGCGCCGTCACGACGATCACGACGGCGACGACCACCAGCAAGATGACGAGCTGGTGGTTGCTGACGCCGTAGATGTAGCCGAACAAGATGTCCGTCGCCTGCGTCGCGAACCCGTGATAGTGCCCAAGCAACAAAACTCCGAGTCCGAGGCCGAACGCGAGGATCACGCCGATCGCGGAGTCGCGCTCCCGCGCTCTTGCGCCGAGCAATCCGATTGCCGTCGCGACGACGACCGAACCGACAAGCGCTCCGACGACCGGATCGTCGCTGATCAGCAATCCGGCAGCGGCACCCGTGAACGCGAGCTCCGCCGTTCCATGCACCGCGAACGCCGCGCCACGCGTGACGACAAACGGGCCGAGCAGCCCGCACGCGACCGAGATCAACGCACCGGCGATCAGCGCGTGCTGCGCGAACGACTGATGCAGGTAGAAGGACAGATTCACAGCAGACCCCGCTGAATCCGCTGCTCGTCCTCGACGTGGTGGTGCCCGCCACTGAGATGGTCGTGCTCGAGGTCGGGCGCGCCGACCACCACGATGCGGTCGCGGACCCGCAGGACGTCGATCGGGGCGCCGTACAGGTCGCTGAGCTGCTCGCTCGTCATCACCTCGTCGGGCGTGCCGACCACCCATCGGCCCCCGACGAGATAGAGCACCCGATCGACGAGCGGCAGGATCGGGTTGATCTCGTGAGTCACCAGCAGCACCGCAGTTCCGCGCTCGCGACGCTGTCGGTCGATCAGCGTCATCACGGCCTGCTGATGGCCGAGGTCGAGCGAGAGCAGCGGCTCGTCGCAGAGCAAGACGCTGGGGTCGGCGAGCAGTGCTTGCGCGATGCGCAGGCGTTGTTGCTCGCCGCCGCTGAGGCTTCCCAACGGCGCATCGGCGTAATGCGTCGCACCCACCGCGGCGATCGCCGCAGCGACCCGCTCTCGCGCCTCGCGCGACGGAGTCATGAGACCCCATCGATGACCGTCGAGACCTAGCCGGACGAGGTCGGTTCCGCGCAGCGGAAGGTCGCGGTCGAATCCCTTCTGCTGTGGGATGTATCCGATGGCCCGGTCGCCCCGGTTCGGCCGCCGGCCATTGACGAAAACCGCACCCGAGGTGAGCGACTGCAACCCGAGCAACACGCGGATCAGGCTCGTCTTGCCCGCTCCGTTCGGACCAAGTACGGCGAGGAGCTCGCCCCGGCGCACGTCCAGGTCGAGCCTGTCCCACAGCACGCGGTCGCCGAACCGAAGCGTCGCCTCACGCAGCGAGACTGCGACGTCATTGTCAGCCACCCAGGGCTCGCAACAGCTCGCGGGCTTGACGCAGCTGCCAGGCCTGGAACGAGGCGTCCGTCGACGGCATCGTTTCGGTCATCCCCACCACCGGAACCCCCGAGCTGACTGCGAGCTGCTTGAGCCGCTCGGTGGCGGCGTCTTGGACCTGGGCGTTGTAGATCAGCACCTTGATCGTGTGATCGCGGATGTCACGCTCAAAGGTCAGGAGGTCGCCGGGGCTTGGGTCGTTGCCGTCCTCGATCGCTTGGGCGAACGACTCAGGGGAGGCGACCTTCAGCCCCGCCGCGTCAAGCAGGTATCCGGGAAGTCGTTCCGTGTAGCCGACTGGCGCGTCGGCGTACTTGTGTCTGATCTCCGCGATGGTGCGACGAATAGGGGCGAGGCTCCTCACGAAATGGGCCTCGCGCCCAGCGAAGTACGCCTCGTCTGACGGGTCAATCGCCGAAAGCTGCTTGGCAATCGCGTGCGCGACCCGCGGAATCCGAGCCGTCCAGTACCAGAGATGCGGGTTTGCGACGACGGGCATCAGCGCGCCCATGCTCGATGCCGCCGAGACGATCCGCTGCCCGTGATACCCGACGGCAGCGATGGCGTTGTCCATGAACGGGTCGTAGCCGATGCCGGTCTCGATCACGACCTGCGCGGTGGCGATCGCGCCGGCAGTGCGGGGATCGCTTTCGAACAGATGCGGGTCGGAGTTGGGGTTGCTGATGATCGAGGTGACCTCGACGTGGCGACCGCCGATCTGCTCGGCGATGTCGCCCCAGAAGTTCTCCGCCGCGACGACCCGTACGACGCCGGGCTTGCTCGGCACGGAACCACCGCCGCACCCGACGCCGAGCGCAGCCGTCCCGACAGCGATCGCAAGCGCGAGACGGCGGGGCATCGCCGGACGCTAAACGCTACTGACAACCGTTGTCAATATCCCTCGAACTAGCACATGTTGGCGCCACCAAACCGGACATCGCGCCCAAACCGGGACGGGTACGCGTACTTGATGTGCTACTTCGGGGCGGGGGCGGACCAGTAGCGGTAGCTGTGGTGGACCCGCAGGTTGAGCTGGCGATACAGCTCGATCGCCGCGGAGTTCTGCGTCGTCACCTGCAGGTAGACGTGTCGACCGCCCCGGCGAGCCGCCTCCTTCAGGGTGGCAAGCGTGATTGCCACTCCGAGGCCCGCCCGGCGCCGGTCCGGGGCGACCGTCACCATGAACAGGCCGGCCCATCGCGCATCGACGGCAGCCCGTGCGACCGCGACGGCCCGGTCGCCCTCGCGCAGCGACCCGAAGACTACGGCGGGATGTGCCTCGATCACCTGCCGGGCGTCCACCGAGTCCGGCCTGCCACCGTCGATCGCGCAGGCATACCAAGCGTCATCCGGCACCTCGTCGACCTCCAGCGCCAGTCCCGACGCCGCGACGTCGGCTAGCGCCGCCGGTCGGGCACGAAGCACGTGCGCGATCTCCCCGGTCATCACGTGGGTCTCCGAGCGGGCACTCCACCCACGCTCAGCCAGCCGGGTGCTCAACCCATCCGGGGCGCTGCCGTCCGGCTCGAGAAGTAGCGCCGGCAGGTCCCGCGCGGCGTACCACTCGGACACGAGCCCGATTGCCTCGTCGAGCTCCATCCCCGGATCACCCAGTGCCAGCGCCGAGTTGGCCCGCTGCGTGAAGCCGCCGGAGGCGCGAAGCAGCCAGCCGCCGAGTCGCGCGGCTTCCACGGGCCGCCAGCCGAACGCTGATATCTGCTCGATCTCCAGCGCCGAGGTGGTCACCGACCGGCCGGGCGGGACGACCCGCCTGGCCTCGATCGAGGCCACGCTCACGTCGGCGATCTCGCCGTCCCGGCGACGCACCGACCAACGCTCATCGTCGGCGGAGACGATCTCCCCGACGATGCTGATCGGTCCCACCGAAGTCGCTACCCGCAGCGTCACCATGGTGCCTGCCTCGGGCCGGTCGAACGGCTGCTGAGGCACTAAAGCGACTCCCGGATTCGCACGAGTTCATCCTGACGGTGATACTAGAAGGCGCTGTAGCCGAGGGAGGATCTGGAACGTGACGTACGTCATCGCCGAGCCGTGTGTCGATCTGCTCGACAAGGCGTGTATCGAGGAATGCCCCGTTGACTGCATCTACGAGGGCGCCCGGATGCTCTACATCCACCCGGACGAGTGCGTGGACTGCGGCGCTTGCGAGCCGGTCTGCCCGGTCGAGGCCATCTTCTACGAAGACGATGTCCCCGATCAGTGGAAGGACTTCTACAAGGCGAACGTCGAGTTCTTCGAAGAGATCGGCTCGCCGGGCGGTGCTTCCAAGACGGGCAAGATCGACAAGGACCACCCCTTCGTCGCTGCGCTGCCGCCACAGGTACACGACGAGCACTGAGCGGGGGCTTCCCGACTTCCCGTGGGACTCCCTCGCGCCGTACGCCGAGAAGGCGCGCGCTCACCCCGACGGCATCGTCGACCTGTCCGTCGGCACACCGGTCGACGCCACGCCAGAGGTCATCCGGCGAGCACTGGCTGACGCGGCTGACGCGCCCGGCTACCCGCTGACCGCGGGGTCGCCCGCCCTGCGTGAAGCGATCGCGGGATGGCTCCAACGCCGCTTCGCCGCAACGGTCGACCCGGCTGCGATCCTGCCGGTGATCGGCACCAAGGAGCTCGTCGCCTGGCTTCCGACACTGTTGGAAGCAGCCAGCGTCGGATACCCCTCCCTGGCCTATCCGACGTACGACGTGGGCGCGCGGCTCGCCGCCGCGAAGGGCAGCGTCGTCGACGCGACCGTGGCGGTAGGGCCGGCCCGCCTGGATCTGCTGTGGCTCAACTCGCCGAGCAACCCGACCGGGAAAGTCCTTCCACCGGAACACCTGCGCAAGGTTGCCGACTGGGCGCGTGATCGTGGCACCGTCGTCGCGAGCGACGAGTGCTACGCCGATATCTACTACGGCGAGGAGCTACCCGTCTCCGTGCTGTCACCGGAGGTCTGCGGCGGAGTGCACGACGGCCTGCTGGCCGTGCACTCACTGTCGAAGCGCTCGAACCTGGCCGGGTATCGCGCCGGGTTCCTGGCCGGCGATCCCGCGTTGGTCGCGCAGCTGCTCGAGGTCCGCAAGCACGCCGGGATGATCGTTCCTGGGCCAGTGCAGGCGGCGATGATCGCCGCCCTCGGCGACGACGAGCACGTCGTCGCTCAGCGCAACCGGTACCAGTCACGTCGCGCGGTCCTGCTCGCGGCGCTTCGAGACGCCGGCTTCACCGTCGACGACACGGGCGCCGGGCTCTACCTGTGGTCTACCCGTGACGAGGATTGCTGGGAAACCGTCGGCTGGCTCGCCGGGCGCGGCATCCTCGCCGCGCCCGGTTCGTTCTACGGCACGGCGGGGACCCGGCATGTGCGCATCGCACTCACTGCAACCGACGAGCGAATCGCTGCCGCAGCCGACCGACTTGTCCGTGCCTGAGCACGCATAGCGACCGG
>DASZTL010000040.1:0-42901 GCA_035548055.1 Mycobacteriales bacterium | reverse complement strand
AGGGCGATGATCGCCTCGTCGTACCGCCCGGACGACTCGAGCGCCCTCGCCGTCAGCAGGTCGGCTCGTTGCCGGATGTCGTCGGGAAGGTCCGGCTCAGCCGTCACTCCCGCGAGCGCGGAGAGGGCCTCGTCCGCCGATCCGGTCTCGAGCGCGAGCTCGGCATTGAGCAGCGCGAAGGTGATCTCGTCGGCGCGGGCCGGCTCGATCCCGGTTATGAGGTGTTCAGGCGTTGTGTCCAGGACGCGGGCGAACCGCTCCAGCAGTGCCGCGTCCGGTCGGCGCTGGCCGGCCTCGATCCGCGAGATGTAGCTGACCGTCACGGCACCGTCGGCAAGCCCGTCTTGGGTGAGCCCGCGGGCCAGTCGCAGGTTGCGGATGCGCTCACCGAGCACAGCGGGGTCAACATGGTGCAGCCGTCCGGCCAGGTCCGCGTTCACGACGATCTCCCGTCTGGGATGGGAGGACCAACACAACCAACGACCGATGCCCCCCAACTATCTGTCGTTGGCCCTTCCGAAGTTGACAGTACTTTCCGGATGTGTCAACGAATCGACGGGCACACCGACACGCTCGTTGGCGTTCCCGCGCTCACGCCTAGAGGTGGGCTATCGAAAGATGGCTCACCCTGGTCGCCCCCGCAGGGACCTAAGTCCCTAGGACAATTCGGGCAACTTTGGTCAAGTGGCTGAGACAGGCAATCCGCCGCAAATCAGCCCCCGCCGGAGACCGAGATGATCATCGCTGAGCCCCCCGAGACGGCCGTTCGCCACCCGCACGCCAGCCTTCCGCTGACCGCACTCGGGGGACGCACACAACGCATCGCCCTCGTCGGCCTGCTCGCCGTCGTGATCGGGCTTGCCAGCCTCGCCATCGTCTCGACCCGCAGCGCGAGCCGGGAAACCCAAAAGGCGACAGACGCCGCCTCGATCGCCTCGCTTTACCAGGATGCGCGGTTCTATGCGACTCGGGCCCTAGCGCTCTTCGACCAGTACCGGATTGACCGCGACAAGACGGTGGGCGATGCGGCCGACTCGGTCGTCGCGAAACTCCAGCACACCTTCGAGCTGCTGAGCAGGATCCCGACGCAGGCAACCACGAGCGCCGGTCTGGCGCGCCGGGCAACTGCGATCGTCGCCATGGCCAACGAGTCCGACGCACTTGCGGCAAGCGGACGCCCGGCGGCAGCAACTCGGGCCGACCAGCGGGCCGACGCGGCCGCCCGCCTCGCGATCGGCGACCTCAGCCGGCTCGAAGCAGACGCGCATCGAGACAGCCAGGAAGGGCTCGTGGAGATCCGGGGGGCCGCGACGCGACTGGGGTACGCAACGCCGATCGTGCTCGGCGGTGTCGTGTTCATGGCGTTGTGGGTGTGCCTGGTTCTGGTGCGTGACCGCCGTCGCATGACGTCACTCGCGACAACGGACCCGCTCACCGGCCTGCCGAACCGGCTGGGGCTGGCGAACCTGGTGACCCGCACGCTGCCGGCCGACACCGATGACCCCGGCGCCCGGTCTTGTGCACTGCTCCTGCTCGACCTGGACCGGTTCAAGGAGATCAACGACGCCCTCGGACACGAGTACGGCGACGACCTCCTCGTTGAGGTCGCCGGTCGGCTTCGGAAAGCGACCGATGCCGTCGGCACGGCGGCTCGGATCGGTGGAGATGAGTTCGTGGTCGTGCTGGACTCGGCCGGGGCCGATGCGGCCGAGGCAGCCGCCACCGGGATCCGGTCCGCACTGTGCACGCCGTTCACCATCGACAACATCGAGCTGTCGCTCGACGTCAGCATCGGTATCGCGATCGCCGACTCGAGGGCTCCCGAGCTGCACACGCCGAGCGCTCTGCTGCGGGCGGCCGACCTCGCGATGTACGCCGCGAAGGAGCAAGGCGGTGGACACGTGCGCTACACCGCCGAGCTCGGGATGCGCGTCTCGGAGAAGGTCACGATCGTCGGACAGGTGCGCCGCGCGGTAGACCGCGATGAGCTCGTCCTCCACTACCAGCCGCAGGTGAGCCTCGACGACGACCGCCTGGTCGGTGTCGAAGCACTCCTGCGCTGGGACCACCCGGTGCGCGGCATGATCCCGCCGGCCGAGTTCCTGCCTGCGGTCGAGGACCACCAGCTGATCGACCGCATCACGCACGTGGTCCTCACCAAGGCGCTTCGCCAGTCCAAGGCCTGGCAGGAGCAAGGAATGCGGATCCCGATCTCGGTCAACGTCGCCACCCGCGCCCTGCTGAACGCCTCATTCGCGAAGGAGGTCGCAGACTTGCTCGCCGAGTACGACGTCGATGCCTCACTGCTGTGTATCGAAGTCACCGAGACCACCGTGATGCGCGACTCGGCGCGGTGTGCAGGGACACTCAACGCGCTCCACGACCTTGGAATCCGGCTGTCGGTTGATGACTACGGCACCGGCTACGCGTCGATGGCCTACTTGAAGAACCTTCCGCTCGACGAGCTGAAGATCGACCGCAGCTTCGTTGCGCGCATGACCACAGAGGAGCAGCAACGCATCCTCACCGAGTCTGTGATCGAGCTGGGCCACAACCTTGGGCTGTCCGTCGTCGCAGAGGGCGTCGAGGACGCCGACGTATGTCAGGCACTCCACGCCTTCGGGTGCGACGTGGTGCAAGGCTTCCTGTACAGCCGCCCGGTGCCGCCGGAGGAGATCCTCGCCTGGAGCACCTCCGGCATCACGCCGGTTCCCGTGATGGTGCCGGCCCAGCGAGCCGGCATCGAGGACGTCGAGCCTGCCCGCTGAATCAGATCAGCGTTCCCTGATAGACCGCCATGGCGACCTTGCCCACCCCGTCGGTGCGACGCAGGTTGATCGCGCCGCGCATCTCGAGGATTCGCAAGAGCTGGTAGAAGGTCTCGAACATCGACGAGCTCTGTTTGAACTCTGCCTCCGTCATCGGGATGGTCGAGGTCATCGGCGAACCCGCGTCAGGACCCGCCGCTTTGACATCCGTCTTCACCTGAGCCGTGACGGTCCGCCACAGCTCGAGGAGGCTGTCGATCCCCTGGTCGTCAGGAATCCGTCCCTCAGCCTGTAGGGCGGCGACCTCGACGATGACGCGGTCCATGTATTCGACAAACTCCGCGCCCTCGGAAGGCAAGTACGGCTGAGACTTCAGCACCGCGGTTCCGCCCCTTCATTCGATGTCCGGCTCAATGTAAGGGGTGGCAATGCGTTGTAGTACTTGGCCAGGTCGGCGGGCGTGATGTGGACGGGGTCACGACTGAAGATCGCGCCGGTCCGCTCCATGGCCCGAGCGACGAATCCAGAGCAGATGAACTCACCGTCGATGAAGAAGGTGAACTTGGAGCCGGTCAGCACGGTGAAGGCGATGCTGACGATCGTCAGCCGGCCGTAGCGATGCCGGGTGTCCAGCACCCAGTTCGCGAAGGCGAGGACTTCGTTGACATCGGCGGGTGAGGCGCCGCCGGCGACGACGACGTACTCGTTCGGCAGGTACTTGTCCGCGTGCGAGCGCACGACGCCAGTGGCGAGTGCCTCGGCGAGCGTGCCTTGATCGTCGAGCACCAGCGCCGCGTGGTTGAACCAGGTGTAGCGGCGATCCGCCCCATGCACCCGCAGCCGCTCTCCGAACCGGATCATCTTGCTGAGGAACGCGTTCCCGTGGGTCAAGATGAAGTCACCGGCTGTCCACTCGTCAGGCTTCTCGCCGGACGGATAGCGCATGGGCTGCGCACTGGAGACCGCGCGGAAGTCAGGAGTCTGCATCGCGTCTACCCTTCAGCGACTTCGACGCGGCGGGGAGCCGTGCGGAGTCGCCGGACAACCTACGGGTTCTGCCGACCCGGCACCTGCCACCTTGGGGAAACGCGGAACCGGTTCCGTCGACCCGCCCACCCGGCCAGCGGGGTCAGCTCAGCAGCCGTCCCTCGATGCGGCGCGGCACGATGCGAATCAGATGAGCTCGCGGACCGGCCGCCCACGGTCGCGGACCGTCAACCAGCCAGTCCCCCTCGGCGCTCATGACGGCCGCCGCCCGGCCTGTCACGACGATGCTCCAACCGGTGCGACTGGCTTCGTCGATCTGGTCCACCTCGAACGCGACGTGCGCGTGTCGCTGGGCTGCCTGCAGCTTCGGTCCGGGTCCGGATCGGAGCACGATCTGACCGCGGTCGTCGACGAGGTAGTTCACCGGGACGACGTCGGGCCGGTCGGCACGAGCGACGTAGACGTACCGGCCGACGTGCCGGGTGCGGAGCAGGCGCATGCACTCGTCGCGTGACAGCTGAGACACCTCGCCGGCACGCCGAGTTCGGGTACCGGGTCCCGGCGGCTGGAGCCTCGCGCGATCACGGTTCTGCGCGCCGAGAGCCAGCGTGGCCGACGCCGCGTTTCTGGTGGCAGTGTGAAGGAGCCCGAGTACAGGCCGGCCGGACAGCAGGTTGGACACGGTCGCCTCACACCCCAGCCGGTACGGCGGAGGGCTCCGCCGCCTCGGACGCGCCGTGCGGGAGCCGGTCGGCGAGCCACCGCAACGCGTCCTCGCCGCCTCGGGTCCGATCGGCGCTGACTCCGTCCTCGGCGACCACCAGCGGCAACGGAAGGCCACCGTGCGCTTGCCAGAACTCGCGCATCGCCTCGACCCGCCGGGACCCGGCCAGGCTCAGCGGCCCGCGTCCCGACGATACGAGGAAGCCCAACCTGCGGGAGGTGGCGATCAGGTCGGCGTCGCCGAGCGGCACGACGGGCCGGTTCGCTCGCAACCGGCGTTCGATGCTGTCGACGGGCCGGTCGGGGTTGAGCACGCCGAAGACGATCGAACGGAGAACGTCGACGTCGGCGAAGTTCTGACCCCGCACCCACAGCGCATCGAACAACGCGACCCGCATCAGGTCCGGCACACCCTCGGTGAACGACTCGGCGTAGGCGGCGGTCGCCGCACGGCTGTTGGGCACTCGCAGACCGGCTCGGGGTGCGGCCTCTCCGGGCAATGCCAGCCGGCTCACCCGCTCGGCGGCGGCCTCGCTGAGACCTGCACCGGTCATGGGTCGGAGGCGGTCCGCCTCCACGGCGAGCCACTCGATGTCGAGCAAGCCGAGCGACCGGATCTGGGCGACCCGCTGGCTGGCGAGGTAGGACAGTGGGTCGGCGAAGTCACCGACGACGGTGATCCTCATGGCAACCTCCCGCAAACACGAACTCTCCTCCAATAGTCGCACTCGGCGTTAGTAAAAACAAGAGATATTGGTAATAACTGGGGCCAGCGCCTGACGGCCCACCCGGGGGCGGTCGACGGCCGCACCGGCTGGATAGTGTCCGAGCCACGGGGTCGATCACTCGTCATGAGGTGGTAGATGTGGCCGAGTCAGCCGAACGACCTGCCGAGCTGGCGCCGCTGCTGCCCGCGGGTGAGCCGGTCGAAGCGCTTCTTCGGAAAGCGCAGTTCTTCACTCCCGGGACGCCCTCGCCGGACTACCGAGAGCTGCACCGCAACGGCGGTCGCGGCGCCGAGGAGTTCTACCGGGAGCGGTGGCGGCACGACAAAGAGGTGCGATCGACCCACGGCGTGAACTGCACCGGCTCATGCTCGTGGAAGGTCTACGTGAAGGACGGGCTCATCACGTGGGAGACCCAGCAGACCGACTACCCGTCGGTCGGTCCGGACTCGCCGGAGTACGAGCCGCGCGGCTGCCCCCGAGGCGCGTCCTTCTCCTGGTACACCTACTCGCCGTCGCGGGTGCGGTACCCCTACGTGCGCGGGCCGCTGCTCGAGATGTGGCGCGAGACGAATGCGCGGCTGGGCGATCCGGTCGCGGCCTGGGCGGAGATCAGCGGGGACCCCGAGAAGGCCGCGGCATACAAACGGTTCCGGGGCCAGGGCGGCTTCGTCCGCTCGACATGGCCCGAGGTCGCGGAGCTCATCGCCGCAGCGCACGTCCACACCGTCAAGGAGTTCGGGCCGGACCGGGTGGTCGGGTTCTCGCCGATTCCCGCGATGTCGCAGGTCTCGTATGCCGCCGGGACCCGGTTTCTGTCGATGATCGGCGGGACCATCCTGTCTTTCTACGACTGGTACGCCGACCTGCCGCCGGCCTCACCGCAGGTGTTCGGTGACCAGACCGACGTACCCGAGTCCGGCGACTGGTGGAACTCCTCCTACCTGATCGTGTGGGGGACCAACCTGCCGATCACGCGCACCCCGGACGCGCACTTCATGACCGAGGCGCGATATCGCGGGCAGAAGGTCGTCGTGGTGTCTCCGGACTACTCCGACCACACGAAGTTCGCCGACGACTGGCTGGCAGCGGCACCGGGTACCGACGGAGCGCTGGCGATGGCGATGGGGCACGTCATCCTCGCCGAGTTCTACCGCGACCGGCAGGTGCCGTACTTCACCGACTACGCGAAACGGTTCACCGACCTGCCGTTCCTCGTGACGCTGGAGCCGAACGGCGACAGCCACGTTCCCGGGCACTTCCTGACCGCCGCGGACCTCGGCGACACCGCAGCCGGCGCTGCCCACAAGCCGGTGCTGCTGGACGCCGCGACCGGGCAGCCATCGGTCCCGAACGGCTCGCTCGGCTTCCGGTTCGGCCCCGGCAACGAAGGCCGGTGGAACCTCGACCTCGGCGACGTCGATCCCTCACTGTCGGTCTACGACCGGCGCGAGGATGCGGTGCCGGTCGATCTGCCTCGCTTCGACGTCGGACCCACCGAGGGCGGCGACTCGATCCGGCGCGGGGTCCCGGTCATGCGCGTCGGCGACCAGGTCGTGACGACGGTCTTCGATCTGATGATGGCCCAGTACGCCGTACCTCGCGACGGGCTGCCGGGCGAATGGCCGACGTCGTACGACGACCCGCAGCCCTACACGCCGGCGTGGCAGGAAGCGATCACCTCGGTCCCGGCGGCCGCCGCGACCCGGGTGGCGCGGGAGTTCGCGCGTAACGCCGAGGTCTCGCGCGGGCGCTCGATGATCTGCATGGGCGCCGGGAGCAACCACTGGTATCACTCCGACCAGATCTACCGCACCTTCTTCACGCTGATCATGCTGTGCGGCACCGAAGGAGTGAACGGCGGTGGCTGGGCGCACTACGTCGGGCAGGAGAAGGTCCGGCCGCTGACCGGCTGGGCCACGACCGCGTTCGGGTTGGACTGGCAGCGACCGACCCGACACATGACCGGCACCTCCTTCTTCTACCTGCACAGCGACCAGTGGCGGTACGAGCGGTTCGGTGCCGGCGAGCTCGCCAGCCCGCTCGGAACCGGCCGGTTCACCGGCCGAAGCTTCGCGGACTGCCTGGCGCAGGCGTCCCGGTTGGGCTGGACCCCGTCGCATCCGGCCTTCGACCGGAACCCGCTCGACCTCGCCGACGACGCGGAACGTGCCGGCACGCCCATTGGCGACTACGTCGTCGAGGAGCTGAAGGCCGGCCGGTTGCGCTTCGCCGGTGAGGACCCGGACGACCCGGCGAACTTTCCGCGCGTGATGACCGTGTGGCGCGCCAACCTCCTGGGCTCGTCCGGCAAGGGCATGGAGTACTTCATGCGCCACCTGATCGGTGTCGAGGACGCGGTCCGCGCCGAGGAGTCGCCTCCGCACCTGCGCCCCGCCGAAGTCGTCTGGCGGGAGGAAGCGCCGCGCGGCAAGCTCGACCTGATCACGACCATCGACTTCCGGATGACCAGCACGTGCACGTACTCCGACATCGTGCTGCCGGCCGCGACCTGGTACGAGAAGCACGACATCTCCACCACCGACATGCACCCGTTCGTGCATTCGTTCAATCCGGCGATCGCCCCGCCGTGGGAGACCCGGACCGACTTCGAGGCCTTCCGGCTGATCGGCGAGGAGTTCTCCCGCCTCGCCGCCACGCACCTCGGCACCCGTACCGATGTGATCGCCGCGCCGCTCGCCCACGACAGCCCCGACGAGCTGGCGCAACCCGGCGGACGGGTCCGGGACTGGAAGACGGGCGACGGCGAGCCGATCCCCGGGGCCACGATGCCGCGCTTGGTCACGCTCGAACGCGACTACGCCGCGGTCGCCGAGAAGATGGCCGCCCTCGGCCCGCTCGTCGACACGTTGGGTACGACGACGAAAGGGCTGACCTGGGTGCCGTCGGCCGCGGTGGACTACCTCCGGCGGACCAACGGCACCGTCCACGGTGGGATCGGTGACGGTCGGCCGTCACTTGCCCGCGACGTCCATTTCGCCGAGGCGATCCTGGCGCTGTCCGGCACCACCAACGGCAAGGTCGCCCTGCAGGCGTGGGAAGTGCTGGAACGACAAACCGGGCAGCGCCTCGCCGACCTCGCCGAGGAGCGCGCCGGCGAGCAGATCACCTTCCGGGACATCCAGATCCAACCGCGCGCGGTCATCACCTCCCCCGAGTGGTCGGGCAGCGAGACCGGTGGCCGGCGCTACGCCCCGTTCGTGGTCAACGTCGAGCGCAACAAGCCCTGGCACACCCTCACCGGGCGGATGCACTTCTTCCTCGACCACGATTGGATGGCCGAGTACGGCGAGTGGCTGCCGACCTATCGCCCGCCGCTCGACTACAGCCGGCACTTCGGTGAGCAAGGCATGCGCGAGGAAGGCCGGCCGGAGATCACCGTTCGCTACCTGACCCCGCACTCGAAGTGGTCGATCCACTCTGAGTACCAGGACAACCTGCACATGCTGCGACTGTTCCGCGGCGGGCCGGTGATCTGGATGAGCCCGCCTGACGCGGCTGCGATCGAGGTCGCGGACAACGACTGGATCGAGGCCTACAACCGCAACGGGGTCGTCGCCGCCCGCGCCGTGGTCACCCACCGGATGCCGCAAGGCACGGTGTTCATGTACCACGCGAAGGATCGCCATCTGATGACGCCGCGGTCGGAGGTGTCCGGCTGGCACGGCGGCTCGGACAACTCGCTGACCCGGCTCGTGATCAAGCCGACCCACATGATCGGGGGCTACGGCCAGTTCTCCTATGCCTTCAACTACTACGGCCCGACCGGCAACCAACGTGACGAGGTCACCGTGATCCGTCGCCGCAGCCAGGAGGTGCAGTTCTGATGCGGGTCATGGCGCAGATGGCGATGGTGATGAACCTCGACAAGTGCATCGGTTGCCACACCTGCTCGGTGACCTGCAAGCAGGTGTGGACCAACCGTCCCGGCACCGAGTACGTGTACTTCAACAACGTCGAGACCAAGCCCGGCATCGGCTACCCGAAGCGTTACGAGGACCAGGAGCAGTGGAACGGCGGCTGGACGCTGGACCGCAAAGGACGACTGCAGCTGAAGGCGGGCGGCCGGCTGCGCAAGCTGCTGTCGATCTTCTACAACCCGAACCTGCCGTCGATCGACGACTACGGCGACCCGTGGACGTACGACTACCAGACCCTGATCGATGCGCCGCTGGGCACGCAGAACCCCAGTGCTCACTCGGTCTCCGCGCTCACCGGCCGGCAGATGAAGGTCAACTGGGGCAGCAACTTCGACGACGACCTCGCCGGCGCCCCGGAGCACGCGGTGCACGATCCGAACCTGGGCGGGATCGAAGAGCAGGTCCGCATGGAGTTCGAGCAGGTGTTCATGTTCTACCTGCCGCGAATCTGCGAGCACTGCCTGAACCCCAGCTGCGTCGCGTCCTGCCCGTCGGGCGCGATGTACAAGCGGGAGGAGGACGGCATCGTCCTCGTCGACCAGGACCGCTGCCGTGGCTGGCGCTTCTGTGTGTCCGGCTGTCCCTACAAGAAGGTGTACTTCAACCATCGGACCGGCAAGGCCGAGAAGTGCACGCTGTGCTTCCCGCGGATAGAGGCCGGCCAACCAACCATCTGTTCGGAGACCTGCGTCGGGCGGCTGCGCTACCTCGGGCTCGTGCTGTACGACGCCGATCGGGTTCTCGACGCGGCCGCCACCCCGGACACGCAGGATCTGTACGAGGCGCAGTTGTCGGTGTTCCTCGACCCCGAAGACCCGCAGGTGCAGGCCGCGGCCGCCCAGCAGGGCATGCCCGCCGACTGGATCGACGCCGCGCGGCGCTCGCCGGTGTACGCGCTGGCGGCGAAGCATCGCGTCGCACTGCCGCTGCATCCGGAGTACCGCACGCTGCCGATGGTCTGGTACATCCCGCCGCTGTCACCGGTCGCGGACGTGACCCACGCCCAGGGCTATGACGACGGCGATCCGGACGCGGTGTTCGCCACCATCGACGCGCTGCGCATCCCGATCGGCTACCTCGCGAACCTGTTCACCGCGGGCAAGACGGAGCCGGTCCGCGACGTGCTCCGCAAGCTGACGGCGATCCGGGCCATCCAGCGCGCCGGCCAGCTCGGGCTCGACGTCGACGACGGGCTCGCGACGTCGGTCGGGTCGAACGTCGACGAGCTCGATGACCTCTACCGCCTGCTCGCGATCGCCAAGTACGAAGACCGTTACGTCATCCCGCCCGCGCACGCCGAGGACGCCGGCCGGCTGATGGCCCAGCACGAGCAGCTGTTCTGCAGCCTCGACACGGAGGGCGGGCCCGGAATGGGCGGTCACGGCATCGCCAGCTTCCGCCCCGCGACCGGTCCGGGAGAGGTGGCGAGCAGCCAGACCTTCCGCGGCGACGACGGCAAGGTGCGGTTCAACTTGCTCGGCTGGGACGGAAACGGAAGCGCTCCGCACCTGTTCCCGGAAGCAGGTACGTCGTGACGGCCACCTCGATCAGCCCGTACAAGCTCGCGTCGGTGTTGCTGCAGTACCCGACGGCAGCGCTGTTCGAGGGGATCGACCAGCTCGACGCGGCGTCCGCCGGTGTGACGCCGCGCGCCAGCCGGGAGGGGTTCGCGCGGTTCCTGTCTTGGCTGCGGGTGACACCGCAGGCCGAGGTCGCGGCCCACTACGTGGACACCTTCGACCTGCGCCGTCGATGCGCGCTCTACCTCACGTACTTCCGCTACGGCGACACCCGCAAGCGCGGCATGTCGATGCTCGCGGTCAAGTCGGCGTACCGCCGCGCCGGCTACGTCCCCACCGACGACGAGCTCCCCGACTACCTGCCCATGGTGCTGGACTTCGCCGCCCTCAGCCCCCGCGGTACCGCCCTGCTGCGGGCTCACCGCGCCGACCTCGAGCTGCTGCGCCGCGCCCTGCGTCAGGCGACAACGCCGTACGCCGACCTGCTCGACGCGGTCTGCGCCCAGCTGCCGCGACTCGCCCGCCGTGACCTGACACTCATCGATCGGGCGTGGACCGACGGTCCGCCGAGCGAAGACGTGGGACTGGAGCCGTTCGCACCGCCGGACTACCTGACCGGGGCGGAGTCGCGCAGATGAGCGGCTGGGACCTGTGGTGGTGGGAGATCCTGCCGTACACCGCGATGGTGGTCTTCGTCGTCGGTCACGTCTGGCGGTGGCGCTACGACCAGTTCGGCTGGACCAGCCGGTCGACCCAGCTGCAGGAGCGCCGGCTGCTGAAGTGGGGTGCGCCACTGTTCCACTACGCGACATTCGCGGCGATCGGCGGGCATGTCCTCGGCATCCTGATCCCGAAGGCGTGGACCGAGGATCTCGGCATCCCGGAGCACGTGTACACCACGTTCTCCGGAGTCGCCGGGTCGATCGCGGCGTTCGGCGTACTCATCGGTGCGGGCATCCTGGTCTTTCGCCGCACGATGGTCCCGCGGGTGCGGGCGACCACCACTGCCGTCGACTACCTGGCGCTGATCCTGCTCGGCATCATCGTGGTCCTCGGGATCTACCTCACCCTGGGGGTACAGGAGTTCGGCCACGGCTACGACTACCGCAACACGGTCTCGGTGTGGTTCCGCAGCCTGTTCAGCGGCAACCCGAACACCGCCGTCATCACGCAGGCGCCGGCCATGTACCAGGTGCACGCAACGGCGGCGTGGGTGATCTTCGCCGTGTGGCCGTTCAGCCGGCTGGTGCATGCATGGAGCTACCCGTTGTGGTACCTCTGGCGCCCGTACGTCGTCTACCGCAGCCGCCGCGCCGCGCCGCCGCCCGAGCCGGGAACGGGTGGCCGGAAGTGGCGCAAGATCGGCGTCCCCTACTGATGGCGTCGACCGTCGCGTGACCACCACCCGGCTGCGCCGTGGCGTTCAGACGCTTCACCCCGGCTACTTCGCGCTCGTGATGGCGACCGGCATCGTCTCGATCGGGATGAGCAACCAAGGGCTCACCGGGCTCTCCCTGGCGCTGCTCGCCATTGCGGTCGCGGCCTACGCGTTGCTGCTCGTGCTCACGGCGTGGCGCCTCCTGGCCTTCCGCACCGAGATCGCCGCCGACTTCACCGACCCGGCCCGCGGGTTCGGCTTCTTCACCTTCGTCGCCGGCACCAACGTCCTGGGCACCCGCTTCGCGGTGGCGGGGCACATCAATGTCGCCCTCGGCTTCCTCGCGGCCGGCTGGCTGGCGTGGCTGGTCCTCGGCTACGTGATCCCGTGGACCGCCCAACTCGGCCGGGCGCACCGCCCGATCCTCGCCGCCGCGAACGGCAGCTGGTTCATCTGGGTCGTCGCCGGCCAGTCGGTGGCGGTGCTCGCAGCCGCGCTCGAGCCGGAGGTGGGGACCGGGCGTCACACCCTGGCGCTGCTCGCGGTGTTCTGCTGGGCCGTGGGGGCGATCCTCTACGCCGGCACCGGGATGCTGGTCGCTGCCCGACTGCTGGTCTACCCCCTCACCCCCAAGGACCTCACACCGCCGTACTGGGTGGCGATGGGTGCGACGGCCATCACCGTGGTGGCCGGTGCGCGGATCGTCCAGATGGCAGACGCGCCGATGGTCGACGCCACCCGCGGCCTGGTCGCCGGCGTCTCGGTGGTCTTCTGGGTCTTCGGCACCTGGCTGATCCCGGCGCTCGTCGCAGCCGGCTACTGGCGGCACGTGGTCCACCGGATCCCCCTGCGCTACGACCCCACGATGTGGAGCGTCGTCTTCCCACTCGGGATGTACGGCGTGGCCGGTCACTACCTCGGCAACGCCGACCACCTCGGCATCGTCGCCGACATCGGCCATGGCGAGACCTGGGTGGCGCTCGCGGCGTGGGCCCTCGCATTCGTCGCGATGGGCCGGGATCTGCTCCGCCGGCCCCGACCGGCGGCCCACCGGGTAGTCGATTCCGCCGGCACCTGATAGTTTTAACGAGTAATATCAGATTAAACCTGGAGCACCGATGACCACCTCGGCCGACACTGCCAACGAGCTCGACGTCCGCGGGATGCGCAAGCCCGACAAGCACCCGACGATCTTCGCCGCCTACGACGCCCTCCCCTCGGGCGGCTCGTTCATCCTCATCAACGATCACGACCCGAAGCACCTGCATGACGAGTTCGAGGTCGAGGTCCCCGGCAGCTACTCCTGGGAGTACCTGAACCAGGAACCGCGGGACTGGCGGATCCGGATCACCAAGCTGACGTCCACGCCACTGCCTCGTGTGCTGGTGAACACGTCGGCCGTCGCGGCTCAGCCCGCCGCAGACGGCGCGGTCACGCCGGCGTGGGCGTTGCAGCAGCGCACCCGCGACCTCGACGCCAACGTGATCAGCCTCGGTCCCGACGCGACCATCGACACCCACATCGGTCCTGACATCGACGTGCTGATCCATGTCGTTGCCGGCGCCGGAACCCTCGGCACGGAAGCCGGTGAGGTGGAGCTCACGGTTGGCCAGCTGGTGTGGCTCCCGCGCCGATCGCAACGACGGTTCGGGGCGGGACCGCAGGGTCTTTGCTACCTCACCGTGCATCAGCGCCGGCAAGCGCTCGTGATCAGCCCGACGCATCCCTAGAGCAAGGCGCGAGCTCGACGCCCTGATCAGGGCTGCGCCGGCAGCTCCTGATGAGTGCTGACGGCGAGGCGGTTCCACACGTTGATCACGGACACCGCCATCAACAGGTTGACCATGCCGACGTCGTCGAAGTGCTTGCGAGCGGTGTCCCAGACCTCGTCGGAAACTCCCCCGTCACCGATCCGGGTGATCGCCTCAGTGAGCGCAAGCGCGGCGCGCTCGGGTTCGGTGAAGAGGTCCGGCGCCTCGCGCCACGCCGACAGGACGTCGAGCCGGCGCTGGTCCTCACCCGCGGCTCGGGCATCTCGGCTGTGCATGTCGAGGCAATAGGCGCAGCTGTTCAGCTGTGACGCCCGAATCTTGATCAACTCGTACAGCGAATGGTCCAGGCCGCTCTCGCGCACGTAGCGCTCCAGCCCGAACACGGCCTGGTAAGCCTTCGGGTCGATCTCGTTGACGGCCAACCGTTGATGGGTCATGACTGCGCGTCCTTTCGTTGCGTGATCAGGTGGCGAGGGCGACGCCGAGCCCGAGGAGCGCGAGGCTGAGCAGGGCGATCAGGGCGCGCAGGGCACCGGCGCGGACGGCGCCGCGGCGTACCTGGCCGGCCACGGTGTCGTCTGTCGCGGCGAGCAGGCGGCCGCGCAGCCGGGTCATGCGTCGCGCCTGTGCCACACCTACGGCGAGGGTCGCCGCCAACGCCGCCGCGAGCGCCACCGCGGCGATCACCTCGCCGCTCCAGTCCCGGCCATACAAGAGCGCAGCACCCGTGCCGTAGGCGAGCGCGAGCGCGGTGGTTCCGATGATCCCGTAGCGGCGACCGAGACCGCGGAAGAACGCCACTCGGGCGGCCGGCTCCAGTGTGGCGGAGGCGACGCGGGCGACCACCGCGATCGCGATGAGCCCGCCCACCCACACGCTGGTCCCGAAGACCAGCAGGCCGGTCAGCGTGGCTGTCGTGGTGGCGGTCATGGCCGGACTACTCCAGCGCGGCGTCGACCGTGATCGTCGCGCCGGCGAACAGTCGCGAGATCGGGCACAGCGCGGCGGCCTCGTCGACCGCGGCGCGGAACTCGCCGGCATCGAGGCCTGGCACCCGGGCCCGGACGGCGAGCGCCGAGCTGACCACGGTCGGCTTGCCGTCCACCTCGTCGAGAGTGACCGTGGACGTGACCGTGAGCTGCTCCGGTTCGGCGTGATGTTCGCCGAGCCGAAGACTCAGGGCCATCGCGAAGCAGGACGAGTGCGCCGCGGCCGCGAGCTCCTCGGGGCTGGTCCTGCCGCCCGGCTGCTCGGTGCGAGCGGCCCAGGTCACGGGCAGCTCCTCGAAGGCGCCGCTGTCCGGCCGGACGTTGCCGTTGCCTCGCGCGAGGCTCCCGACCCACGTGGTGGTGGCGCTGCGATCGGCGATCGCCATGTCATCTCTCTTTCATCGGGGATGGATGCGGTTCTGGGACTCAGGGTGCGGAGGCGAGCAGCTGCCGCAGGACGTACGGCAGGATGCCGCCGTGGCGGTAGTAGGCCGCCTCGGCGGGCGTGTCGATGCGGACGACGGCAGTGAACCGCTTCGCGCCGGCCGCAGTGTCGGCGACGACCGTGACCGTCTCGGGGACGTCATCGACCCCGGTCAGCCCCCTGACGGAGTAGGACTCCTCACCCGTCAGGCCGAGGCTCTCGGCGGACTCCCCCGGCTGGAACTGGAGCGGCAGCACTCCCATGCCGATCAGGTTCGACCGGTGGATTCGTTCGTAGGACGTGGCGAGGACGGCCCGGACGCCGAGCAACAGCGTTCCCTTCGCGGCCCAGTCACGAGAGGAGCCCGAGCCGTACTCTGCTCCCGCGATGACGAGCAGCGGGACGTCGTCGCGGGCGTACCGCTGCGCGGCGTCGTAGATCGAGAGCTGCTCGCCGTCGGGCAGGTGGCGGGTGACTCCGCCTTCCGTGCCGGGAAGGAGCTGGTTGCGCAACCGGATGTTGGCGAACGTGCCGCGGATCATGACTTCGTGGTTGCCGCGGCGCGACCCGTAGGAGTTGAAGTCGCGCTGCGACACGTCGTGGTCGGTGAGATAGCGACCGGCCGGAGAGTCGCGCCGGATCGAGCCGGCGGGGGAGATGTGGTCGGTGGTGACCGAGTCGGCGAGCAGCGCCAGCACGCGGGCACCCAAGATGTCCGCGAGCGGTTCCGGGTCGCGTGGCATGCCGTCGAAGTACGGCGGTCGACGCACGTAAGTGGAGCCGTGCTGCCAGGCGAACCGCTCACCGGTGGGAACCTCGAGTCCGCCCCAGTTGTCGTCGCCGGCGAAGACGTCGGAATACCCCTTCGTGAACATCTCCGCGCGCAGGTGAGCGTCGATCACGTCCTGCACCTGAGAGGCGCTCGGCCAGATGTCTCGAAGGTAGACGGGTTGTCCGTCGCTGCCGATGCCGAGCGGTTCGTTGAGCAGGTCGGCGTGCAGCGTTCCGGCGAGCGCGTAGGCGATGACCAGCAGCGGGGAAGCGAGGAAGTTCATCCGGCACTCGGGATGGATCCGCCCTTCGAAGTTCCGGTTTCCGGACAACACGGCGCAGACGGTGAGGTCCTGCTCGGTCACGGCGCGACTGACCTGCGGGATGAGCGGACCGGAGTTGCCGATGCACGTCGTACAGCCGTAGCCGACGAGGTTGAAGCCGAGCTTGTCGAGGTACGGCGTGAGCCCGGCGGCGTCGTAGTAGTCGGTGACCACCCGCGAACCCGGCGCCAGCGAGGTCTTCACCCACGGCTTGGGAGCCAGCCCACGCTCGACGGCGTTCTTCGCCAACAGGCCGGCGCCGACCATCACCTGAGGGTTGGAGGTGTTGGTGCAGGAGGTGATGGCGGCGATCACCACGTGCCCGTGGTCCACGGTGGTTTCGGTGCCGTCGTCGAGAACGATCGGCACCGGATCGGTCGGCCAGTCCGAAGGCTCACCCCAGCCGTCGCCATCGACCGGCTCGTCGCCGGCGTGATGACGGTCGACAGCGACCGAGTCGCTGGCCGGGAACGACTCGGCGGACGCCTCGTCCAGCCCCGCGGCCGGCGAGTCGATCGAGCGGCCGGCGAGCAGCGCGCGCACCGTCGAACGGGCCCGGGAGAGCGGGATGCGGTCCTGCGGTCGTTTCGGGCCGGCGATCGACGCCTCCACCTTCGACAGGTCCAGTTCCAGGGTCTGGCTGTACGCCGCCTCGTGCTCGGGGTCGTGCCAAAGCCCCTGGGTCTTGGCGTAGGCCTCGACCAGCCGGATGCGCTGCTCGGAGCGGCCGGTGAGCCGCAGGTAGTCCAACGTCACCTCGTCGATCGGGAACATCGACACGGTCGAGCCGTACTCCGGGCTCATGTTGCCCAAGGTCGCGCGGTTCGCCAGGGGCACGTTCGCGACGCCGGGCCCGAAGAACTCCACGAACTTGCCGACCACGCCGTTGCGGCGCAGCAGCTCGGCGACGGTGAGCACCAGGTCGGTTGCCGTGGTGCCTTCGCGCAGCTCACCGGTCAGCTTCAGGCCGACAACCTGCGGGATCAGCATGCTGATCGGCTGTCCCAGCATTGCCGCTTCCGCCTCGATGCCGCCGACGCCCCAGCCGAGCACGCCGAGCCCGTTGACCATCGGCGTGTGCGAGTCGGTACCGACGAGACTGTCCGGATACGCCAAGCCGTCATCGTCGAACACGACGCGGGACAGGTACTCGAGGTTCACCTGGTGGCAGATCCCCGTATCCGGGGGGACGACACGGAAGTTGTCGAACGCATGCTGCGCCCACCGCAGCAGCTGGTAGCGCTCGGCGTTGCGTTCGAACTCGAGGTCGGCGTTGGCGCGAAAGGCATCCGCCCGCCCGAACACCTCCGCAATCACGGAGTGGTCGATCACCAGCTCGACCGGGATCAGCGGGTTGATCCCGCGCGGGTCGCCGCCGAGCGCGGTCATCGCGTCGCGCATCGCGACCAGATCGACCACGCACGGCACCCCGGTGAAGTCCTGCAACAGCACGCGGGCCGGACGGAACTGGATCTCGCTGCCGTGTTCGGCCTTCGGCTCCCAGTCCGCCAGCGACTGCACCTGCTCGGCGGTGACGAGATGACCGTCCTCGTGCCGGAGCAGGTTCTCCAGCAGCACCTTCAACCCGTACGGAAGCCGTTCCGCGCCGCTAACCCGGTCAAGTCGGAAGATGCCGTACGTCGTGTCTCCGACGACCAGCCGATCCCGTGCCCCGAATGTGTCGCGCTGTCCTGCGGTCAAGGGGTGCCTCCTCGTTGTCTTCGCTCTCCGGCCGGCAGATCGTCAACGCAGAAGCTGACAGCGCCATCCCGTCGGAAGCTCGCCAGCCAGGAGAAGCTGGCGGAGTGTGGCGGCGGTTGCCGGGGTGAGCAGGTCGTCGACCTGCGGGTAGAGGATGGCCTCCTCCTTCGGGTTGTGCCGTGCCAGCAGATCGAGCAAGCTCGAGCATGCCTCCTGCAGGGCGGGCGCTTCGCCGTCGGTGGCCAACTGCTCGACGTTGTCGAGAAGCGGCCACATCTCGGCGTGCTCGCGCAGCATCACCAGCACCGGCCCGATGAGACCAGCATCGCGCAGCGCCGGGAACATCAGCTCTTCCTCGGCGTAGATGTGGCGCCGCAGAACCTGGGCGGCGGCGACGAGCGCCTGCCGACGGACCGGGTCCGCTGGACCGTTGACCACCGCCAGGATGTCCTCGTCGATCGCACGGTGCTCGTGTTCGAACGCGACGCTCAGCGGCTCGGTCGATGTCCCCTCCCGAACCTGGTCCATGAAGTCCTCCAACGTTTTCCTCGTCCCGGGCTCGTCCGCGTCGGTTACGCGACCAGATGCGGTTCGTGGGCACTGCGCGGCGCCGGTACGGCGTACAGCCCGCGGTCGTCCGTAGCGCCTACGAGTGCGGTGGCTGCCGCGGCAATACCTGCGGCGTCGGTGCCGAAGTGGGCACGCAGCTCCTCGCGGGTGCCGGAGACGCCGTAGCCGTCGGTGCCGAGGCTGACGAAGGGCGCGGCGACGAAGCGGCCGAGAGTGTCGGGCAGCGCACTGACGTAATCACTGACCGCCACGACCGGGGCCCCGGAGGCGCCCAGTGACCGTTGGAGGTGGCTGAGCCGTGGCGCATCGGGATGGTCGCGGCTCCACGTCTCCGAGCTGAGCGCATCGTCACGCAGCTGCTTCCAGCTGGTCACCGACCACACCTGCGCCGCGATCCCGGCATCGGCGAGCACTGCCGCCGCCGCCTGCGCCTCGCGCACCGCCGGTCCGGAGGCGAGCAGCCGCACCTGTGCCGGCGCACCGTCACGGGTCGGCTCGAGCGGGTACATGCCGGCGACGATCGCCGCGTCGACGCTCAGCCCGGCGATGCCCGACTCGGTCGGCTTGGCCGGCTGCACCAGGTCCTCGTTGTAGACGGTCAGGTAGTAGAAGCACTCTTCACCGCCGCCGTACATCCGCTGAATGCCGTCGCGGACGATGGTCGCCGTCTCGTAGGCGAACGCCGGGTCGTAGGCGCGGCAGGCCGGCACGCCGAGTGCCGCCAGATGCGAGGCGCCGTCGGTGTGCTGCAGCCCCTCGCCTGCCAACGTCGTCCGGCCCGCGGTCGCGCCGACGAGGAAGCCGCGACCCCGCGCGTCAGCGAGCGCCCAGATCAGATCTCCGACCCGCTGGAAGCCGAACATCGAGTAGTAGGTGAAGAACGGGATGAGCGCGACGTCCCAGGTGTGCCCGGCGGTTGCGGCGGCGGTCAGCTCAGCGAGACCGCCGGCCTCGGTGATGCCTTCCTGCAACACCTGCCCGCCCGGTGCCTCCCGGTAGGACAGCGGAAGGCCGGCGTCTACCGGCGTGTAGCGCTGCCCATCCGGGGCGTAGATGCCGAACTCGCTGTAGAGCACCTCGAAGCCGAACGTACGTCCTTCGTCGGGCACGATCGGCACCACCCGCGGTCCGATCGCCGGGTCGCGCATGAGCGAACGCAACAGCCGGGTGTAGGCGACGGTCGTGGAAACCGCGTGCTTACCGGAGCCGGCGTCGAACTCCGCGAACAACGCCTCGGCTGGTTGGGCCGGGAGGTTCGCCGCCGCGACGGGGCGGCGCGGCAACACCCCGCCGCGGGCCCGGCTTCGCTGCACCAAGTACTCCTGCTCGGGTGATCCGGCCGGCAACGGCAGGTACGGCGGCAGGCCCTCCGCCAACTCCGCGTCACGGACCGGAAGGCCGAGGATGTCGCGGAACACCCGCAGCTGCTCCGGGGTCATCTTCTTCATCTGGTGCGTGGCGTTGCGGCCCTCGAAGTTCGGACCGAGTGCGTATCCCTTCACCGTCTGCGCGAGGACCACCGACGGTGCGCCGGAATGCGCCACCGCATCGGCGTACGCGGCGTGGACGACCCGCGGGTCGTGTCCGCCACGACGCAGCGCGAGCAGGTCGGTGTCACTCAGGTGCTCACCGAGAGCGCTCAGCAGTGGGTCCGCGCCGCCGAACAGCGTCTCGCGCAGCTCGGCGGCGTCGAGAATCGTGAGGCGTTGCAGGTCGCCGTCGTTCATCCCCTCAAGGCGTTCGGCTAGTGCCGGCCCGCCCGGAGCGGAGAACAACGCGTCCCATTCGCTGCCCCACAGCGCCTTCACCACGTGCCAGCCGGCACCGGCAAAGACGCCTTCGAGCTCGTCGAGGATTCGGCTGTTGCCGCGGACCGGGCCGTCGAGGCGCTGCAGGTTGCCGTTGACGACGAAGACCAGGTTGTCCAGATGCTCTCGGGCGGCGAGGCGGATGGCCGCGAGGGTCTCCGGCTCGTCGGTCTCCCCGTCGCCGATGAAGCACCACACCCGTGCACCGGAAGTGTCGGCGAGACCGCGAGCGGCGAGGTAGCGGTTGAACCGCGCCTGGTACACCGCGTGCAGCGGTCCGATCCCGAGGCTCACGGTCGGGAACTCCCAGAAGCCGGGCATCCCACGCGGGTGCGGGTACGACGGCAGGCCGCCGCCCCCGGCCAGCTCGCGGCGGAACCGATCCAGCTGCTCGGCGGACAGCCTTCCCTCGAGAAAGGCGTGCGCATAGATCCCCGGACTCGCGTGGCCTTGGAAGAACACCTGGTCGCCGCAGCCCACCGGGTCGCCGACGGCGCCACGTCCACGGAAGAAGTGCCGGAAGCCGACCTCCCACAGCGTCAACGTCGACGCGTACGTCGACAGGTGCCCGCCCAACCCGGGGTGGTGCTTGTTTGCCCGCACGACGATCGCCATCGCGTTCCAGCGCAAGTAGGAATCGAGCCTGGCCTCGACCTCGAGGTCGCCGGGATAAGGCGGCAGGGCCGCCGCTGGAAGGCTGTTGCGATAGGGGGAGACCCCGGCGAACACCACTCCTTGCCGACGCGCGTGTGCTGCGATCTCGCCGAGGACTCGCGCCGCAACCTCTGGCCCTCGCACCGCGATCAAACCGTCGACCGACTCACACCACTCGGCGCGTTCGTCGGCGATGCCCGGGTCGATCAGAGGGCGATCTTGCACCTCTTCATTATGACGCCGTCCAAGAATAAAAACAAGAGGAATCAGTATTACTTCACCATGGCGACGGTGAGCAGCACCGCGGAGTCCTCTAGTGCGTGCAGGTCGTGCCGGGCAGGCGGGATCACGATCAGGTCGCCGCGGCGGCCCTCCCACTCCTCGCCGCCGGAACCGAGCCGAACCCGGCCGGCAAGAACGTGGACCGTGGCTTCGCCCGGGTTCTCGTGCTCCGCCAGGCCCGTACCCGCCCGTAAGGCGACCACGGTCTGCCGCAGCGTGTGCTCGTGCCCGCCGACCACGGTCTCGGAGCTGCGGCCGGCGCTGCTGTTCTGCGCCCGCTCGAGATGTTCGCGAGCGAGGGCATCGAGGGAGAGCTTCTGCATCGTCAGCCTTTCCGGAGTTGAGTGGTGAGGTAGTCGCGAAGCGCTACCGCGTTGTTGTGATCGCGATCGCGCGAGCTGTAGAGCAAGGTGACATCGCCCGCGACCGCCGCCTCGACCAGTGGTTGCCACGCCTGCGGGTTGGCGTCGAGCTCACGGTGGTAGCGCCGACGGAACTCCGTCCACTTGCCCGCATCGTGGCTGAACCAGGTGCGCAGCTCGGGACTCGGAGCGACGTCTTTGAGCCACGCGTCCATCTCCAGGTCCTCACGGCGAACGCCCCGCGGCCAGAGCCGTTCGACCAGGAACGCCTTGCCGGCACCGTACGCCTCGTGGTCGTAGACCCGAGACAACCGGATCGCCCCCATCCGCGCTCACCTCCGCTGGACGCCCGTCTGGATCAAAGCGTCGCATCGACGTCGGTCGCAGTGGGTCAGTGCTGCGCGGCTTCGGACGACGGCGGCACGCCGGCAACGAGGGGCGCATCGGTGCCGAGCCGCCCGACCTTGGCGGCGCCACCAGGTGAGCCGAGCGGCGCCTCTCGGCCCGGCAGCGTCTCGGTGAAGAACGCGGCGTTGTCGGCGGTGTACGCCGACCACTGAGCCGGCAGGTCGTCCTCGTAGTAGATCGCCTCGACCGGGCAGACCGGTTCACAGGCACCGCAGTCGACGCACTCGTCCGGATGGATGTAGAGCGCCCGTCCGCCCTCGTAGATGCAGTCCACCGGGCACTCCTCGACGCACGCTCGGTCGAGGACGTCGACACAGGGTTCGGCGATGACGTAGGTCATGACTTGGCTCCCCGTACATCCGCGGCCGACTTCGGCGTCCGCCGGGTCCGTGACGATCCCGCGCTCACCGGGCGCTGCCCGCGCCGGCCGCGGTCACTGGCCGGCTTCGGTGACGTCAGATGGGCGACGCACAAGTTCGGCTCCACGAACGGCTCCAGCTCGGTAGCCGAGACCGATGCGCCCAGTTCCGCCAGAGCGCCTTGCATCAGACCGAGGTGGATGGCGCACACCACGTCGGTGTGCCTCTCCGCCACCTCTCGGAACGGGCAGTGGTGAAGGCAGATCTCGGTGCCGCTCCCGGTCGTCCGCAGCTCGGGCTGGAAGCCGACCGCCTCGAGCACCTGGTTCAGCCGATCGATCGCCTCGGCGTCATCGATGGACTCCGATGGCGCGGGCCGCTCGACGAGGTGGCGGCCCCAAGCGCGCCCGGCGTCCACTGCGGCCGGACCGGCGTCTTCCAGCGACGCCACCAGCCCAGTGAGCATCTCCGCCAGCAAGGCGTAGCTGCGAGGTCCCGGCACCGGACCGCGCGAGGAGTACAGGATGCGTGGGCGACCCGGCTGCTCTCGCGGCTCCGACACCCGCTCGACCAGGCCATCGTCCACGAGCCCGTCCAGATGGAACCGCGCGGTGTTCAGATGCAGTCCGATGGCCGCCGCGACCTCCGCCGCTGACAGCGCACGCTCCGAGCCGCGCAGCAGCCCGAGCACCTCCTCGCGGCGACTGCCCGCGGCTACGGGTGTCGGCTCGTCTACCAACATCGTCATGGGGGCATTGTTACAGGCTTTCTCGTTACAAACAAGGGGGTACGCCCGGTGACGAGGGCGGATTGCCCGGAACAGCCTTGCCCATTGCGATCTTGCCAACTGCGGCGGCTGGGTATATAAACGAGATTGATAGTTTCTATTGGAGGTGGGGTGCCATGAGGACCAAGGCGCACAACGGGCAGGGAGTCGCGCTCGAGGAGCTGGCCCACGGCTATGCGGCTGCACGCCACCGGGTCGACGTCGCGCACCTCCGGATGCGCGGGATCGCTGGGACGCCGCACGCTCCGGCGCAGGCCCGGGAAGCCGCCGGCGAGCTGACGGCGGCGCTGGACGCCGCGACGGAGATCGCCAACCGCGCTCTGCGTGCCGCAGCGGCCTGCACCAAGCCGGCGCCATCGCGGCGTCGGCACGCCGATCGGTCCGTCCCGGTCGCCGTGCGACCCTGGTCCGCCGAGCTGGTCCGGCTCGCCGAGATCGGGGTTTGGCTTCGCCGCACCACTCTCGACGACATCGGCGTCCGGCTTCCGATGACGGTGCGGGTGCCGGACTATGCCGCAACGGGCCCGCACATCGCCGGCATGGACTTCGGGAACCAGCCCGCGGCCTCACCCGGCGGTCCACACATCGGCATCGACTTCGCCGCCGCCATCGACACGGTCGCGCCGAGCCCGGCGGCCGCCGGCGCCGCGGCAACGGCGGCATCAGGACGATGACCGTCGCTGCCGCCCGCCCCGCCGGTCTGACCCTCGCCGACGAGCACGACGTGCTGCTGTGGCAGACGTGCAGCTACGCCGATGACCTGATCGAAGCCGTCGAGTCCGGCCAGCCAGCGGCCGACGCCCACGACGCCATGCTCGAGTTCGCGCACTACCGGCTACTGCCCTACCTCTCCCACGAGGAACGCGAGCTGCCCGCCAACGAACTCCGCGACGACCATCTCGCGCAACTGCTACTGGACGACCACGCACGGATCCGCCACGGCGTCCACAGCATCGAGGCCGGGCGCACTCGCCAGCTGCTCGCCCTCGCCGCCGATGAGCTCGTCGAACGACTCGCACGACACATCCGACGCGAGCAGGCCTGGCTGATTCGCGACGTCGCAGCTCCGGCGGATCCGGCGACCTCCGCGAGCTGGGCGCTGCCGCTGGTGCTGGCCGACGAGATCGACGTCGACGCCCTCCCGGCCGAGGTCCGTGAGGACCTCGTCGTCCAGCGCCTCGGGTGGATGCGCACCGGCGAGACGCTCCGACTCGAATCCGATCACGACCTGCACCCGCTGTGGCTGCTGGACCATCGCCGGGATCCGTTCGGGCGCTCGTGGGTTTACGAGCAGAACGGCCCGAACCGCTGGCGTGCCCGGGTCACCCGTCGCCGCGCGGAGGACTGACAGCGACTCACGGGGTGCCCGGCCGCCCGCGAGACGCACTCGGACAGCGCATCAGAGCCGTTCGAGGACGGTCGCGGTCGCGAGCGCACCCCCGCAGCACATCGTGATCAGTGCCGTCGACGCATCCCGGCGTTCGAGCTCGTGCAACGCGGTGGTGATGAGGCGGCTTCCGGTAGCGCCGACCGGGTGTCCAAGAGCGATCGCCCCGCCGTTGACGTTCACCTTGTCCATGTCGACCTTGTGGACCTGCGCCCAGCTCATCACGACCGACGCGAACGCTTCGTTGATCTCGAACAGATCGATGTCGCCGATCGTCATTCCGACCTTCTCCAGGACCTTCGCGGTGGCGGCGATCGGGCCGTCCAGATGGAAGTAGGGATCGGACCCGACGAGTACCTGCCCGACGATGCGGGCGCGCGGCCGGAGTCCCTCGGCGCGGGCTCGGTGCTCGTTCATCCAGAGCACAGCGGCGGCACCATCGGAGATCTGTGAAGAGTTCCCCGCCGTGTGCATGCCCTCGGGCAGCACCGGCGTGAGGTTGGCCAGGCCGTCGGCCGTGGTGTGGCGCAGTCCCTGGTCGCTGCTCACGGTGACGGTCTGCTCGTGGTGCTCCCCGCGTGGTCCTTCACTCCCGACGACGGGTGCGGCAACGGCATGGATCTCGCAGTCGAAGCGTCCCTCGGCGACGGCGGTTGCGGCGCGCTGTTGCGAGGTCAACCCGAGCCAGTCGACGTCCGCGCGGGTGATGCCGTAGTGCGTCGCGATCCGTTCGGCCGCGAGGAACTGGTTGGGCAAGTCGTAGGGAAGGTCGTCGGGGATCGCGTGACCGATCCCGTCGCCGACGTTGGCGCCGAGCGGCACCCGGCTCATCGACTCGACCCCGCACGCGATCCCCACCTCGATCGCACCGGCGGCGATGAGGTTGTTGATGAAGTGATTGGCCTGCTGCGAAGACCCGCATTGGCAGTCAACGGTGGTCGCGGCCACGTGGTACGGGAAGCCGTTGCGCAACCAGGCCATCCGCGTGACGTTGAACCCCTGTTCACCGGCCTGCGTGACACAGCCGCCGACCACCTGCTCGACGTGACCCGGGTCGACGCCCATGCGCGTGAGAACGGCCCGCTGCGCTGCGCCGAGCAGCTGTGCGGACGGCAGACCGGACAGCCAGCCGTTGCGTTTGCCGATCGGGGTGCGGACTGCGTCGATGATCACCGGGGTAGGCATGCGGGCTCCTTGTGTCTAGAGGTCGTTGCCGGCGTAGGAGAGGTTGAAGCTCTTGTTGATCAGCGGGAAGTCCGGCACGATCGCGTCGGTCACCGTGAGCGGCAGCGCCGGCCAGTTGAACCACGACGGGTCGACCACCTTGACCCGGCTCAGCACCGCCCCCGTGAGCTCGACCCGCGTCGCGATGGTGCCGCGCCACCCTTCGACGAGGCCGAGCCCGGACCGGGAGCTTCGGCCGGTGCGGCGGGCGGTGCCCTCGAGTGCGGTGGCGCCGTCGAGCAGCCGTGCGACGAGGTCGACGGACGCGGCGATCTCACGGCGGCGTACGAGGTAGCGGGCGAGCACGTCACCGCCCGTCTCGGTGGCCGGATCGGGAGCGAGGTCGACGCTCGGATGGTCGAACCGGGCATCGACCGCAAGACCGGTGGCGCGCGCGACCGGTCCGAGGCAGCCCAGGTCGGCGGCCTGCTGGGCGCTCAGCACACCGGTGCCGGTGAACCGGTCCCTGATCACGGAGTGGGCGAGGGTGAGCTCGGCGATCTCGGCTGCCTCGGCGGCGACGTCGCCGAGGAGGGCGAGGTCCGGTAAGGCGCGAAGCCGCACCTCGCCCGGGGTGATCGCGCCGCGGAGCAGCCGGTGGCCGGTGACGGCGGCATTGAGTCGCAGCAGGCGCTCGCGCAATGCCAGCGCGTGCGCGTAGGCGAGCCCGAACCCGACGTCGTTGGCGAGCGCGCCCAGGTCGGCGACGTGGTTGTAGACGCGCTCGAGCTCGAGCAGTACGGCGCGAAGCCGCGCTCCCTCACCGCTCATCGTCAGCCCGGCGGCAGCTTCGATCGCCAAGGTGTACGCGAGGCTGTGACCGACGGCGGTGTCGCCGGAGATCCGTTCGGCGAGCGCGACGCCGGCCGCGGGCAACCGGCCTTCGAAGAGCTTCTCGACCCCGCGGTGGACGAACCACAGTCGGGCTTTCAGCTTCAGCACCGTCTCACCGACGACCGAGAACCGGAAGTGGCCGGGTTCGATCATCCCGGCATGCACGGGTCCGACCGGGACCTCGAAGACAGCCGGTCCGTGCACGTCGCGGAACGGGAATCGTTCCGAAGCCGTGAACGCCGGTGCGGCTCCCGCGTCGCGGCGCAGCGGGTACCAGCCTGCCGGCCAGTGCCCGTGCCGCACGAGCCGGCGGGGCAGCGGGTGCCCGGTCGGGATCACTCCGAACAGATCGTGCATCTCGCGTTCGAACCGGCTGGCGGCGTAGGAGATTGCGGCGAGCGACGGGATCGCCGGTTGATCCGCCGGCACGCGCACCGTCACCTCGACGCGGCTGTCGTCTCCGGCCCGGAGGAGCAGGTAGACGATGCGTAGCTCGGCCCCGTCGTCGTGGGCGGCGACCAGTGCCAGACGATGGCCGTCACCGAGCAGAGCGGCGACCTCGTCGGCGAGCGCGGCTGCCGACGTAGCGCGTTGAACGCGCCGGCCTTGGCGGCTCACGACGCACCCGCAAGCAGGCGCCCGGCGCTGCGGAGGACCGGGCCCAGCGGCCCGGAAGCGATCCCGAGGAGCAGGCATCCCGCGAGCCCGGCCCACAACACCGACACGTCGAGTCGGCCGAGCGGAATCGGAGGTGCCTCGGCATCCGGCTCGCCGAACAGCATCGCGCCGCCCCGGCCGGCGAGCGCGGCAACGGCGACCAGGACGAGCAGCAGCGCGATCCCCAGCGGCCAGGCGAGGTTCGCATCGGAGAGGCCACGGGCGGCGCCGACCTCGGCAGCGAAGATCCCGAACGGCGGCAGTCCGGCGAGAACGCACAGGCCGACCGTCGCGGCGCCCGCCAGTACAGGACTGCGAGCGAGTAGACCGCGGATCATGGCGATCGAGGTCGATCGATGCGCCTGCTGCAGATGGCCGGACCCGATGAACATCACTGCCTTCGCCATGCCGTGCACCATCACCAGCAACAGCAGCGCGCTGGTGGCGAGCGGGTTCGTCGCCGAAGCGGCGATCGCGGCGAAGGCCATCTGTTCCATGGACGAGTAGGCGAGCAGTCGCTTGAAGTCCCGCTGCGCGATCAACAGACCGGCCGCGACGACCAGGGTCGCCAAGCCGACGGTGAGCAGCCCGACGCGCATGAAGCCCGCGCCGAGCGCGGCGTCGACCACCGCCTTGACCCGCAGCAGCGAGGTGAGCGCGACCGCGAGCAGCACGCCACTCATCAGCGCCGACACCGGTGCGGGCGCCTGGCTGTGCGCGTCGGCGAGCCAGGTGTGGAACGGGGCAAGCCCGACCTTGGTCCCGTATCCGAGCAGCAACAGCACCCCCGCGAGCCGAGTGACAGCGGGGTCGAGGTGAGGGGCGCGACCCAGCAGCGTCCCGAAGCCGAGCGCGTCGTGGGTCGGACCGGCGTGAACGCTGGCGAAGTAGAGCAGCACGGTCCCGAGAAACGCCAGCGCGATCCCGACCGAACAGATGATCACGTACTTCCAGGTGGCCTCCAACGCTGCGCGCGTGTGGTGATGACCCACGAGGAAGGCCGTGACGACGGTGGTGGCTTCGATCGCGACCCACATCACGCCGAGGTTGTCCGCCAGCACGGCAAGCGTCATCGTCGCGAGGAAGAGATCGACGAGCACGCCGTACCGGCGGGCGTTGCGGGGATGCAGGTGACCGGCGGCCTGTTCACGGCGCAGATAGCCGACGCTCGCCGCGACAGCGAGCAGGCCCACCGAGCCGATCACGACCAGCATCACCACGGCGAGCGCGTCCGTGCGCAGCGGCCCGGTCCGGACCACGCCATCGCCCACTCCCCAGGCCAGGGTCAGCCCGCTGCCGAGGATCGCAGCCGGCGCCGCGATGCTGGCGGCGACGCCGGCCCGACGCCAGCCGGCGGTTGCGACGGCGAGCGCCGCGACAAGCGGCGCGGCAAGGGCGAGCACTGCAAGGGAGCGCATCAGTCGTGCAACTCTCGAAGCTCGTCGAGGTCGGCCGACCCGAATGCGAGCCGCAGCCTCCCGGCGAGCACCTGCAGAACGAGGACGGCGAACAGCAGGTCCAGCGACGCGCCGAGCTCGACGACAAGCGGCACGCCCGCGGTGGTGAGGAACGCGACGGCTGTGATGCCGTTGTCCATGAGCAGGAAGCCGACGACCTGGGAGAGCGCTCGGCGCCGGGAGATCAGCACGAAGATGCCGGTCAGGATGACGGCGAGAGCGGCAGGCGCGGCTCGAGTCGCCGGCGTCGGATCGAGGTCGACGAGCGGACGAGCGACGGCGTACGCGAGGACGGTCAACGCCGCGACGGCGAGCATCGATGCGGTGGTGTTGACCAGCGGTTCGGTCTCCCGAGCCTCGCCCGCGTCGCGCAATACGCGGCGCAGCAGTGAGGGCAGCAACGCGCTGCGCAGCGCGGCGACTCCGACGGCGACCGCCAGCAGCGTCCAGTCGCGGGTGTGCCCACCACGGATGGCCGGGATCGCGGCCAACGCGAATCCCTGCACGGCCAGGAGGCGGACCAGCGTGCGCAGTTCCCGGCGCCACACCACCAGCACGGCGCACAACAGCAGCACGCTGACCGAGAGCTCCAGGAGCGCGGTGTAGGTCGAATCCGTCATGAGGCGCCCGTCAGCTCGCATTCACCGACAGGACCGAGGAGGTGGTGACCGCGAGCAGGCCGAGCAGGAACGCCCCCGCCAGCAGCTCAGGCACCCGGAACAGACGCAGCTTCGCGAGAAGCACCTCTGCGCCGCCCAGCACCGCGGCGAGAACGACCAGCTTCGCCGTGATTGCGACGGTCGCCAGAAGCAGCGCCGGTGCGCTCACGTTGTGGATCGCGATACCGGCCGGCCAGAAGAGGTTGGCGAGCAAGGCGAGCAGCACCGTCAGCCGCAGCGCCGATGCCCACTCGATCACCGCAAGCCGGGGTCCGGCGTACTCGAGGGTCATGGCCTCGTGCACCATCGTGAGCTCGAGATGCGTGGCCGGGTTGTCGATGGGCAGCCGTCCGGTCTCGGCGAGCACCGCCACGACCAGTGCGGCGCCGGCGAGCACCGCGCCGGGTCGCGCGACCGTCTCCGGATGGGCGGCGACCGAAGTCACGATCGCAGCCAGGCTGGTCGAGCGCACCGGCACCGACAGTGCGAACACCGCGAGCAGCAGGCTCGGTTCGACCAACGCCGCCATGGTGATCGTGCGGCTCGCGCCCATCCCTCCGAACGCAGTGCCGCTGTCCAGCCCGGCCAGCGCCAGCGTGACCGTGCCGAACAGCAGCAGGCCGACGACCACGAACAGGTCGCCTATCCGCGTGGTCGTCGGTGACGCGACCACGATCGGCACCAACCCGGCCGCAGCCAACGTGCTTGCCGCCACCAGCAGAGGCGCCGCGGCGAAGACGATCGTCGTGCCGCGCGGTCGAAGTGACTGCTTGCGGAGCAGCTTGCGCAGGTCGCGGTAGGGCTGCCGCCAGCCGGCGCCGGCGCGACCCTCCAATCGCGCGCGGGTCTGCCGCGTCACGCCGACGAGCATGGGGGCGACCGCAACGGCGAGCACGATCTGGGTTGCGGTGCCCACGTCGGCGGCTCGGCTCATCGCGCGACGACCAGGGCGATCAGCAGCCCGACGGCGCCGTAGCCGAGATACCAGTGAAGCCGCCCGTTGTGTGCCTGACGGACGAGATGCGCTCCCGCCTCGACCACTCTCAGGATCGGCGCGTAGAGCCGGGCTTCCACCGCGTCGGAGATCTGGCGGCGGTATCGGATCCGGTCGAGCATGTACCGCGACTCGTCAAGATGGGACACCTCGATGTCGGTGTCCGGGCGCAGCACGTCGTCGAACACTCGTTGCAACGGCTCGGCGAACGCGCTGGCGGTGTACTGCATCCGGGGCGTCAGTGGCCCGGCGCCGCATGCCCACAACGGGACCGTCGTCGGGGCCGGCCGACCCCGGCGGGTCAGGCCGATGCTCATGGCGATCAGCAGGGCCGCCGCGGCGACCGCCGCAAGGACGCCCAGCGGCGACATCGCCCCTCGCAGCCCGCTCAGCTCCAACACCCGCCCCCACCGGACGCCGCCATCCAGACCGGGCACGACGCCGTCGAGATGCGCGAACAGCGGGCCGGTGAGCGCGGGCGCGACGGCGAGCAGAACGCATGCCGCGGCGGCGAGCGCCATCCCGGCGACCATCGCCGCAGACGGATCGACCGCGGCGTCGGCGGCTGCAGTACGAGGACGGGCGAGGAAGCCGACGCCGAACGCCTTCACCATCGCCGCGATACCCAACCCGGCGCTCAACGCGACGGCCGCAACTGTGAGGGGCATCGCCAGTGCAACCGTCGACGAGTGGGACGGTACGGCGTGAACCAAGCTCTGTAGGAGCAACCATTCGCTGATGAATGCCGCGCCCAGGGGCAACCCTGATCCGGCTAGCGCTGCGATGCCGAACAACCCCGACGTCGCCGGCATCCGCCGGGCGAGACCGCCGAGCTGGTCGAGGTCACGCTGCCCGGTTGCCCGCTGCACCGTCGATGCACCGAGGAAGGCCAACGACTTGAACGCGGCATGGTTGACCACCTGCAACATCGCGGCGGCGAACGCGACCGCCGCTGCGGCGGGCTGCGCTGCGGACCGCAGCAGCATCGCCGCCCCCAGCCCGACGGCGACCAGCCCCATGTTCTCGCTGGTGGAGTAGGCGAGCAGTCGTTTGAGGTCCGTCGCGACGGACGCCTGCAGGACGGCGTACACCGCACTCGTCGCACCGATCACCAGCAGCGTGAGCCCCCACCAGCCGGGCCCGACGCCGAGAGCCACGACGTCGATGCGGATCAGTCCGTAGACACCGAGGGCGACCATCGCCGCGCTCATCAACGCCGAGACCGGACCGGGCGCCTCCGGATGAGCTCGCGGCAACCACGCGTGCAACGGCAGCAGACCCGCTTTGGAGGCGAACCCCGCGACGGTCAGCAGGAAGATCGCGTCCCTGGTGGCCGGTGGCAGCGCAGCGCCGTCGCGCGCCATGGCCGCGAACACCTCACTGCCGACGCCCGCCGCGAACGTCACCAGACCGACGAGCACCGCGAGGAATCCGAGATGCGTCATCACGGCGTACACGAGGCCCGCGCGCCGGCACGCCGCCCGCTCGTGGTCGGTGAGCACCAGCACCGTCGAGGTCAGTGCCATCAGCTCCCACATGGCGAGGAAGGTCGTCACCGATCCGGCCAGCGGGACGAGCAGCATCGCCCCGACGAACCCGGGGATGATCGCTAGCGCCGCGGTCGGCAGGTGACCGTCACGTGCGTAGCCGATGAGGTAGACGCCGACGGCGACGGCAACCGCCCCGACGACCAGCACGAACAGGCCCGACAGCGCATCGCCACCGAACTGCGCGCCCGACAGCGGAAGCAGCCAGCCGATCCGCACCGGGACGACACCGGCCCGGATGCTCTGCACGCCCAGCGCGACACCGGCCACTCCGAGCACGGCCGTTCCGCCGCCCGCCACGACTGGTCGTGCGGCGGTGCGAGCCAGCAGCACGCCCGCGGGAACGATCAATCCGAACCCGGTGCACGCCGCGAGCAGCACGTGAGCGAGCACGGGTCAGCGCCCCACGATCCCGCGCAGCGACGCCACGATCTGGTCCGGTGTCGGAGGGCATCCCGCGATCTCGACGTCTATCGGAACCACCTCGCCAACCGCACCGGCCACCCCTGGGCCGCCGGCGAGCTCCCCGCAGTTGCGGGCGCAGTCGCCGACCGCGATCACGACCTTCGGCTCCGGCGTCGCGTCGTAGGCGTCGAGCAGCGCCTGACGCATGTTGTGCGTCACGACACCCGTGACGAGCAGGCCGTCGGCGTGGCGAGGCGATGCTGTCAGCCGGACTCCGTGCCGCTCGATGTCGTACACGGGTGAGAAGCAGCCGGCGATCTCCACCTCGCACCCGTTGCACGAGCCCGCGTCGACGTGCCGCAACACCAGCGATCCCCGCAACGCTGGGTCGGTGTCCGCGGCAGGTGGTCGGGGCGGCGCCGGCTCAGCCAGTCGACCGACGCGCCGGATGCGGCGTACCCAGGACATGACGAATCGACTAGTTGGGTCCGCGGAGCTACCGGCGGCGGCGCGGGCGGGTGACGGGCGACGCTTCCTCGAGGTCCTTCAGGAGATCTGCCTGCCCGGACAGGATCACCGCGAGGACGCGGCGTGCCACCGCCAGCAGCTCGATGATCTCCGGGGCGGCGAGGGAGTAGATCACCGACGTGCCGTCCTTGCGCGCGACCACGACCCCGGCGCGGCGAAGCACCCCCAGCTGCTGGGACAAGTGAGAGGTCTCCAGACCCACCTCAGTCGCCAGCTCGCCGACTGGCCGTTCGCGCTCACTGAGCAGTTCGAGCACGCGGATCCTCACCGGGTGCCCGAGCAGCTTGAAGAACTCGCCCTTGAGCTTGTAGAGCGGCGTGCTCGTCCGCTGCACCGTTGCGCCCGCTGTCGTCACGGCTCGACGCCCTCCTACTGATCGGGCCTTCCGGGCACCCGTAGCCAACCGAAACTAGATCTCAAGATATCATATTTCTGAGATATATTAAGATAGGCCGATCAACGCATCGGCGAACTTGCCCGGATCAACGCCAAATCGGGCCTCGACCGGTTGATCTGGACAAGCTCGCGGGCTAGGACTCCACCGGCACTTCGCGCGATCCGAGGTAGGCCGCCTGCACGCTTGCCGACTGCTGCATCTCTTCAACCGACCCTTCGAAGATCTGCATGCCGAAATCCAGCACGTACACGTACTGGCAAATCTGTGCGACGAGCTTCATGTCGTGCTCGACCAGCAAGACGCCGGTTCCCCGCTCGGCAACCACGCGCGCCAGGATCGCGCCGAACGCCTCGGTCTCGTGAGGGTCCAGACCCGACGACGGTTCGTCGAGCAGGAGCAGCTCGAACGGTCCCGCGAGGACGCGCGCCAGCTCGACCAGGCGTCGCTGACCGGTGGAGAGCAGGCCGGTTTGCTGCGTCCTGAGATGCTCGATCCCGACCACCCGCATCGCGTCGTCGCAGGACGCCTCGATCGCCCGCATCTCGCGCCGCCTCGACCGCAGCTGGGCCAACGGATTTCCGCCCGCCAGGGGCGCTTCGCGTCCCATCGCCACGTTCTCTTCGACCGTGAGTGAGTCGAAGAGCTCGACCTTCTGAAAAGTGCGTCCCAGGCCGAGCCGGGCCCGCCGGTGCGGTCGCAGCGACGTGATGGCGCGCCCGTTCAACACCACCTGCCCACTGGTGGGCCGCACCAGACCCGAGCACGCATTGAACGTCGTCGTCTTGCCCGCGCCGTTCGGGCCGATGAGACCGGTGATTCTGCCGCGGGGCGCGCGGATGCTGACGTCGTCGACAGCCGTGACACTGCCGTAGCGGACCCGCAGGCTCTGCAGCTCGAGCCCGTCCCCTTGCCGAGGCGGCGCGGCGACGTAGTCGGGTCTGATGCCGTTGGCCCGGTCCACCGCAGCGGGAGGCCGGCTGAACCGGTCAAGAGCCAGCCGCAACGTCGCCGGAAGCTCGAGGCGGTGCCTGCTGGTGAAGGCGTACACGACCGCGCCGATCCCGAACAGCAGCTGCAGGACCACGCTTGCATGTCCGGACGTCCAGTACGCCGGAACCAGATCCGACAGCGCGGCACCCAGCACGGCGTACCACGGTGCGCCAACGACAATGACGACCACCGTGGCGAACGCCGTCAGTGAGGTGAACGACGCGAACTCCGATGCGGCGGAGAACTGCAGCAACGAGGCCGTGAGGCCGCCGGCGAGGGCGGCGAAGAAGGCGCTGATGCCGAAGACCAGGACGCGCGCCGTCAACAGCGTCGTTCCGTGGGTCTCGAGGGCCACCGACGAATCGCGCATCGCGCGAAGCAACCTGCCGAGCCGACCGCGGTCGATGGCCATGAGGGTGACCGCCGACACGACCATGGCCGCCAACAGCACGAAGTAGAAGCCGTTCTGCGACGAGAAGTGCCATGGCCCGATGCCGCCGCCGGGTCTCGAGGTCGGAAGGCCGCTCGCATTCGGGCCGAACATGAAGTGCATGGTGTAGAACAACTGCTCGACGAGGATCCCGAAGCCCAACGTCGCGAGCGCCAGGAAGACGCCTGACAGCCGCACCGCCGGAATCGCCACGAGGCAAGCGACCGGAACCGCGACGGCAGCAGAGACGACCAGCGCCAGCAGCCAGGGAAACCCTGCCGTCGTGAGGTGCGCCATCGTGGATGCCCCAACGGCAGCGAACGCAACGTGGCAGAGCGAGACCTGACCGGAGGTCCGCACGAGAAGTCCGAGTGAGAGCAGCAGGATCGTGGTGATCGCGACCTGCGAGTAGGCGACCAGGTGCACCCCCGCGTAGATGGGCGCAAGGGCAAGGGCAAGCAGGGCGAGTGAGCTACCGACCGCCTTCACCCGCCACGGCGCTTCCCATGATCTGTGGACCTCGAACACCGGCTTCGTCGCGCGCACCACGAGCCTGGCGCGCGGCGTGACGACCAGTACGACGAACAGGATCACGAAGGGCAAGCTGGCGCTGACGCCGGCCAGAGCCGGGACGCTTGCCGTGTACTTCGTCGCGAGCGAGCCGCTGACACCGATGAGCAGACCGCCGGTGAAGGTCAGCGGGAGGTTGGAGAAGGCACCGATCGCAGCCGCCCCGAACGCCTGCGCGACCAGCATGGTCAGGACAAGCGCATCCAGCTCGATGCTGGGGGCGAGGAGGACTCCGGCGAGCGCGGCGAAGCTGGTGCCGACGATCCAGGCCCATCTCCGAACGCCAACCGGGTCGACGCCCATGAGACCCAGCAGGTCCGGATCATCGACCACGGCGCGCATGGCCATGCCCAGCCTCGTCGCGCGAAAGAACCAGTACAGGGCAGCGGTAGACCCGATGGCGATGCCGAAGACGATGATCTGATCCCAGCCGACATTCACCTGAAAGATGCGCACGGTCTGGGTGGGCAGATAAGGATCGACGATCCGGTCCGGCCCCGGATACAACAGCTCGCCGAGGGACAGGACGACGAGGATCAAGCCGACGGTCGCCAACACCCGGATCGGCGTCGAGGCCTGACTGAGAACCCGCGCCAGCTGCTCGAACCCGATGCCGACGATCGGAGCCGCAACGGCACAGGTCAGAACCGCGGCCAACGGCCACGCCATGTGGTGCTGCTCGCGCAAGAAGTAGAACAGGTACGCCGCCATCGCTGCCACGGACCCGTAGGCGAAGTTGAAGATCCCGGAGGTCTTGTACGTCAGGACCAAGCCGGCGCCGGCGAGGCCATAGACAGAACCGACCGTCAGCCCGATGACGACGAAGGGAAGAATTTCATGCATCGGCTGCTCTTCTTCTGCAGTGGTTGGGCACCGGTATCAGAAAGTCGCGATCAGACGGCTTGAGTGTCAATGTTCAGGTATCTCTCGAAGAGATCACCCTCGCTGACCTGGTTGCTCGCCGCGTGCAACACCACCTCGCCGCGGGTCAGGACGTAGACATCCGCCGCGATCTGGAGGGCTCTGCTCACGTACTGCTCGACGATGAGAAGCGCGGCACCCCGCGCTAGCAGGGTGCCAAGAAAATCGAAGAGCTGATCCACGATGACTGGCGCGAGTCCGAGCGAGAGCTCGTCCACCAACACGACTCGAGGGTCACAGACGTATGCCCGGGAGAGCGACAGCATCTGCTGCTCGCCGCCGCTGAGCGTGCCGGCGAGCTGTTTCAGCCTGGCGCCGAGGATCGGAAACGCGTCGGTCGCGAGCGTCAGAGCCTCCTGATGGTGGCCAGGCTCTGCCTGCAGGACCAGGTTGTCGCGCACGGTCAGCGACGGGAACACGCCGCGACCGTCCGGTACGCCGCACAGACCCCGGCGGGCACGCTCATCGACGCGTTCCTTCGTGACGTCCACGCCCTCGAGGAGAATCTGCCCAGAGATCGGCTTGATGAGGCCGGCGGCGGCGCGAAGCAGAGTGGTCTTGCCTGCGCCGTTGGGTCCCAGCAGCGCCACAGCTCCGCCTTTCGGCACCTCGAGCGTGACGTCATGGACGACCGCGCTGCCCCCGTACCCGATGGTGAGGTTTGCGAGGCGGAGTGCCGGCACGGCCTGACCCACCTCACCGTTCGGGCTGTGGGCGGGCGACTTGTTGCATGGGCGACTCAACGTGCCGGTTGAGTCGCCCATGCGACCGCGTCGATCCCGAATCACGCCTGGCCGGCAGCGCCAGTCGCGCAGACCGGGTCAGTCCCGTTCGGGGTTGACGCGACACCGTGGTCGATCTTCGAAACGAAGAAGCAGTTGGACTGGCTGGGCTTCGAGCGGTCGTAGGTCAACGGCCCGGTGAGGCCGCCGGCGGTGAAGGCCTTCAGCGAGTAGAGGCCGTCGTAGATCGCCGAAGCTGCGGGCGTTGCACCCGTTGTGACGCCGGCCTTTGCCGCAGCCGCGAACACCTCGAGACCCACCCATGCGTTCATCACGTTCTGCGGAACGGCGCTGGTCGCGAGATAGCTGCCCATCGCCGCTCGGAAGGGCTCGGTGGCGGTGCTCTCGACAAACGTGGGCAGGGTGGGGGTGAACAGCCACTGCACGGGAATCTTGGGGTCGGTCTTCGACGACTGCGGGAGACTGCTGCCGCCGTTCAGGACGATCGGCTTGTACCCCTGGGTCGCGCAGTTGTCGTAGATCCGCAGGTTCGCCTGCTGATCCGCGCCCACGATCGCCAGCGCGTCGACACCTGCGGCCTTCGCGGCGAGGCAGACGGCTGTGTAGTTCGGCGTGGATGCACTGACGGCGGCGGAGTATCCGAAGGACAGACCGACAGCCTTCGCGTCGGCTTTGAACAGCGGCACCGATTGCGCGCAGGTGGCCGCCTCCGCGCAGTAGAGAAGCCCGAAGCTCTTCCCACCGGCGATCTGGGCCGTCTTCGCAAAGGCATAGGCAGCAGCCGGAATCGTCGTCATGTTGGTGAAGAAGTTCTTGTCCGTGACGTACAGGAACGATGCGGTCGCGCCGAGCAGGCTGATCACGGGCACGTTCGCACCGTCGACGTACTTCTGGAAGCCGGAAGCGGCGAAGCTGGCATCGCCGATGGCGATCGCGTGGTCGTTCTGGATGAGGTCCTGCGCGGCCTGAAGCGCGGTCGCCGCATTGCCGCCATCTTGTTTCACGACGACGCTCACCGGGTGGCCTGCGATCCCACCGTGATCGTTGATGTAGTTCTGCCAGTTTTTGGCAGTGGTGGTGATGTCGGAGTTCTGCGTGATGCCGGTCCCGTTCTCCGAGGCGATCACACCGATGACAAGCTTCGCCCCGGTCAGGTTGGAAGAGGCCGACGATGCACCCGACGAGGATGAGCCGCCGCAGGCGGTGACTATGCCCACTCCCGCTATGGCAAGAAAGCTGAGCGACTTGCGTAGTGGTGCCCTTCTCGTCTTCGGGCGATGTCTGCGGGCCGACACCGATTCATGGGTCATTCGCATCTCGACGTTCCTCTCGGTGCGTTGCTCGGACGGGTGTGGGTTGGAGCCGAATAGAAGCGGAAGCGACCGCGGGCGCCCGGTCATGGCACCGCTTCAGCCGATCGGGCGGTGCTGGCGCGGTAGCTGTCACGCGGAAGCCCGAGGATGCGCTCCGCGATCGTGTTGCGCTGAATCTCGACCGTGCCACCCGCGATCAGCTGTGCGCGGCTGCTCAAGAACGCGCGACGAACGTCGCCGGATTTGACGCCGCCTCCCGACCAGGTAGTGGGCTGGCGCATCTCGTAGTCGCCGTACAGCGTGCCTTCGGTGCCGAACACGTTGACACCGAAGTTGAAGATCGCGGGCGTGAGCTCGGACTGAGCCAGGTTGAGCAGCGAGCCCTCGGGTCCAGGGATGCCGTCACGAGCCCTGGCGTTGACGCTCGCCCGCATCATGTCGAGCACTCGCGACCGGACGACCAGCTGTAACAGCTGGTCGCGTCGGCCGGGCGGGCGTTCGTCGGCGGGCAGACCGCACCACAGCTCAACGACCTCGTCGACGAGCGGTGTGGCGTCGTCGAGAGCCTCGCTGATCGCGAACCGCTCGGCCATGAGTGTGCCGATGGCCACGCTCCAGCCCTCGTCGACCTTGCCGATGAGCGCGGACTCCGGGAGCAGCGCGTCGTCGAGAATGACCTCGTTGAACTCGGCGTCGCCGGTCATCTGCCGAATCGGACGGACCTCGATGCCCGGTAGGTGCAGGTCGACGAGAAAGCAGGAGATGCCGCGGTGACCGTGCCCGGGCGTGGTCCGGGCCAGGAGGAGGCCGTAGTCGGAGATGTGCGCCATGGTGTTCCAGACCTTCCGGCCCGTCAGACGCCACGCGTCGCCGTCCCGTTCCGCACGAGTGCGGAGCGCCGCGAGGTCGGAGCCGGCGTCCGGCTCGCTGAAGAGCTGACACCAGATCTCGTCACAGGTGAAGATCGGGCGGAAATGCCGGGCCTGCTGCTGCGGCGTCCCGAAGGCAGCGATGACCGACGCCGCCACGGAGTAGCCGCACGGATTGCGCACGAAGCCGGACGGCACACCGAGTGCCGCCAACGCTTCCCTGACGATCCACTGCAACTCAGGGCGTGCGCCGAGACCGCCATGACCGACCGGTAGGTCGACCCGGCTCAAGCCGGCATCGAAGGTCGCGCTCCACGCCTCGTGCGGCGTCCATGCAGCAGCCTCGAGCGTCGCGACAAGCTCCGCGACCGCCGTACGGACTCTCACCTCGTCGTCGTCGACCAACGCCATCACGACCATCCGAGAACGTCGCAGAGCGTGGTACCGAGGAACTGATCGAGAGAGGCCTCGCTGAGCGGAAGCTTGCGCGCCTCTTCCAGAGCACGAGACAGGGGAATGCCGGGGTGGTCGCTGCCGAAGATCACCCGGCCGATGCCGCGCGAGGAGTTCATGAACTGGATCAGCGCGGGATCGAAGTACTTGGGCAGGTAGCCCGACGACATGAGGTAGAGCCGCGGGAACTTCATCATCAGCGCCATCAGCAGGGCCTCGTACGGGTGCCCCATGTGGCAGCCGATGACGGTGAGCTCGGGGAAGTCGATGAGCAAGTCCTCGAGGAGCTCCGGATGCTGGTGTCTTGATGGCATCAACGGCCCGGTGACACCGAGGTTGATGCGGACCGGAAGGTTGTGCTCGATGCAGGCCTCGTACACCGGATAGAGCCTGCGGTCATGCAGGTCACACCTGAGGTACGCCGGGTACACGCCGATCCCGACCACTTCGTCGAGCGCGGCATGCTCCCGGACCAGACAGGCAGCGGCGCGCGGAGACGCCACATCTTGGATGTGGAGCACCAGCCGGAAGCGCTCGTCGGCCATGCGGCAGGCCTCGATCCCATCCTCGACGGTCATCAGGCTGGCCGATCCCTGCGGCCCAACGGCCGGCAGGGCACGGACGGTGAGCACCCCTCGATCGGTGCCGGTCTGGTTCATGGCATCGAGCGCGTCGGCGACGGTGTTCGTCACCCAGGCGTCGGGCCCGCTACCGCCGAAGAACCGCCCGACGACTCGCATGTCCGCGTCCGGCGCCGGCGCCGCGTCCGCGGCGGCGAGCCGGAACACGTTCATCCAGCCATCGGTGGTCGGCATAGGGCGCGCTCTCGTCCGGATTGAACTTGCGAGTGAATACTCACCCAGAACTTAAGCCACCGCTGGGCTCGTGTCCAGGTGCGTTGTACGGTGAGTGAATGGTCACTCTGGTGCCAGAAGACCGGGAAGCCACGTTGGTGCGGGATCGACTCGCCACGCTGATCCGTGAGCTGCAGCGCCATCCGCACTCCGCAGCCGAGGCGTGGGGCGCCACCTTCGACGCCGGTTTGAGCCGCGTCAGCTACCCGACCGGCTGGGGCGGACTCGACGTACGGCCCGAGCTTCAGTCGATCGTCGATGAGGAACTCGACCGGATCGGCGTGCCCGACAACTTCCGGGAGCACGCCGGCGGCATCGGGGTGGTGGCGCCGGCGCTGGCGAAGTTCGGGTCCGACGCGCAGCGTGCGAGGTATCTGCGGAAACTGTTCACCTGCGAGGAGTTCTGGTGCCAGCTGTTCAGCGAGCCGGAAGCAGGTAGCGATCTCGCTTCGCTTGGCACCCGCGCCGTGCGTGAGGGCAGCTCGTGGCGAGTCAACGGTCACAAGGTCTGGACGACGATGGCCCATATCGCGAGCCGTGGGCTGCTGCTCGCCCGCACCTCATCGGACCAGCCGCGCCACGGCGGCATCACCGCGTTCGTGCTCGACATGACGGCACCCGGTGTCGAGGTCCGCCCGTTGCGGCAGATGACCGGAGAAGCCGAGTTCAACGAGGTGTTCTTCAGCGACGTGATCATCCCCGATGGCGATCGCATCGGGGAGGTGGACCAAGGCTGGCGGATCGCGTTGGGCACGTTGATGGAGGAGCGCAACGCAACCAACCACTTCCTAGACCATCGATCACCTTCTATCGACGAAGCGCTCGACCTGTGGCGGTCTCTGCCGGTCGGGCGTAGAACGCCGACCAGCCGCGACCGGCTCATGGACGTGTACGTCCGCTGGCAGGCGAACGAGCTCATGCGCGCTCGCGGCGTAGCCCTGCAGCGGCTCGGCATCCCCGGGCCCGAGGGCTCACTCGTCAAGCTCGCCTCCGGCGGGCTGAACCAGGACGTGTACGACTTGTGCATGGACATGATCGGTCCGGCCGGAATGCTCTACGGCTCCTACGAGATGGGCCAACCAGCCTCTTGGCACGACATGGGCATCCGCGGCGGCGACATTCCTAGGGCCTTCCTGCGGAGCCGGGCGGGGACCATCGAGGGCGGCACCGACGAGGTCCAGCGCAACACGATCGCGGAGCGGATCCTCGCCCTGCCGCGTGAACCCCGCCCCTGACGCCGCGGCCGGGAGCGGTCATCTCTTCGGCACGTTGATGCCGGCGGCGTCGCGGTCCCAGGTGCTGGGGTTGAGGGGGTCGACGCGCAGGAGGTTCTTCTTGACGCGTTGGGTGGCGTCGGTCTTGGGCAGGTCGTCGGTGAACTCGATGTAGCGGGGGACCATGAAGCCGGGCATGGTGGTGATGAGGTCGCGGATGAGTTGTTCTTCGGTGAGGGCGGGGTCGGCGCGTACGACGCAGACTTTGACTTCGTCTTCGCCCCATTCGGAGGGGACCGGGATGGCGGCGGACTCGAGGACGCCGGGGTGTGCGCTGACGAGTGCCTCGACTTCGAAGCTGCTGATGTTCTCGCCGCGGCGGCGGATCGCGTCTTTGAAGCGGTCGACGAAGTAGTAGCGGCCGAGTTCGTCGACGCGGAACGCGTCGCCGGTGTGGAACCAGCCGTTTCGCCAGGCCTCGGCGGTCTTGTCGGGCATGCCGAAGTAGCCCTGGCACAGCACCCATGGGTCACGGTGGCGCACGATGAGCTCGCCGATCTGACCGACCGGCACCTCGTAGTCGTGCTCATCCACCAGGCGCACCTCGAAGCCCTCGCAGACCACACCGCACGACATCGGGTCCGTGATGTCCCAGTGCGCGCTGAAGACGATAGGAACCTCGGTCATGCCGTAGCAGGTCGTCAGCTGTAACCCGAACCGCTCCTCGAACGCCTCGTAATGCGGGACCAGCGGCATCATGAGTGCGCGCTTGAGTGAGTTCTTGGCGTCGTCGGTTGAGGTCGGTTGAGCCCATAGGAACGCGGCCATCGCGCCGATGATTGCCGTTGTCGTGCACCCGTGGGTGGTGATGTCCTCCCAGTAGTGCGTGGCGCTGAACCGATCCCGGATCACGATCCGGCCTCCGCACTGCGCCATCGTCAGCATTCCGGCACGACCGCTGGCATGAACCATCGGGAACGGCGAGTAGTACACGTCGGTCTCGTCGAAGTCGTCGGCGGGAATCGCGTTCCGACACGCGACATGGACCTGCGTCCACGTGAGGAGCACGCCCTTCGAGGGTCCGGTGGTTCCCGAGGTGTAGATCATCATCGCGATGTCCCACGGCTCCAACGGCTCGAGGTCACGAGCCGGCTCCACCCCAGCCAGCAGCTCCGCGGCCGTGATCACCCGAAACGGCGCCTG
>DASZTL010000039.1:0-3197 GCA_035548055.1 Mycobacteriales bacterium | reverse complement strand
CGCTGCGAGGTAGGCCAGTGGTTCAGACGACAGATCCTTCTCGAACTTCCGCGAGCCCGGCTCGTAACCGCGCATAAGCGGATGGTGATGCGTCCGGTCGAAGCTTCCTGGTTCGCCGTCAACCGACTCGAGGAGATCGAGTCGCCAGATCGGCTCACCGATCAGGATGGGCCGTGCGGCATAGATCGAGCCCTCGTGCTCCTGTGACTCGACGAACCGGACCTCGACCCGTACGCCGCGCTCCGGACTCTCCTGCCCAGGCATCGGATCGGGATCGACGAAGTAAAGGTCGCCGAGCACGACGCCGATCCGGTCAAACGCGAACACCCTCAGCACTCAGCCATCTCACCACGCGTGGCAGGTGACGCGATTGCCGTCTGAACACGCTCTAACGTGCTCAGGTCGCAATGGCGGGGTGCGGTCGCGAGTGGCGGATCGTCACCGACATCCGCGGCCCGACCGACTTCGCGGTCTTGGGCACCGTGTGCTCCCACTCCTGCTGGCACGCGCCACCCATGACGACCAGATCGCCGGCGCCCGGCATGAGCTCGTGGGCGATCCGGCTGCTGCCGAGCGGGCGCAGCAAGAATCGCCGACGCGCGCCGAGCGACACCGTCGCCACCATCGGCCGGTCCATCACCAGCCGGTTGCGGTCACCGTGCCAGGCGACGCTGTCCTGGCCGTCGCGGTAGAGGTTGACCCACACGCTGTCGAAGTCGATCTCGTAACGGTCCGAGAGGAGGCTGCACATCTCCGCAAGCACCTGAGGCACCGTCTTGGCATCCGTCGACCAGCCGGCCGTCAGCCTCGGCTCGAGGACCTCCTTCTCCCACATCGTGACGGTGCGCTGCTGCCACCGCGCCGTCGACGCGAGGAGCTCGAAGACGCTGTCGGAGCCCGACAGCCAGCCCGGGCAGTAGTCGACCCAGGAGCGTTCGTCGAGCACGATCCGGCGCAGCCCGTCGTAGGAGACGTCGAGGCGCGGTTGACCACCGTCGAGCAGCGACGGCTGCCAGGCCAGATCGGGCGCCATGGTCCGACCCTAGGAAGCGGCTACGACAGGTTCAGGGGCGCGCCGGCGAGTCGCCGTACGTCGTCGCCAGGCCCGCCGATGTCAGGTACCGGCCGCCGGCGGCGACCCCAACCGGGGCGATCTCATCGAGCCGCTTCTTGTCCTCGTCGGTGACGGTGACGTCGCAGGCGCCGACGTTCTCCTCGAGGTAGGCCCGCCGCTTCGTGCCGGGGATCGGTACGACGTCGTCGCCCTGGGCCATGACCCAGGCGAGCGCGAGCTGCCCGGCCGAGCAGCCCTTGTCCGCGGCCATCGCGCGCACCGCCTCGACGAGCTCCAGGTTCTTGTCGAAGTTCTCGCCCATGAAGCGCGGGTTGAAGCGGCGGAAGTCGTCCTCGCCGAAGTCCTCCGGGCTCTTGATCGCGCCGGTCAAGAAGCCGCGGCCGAGCGGGCTGAAGGGCACGAGCCCGATGCCGAGCCGGCGCGCCGTCGGTACGACCTCATCTTCGAGATCGCGCGTCCACAGCGACCACTCGGACTGCAGCGCGGTGATCGGGTGCACGGTCACGGCACGCTCGAGGCTCTGCGCGCTCGCCTCGGACAGGCCGAGATGCTTCACCTTTCCGGCTGTGACCTGCTCGGCCATCGCGCCGACCGTGTCCTCGATCGGCACCGTCGAGTCGACGCGGTGCTGGTAGTAGAGGTCGATGTGATCGACACCCAATCGCTCGAGGCTCGCGTCGATGCACTTCCGCACATAGTCCGGATGACCGTTGATCTTCATCGTCCCGTCGTCACCACGCGACAGCGAGAACTTCGTCGCGAGCACCACCTCGTCGCGCCGGCTCTTGATCGCCTTGCCGACGATGTGCTCGTTGTGCCCACCGCCGTAGATGTCGGCGGTGTCGAGGAAGTTCACGCCGAGATCGAGCGCCCGCTCAATGGTCAGACGCGACTCCTCGGGGTCGGCCTTGCCATACGACTGCGACATGCCCATGCACCCGAGACCCTGCATCGAGACTGTCAGCGCGCTGTCACGGCCGAGCGTGCGGGAAGGAAGCGTCATCCCCCCTTCCTACCGCTACAGGGCGAGATGAAGTCGCAGCGCCTCGTCGATGTCTGCCATCGCATCCGCCGCGAGGCGGCCGACTCTGGCGCCTACCCGCTGCACCGCCACTGCTCGAACCTGCTCAGCCTGGGCCTTCGAGTCACGATCTAGACCAGTCGCATCCGCCGAAAGCAGCACTTGAAAGTCGTAGACGTTGCCGATGCTCGATGTCACCGGCACAACGACGATGACTCCGCGGCCAAGCCTCGTCGCGGCCTCGTTCGCGCCGTCGTTGCTGACGACGATCGCGGGACGGCGATTGTTGGCTTCCTCGCCCCTAGCCGGTTCGAAGTCGACCCACCGGACCTCGCCACGATTCATCCGTCAGACAGCCCATCGCCGACGACGTCCTCCCAGACGACGCCCTCTCCGCTCTCGTCCCACTCGCGGAAGGCTGCGTCGTACTGAACCCCTAGCTCGGAGGCGCGCAGGAGACGAACCGCACGGTGTACCGCGGCCGATCGAGATCTGACTCCCTGGGACTCGGCGTAGGCGTCGAGGAACTCGACGTCCTCGTCAGGAAGGCTGACGCTCAGCTTCATACCCAGATGCTACCGGTGGTACTACCCTAGTGCGACAACACCCGGGAGAGGAACTGCTGCAGTCGCGGGTGCTGCGGAGCGCCGAGGACCTGCTCGGGCGGACCGGACTCCGCGATCACTCCGTCGGCGAGGAAGCAGACCCGGTCCGCGACGCGGCGCGCGAAGCCCATCTCGTGCGTCGCCATGACGATCGTCATCCCCGACCCCTTGAGCTCGCCGACGAGGTCCAGCACCTCGCCCACCAGCTCAGGGTCGAGCGCACTCGTCACCTCATCGAGCAGCAACAGCCGGGGCGAGTTGGCGATCGCCCGGGCGATCGCGGTCCGCTGCTGCTGGCCCCCCGATAGCCGGTCCGGGTAGTCGTCGGCTTTCTCGGCCAGCCCGACCCGGGCGAGCGGGTCTGTCAGATCAACGGTGTAACTGGCCCGACACGCCGAGCGGTTCGCTTGGCGGGAAGGACCAGTCGTGACCGACACGATCGAGCCCATGACGGCTCAGATGGATCAGCAGCAACTGGCAGAAGATCTAGTGGCTC
>DASZTL010000038.1:0-6479 GCA_035548055.1 Mycobacteriales bacterium | reverse complement strand
GCGCACCGGCTGCATCATTTCCGCAACGAGAACTACTGGTACGGCGTGACCGTGCACGCCGCCGACCACGTCCTGCGGACGTTCCCGGACAAGGAAGCGGTGCCGGTCTCGCCGACCGCGTTCACGCTTGGCATCGAGGTCGTGGAGGGCGCATGAGCACCGAGGCAACCGTCGCAACGACCTGGAAGCACCCGGACAAGGTGCGACCGGCGGCACTGCCCGGTGCCGGTCGGGTCGGCGCGACGATCGACCGGGTCACGCAGCGGTCGAGGATCCTTGCGACCCCGCCGGCCGGCTCGGCGCTCAAGCCGATGCCCGGGAACAAGGGCATGCCGATCCTCGGGTCGACGTTCAGTTTCATGCTCAGCGGTCCGGACTTCTCGCGGCGCCAGTACGACCGCTACGGCCCGGTCTCGTGGATCTCCTCGCTCGGGCTCGACATCTGCATGGCGCTCGGACCCGACGCGACGCAGGCGGTCCTGGTCAACGCCGACAAGGCGTTCTCCCAGACGGGGTGGGAGTGGTTCATCGGGCCTTTCTTCAAGCGTGGACTGATGCTGCTCGACTTCGACGAGCACCTTATGCATCGGCGGATCATGCAGGAGGCCTTCACTCGCCCCCGGCTCAAGGGCTATCTCGAGCGCACCGACGAGCTGGTCGCGAAGGATGTCTCCGGCTGGCCGGCCGAAGGCAAGATGTTCGCCTATCCCACGTTGAAGCGGCTGTCCCTCGACATCGCGACGCACATCTTCATGGGCGACTCGACCGGTGAGGATGACGCCAAGCTGCAGACCGCGTTCATCGACACGGTCCGCGCCGGAACCTCGGTGATCCGCGCCGACGTGAAGGCCCTGCGCTGGCACAAGGGCCTGGTAGGCAGGCAGGTGCTCGAGGAGTACTTCACGGCGAAGCTGCCTGCCAAGCGGGCGACAGAGACCGAGGACCTGTTCTCGGCGCTGTGCCACGTCCAGACCGACTCCGGTGAGACGTTCAGCGACGACGATGTCGTCAACCACATGATCTTCTTGATGATGGCGGCCCATGACACGTCGACGATCACGACGTCGGCGGTTCTCGCGGCCCTTGCCGCCAACCCGGAGTGGCAGGAGCGAGCGCGGGAGCAGTCGCTGGCGATCAACGGTGAGCTGTCGCTGGACTCGCTCGACGAGCTGACCGTGCTCGACCTGGTGATCAAGGAGGCGTTGCGGCTCACCGCGCCGGTGCCGTCGATGGCTCGCAAGGCGATCAAGGACACCGACCTGCTCGGCCACTTCGTGCCGGCAGGGACGTTCGTGTCGGTGTCGCCGTGGTTCAGCCACTACATGCCGGAGCTCTGGTCGAATCCGGAGCAGTTCGATCCGGAACGCTTCGACGAGCCTCGACGCGAGGACAAGGTCCATCGCTACGCCTGGGTGCCGTTCGGCGGCGGCGCACACAAGTGCATCGGGATGTACTTCGGTACCCAGGAAGTGAAGATCCTGGTGCACCACCTGCTCCGGCGCTACCGCTGGACGACACCCCCTGGGTACGTCGTGCCGTGGGACCTGCTCTCGCTGCCGATGCCGGCCGACGGGCTGCCACTCGATCTTCATCCGCTTTCCTGATCGGCTCGCCGGGTAGGGGTACTTCGTGAAGGCGTGCACAGTCAGACCCGGTGACCTCAGTTCTGCGTCGGTCGAGGAGATCCCTGACCCGCCCGAGTCCGACGGCGCGGTGCTGGTCGAGGGGCTGTTCGTCGGGATCTGCGGGACGGACGTGGAGATCTCCAGTGAGGGTTACGGCGAGCCGCCGGCCGGTCACAAGCGACTCGTCCTCTTTCACGAGTCGCTCGGCCGCGTGCTCGAAGCCCCCGACGGTTGCGGGCTGGCTGCAGGGGATTTGATCGCCGGTGTGGTCCGGCGCCCGGACCCGGTGCCGTGCGATGCGTGCGCGGAGGACCAGTGGGACTTCTGCCGCAACGGGCAGTTCACCGAGCGCGGTATCAAGGGTCATGACGGCTACGGCTCGCAACGGTGGCGGGTCGAGCCGAAGTTCGCGATCAAGCTGGACACCGCGCTCGACAAGCTGGGCGTATTGCTCGAGCCGACGTCGGTGGTCGCGAAGGCGTGGGACCAGGTGACCAAGATCTCGTCCCGATCGGCGACCACGGCCACGAGTGCGTTGGTGACCGGCGCCGGCCCGATCGGGCTGCTGGCCGCCCTGATCGGTCGGCAGAAGGGTCTCGACGTCACCGTTCTGGATCGGGTCACGGAAGGCCCGAAGCCCTCGATGGTCGCTGAGCTCGGCGCGACGTACATCACCTCGCTCGACGATCTCAAGGTCGCGCCGGACGTGGTGATCGAGGCGACCGGCGTCGGCCAGCTCGTGTTCGACGTGATCGGCCGGACGGCGCCGGATGCGACCGTCTGCCTGACCGGCATCTCGTCGGGGACCCGCGAGGTGAGCATCGCCGCGGCCGCAGTGAACAAGGCCATGGTGCTGTCCAACGAGGTGGTGTTCGGCTCGGTGAACGCCGGGCTCGCGAACTACCAGCAGGCCGCTGATGCTCTGGCGGCCGCAGACAACGACTGGCTTGCCAAGATCATCACGCGAACCGTGCCGATGGCCAGTTGGGCGAAAGCGCTCGAGCGACAGCCGGATGACATCAAAGTCGTCGTCGATCTCCAGGCGGTATAGCGGTCGCTAGGGTCGGGAGTCGTGAGCCTGGAGCTGCTCGACTGGCGACGTGAGACTGCCGAGATCTACCGGACGGTCCGCGAGGACCTGACGCCAGAGCACGCCTATCAGGTCTGGTGCCGCGAGCGGCGGAGGCTGTTCGGCGAGCATGCGCAGTCGGCCGGTCGCACTGCCGAGCTGCGCTTCGCGTCGTACGACCCGGCTTGGCGGTTCGACGTGCCTGTCGCCCCGGCCGCCCCGCTGCGGATCGAGATCGCGACAGCCACCGACGGACTCGTGCCGTTCGAACGGATCGGGCGGGTCTCGCTGCCGCCGGTCGGGACGCTCGATGTGTGGTGGCTCGATTCGTACGGCGGCGGGATCTGGCTGCCGTTGCGTGACGCCAATCCGGACACTTACGGCGGCGGACGTTACGTGCTTGACACCGTGAAGGGCGCGGATCTCGGGGGCGCCGACGGGCGTCTCATCGTCGATCTCAACTTCGCCTACAACCCATCGTGCGCCTACGACGAGGCATGGGCGTGTCCGCTCGCTCCGGAGGGCAACCGCACGACAGCGCACGTTCCGGTGGGGGAGCTGCTTCCCGCCTAGCGCCGGGGGTTGTGGCTACGGGTCGGCTCCGCGGTCGCGGACTTGGTCGGTGTCGCGCTCGGTGAGGCCGTGATCGAGCCGGTCGGCCTCGGCGACGGGGTTGGCCCCGGGTGCTTCGTGTGCTTCGGCTTCGGCGGGGCCGGCTTGCCCACCTTGGGTGGCTTCACGTACGGGCCGTCGACATCGACCAGCGTCCCGTAGTCGACGAGGTCGAAGACCCGCTTCGCCGTGTCGGGGGGAAGCTCGAGGCAGCCGACGGACTGCGGGTACCCGTACGACGAGCGGACGAAGCCGTGGACGGCCGACCCGCCGGAGAAGTAGTTGACCCACGGCACGCCCTTGTCTTTGTACTTCGTGCCGTCCGGGTTGGTGCCCTGCATGGTCGTTGCGGTGTAGCGGAGGTAGATCGGATAGGTGCCGAGTGGTGTCGGCGCCGCGGCAACGCCGCCGTTGACGGCCGTGGTCAACACCGTCTTGCCATCGACCCACACGTTCAGGCGCTGCGGAAGGTAGAGGTTGGCCGAGATGTAGCTGTACTTGTCGGGGTTCATCTCGCCGCTGAGGTCGGCCTTCTGGAGGGCCTTCCAGGTGGCCGGACCGATCGCGCCGTCCTGGGCGAGATGTTCCTGGTGCTGGAAGGCGATCACCGCGCCTCGCAGCACGACGTTCTCCTGGCCGGGCTTCCAGTCGGTGACGAGCTCGGACGGGGTGTTGTCGAAGCGCCAGGTGAACTTACCGGCTGGTGGCAGATACACCGCGGCGGCCTCCGCGGCGGCGTCGCTGGGCTGCACGGCCTTCGTGTCGAGCGGCAGGTAGTGCAGCCGGGCGAGGATCTGCGCCGCGAAACGCAGCGATCCCGCATCGGACACCGCCTGCCCGATCGTGGTCGCCATGCCGTTCGGTTGCGGGAGCGTCAGCGTGAAGCGCGTGCTCGGTGGATATGACTGCGCCGGGATGAAGGTGGCGGTCGCGCCGTCGCGCTCCCACTGCCCGGGCGTCGTGGGGGAGATCGTCGGCAGCACGGAGTCATCGGGCAGCGGGTGGCGGAAGGTGACGACGATCCGTGACGTCCCGGTCAGCGTGGCGGGCGCAACCGACACGACCTTGAGCGGGGTGGCCGCCGTGGCTGCCGCGGTAGCCGCCCCGCCGGTCGTGCTGGCGCGGCCGGCGTCGGAGACGCTCTCGCTTCCCCCGCTGCAGGCGGTCGCGGCGAGAAGGCCGGCAACGACGAGGCCGGTCAGGCGAAGGGATCGAACCCCGTGCATCGCCAGCCCTTCACGCCGTTGTCCGATATCCCAGCCCTCGTCAACTGTAGGCGCGTTACGATCGAGTCGTGCCGGCCGTGACGTTCGAGCTTCTTCTCGGGCCGCGCTGAGCAAGTCATCTCAGCGCGGCGGCCCTCCCATGTGTGAGGGCCGTTTTCATGTGCGGGCGGATTCGGTGCTGGCAGGGAGGACGGACACGTGAGCGAGGAGCCCGCCGACGGCGGCTACGACCCATTGGGCGTGGTCGACAAGTGGCTGCCGGTCTGGGACGACCTGCGCGTCTTCGAGCCCGTCGACGACGGTCGGCCGAGGACGTACGTCGTCGACATGTTCCCGTATCCGAGCGGCGACCTGCACATGGGTCACGCCGAGGCGTTCAGCATCGGTGACGCCGTCGCCCGGTTTGCCCGCGCCCGCGGGAATGACGTCTTGCACCCGATCGGCTGGGACTCCTTCGGGCTGCCCGCCGAGAACGCCGCGCTGTCACGAAACATGGACCCGCGCGACTGGACCTACGCCAACATCGACGTGCAGGCCGAGTCGTTCAAGCGCATGGGCATGTCCTTCGACTGGCGCACCCGGCTGCACACCTCCGACCCCGAGTACTACCGCTGGACGCAGTGGCTGTTCCTGCGTCTGTACGAGAAGGGTCTGGCCTACCGCAAGGCGGCGCCGGTCAACTGGTGCCCGAAGGATCAGACGGTCCTGGCCAACGAGCAGGTCATCCAGGGAAAGTGCGAGCGCTGCGGCTCCGAGGTCACGAAGAAGAACCTGACGCAGTGGTTCTTCAAGATCACTGAGTACGCCGACCGGCTGCTGGCCGACATGGCGGACCTGGAAGGCGTCTGGCCCACGCCGGTCCTGACGATGCAGCGCAACTGGATCGGTCGCTCCACGGGAGCGCACGTCGACTTTCGCATCGTCGGGCGTGACGAGCCCGTCCGCGTCTTCACGACCCGACCCGACACCCTGTTCGGCGCAACCTTCTTCGTCGTCGCCGCTGACTCGGCGCTGGCCGACGAGCTGTGCGCGCCCGAGCAGCGTGCCGCGTTCGACAGCTACGTCGAGCAGGTCCGTCGTACCAAGGAGATCGACCGGCTGGCCGAAGGACGGCAGAAGACCGGTGTGCCGCTCGGCCGGTTTGCCCTCAACCCGGTCAACGGCGAGGAGATCCCGGTCTTCGCCGCTGACTACGTGCTGGCCGACTACGGAACCGGCGCGATCATGGCCGTGCCCGCGCACGACCAGCGCGACCTGGACTTCGCGCGCGCCTTCTCGCTGCCGGTCCGCATCGTGGTCGACACCGGCGGTCCGGACCCGGCCGAGACCGGCATCGCGACCTCCGGCGAAGGCACCATCGTCAACAGCGGCAAGTACGACGGCATGGCCAAGGCCGATGCCATCCCGGCGATTGCCGCAGACCTGGCCGCCGCCGGCAACGGCGAGGCCGCCGTGACCTACCGGCTGCGCGACTGGCTGCTGTCGCGACAGCGCTACTGGGGCTGCCCGATCCCGATCGTGCACTGCCCGAGCTGTGGCGAGGTCGAGGTCCCCGACGACCAGCTGCCGGTCGAGCTGCCGACGTCCGGCTACGAGCTGCGCCCGGAGGGCGGCAAGTCACCGCTGGAGTCCGCGACCGACTGGGTCCAGACCAAGTGCCCGACCTGTGGCGGGGACGCGCAGCGTGACACCGACACGATGGACACGTTCGTCGACTCGTCCTGGTACTACTTGCGCTACCCGTCGTCGAACCACACCGATGTCGCCTTCGAGCCGGAGGCGACGAAGCACTGGCTGGCGGTCGACGAGTACATCGGCGGGGTCGAGCACGCGATCCTGCACCTGCTGTACTCGCGCTTCTTCACCAAGGCGCTGCACGACATGGGCCTGCTGACGTTCACCGAGCCGTTCACCCGCCTGACCAACCAGGGCCAGGTGATCATGAAC
>DASZTL010000037.1:0-3605 GCA_035548055.1 Mycobacteriales bacterium | reverse complement strand
GACGACCCGGCGTCGAGCCCCGAGACGTTGCTCGGCTATCCGCGGGCGGCCGTCGACGTGCTGAGCCACACCACCGAGGACGCCTTCTGGCGGCAGCGGACGTTCCGCGGCGATCGCGACCGGATCCCGATCCTCGCCGACACGAGCTTCTACGACGTCGAGCCGCGTGGCCCGTTCCGCGCCTTCAACGCCACCAAGAAGTACGGCAGCCATCTGCTCGTCTACGGCGCCCACGACGGACATCCGGCCGGTACGCCGGGGCCGTTCCCGCAGTACCAGAACTGGTTCGACCACTTCCTGCTCGGCAAGCCCTTGAGCGAGGCGAACCGGCCGAATGTCAGCGTCTACGCCTCGAACGGCAGCCGCGAGGACTTCCTCGCGAACCGCGTCACGCATCTGACCGGGAAGAGCTGGCCGCTGCCGGGCACCCGGTGGAGGTCGCTCTACCTCTCACCCGCGAAGAGCGGCAGCGTGCAGTCCATCAACGACGGCTCGTTGGTCACCCGCAAGCCGGTCGGATCGGGCACCCAGTCCTACCCGTACCTTCCGTCCGTAGCGACCGAGACCGACGTGCACACGATCGCGACAGTGGCCGGTCTCGGGATCGACCAGGCCGCGCAATACGTCCCGGCGCTGACCAACATGCAGCTGTCCGGTCCCACCTCCCTGACCTACACCACGCCGCCGCTTCGGCACTCGCTGACCGCGGTTGGCCCAGGTGCTGTCGACGTGTGGTTGTCCTCGACAGCGCCGGCCACAGACCTGTACGTCGTCGTCGCCGACGTACGGCCGGACGGCAGCTCCTATCCGGTCGCCACGGGCGCACTTCGTACCGCGTTCCCGATCGTCGAACGGTCCCACTCGCTGACCGACCGCACCGGCCGGATCGTCGACCCGTACAACAACTTCACGACCCGCAAGACCGCGCCGCTCGGAGCCATGCGCCGCTACCAGGTCGAGCTGCTGCCGATCGGCAACCACTTCGCCGCAGGTCACCGGATCCGGCTCTACTTCGTGGGAACTCCCGTCGACCAGCTTCCGTCGCCACCAGGCCTCAACACGGTGCGCCTCGGTGGCGTCGCGGCGTCACGCCTGCTTCTGCCAAGGGTCAACCGATGAGCCGCCGCTTCGGCCTGCTCGCGACGCTCGCGCTCGTCGCTTCCACGCTGCTGGCCCACCCCACGCTGTCGCAAGCCTCGACAACACCGCACGCGTCCCCCGCCGCGGAGGCATTCGGGCCGCACTACTCGAAGACCTACAGCGTCCAGCAGTTCATCCGGATGAAGGACGGCGTCGATCTCGGCGCGACCATCACGTTTCCGTCACGCACCGGCTCCGCTCCCGCTCCCGGCCGGTTCCCGGTCGTGCTCGACCTGACGCCGTACGGCCGCGACGGTGAGTGCGGGTGCGATTCCGCTGCCTACCTCGCCTCCTACGGCTTCGTCTTCGCCGTCGTCGACGTCCGCGGCACCGGGGGGAGCGGCGGAAACCTCAACGCCAACTACTTCTCACCACGCCAGGCGCGCGACGGGTACGAGGTCGTGCAGTACCTCGGCACCCGCCGCTGGTCGAACGGCAAGGTCGGGATGTCAGGCGGCTCGTATCTCGGGATCATGCAGTACCTCGTTGCCGAGCAGCAGCCGTCCCATCTCGCCGCGATCGCCCCCAACGAGTCGCTCGCCGACCTGTACAGCGATGCCGCGTACCCCGGCGGAATCCTGTCGCTGTTCTTCGACACCCAGTACCTCGCAGTCCAGGGCGCACCCGGACTCGCGACGCCGAACACCTCGCCACAGATGCTGCCGGGGACGATCGGCGGCAAGCTGTCGCAGGCGACGGGCCGATCAGTGGCTCTCGACTATCTCTCGCACAACACCGACGACCACTTCTACCGGGCTCGCTCCCCCATCACCCACGCGTCGCGGATCAAGGTCCCGGTCTACGTGCTTGATGGCTGGCACGACGCGTTCGAAGCCGGCAACCTGCGGATGTTCGAGGCGCTGCAGGACCGCAAGGCACCGACTTTCGTGCACATCGGCAACTGCACCCACAAGGGATGTGGCGGCGTCTTCGATCCGCTCGGGTCCCCCGATCCGGACGACCTTGCGCTGATGCAGGTGCGCTTCTTCCAGCGGTACCTGATGGGCCTGCCGGTTCCCAAGCCGGCACCGGTGCGGGTCTATGTCCAGAAGCTCAACCGGTACGTCGACGGCGCCGCCTGGCCACTGCCATCGACGCGTTTCACCAGCTGGCACCTCAACGACGGGTACCTGTCGACCCGACCGGCCGCGCGATCCACCGAGCACTACCTGGCGAACCCGACGGCCGGGCTGTCGATGTCGCTCGACCAGCAAGGCACGGTCGCGATCACGCCGTACGTCCCGCTCGATCAGCGACTCGAGGACAACCAGGGCCTGACCTGGCGGACGCCGGTGTTGGCGAAGGCCATGACGATCAACGGGCCGGCAGCGATGCACCTCGTCGCCGCATCAAGCGCGACGGACACCGACTGGTTCGTGAAGATCTCAGACGTCGAGCCCGGCGGGACCGAGCGCATCGTCGCAGAGGGTCAGCTGCGGGCGTCGATGCGCAAGCCGGCGCATGTCAGCACGCGGCACGAGCCGGTGCAGTCGCTGCGCAAGCCGCACCCGATCACCCCCGGAAGGTTCGTCCGCTACCAGATCGCGATTGCCCCGACGGCATACCGCTTCGCCGCCGGGCACCGGCTGCAGATCCGGTTGACGTCCTACAACCTGCCCAACGCGTTGCCCGCGACGTTCCACATCGACGTCGACGATCCCGGCGCAACGGTGATCAACCCACTGCTGCCGGCCACGAACACCGTCCGCATCGGCCGCGGCGGGACGACCCTCACCCTCCCGATCAGTAGTCGCTGACCGGATGTCATGCCCGCGGCACGGCGCCCCGTACAGTGCCTGGAACGACCGGTCCAAAGAGCATGCGGAGGGGCGATGTCCGACGAGAGCGGGCGCAGGTATCGCGTGGTCCAGTGGACGACGGGCAACGTGGCGCGCCAAGCACTGAAGGCCGTCGTGGAGCGCGATGACCTCGAGCTCGTCGGTCTCTATGCCTACAGCGAGGACAAGGTCGGCAAGGACGCAGCAGAGCTCGCGGAGCTCGACAAGCCAACCGGCGTGACCGCGACCAACGACATCGACGCGATCATCGCGCTCAAGCCGGACGCTGTCCTCTACATGCCGCTGCACCCGAACGTCGAGCATCTGACGACCCTCCTCCGCGCCGGGATCAACGTCTTGTCGACTGCTTCCTTCCTCACCGGTCGCGCGTACGGCGAGGAAGCCCGCGCCGCGTTGAAGGAGGCGTCCGAGACCGGCGGAGCGAGCCTGTTCGGCGGTGGCGTCAATCCCGGCTTCGCCGACTACCTCGCTGCCGTTGCCTCAGGCGTTTGCCGCGAGGTCAACTACGTGCGAATCGTCGAGTCGTTCGACATCGGCACCTGGGCGGGCGACGCCAACCAGGACGACCTCGGTTGGGGCCGCCCGGCAGGGGACGCCGGCCACGACAAGGACATCGAGAAGGCAACGGCCCCCTTTGGTGACGCCGTCGAGGCACTCGCGGAGCTG
>DASZTL010000036.1:0-53963 GCA_035548055.1 Mycobacteriales bacterium | reverse complement strand
AGGGTGGGGTCCAGGTGCCAGCGCGCCGCGATCCTGCGGATCATGCCCGGGATCTGCGACCGCGACGGCTGGGCGTGGTGTTCGAGATAACGGCGTGCCCGCTCGATCGAGGTGGCGGCATGGGCCGGCGCGCTGTGGACGCGGTGGGGGATGGCGAGCCGCTGCCCGAGCACGATCACGAGCGACTTCGGCAGGTGGTTGCGCTTGGCGATGGCCGCTCGCGAGACGTGGTAGCGAGCGGCGAGGCCGTCGACCGTGTCGCCTTCGACCACGGTGTGCCAGCGGATCACGGTGTGACCGCTGTGGTGGTGTCCCCGGTGGTGCGCGCGATGATGCCCGCCGGCGACCGGCACCCGCAGCGTCTGCCCGGCGTAGATCAGGTCACCGTTACCGGGTAGGTCGTTCAGCCTCACCAGCCGCTCGACGGTCGTGTGGTACCTCGCGGCGATCGCGGACAGAGTGTCGCCGGAGTGAACGCGGATCAGCGTGATTCCCGATGCGGAGGCCGTCACTACGGCGGCAAGCGCGAGCGGAAGAGCGAGTGATCGGAGCGGCAGCTTCACGGGGTGGAGCTCCCTGCGGTGGGGAAGGGCGGGAGAGCGTGCTTAGGCGCATCAACGCGTTGACCACGGTATTCCGCCTGTTGCGCGTGTGACAAACGTGACACGCGTGAATCTGGCACGATCTGCCCATGACCGGTCATCCGGCCGGCGACGGGGTCGGGCCCGCTGCCGCCGCTCCTTGGACCTTGCTCGCGCTGTCCCCGCTGCCGGCGGAGGTGCTGGCCATGCTGTTCGCCGAGGTGCCGGTGGAGCTGGTGGTTCCGCAGGCCCGCACTCCGGAGGCGACGGTCGCGGCTGCCGGCGCGGCTGAGCTGCTCCTCGGCGACTGGACCGGGACTCTGCGGGTGACTGCGGACCTCGTCGCCGCCGCGCCGCGGCTGGTATTCGTCCAGCAGCCGAGCGCAGGCGTGGACGCGATCGACGTCGCAGCCTGCGCCGCGGCAGGCATCACGGTCGCGAACTCCGGCGATGCCAACGCGGTCAGCGTCGCGGAGTGGTGCGTCGGCGCGACCTTCGCCGTGATGCGCTCCATTCCGTACGCCGACCGGGAGGTTCGCACCGGCGGCTGGCCGCAGCTCGAGATCGCGAAACGGGGCGGCGGTGAGGTCACGGGCCGCCGGGTCGGAATCGTCGGGATGGGAAGCATCGGCCGGGAGTGCGCCACCCGCTACGTCGCACTCGGATGCGACGTGGCGTTCTGGAGCCGAACGAGGCGCGACCCGGCGCAAGCCGGGGGTGCTCGCTGGCTGGAGCTCGGGGACCTGCTCCGTCATTCGGAGGTCCTCGTCGTGGTGATCGCCTTGGCCGATGCCACCCGTGGCTTGCTCGGTGCCGATCAGCTCGCGTTGCTGCCGCCCGGCGGGTACCTCATCAACGCCGCGCGCGGTGGCATCGTCGACGAGGCCGCGCTGCTCGCCGCCGTGCGGTCAGGGGCGCTCGCGGGTGCGGCTCTCGACGTGTTCGCGACGGAGCCGCTGCCCGACCCGCATCCGTTGCGGGACGAGGACCGGATCGTGTTGTCACCGCACACCGCGGGTGCAACCGCGCAGGCGCAGGCGCGACTGATCCAGGGGATCGTCGCGAACATCCGCCGCGCTGCCACGGGTGAGCCCGTCCGCCACGTGGTGAACGGGCTGGACCCGCTGATCAGACGTCGCAGCGCTTGACGCCACCGGTTAGAGGGTCAGCTGCCGTGGCGCCGGATACTCACGATGCCGTTCTCGATGTGCGTCTCGAACCGCGGCGCGGGCGCTGTCGCGGGTCCGTGCACGACGGCGCCATCAGCCAGCCGGAAGGTCGAGCCGTGCCACGGGCACACCACGCAGCCCTGGCCGCCGGACGCGACGAACGAGCCGGCTGACAGCGGAGCGCCGAGATGGGGGCAGTGGTTTGCCAGTACATCGACATGCGTGCCCCGGCGTACGACGAGCAGGTCGACGCCTTCGACCTCGCGTCGAGCGGGGATGCCGTCGGGCAGGTCCTCGAGGCGAGCCAGGGTGTGCCAGCCGGCGGGGAAGCGTTGCACTGCATCGGTTGCGCGGGAGACGCCGGCGGCCTGTCGGTAGGAGAGATGACCGCCGAGATATCCGGCCGCGCTGACGAAGCCGAGTCCGGCGAACGACCACAGTCGGCCGCGCAAGTGGCTGCCGCGCGCGCGGGCGGCAAGCGATCCCACGTAGCAGGCGAATGCCGCGCCTGCTGCGGTGGCGTGGACCAGCCCCACGCGTTGTTGCGGCTCATCGAGCTCGGACCAGTCCGTCCAACCGGCGACGATCGTGGGGAAGTACGCCGCGCAGCCAGTGGCGATCAGGCTGGTTGCGGCTGGCCCGCCCCCAGGCGTCAGGTCGACGACCGCAGCCGCTGACCACATGCCGATCGGGATGTGGGTGAGGACCGGGTGGAGGGGGTGCCCGAGCCACACGCCGTGCAGCGCGTCGCGAGCGGCCCCCGGCTTGAGCGCCGACCGGACGATGCGGCGCACGGCGCCGACCACCGGATCGAGCCGGCGCGCGCTCTCGATCCGCACCACCGCATCGGGAACCTTGCTCGCTGTCGGCACCTATCCTCCCATCGCGGCTTCCGTCGGCGGGGTCATCGCGCCGTGGGTGGGCGATGACGCTTGCGCGTGCCAGCGTTTCGGGATCCGGCCCGCGGCGTGCGCGAGCCGGCCTGCCTCGACGGCACGCGCCATCGCCGTTGCCATCATGACGGGCGCACGAGCGCGCGTCACTGCTGATGCAACCAGTACCCCGTCGCAGCCCAGCTCCATCGCGGTGGCGGCGTCGCTCGCCGTACCCAGTCCGGCGTCGAGGATCACCGGAACGTTCGCGCGTTCCACGATCATCGCGATGTTGTGCGGATTGCGGATCCCGAGGCCCGACCCGATCGGGGCACCCAGTGGCATGACGGCTGCGCAACCCGCCGCCTCGAGCCGGGCGGCCAGTACCGGGTCGTCATTGGTGTAGGGCAGGACGACGAACCCGTCCGCCACGCATCGCTCGGCGGCGTCGAGCAGCTCGATCGGATCGGGTAGCAGCGTGTGCTCGTCGGCGATCACCTCCAGCTTCACCCAGTTCGTGCCGAGCGCCTCACGAGCCAGCCGGGCGGTGAGCAACGCCTCAGCGGCGGTGGCACATCCCGCGGTGTTCGGCAGGACCCGGATCCCGAGCCGCCGTACGACGTCGAGCACCGACCCGGCAGCGCTCGGATCGACCCGGCGCATCGCGACAGTCGTCAGGTCCGTGCCACTGGCCACGAGTGCGGCTTCGAGCGCGTCGAGGCTCGTTGCTCCGCCCGTGCCCATCAGCAGCCGGGACGTCAGCTCCACGTCGGCAATCACGAACGGGTCGTCGCTCAAGGCGCTTCATCCTCCTTGTACAGCGGTGAGGACCTCGACGCGGTCGCCCGCAGACAAGGTTCGAGATGCCCAGTCGTGGCGGGGGACCACCTCGTCGTTGACCGCAACGGCGCAGCCGTCCGCGGTCGGCGTCAGCCACGCGACCACCGTCGCGACGGTGCTGCCGCCGGGAACCTCGTGGCCCGTGCCGTTGAGCGTGATGGCGGTCATGCCGGCGCCGTCGCGAAGCGTTGCGGCGAGACGAGTGTCGCGAGATCGGCGTCGATCTCCGTATCGGTGACGGCCGCGACCACCAGGTCTGCGGTGATCGGCGTCAGCAGGATCCCGTTGCGGTAGTGCCCGGTCGCGAGGACAAGTCCTTCGACATCGGTCGAGCCGACGATCGGACGGTTGTCGGGCGATCCGGGTCGGTGCGCCGCGAACGTCTCGACGAGCTCGAGCTCGTCGACCGCGGGGAAGACCGCACGCGCGTCGCGCAGGAGCTCGCGCACCGCGCCGGTTCGAACCGTTGTGTCGAATCCGGCTTCCTCGACCGTCGCGCCGACGACCAGCTCGCCGTCCGCCCGAGGCACCAGGTAGACCTCGTGGCCGTTGACGACGCCGCGAATGGTTCGAGTCGGCAGATCGCCGCTTGCCGGTCTGGTCCGCAACCGGAGGATCTCACCCTTGACCGGCCGCACCTGTGGCCGGAGGTGCCCCGGAATCCCGCCGATCTGACCCGACCATGGACCTGCGGCGACGACGACGACGGGGCTGGTGATGCCGGCACCGCCTCGCAGGCGCACGCCGCGAACCTTGTCTGACGCGATGTTGACCGAAGTGACTGCGTCGCGACGTACCGAGCCGCGGGCCTCGACGGCGGCGAGCAGGGCGGCGCACAGCCGGCGGTTGTCGACCGAGAAGTCGCCACGGACGTGTAGGCCACACCGGACTTCCGGGCTGAGTCCCGACTCGAGAGCCCGGCACTCGCGGGAGGTCAGCAGCTGCGAGTCGAGACCCAGCGCGCGCTGGAACTCGTGCAGGTCGGTGAGCAGCGCGCGGTCACCGGCATCGGTCGCGGCCACGACCATGCCATCGGTGCGCAGCCCCACATCGTGTCCGGTCGCCGTCTCGAGATCGGTGACGAACGAGGGATACCGACGCAACGACTCGATGCCGAGCGCGAGCAGCTCCTCCTCGCCGTACTTCACCTCTGTGACCGGGGCGAGCATGCCGGCCGCGGCGCGGGACGCGGCACGAGCGGGTGCCGGGTCGACCACCGTGACGTTCAGGTTCTGCTGGCTGAGCCGCCACGCGGCCGCGAGACCGATGACGCCGGCACCGACGATGACGACGTCGGATGCCGTGTCCTCGGTGGCCACCTTCAGCTCCCTTCGCCGGCATTACCCGGATCAGGTTCAACGGTCGGCAGCTCGCTGCTGCCCTCTCAGCCGACTCGTTCGGCTCCCGCGCGGTTCCCACCGTACGCCGGTTGCCGACGCATAGGGTTGGTGACGTGGAGCGAAGCGCCGTGAGCGACATCGAGGGGCTCAGCGCAGAGTGGCTCTCGGTCGGCGGGCTGGCCGAGCGTCTGGGGGAGCGGCCGAGTCGCATCAGGGACCTGATCCGTGAAGGCCGCCTGGTCGCGATCGAGGTCGGCCAACCGGCGGTGAGCAGCGTTCCCGTGGAGTTCATCCACGACGGCGAGCTGATCAAGGGTCTCGCCGGTGCGCTGACGGTCCTCGCTGACGCCGGTTTCTCCCCGGTCGAGTCGGTTCGCTGGCTGCTCAGCGAGAACGATGCGCTGCCCGGACGTCCGGTCGACTTCATGGCCGCCGGCCGGCACACCGCGGTCAAGCGGGTCGCGATGGCGCTCGCGTTCTAGGCATCTCGGAATGGATGGCACAGCGCGGCGGGCTCGGTTGGCCGAGGCGCTGCTTTACCTCTGCGTCGATGGTCGCCGTGACAAGGGTGACCTGGCGGCGTTTCTCGACGCGGCCCTGGCAGGTGGCGTCGACATCGTGCAGCTCCGGGAGAAGGGCCTGGAGGCGCGCGAGGAGATGGCGATCGCGGAGGTCTTCGCTGCCGCGGCTCGTCGCCACGGGGCGCTGTTCGCGGTCAACGATCGCGCCGACGTGGCGCGGGTGGTGGGCGCGGACGTGTTGCATGTCGGCCAAGGCGACCTGCCGCCGGACGTGGCACGGTCGATCGTCGGGGCGGAGGTCCTCATCGGTCTGTCCAGCCATTCGCCCGCTGAGGCGTCGGCGGCGAGTCACGACGCCGACGTCGACTACTTCTGCGTCGGTCCGACCTGGCCCACGCCGACGAAGCCGGGCCGGCCGGCGCCTGGACTCCCACTGGTCGAGCACGCCGTATCGATCGGCTCCGCACGGCCCTGGTTCGCGATCGGCGGGATCGACTCCGCGAACCTCGGGCGGGTCCTTGACGCCGGTGCGCAGCGCATCGTCGTCGTACGCGCGATCACTGAGGCGGCGGACCCCGAGGCGGCGGCGCGGGCGTTGAAGAGCCGTCTCGTCAGCTGATGCTGTATCTCGGCGTCATGGCGGCATGCCTCGTGGTGACGTTGCCACTCGAGCTGCTCATCAGGGCGCGGGTCTACTCCCGGCCACGTCGCCTGCTTCTCACGCTGGTGCCGATCATCGCGGTGTTCGTGACGTGGGACGCGCTGGCGATCCACGCGCGGTTCTGGAGGTATCGGCACCTGACCGGCGTGCGACTCGGCAACCTGCCGATCGAAGAGCTCGTGTTCTTCGTCGTGATCCCGATCTGCGCCATCTTGACGTTCGAGGCGGTACGCCGACTGCGTCCGGACTGGCTGGTCGAGGACGCGCCGTGACCTACACCGAGTCGGCGGTCATCGGCGTCGGCTTCGCGGTGCTCCTGGATCTCTGGCTGCTTCGTACCCGCCTGCTGCGGCGCAAGGCGTTCTGGGCGTCGTACGCGATCATCTTCTGCTTCCAGCTGCTGGTGAACGGAATCCTCACCGGCAAGCAGCTTGTCGTGTACTCGCCCAGCCAGATCCTCGGCGACGCGACGCCGCATCTGCTCAGCCATTGGCGGATCGCAGATGCGCCAGTCGAGGATCTGCTTTTCGGCTTCTCGCTCGTCGTCCAGACGCTGGTGTGGTGGACGTGGTGGGGCCGTCGCGTCCGTCGGTCCGCAGCGCAGATGTGATGCATCGCGAGCGACTGACGGCGCAGCTTCTTTCCGGTCCGCGGCCAGACCACGTCGAACCCGCGGTTGCTCACTTGCTCGCGGTGCAGGCGCAGGATCCCCGTGGCCTCAGGCTCGCGGTGCGGAGCCGTACGACGGGCACGTCTGTCGCCGACGTCGACGCGGCCTTGACTGATCGTCGTTCGCTCGTCGTGAGCTGGCTCAACCGCGGCACGCTTCACCTGGTCGCCGCCGAGGACTACTGGTGGCTACACCCGCTGACGACGCCACAGCTCGCGACGGGCAACGCCACCCGCCTCAGACAGGAAGGTGTGTCACCGAAGCAAGCCGACCGTGGTGTGGCCGTCATCTACGAACAGGCTTCCGCACACGGACCTCGCACTCGCGGCGAGCTGCGTGACGCGCTCGACGCCGAGGGGGTGCCGACGGCCGGACAAGCACTGGTGCATCTCCTCGTCGCAGCGTCACTGCGCGGTGACCTGATTCGTGGTCCGGTGCGCGGCAAGGAGCAGTGCTTCGTCAGCGCCGCCCAATGGCTCGGCGAGCCCGCGAAGCCCGTTGATCGACTCGATGCGCTGGCGCGGCTCGCCCGCCGCTACCTCGTCGGACACGGGCCGGCGTCGGAGCGGGACCTGGCGAGGTGGGCCGGGATCACGATCGGCGACGCACGAAGGGGACTCGCCGAGGTCACCGATGAGGTGGAAGTTCGCCCTGACGGTCTTGTCGACCTTGCCGATCGACAGGATCCGGCGCCGTTGCCACTACCGCGCCTGCTCGGCCCGTTCGATCCGGTGCTGTGCGGATGGAGCTCACGGGACTTCATCGTCGACGGCCACACCGGCCTCGTCACGAACAATGGCTTGTTCCGGCCGTTTGCGCTCGTCGGCGGCCGTGCGGTTGCCACGTGGGGACTTGACGGAGGCCGGATCACGATTCGGCTGCTCGAGGCGATCAAGGCGCCCGACCTGCGGAAGCTTCAGGTCGACGCCTCGGATGTGTGGCGGTTCCTCGGCCTGGCCAAGAAGGAGGTGGTGGTCGTCGAGGGGTAGTTGCTACTGCGGCCCCTCCTTGGACCCGGTCGGCAACAACAGCAACGCGGCGAAGACCAGCGTCACGGCGAGAGACGCGGCTTCGCCGACCTTGTCGAAGGTGCTCAACCCGTCGAGGTGGTCGAGGTGGTACAGCAGGTGCGGAAGGCTGAACGCCGCCCACGCTGCCCCGGCGAGGCGGAAGAGCTCCGTTGACCGGCGCCCAACAGTCCACACGCTGACCACGAGCAGTGACAGGTACAGACCACCGACGTCGCGTACCAGGTGCTCGTCGTACGGCCCGGCAGTCGAGACCCAGTGGTGACCGGGCATCGGAAACGATCGATAGAACGAGTGCGGCGCGATGACCGCCCAGAAGCCGACGTATGCCGCCGACGCGGCGAGGATCGCAGCCATCACCAGCTTCGCGCGAATGGTCATGCCAAGCAATGTGGCATTGCCCGGGTAACCGGGCTGCTTCCAGGCGGAATCGGCCACGCAATGTCACATTGCCTGGCGGCTGTCAGCGGGCGCGCCTGGCGCGTGCCCATGCCGGCGCCGCGACCGCCATGCGCCGCGGGAGGCTGACCTGGGCGCGGCGATCGAGAACGCGGTAGCCGTTTCGCTCGACCGCATCGAGAATTCCTCGATAAAGCCGGAAGGCGGTGCGCACGCAGTCGCGCGAGGACGGGTGAAGCAGATCGATCCCGGGCTCGGCCGACCGGTACAGCTCGTGCGCCCGGCTGATCTCGAACGCGAGCAGCGCTTTGATGTTGGCATCGACCCGGCCCGCCGCCAGATCATCGGTGGTGACGCCGAAGTTGGCGAGATCGTCCTTCGGCAGATAGACGCGGCCGCGCGCAAGGTCCTCGCCGACGTCGCGGATGAAGTTCGTGAGCTGGAACGCGATGCCGAGGGTCCGTGCATACGGCTCCGCCTCGTTGGAGGTGCCGGGCACCGTTCCGAGCACCGGCAGGAGCTGTGAGCCGATGGCCGCGGCCGATCCCTGCATGTAGACGACCAGGTCGTGCCACGTTGCGTACTCGGACGTGGTCAGGTCCATGCGCATCGACGCGAGGAAGTCGTCGAACAGATGCAGTGGGATGTTGTTGCGCACGATCGCGTCGTGCACCGCCGGCATGACGGGGTCGTCGCCGGCCCCGCGCAGCAACAGCTCGGTCCATTCGGTCAGCCGGCGGTCCCGCTCCGCGACGTCGAGCGCCGGATCGATCGCATCGACGATCTCGTCGGCGCGCCGCGCGAAGCCGTAGAGGGCGTGCACGGCCGGCCGCTTCGCGGGAGGCAGCAGCAGCGTTGCGAGATAGAAGGTGCGCCCGTGGGCCGCATTGACGGCTCGACAGGCGCGGTATGACGCGCGCAGCTTCGGGTCCGCGATGCCGGCGGCGTCGAGAGCCCGCCAGTGATTCATCGGCTCGCTCCCAGCACCCGCTCCGCCGCGAGTTGCCCGGACAGCAGCACCATCGGCACGCCCACCCCCGGCTGAGTTCCGGTGCCGACGAAGACGACGTTGTCGAAGGCGAGGTTCGTCGGGCGGAACGGCCCGGTCTGACTGAAGCTGTGCGCGATCGAGAACGGCGTGCCCTTCGCCATCCCGCGGCGCTGCCAGTCGGCGGGTGTCGTCCACGACTCGACGTCGATCGAATCGGCGAAGCCGCCGTAGCCCAAGGTCTCGAGTCGGTTCACGATCTGGTCACGGTAGCCGCCACCGAACGCGTCCCAGTCCGTTGCGCCGTCCAGATTCGGCGTGGGCACCAGCACGTACCAGGAGGATCTTCCCGGCGGGGCGAGAGCGGGGTCCGACACCGTCGGCACCGAAACGAGCAGGGAGGGGTCGCGCGCCGGCACGCGTTCCTTGATCAGCTCGCGGAAGGTGTCGCGCCAGGCACGTCCGAAGTGGATCGTGTGATGCCTCATGCCGTCGGTCGGCAGCGACGATCCCGCCAGCAGCAGTGCACACGACGGCGAGTACTCGAGCCGGTCGAGGCGCCGTGGCGCAGCCCGCCGGGGCAGCAGGTCCCACGCGTGCGCAAGGTCGGCGTTGACGACCACGACGTCGGCGGTGATGCGCTCACCCTCCGCGGTATGCACGGCCACCGCCCGGGAGCCCGCCATCTCGACCCGGGTCACCGCCGTCTCGTAACGGATGTCGACACCGTGCTTCGTCGCGGCGGCGGCGAGCGCTGCGGGAACCGCGTGCATTCCGCCGACCGGGAACCAGACGCCGGCGATGCAGTCCATGTAGGCGATCACTGCATAGATCGCGAGCGCGTCGTACGGCGAGCGGCCGGCGTACATCGACTGAAAGGTGAAGATGCGTCGCAGCCGTTCGTCGTCGAAGAAGCTGTTGACCTTGGGCGCCAGACGCCGGAATCCGCCCATTGCGACGAGCCGGGCGAGTGAGGGGCGAACCAGGTCGAGGGCGCTGTCCAGGTTGCGGTCGATGAAGTCGGAGCGCTCCAGGTCGTAGAGGCGCTTCGCGTACGTCGCGAACTTTCGATAGCCCGCGGCGTCGCGGGGGCCGATGGCGTCACGGATCTGCTCCGCCATGGCGTCGATGTCCGCGATCACATCGAGACTCGAGCCGTCCGCGAACGCCGCACGGTATGCGGGCTCGACCCGGCGTAGGTCGAGCCAGCTGCCGATGTCTTCGTCCACGCATGCGAGAGCGTCACCGATGAGCTCGGGCATGGTGAGGACCGTCGGCCCGGTGTCGAAGCGAAAGCCACTCATCTCGAGGACCCCGGCGCGGCCGCCGGGCACGGCTTCCCGTTCGATCACCGTGACCCGTCGTCCCGCACCGGCAAGGCGAAGCGCGGCCGACAACCCGCCGAGTCCGGCACCGACGACGACGACGCGGTCGGTGCGGCCGCTGACCACACGCATGAGCCGGCCTACTCGTGCCGGTAGCTCGCCGCGCTCGCCAGTGTTACGAGCGCGTCGCGCCCAGCCGGTTCCAAGGCGATGTCGTCGAGCGCTGAGAGCGCCGCGTCCAGCCGAGCCGAGATCATCGCCTCGACCTCGCTTGCGGCGCCTGTGGCGGTGATCACCTCTTGCGCGCGTTGGACGTCCGCCGCGGTGAGGTCGGACCGCCCGAGCAACCCGAGCAGCATGCCGCCGTCGGCGGCCGAGGCGCGCTCGACCGCGAGGGCGATCAAGGCGGTCTGCTTGCCTTCCCGCAGGTCGTCGCCGGCGGGCTTGCCGGTCACTGCCGGATCCCCGAACACGCCCAGCAGATCGTCGCGCAGCTGAAACGCCTCGCCGAGGGGCAGTCCGAAGTCGGAGTAGGCGCCCTTGACCTCGTCGCTCGCCCGCGCGATCGCCGCCCCCAGGTGAAGCGGCCGTTCGACCGTGTACTTCGCCGACTTGAAGCGGGCGACCCGCAGCGCCCGGTCGACCGTGGTGCCGCCGCGCGCCTGCTCGACGACGTCGAGGTACTGGCCCGCCATGACCTCCGTACGCATTGCCGCGCACACGGGTTGGGCGCGTCGAAGCGCGCCGTCGTGAAGCCCACAGGTCAAGAACATCGCCTCCGACCACGCGAGCAGCACGTCGCCGAGGAGGATCGCGGCGGCGGCTCCGAAGTCGTCAGGGTCGCCGGTCCAGCCCGACTCCCGGTGGAGGTCGGCGAACCGGCGGTGCACGGCGGGACGCCCGCGCCGGGTGTCGCTGTGGTCGATCAGGTCGTCGTGCACCAGGGCGCAGGCCTGCAGCAGCTCGAGGCTGGCGGCGGCGTGGACGAGCGCCTCGGAGTCCTCGCCCCCGGCGGCCAGCGCCCCCCAGAAGCAGAACGCTGGACGCAGCCGCTTGCCGCCGGCGAGCACGAAGTCCGCAGCCGCGTCGGCCACCGGGCCAAGGTCGGGACCGATCATCCGCAGACCGTCCGTGGCGGGGCCGATGAAGGCGCGCAGTGCCGCTTCCACCCGGTCCCGCAGCGCTTCGCTCACCCGCCGATCGTCTCGCAGCCCGCTGAGCAACGCCGCATCGCGTGCCGATACCTCGACCGAAGCGGCATCGGGTGGCGATATGCCGAGCAATGCGGCTGCGTCTGGGCCGATACTGGTGGGGTGGCTGGGGTCTCGACGGTGCGGGCGACGCCCGCTACCCGCATGACGATTCGCGATCTGCTTGCGAGCGGGAGACGGTCGTACTCCTTCGAGTTCTTCCCGCCCAAGACCGCAGACGGCGAGCGAGCGCTGTGGCAGGCGCTGCGCGAGGTCGAGGCCCTCCATCCGACCTTCGTGTCCGTGACGTACGGCGCGGGTGGATCGACCCGCGACCACACCGTGTCGATCACGGAGCGCATCGCGGCCGAGACCACACTGACCGCGGTCGGTCACCTGACCGCCGTGAACCACTCGGTGGCCGAGCTCCGCAACGTCATCGGCCAGTACGCCGACGCCGGCATCCGCAATGTCCTGGCGCTGCGCGGCGATCCGCCGGGCAACCCGCAGGGCGAGTGGGTGGCGCACGCGGAGGGCGTCGCTTATGCCTCCGAGCTGGTCCGCCTGGTGCGCGAGTCCGGTGACTTCTGCGTGGGAGTCGCGGCGTTTCCTGAGAAGCATCCGCGCTCGGCCGACTTCGAGACCGACGTGCGGTTCTTCGTCGACAAGTGCCGCGCGGGAGCGGACTTCGCGATCACGCAGATGTTCTTCCGTGCCGAGGACTACTTGCGGCTTCGGGACCGGGTTGTCTCGGCCGGTTGTGACGTACCGATCCTGCCCGGAATCATGCCGGTCACGAACGTGTCCCAGATCGAGCGCTTCGCGGTGCTGTCCGGGGCAGCGTTCCCGAACGAGCTCGCCGAACGGCTGCACGCGGTCGAGGACGACCCGGCGGCGGTGCGGGCCATCGGGGTCGAGGTGGCGACGGAGCTCTGCGAGACGCTGCTCGCCGAAGGCGTCCCGGGGCTTCACTTCATCACCCTCAACCGCTCGACCTCGTCGCGCGAGATCTATGAGCGGCTCGGCCTCAGCGCCGAGCGCTCGGCCCCGCTCGGTGGCGACGGCGCAGGTCGCGGCTGACAACTGCGGCCGCGGATCGTCCACTCACGCCCCAGACCCCGCCGCCCGGGTGGGTCGAGGCACCGCAGAGGTACACGCCGGCGTACGGGGTCCGGTAGGCCGCCCACCCGGGCAGCGGGCGAAGTCCGAACAGCGCGTCCAGCTCGGTCTCGACGTGCATCACGTTGCCTGCATGCAAGCCGAGCTCGCGCTCCAGGTCGAGCGGTGTCTGCACGAGTCGCTGCAGCACGCACGACGAGAAGCCGGGCGCCCACCGGTCGACCGCGCCCAGCAGCTCGTCGCCGATCCGCTCGCGTCGTGCGTCCCAGTCGCCGCTTCGCAGCCGGCGCGGGTGCCACTGCGCCCAGATCGACACGACGTGCTGTCCGGCGGGTGCGAGCGTCGGGTCGACGGCACTCGGCGTCATCACGATCAGCGGGGGGTCGTGCGAGGGGTCGCCGCGCAGGAAGTCGCCGTACGCCGCGCGCAGCTGCGCGGGGGAGTCGACGAGCAGCTGCATCGCGGTGTGCGCGCCCGGCACGTCGACTGCATACGCCGGCAGCCGGTCGGCGAGGACACGCATCACCATGCCCAGCCCGTCGCCGACCCGGATCGCTCGTCGGGCCTCGTCATCGCCCAGCAGCCGCGCCGTGTCCGCGGCGTGGCACGCCGCGATCACTGATCGCGCGGCTATGCGCTCGCCCGACTTCGTGACGACAGTGCATGCGTTGCTGACCCGGGGCTCGATCGACCCGACCGGATCACCGGTGCGGATCGTCGCGCCGTACGACATGAGCCGGGCAGCGAGGGTCTCGCTGAGCCGTCCGCTGCCGCCGCGTGGCCGGCCCGCCGGTTGCAGGTGGAACATCGCAGCGGTTCCGGCCATCGGAGCGGTTCCGACGGCGTGGGGCGGCGGACCCGACTGCGCGGCCCACCAGCCGAGTGCGGCGCGAAGGCGAGGAGCCTCGAACCGTCGTGCCAGCATCGCCTCGGCCGGCTCCACGAAGGAGTGGATCAGGCCGGCCGGCCTGGCTCGCTGCCCGCGGAGCAACGACATGCCGCGGTGCCCGAGGGTGGACGCTGTCGGCGGGGCGGCGGCGACGTCGAGGAACCACTTCATGCGCGGCGTCCACTCGGTGATGAAGGCGCGGTAGGCCGCCGCGTCCGAAGGGCCGCACGACGCCTCGATCGAGGCGCAGGTCTCGTCGAGGCTGGTCGAGAAGCGAAGTGGCCCGTCGGGATGGGGGAGGGCGGCCCATGGCTCGACGTCGTCGTAGTGCAGTCCCAGCTCGCCGAGACCCAGGTCTTCGGCGATGCCGGTGTGCCGCACCATCACGTGGACGCTCGAGCCGCGATCGACGCGCACCCCCGGCCATCGCTCGACGGTCGACACGGCGCCGCCGATCACCGTGTCGCGCTCGACCACCTCGACGTCGAGTCCGGCGCGGGCGAGATAGCAGGCGGCGACGAGTCCGTTGTGGCCGGCGCCGACTACGACAACGTCACGCACGCAGTGCGCCGACGGCATCGCGGGCGAGGGGTGGGCCAGCGATCACAGGTCGGCTCCCATGATCGCGTAGCACTCGGAGCTGCCTGGGAAGTAGAACCCGCAGACGAGGTCCTCGAATCCCGCCGACCGGTACAGCAGCCGAGCCGGTGACTCGGTGTCGGGCGTCGAGAGCACCGCGCGCTTCGCGGTTGTCCGGGACAGGACGTCGGTGAGCAGCCGCCGACCGAGGCCGGCGCCTTGGTAGGCGGGCAACACGTGCAGCTCGGCGAGCTCGAAGCCGCCGCGAAGCCATCGCCGCGTGCCGTCCCGCCCCAGCGCGTGCGCGACGGTGTCGTGCCACCACTGCCCGCCCGCACCGAGGTAGCCGTAGCCGAACCCGACCAGCTCGCCGGCAGTCGCGTCCGGCGCGTCGTCGGGGTTGTCGAAGGCGCCGGCCGCCAGGAAGCCTGGATACGAGGTATGGCCGGCGATGATCTCCCGGCGCTGAACGACGACCTCGGGCGAACGTTTCATCGCCGCGCCGTACACCGAGGCGGCCGGGCCGGCGATGGCGCGCATCTGCATCCCGTCGAGCTGGGCGAGCTGGGTCATGCGCCGGCGGCCACATCCGCCGCTGTGCCGCCCGAGAGTCGAAGCAGCTCGTCGAAGGTCGTCGGAAACACCGCGTGAGGCGTGCCCGCTGCCGCCCACACCGACTCGAACGTCGACAGGTGCCGGTCGACGACCGTTCGCAGCGGCGCAGGATGACCCACGGGGGCGACACCCCCGATCGGGAAACCGGTCGCCGCACGGACCAGGTCCGCATCTGCTCGCTTGACGCTGCCGACCCCGAGCACGCCCGCGATCTTGCCGGTGTCGACCTGATGGTCGCCGCTGGCCAGGACGAGCACGGCGGATCCGTCGGCCGTGAAGACCAGCGACTTCACGATCGCGCCGATCGGGACACCGAGCGCGGCAGCCGCTTCGGCCGCGGTGCGGGCCGAGTCGTCCAGCTCACGGATCTCGCCGGCCGCGCCGCCGGCGCGCAGCGCTGCCTCGACTCGCTGGGCGTTCTGGTGCACGTGCGGAAGGTAACGCACCGCTGCCGACGCTTGACTCGCCCAATGGTCGAACGTATGTTCGAACCATGACCACCACACTGCTAGCGGCTCCGGCAGGTCGCGCTTCCATACCGGCCAGCGCGGTTCGGCTCGTTGTCGCGGCGCGCCGCGCGCTCGGCGAGGCTGAGCAGGCGCACGATGCCGCCGAGCGGTACGCCGAGGCACATCTGTCGGCATTGCGGGCAGCTGCTGCGGTGCTCGCGGCGGACGCCCGGCCGGAAGCCGACCGGCCGGTCCGGCGCGGTCGGCCCACCAGCGTGTGGGCACTGTTGATCCGGGTTGCACCGGAGCTAGCCGAATGGGCGGAGTTCTTCGCGGCGGGTGCCGACAAGCGGACGGCTGCCCAGTCGGGGATGCGCGGTGCGGTGACGGTGCGCGAGGCGGACGACCTGGTCCGGGATGCGGGAGTCTTCCTCGACCTGGTCGCGGCTCGGCTCGGACTGCCACCGTTTCGGCAGACGATGCTCCCGATCGACGTGGCGTCGGTCTACCCGGCCCGCAGCGGCGCCTCGCAATAGCCGTACGGCAGCGCGTCGGCCCGCGCCGTACGGTTAGACCATGTCGGCGGACCGGAGAACGCAACGCAACCTGGCCCGCACCGCGGTGCTGTGGGAAGTGCTGCGATCGACCTTCGCCGCCATCCCGGGGCCACCGGCCGGGGTGCGCATCCTCGACGTCGGCGGGGGAACCGGCGGGTTCGCTGTGCCGCTCGCTGAGCTCGGCTACTCCCTCACCGTCGTGGACCCGAGTCCGGACTCGCTTGCCGCGCTCGAGCGGCGCGCCCATGAGGCGGGCGTCGCGGAGCGCATCACCGCGCGCCAGGGGGACGCGAGCGACGTCGTGTCGTTGCTGGGCACCGGCTCGGTGGTGGCCGTGCTGTGTCACAGCGTGCTCGAAGTCGTCGATGACCCGGCCGTAGCGCTGCGCGCCTTGGTCGAGGTGTTGCGACCCGGCGGGCATGCGAGCGTGCTGGTCGCGAACCGGATCTCCGCCACGTCGGCTCGGGTGGCCTCGGGTCGGCTCACCGAGGCTCGTGCGATGCTCGCGAGCGACGACGGCGTTGCGGGTGGCGGCGACCCGTTGCGGCGCCGTTTCACGCCCGAGGGGATCCAGCGTCTGGTGGCGGCGGCAGGGCTTCGAACGGTGAGCGTGCACGGCGTGCGGATCTTCGCGGACAACGCACCGACGGCTCTGCTCGAAGGTGACATCGAGGCCGCGAAGGACCTCGTCGCCCTCGAGCACGCGGTTGCGACGGACCCGTCGTACCTTCCGATCGCGACGTCGTTGCACGTACTGGCGGAGAAACCGGGATGAGCCGGCGTAGCCGGCGCCGGGGTCGAGTGGCGGACGTTTGAGCAGGCGGCAGCTCGAGCGCGGTAGCCGCCCGGTCGATCTGCCGGGCGACGACGCCGGCTGCACCATCCTGCATGCCGACATGGACGCGTTCTACGCGAGCGTCGAGCTGCGTCGCGATCCCAGCCTGAAGGGCAAGCCGGTGGTCGTCGGCCATCCTGGTGGTCGGTCGGTCGTCCTCGCCGCCACCTACGAGGCGCGTGCCTTCGGGGTGCACAGCGCGATGCCGATGGCGCAGGCGATGCGACGCTGCGCCCGTCTCGTCGTCGTGCCACCGGACCACTCGGCGTACGGCGAGGCGTCCAAGGAGGTGATGGCGGTCTTCCGGTCGGTGACGCCGGAGGTCGAGCCGCTCGCCCTCGACGAGGCGTTCATCGACGTGTCAGGTGCGATTCGCCGGATGGGCAGTCCGGGCCGGATCGCGGCTCACATTCGAGAGCGGATCGCGGCCGAGCAACGGCTGCCCTGTTCGATCGGTGTCGCTGCCACGAAGTTCGTCGCGAAGCTGGCGTCGTCGCACGCGAAGCCCGACGGCCTACTCGTGGTGCCCAAGGGCTCGACGCTCGCATTCCTGCACCCGCTCCCGATCGGTGCGCTGTGGGGTGTGGGCGACAAGACGGAGGAGGCCCTCAGCCGGATCGGGCTGCGGACGATCGGCGACATCGCGGCGACGCCCGTCTCGACGCTGATCCACACCGTCGGCAAAGCGGCAGGAGCGCACCTGCATGCCCTCGCGAACGGCCAGGATCCGCGGCGAGTGACCCCGGACGAACCGGATCGCACCATCGGTGCGGAGGAGACGTTCGCGCAAGACATCGGCGACCGCGACGGGATCCTGCGCGAGCTTCTGCGGCTTTCGGAGCGTTGTGCCGAGCGGTTGCGGGCCAGTGGACAGGTCGGCCGGACGGTCGCCCTGAAGGTCCGGTTCACGGACTTTCGGACGATCAGCCGGTCTCGCACGCTCAGTCAGCACACGGACGTCGCACGCACGATCTACGAGACGGCGGCCCAGCTCTACGACGCGCTCGGGATCGACGGGACGCCGTTACGTCTCGTCGGGGTGCGGGCCGAAGGCCTTGCCAGGGCACAGGAAACCCCGGAGCAGCTCAGCCTTACCGGGGGCTCCGAGGAGTGGCGCGCCGCCGAGCAGGCGGTCGACCGGGTGGCCGAACGCTTCGGTCGGGGGATGGTGCGCCCGGCCACTCTCGTACGCCGTCCACCGGCCGACTAGTGGTGCCGCCCGAATCGCCGCTAGCCGAGCGTTGCGCCGCGCCCGTATCCTTAGGCATGCCCATGGGGCGACGGCCAACGGAGGAGTCAGGGAGGCGTCGTGCCGCTCTCTGATCACGAGCAGCGTCTGCTCGAGCAGATCGAGCAGGCCCTCTATGACGAGGACCCGAAGTTCGCCCGCCTCTACCGCGCCACGGACGTGCGCAGCCACTACCGCGGCCGGGTGGTGCGCGCCGTGCTCGGCGTCCTGTTCGGCATCGCGATGCTTCTGGCCGGGGTCATCACCACGCTGATCGTCCTCGGGGTCCTCGGGTTCCTCGTGATGTTGACGAGCGTGACGTACGGCATCGCCTCCTGGCAGCGCATGACCGGGCACCGTGTCGTGGCGTCGCACGATCGACCGAAGCTGCAACGCCGAGCCAGACGGGAGCGTGGTCGCACGGAACATCGCTCGATCACGAAGCGGTTGGAAGATCGGTGGCAGCGCCGCCAAGACGGCGGGCGTCCGTAAGCGACTCAGCGCGCCAACCCGCGGCGTCGTCCGCGCAGCCGGCCGGGGCGCACATCGTCGAGGTTGTCGGCGACGCCTGCCCACCAGGATGCGGCCCGACGCACCGTCGACGGTGGCACGAGTAACGCACGCACGCCCTGGCGCCGCGACTGGCGGCGCCGCAACGCCATCCGGATCGCCTTCACGTCGGCGGCCAATGACGTGAAAGCGACGCCGGGGGTTGCGGAGTAGCGGTGTTCCTCCTCGGCGCGGGTGAGCCGGACCAGCGCCGACCGGACCTCGCTGGAGGCCCCTAGCCACTGCCCGAGTGCAAAGGCGGACTGGCGTGGCGATCGCTCGTCGTCCCAAGGCCCGCCCGCGTCGATCGCGCTGTCGCGGATCTCTGCCCAGGCTGCCGCCGGTACGGGAGCCGAACCGTGCAGCTGCAGCATCCGCCGCCGACGCGACAGCTGGCGGGCCGAGCTCGGCGCGATGAGCGCGAGTACAAGGAGCGCACCGATGGCGATCCAAAGCGTCCCGCCGAACCCGCCGGCCGATGAATGGTTCGCGCTCGCGTTGTTCTTGGGGTCGCTGGCGCCGGTCTTACCGTGGCTGCCGGTCGTCGCGTTCGGCTTGTGCACCGGGTCGACCCCGGAGGTCTTGCCGCCGGCGTCCGGCCCCCCGCTCTGGTTCGGGGTGGCCCGGGCGTAGGACGGCGTGACGGTCTGCCCGTCGCCACGCGGGGTGGGCTCGAACGGCAACCAGCCGAACTCCGGGAAGTACAGCTCCGGCCAGGCGTGCGCATCGTGCGTCGTCACGAGCCAATGGCCGTCCGGCTGACGGGTGCCGGCGGTGAAGCCGACGGCGACGCGCGACGGGATGCCGGCCAGCCTTGCCATCACTGCCATCGACGTCGCGTACTGCTGGCAGAAGCCCGCGTGACTGACGGTGAGGAAGTAGGTCAACGAGTCGACGTCACCCGGCGCGCTCGGCGGGTGGGTCGTGTACGAGAACGGGCTGCTGGTGAGGAACCGCTGGATCTCGAGCGCGGCGTCGAACCTGCTGTTCGCATCGGCTGTCACCTGTTTCGTCAGCCGCCGGACGGTCTGTGAGACCTGCGGAGCCGCGAGATCGTCGGTGACGTCTCCGCTGGTGACGGGTTCGGAGTGTGAGAGCTGACGTGGCGTCGGCAGGTTCGGCGCGCTGGTCACGGTGTAGCGAAGCCCCGACGTGGTGTTGCTCGCCGAGAACGTGGTTGCGGTGTCCGGGTCATAGCGCCAGTCGCCGTCGACCTGTACGGCAGTTGCCACCGCCGGCATGGGCAGCCACCGGAAGGCGAAGCTGCGCCCGACCGCGAGCCTTGTCGTCACGACCTGCTCGGAGGGCGCCACGACGTTGATCCCGTTGCTGACTCGCGCCGACGGGTCGGCATTCAGCGAGGTCGCGGTGAAGGCGCCGGCGGCGAACTGGTCGAGCGACGTCATCCGCAGGTACGACGGAGCCGGGTCCGACGTCGTGTAGTTCAGGACCGGGGCGTTGAGGCTGCTCGTGAGGTCGTGGTTGACCGACACGATCGGGTCGATGGTCGTGACGCTGCCGCCACCGCCCCGGTTGCCGTTGCCGTTCCCGCCGCCGTGGCCGCCGAAGCCGGCATGAATTCCTGGAAGCGCGAGAGGAACCACCACGCTGATCCCGATCGCGGCCGCGCCGACCCGCCTGCCGAGGGACGCCGGTGCCGACGGCAGCAGGTTCTCGACCGAGCGGGTCGGTGCGGGACGGGCGTTGTTTCCCGCGCCCATCGCGGCTCCCCAGCGCGCCACACGTTCGCGGTTGTCGGCGTACAGCAGCATCAGGAAGCCGGCGGCGGCCGGAATGAAGCTGGTGACGTTGACGCCGTTGCGGCTGGTCGCGGCGCAGACCGTGAACAGCGCCAGCAGCGGCAGCCCGGCCAGCGCCGCGCGGCGCAGGGTCACCGTGAGCAGGTCGACGACGAGCGCGACGACGGCGGTTCCGACGACCGTGATGAGGACCAGGCCGTGGTGCGCGGGCACCGGAGGCGGCAGCTTGCGAATGTCGGTGAATCCGGCTCGGGCGAGATGGTCGAGCGTCCGCATCGACGCCGCGTCGGGCAGGAAGCCGTATCTCGCCTGGGACCTGGCGTAGAGCCAGGTGACCCACAGGAGCACAGCTACCGCGGCGGTCAGGGGCTCGAGCACGGATGGCAACGGCGACCATCGGACCAGCGCGCAGGACGCCGACACCAACAGCACCGCGATCATCACGGGAATGAACCAGGCGCCGGAGGAGAAGACGGCCGTCAGCGTCAGCGCCGAGGCCATCGACGCGATCATCGCGTAGACCGTCAGTCGTAGCGGCCCGCTCACAGAGCAACCCGCCGGAGCGACGGGGCGCTGCCGAGCTCGCCCCACAGTCGTGCGATCGAGTCGCCACGACGTACCGCCACCACGCGCCACCCGGCTGCGGTCAGCAGACTGACGGCACGGTCGTGGTCGCTGGTTTGGGCTGCGGTGGGGGCGGCGGACCACGTCTCGGTGTCGAGCATGAACACGACACCGGTGGAGCGGTCGGCGGCCCGAAGGCGGGCCAGCCGGTCCGCGTCGTCGGCTTGGATCGTGCCGACGATCGCGATGATGAGACCCTGGCCGCCGACTCGGCGCGTCGCCTCGATGCCGACGTGGAGGCTCTGCCCGGTCGATGGCGACAGCGCGGCGAGCGCGTCGAGCATCGCGCCGTCGAAGCCGGAAGCACCGAGCGCGGCTGAGGACACCTCCGCGCCGGTATCAGTGATGAGGCGGACATCGAATCCGCGAACCGCCAGGTGCCGGCTGACCGACGCGGCGGCGCAGACCGCCCACTCCATCGAAGCGGCGGGCCCCTCGCCGCGATGGGCGACGAGTCTGGCATCGAGCAGCACGGCCGCTCTGCTCTCCCACGGCTGCTCCTCCCGGCGGACGGTGAGCTCACCGCGCCGCGCGGTCGTGCGCCAGTGGATGCGGCGCAGGTCGTCGCCCTGGCGGTACTCACGGGTGGCGACGTCGTCGTCGCCGTGGGTGGACACCGCACGGTTCGTGCTCTGTCCGGCACCGCCCCACTCGCCGCGAAGGGTGGTCTCGGGAAGGGCCTCGACCCGGGGCGTGACGACGAGCGCGTCGACCGCGGTGAAGGCGCGCGGGAGCTCACACAGCCCGAACGGATCCAGCAGCCGCACGGTCAACGGCCCGACCTTGTAACGGCCGCGGGCCTCGCCGTTGATGTGGTAGCCGACGTCGATCGGCCGTCTGGGCGCCAGCCGTTCGACGACGACGCGCGGCCGACCGCCGAGCAGGTAGGGAATGGTGTCCTCGACCAGGAGGAGCCCGGTTGGCAGCCGGGACACGTTCTCGATCCGCAACACCGCTCGAGCTCGGCTGCCGGCCTCGAGGCGGGCGGGCTCGAGCCGACGGGTGCACGTCAGCCGGAACCGGGTGCGTACGACGAACAGGGCCGCGACGATCGGCAACGCGAGCAGCAACAGGCCCAGGCGGAGCAGGTCGGCTTCCTTCAGCACGACGCCGGACAGCGTCGCGGTGACGCCCGCCGCGAGGGTGCAGCGCCCGCGCAGCGTCAGCGAGCGAAGCGCGAGTCGGGTTGCCTTCACGGTGTTACGACGTATGTCACGTCGCGGAGGTTCGTCCCGGGATCCGGGCGGCGTTGTCGCATGCGGCGGGTCACCATCGTGGCGGGCTACGCCATGCGGCGCGTGGTGGCGGCCGGCACGGGCACGGCAGCCAGGATGTCGGCCAGGACGGCCGTCACGGGGCGTCGCGCGATCTGGGCATCGGCGGACAGCAGGAGGCGATGGGCGAGAACCGGCTCGACCAGAGCGTGCAGGTCGTCGGGAAGGACGTAGTCGCGCTCATCGAGGGCAGCCACGGCGCGACCGGCGCGCAAGAGATGAAGCGTTGCGCGGGGCGACGCGCCGAGCCGAAGGTCCGGGTGCTGCCGGGTCGCGGTGACGAGGTCGACGGCGTAGCCGCGCACGGCGTCGGCAACGTGGATCTGCCGCACACCGGCGATGAGCTTCGCGACCTCTAGGTCGTCGGTCACCGGCTCGAGGTAGTCCAGCGGCGACCCCGCGCCATGCGTGTCGATCATCGCCAGCTCTGCCTCGGGGGAGGGGTATCCCAGCGCGATCCGTGCGGTGAAGCGGTCCCGCTGGGCCTCCGGCAGCGGGTAGGTGCCTTCCATCTCGATCGGATTCTGGGTGGCGATCACCATGAACGGCGTATCGAGCTCGTAGGTGATGCCGTCGACCGTGACCTGGCGCTCTTCCATGCACTCGAGGAGCGCTGACTGCGTCTTCGGTGAGGCGCGGTTGATCTCGTCGCCGACCACGATGTTCGCGAAGATCGCTCCCGGCTTGAACTCGAACTCCCGGGTGTTCTGGTTGTAGACCGAGACGCCGGTGACGTCGCTCGGCAGCAGGTCGGGGGTGAACTGCACCCGTCGCACCGAACAGTCGATTGCTCGTGCAAGTGCTTTCGCCAGCATCGTCTTGCCGACGCCGGGCACGTCCTCCACCAGCAGGTGACCCTCGGCGAGCAGTACGGCGACGGCGAGCTGGACCTCGTCGGCCTTGCCCTCGATCACACTTTCGACGGCTTGGGCGATTCGTGCCCCGCTGGCCGCGATCTCCCGCGCCTGGGCGGTTCCGGAGCTTCGGGCGCCGCCGCGAGTCGCCGCACGGCCGGAGCCTCTGCCAGACGACGTCGCCACCCGCGACTCCTCCTTGCCGACTACCCCCGGTTCGAGCGCCAAGTGTGTCACAGCGCCAGCGGGCGCCGAGTGGAGTGATTTGCCGGCGATGTGGTTGACAGAGGAGCAAAGTGGAGTAGCGTGGCGCGCTATGGGGAGCGGAATGGTGCGTTCTCCCGAAGCCCGAGGTGAGTCGACGCGGGGAGGTGGAGGGTGTTTCTCGGCACCTTCACGCCTCGCCTCGACGAGAAAGGTCGGCTGTTCCTCCCGGCCAAGTTCCGCGACGAGCTGGCGGCCGGGCTCGTGATCGCGCCCGGGCAGGAGCGTTGCCTGCGGGTCTTCCCGATGGCGGAGTGGGTCCGGATCACCGAGCGCGCCCGCGAGGCGCCCATGGCTCTGCGGGAGACCCGCGACTTCCACAGAATGGCGTTCGGTGACGCTCACGACGAGGTGCCGGACCGCCAGGGCCGGGTCACGGTGCCGGCGTCGCTGCGCGAATACGCCGGGCTGACCCGCGAGGTCGCGGTCGTCGGCCTCAACAGCTACCTCGAGATCTGGGACGAGCCGGCCTGGCGCGACTACCACTCCGGCCAGCGAGAGGCGTACTCGTCCCTCTCCGAGCGGGAGGTGCCTGGGGTCTTCTAGGCCCCCTGAACACAGCGCGTTCCAGGAACACCGCAAGCAGGTGTGTGTCGTGGCCCCTGCCGACGACCCCTGAGATCACTTCCCCGGTCTCAGGCGTCGGCGGCGGGGACCAGGCCACACACCGACCCAGCCCCGAGTTCGAGAGCCCTGAGCTTCGAGAGGACGTCATGAGCAGCCTCACCGGATCGGCGTCGCACCTGCCGGTGCTGCTCGACCGGGTGCTCGAGCTGCTCGAGCCGGTGGCCGGGGGAGCAGGCGCCGTCGTCGTCGACGCGACGGTTGGACTCGGCGGGCACACGGCAGCGCTGCTCGAGCGTCATCCCGAGCTGCGGATGATCGGGATCGATCGCGACCCGTCAGCTCTCGCGCACAGCGAGCGGCGGCTTGCGGCGCATCGGGACCGCGTGCGCCTGGTGCACGGCGTCTACGACACGTTGCCGCAGATTCTCGACGCCGCCGGGGTGGATCGCGTCGACGGGGTGCTCTTCGACCTCGGTGTCTCTTCCATGCAGCTCGACGACGATGAGCGCGGCTTTGCGTACTCGCGTGACACCGACCTCGACATGCGGATGGATCCCACGCGGGGTCTGACGGCTGCCGACATCGTCAACGACTACTCCGCGTCGGACCTGGCGCGAGTGCTGCGTGAGTACGGCGAGGAGAGATTCGCACGCCGGATCGCAGACGCGATAGTTCGTGAGCGCCGGACCGGCCCGGTGACGTCGTCCGCCCGGTTGGCCGAGCTCGTCCGAGATGCGGTTCCCGCCGCCACCCGGCGCACCGGTGGTCACCCGGCGAAGCGGACCTTCCAGGCCCTCCGTATCGAGGTCAACGACGAGCTTGGTGTCCTCGAGCGCGCCCTGCCGGCCGCGATCACCGCGCTGCGGGTGGGTGGACGGCTCGTTGTGCTGGCCTACCAGTCGCTCGAGGACCGCATTGTCAAACGCAACTTCGCCGCGGGTGCGTCGGTGACTGCGCCGGTCGATCTCCCGGTCATCCCGGAGCAGGACCAGCCGCAGCTCAGGCTGCTGACCCGCGGTGCTGAGCAGGCCTCCGACGCCGAGATCGCCGCGAACCCGCGCGCGGCTTCGGTGCGTCTTCGCGCGGTCGAGCGAATCAGGAGCGCGGCATGAGCGGGACGACGGCTACTGCTCGCCGGCTGCCGAGCCGCACCGCGACCACGAGATCGCGCCCGCGGCTCATCGTCCTCGCGTCGCCGCGATCAGCCGGCAAGGCGCCGTTCGTCGCGCTCGTCGGCGGGCTTCTGCTCGCCGGCTTGCTCTCGCTGCTGATGCTGCACACGTTGGCGGCGCAAGACGCCTTCCGGCAGACGTCGTTGCAGCAGCGGCTCGCCAACCTGACCGACTCCGAGCAACGGCTCGAGCAGCAGGTGCAGCTCGACTCCGCGCCTGCCTCGCTACGAGCGAAGGCGCGGGCCCTCGGCATGGTGCCGTCGGTCGTCACGCACTACCGGCAGCTGTCGAACGGTCGCACTGTTGCTCGGGAAGTCCCCGCAACGACCGTCGTCGCGACGACGGTGGTTGCGACGACCTCCAACGACACGAAGCACGCGAACACCGCAAATCCCGAGAAGACCGCGAAGTCCGACGACACTGAGCCGATCGCCACCGACGCAACCACCACCGACGCGCATCAGCCTCATGGGGCCGCGCAGCGATGACGTCATCGCGCTCTGGCACGCGTACACCGCAGCGTCGTGCATCCCAGCGACCCGCACCGCAGTCCCGTGCCGTACAGCGGCGGGCGCCGCAACGCCGGGGACCGAGCGTGCGTCGTCGGCTCTCCGCCGTGCTGCTCGTGACGATGATGCTGATGTCGCTCATCGCGGCGCGGTTGGTGCAGCTGCAAGGTGTCGACCGGGCGACGTACGCAGTCGCCGCAGCGGCACAACGCTTGCACACGGTGACGCTGACCGCGACCCGCGGCACGATCACGGATCGTGACGGGCACCCGCTCGCCGAGACCGTCGACGCGCGTGACGTCGTCGCGGACCCGAGTGTGATCGGCAACCCCGCGAAGGTCGCGGAGATGCTCTCGCCGGTGTTGCACATCAAACGCGCGACACTCGAGCACCAGATGTCGGCGACCGGCCAGTATGCGCGGCTCGCAGCGGCCGTCACACCCGCCGTGGGAGACGCCGTCGACGCGCTCGACCTGGCCGGCATCACGACTCCCGATGCCAGCCGCCGGATCTACCCGGACGGCGCTCTCGCATCCAACGTCATCGGCTTCGTCGGCGCGGGGGGGCAGGGCCTTGGCGGGCTCGAGTTGTCCTACCAGAAGCAGCTCGCCGGCCGGAACGGCGTGGCGCACTACGAAGTCGGTGCGAACGGGACCCCGATCCCGGACGGTCGCGACATCGTCACGTCGCCAGAGGCCGGTGAGGGACTGCGACTCACCCTCGAGCGTGACATCCAGTTCCAGGCCCAGCACGCGATCGCTGCGCAGGTGAGGGCGACGCACGCATTGTCCGGGACTGTCATCGTGATGAACCCGCGCAACGGGCAGGTGCTCGCGCTCGCGGTCGCACCGACGTTCGACCCCAACGACCTCAGCAAGGCGAAGGCCGCCAACCTCGGCGACCCGGCGGTCAGCGACGCCTACGAGCCCGGCAGTGTCATCAAGGCGGTCACCGTCTCGGCGGCGCTGCAAGCCGGTTTGGTCAACCCGACGTCGAAGTTCGTGATCCCGAACACCTATCAATACGGCGGCACCACCTTCCACGACGCCGAGAGCCATGGCACCGAGCACCTCACCTTGACCGGGATCCTGGCCTACTCGAGCAACATCGGCGCGATCCAGGTCGCGAAGCGGTTGGGCGACCAGCGTCTCTACGACTATCTGCACGCGTTCGGCCTCGGACAGGCGACAGGCGTGGGCCTGCCGGGCGAAAGTGCGGGCCTTCTCCCCTCGGTCGACCGGTGGTCGGCGACGACGTTGCCGACGCTGGCGTTCGGTCAAGGCCTGAGTGTGACGGCGATGCAGGTCGCGAGCCTCTACTCCACGATTGCGAACAACGGAGTCCGGGTGACGCCCACGATCGTCAAGGGCACCGTCGACGAGGACGGCGTCCTTCATCACGCAGCGGCCCCACGACGCCACCAGGTGATCAGTGCGGATGTGGCAATGCAGATGCGGCAGATCCTCGAGTCCGTGACGACGGATGAGGGAACCGCGCCCGCGGCGCGGATCGATGGCTACCGAATCGCCGGCAAGACAGGTACGGCGAACCGGTCGAATGGGCACGGCGGGTACACCGGCGCCGGGTATGACGCGAGCTTCGTCGGAATGGTGCCCGCGGACAACCCGAAGCTGGTGTGCGCAGTCGTACTCGAGCGGCCGGTCCGCGGCTACTTCGGCGGCCTCGTCGCGGCGCCGGTGTTCAAGACGGTCATGTCATTCGCGTTGCGAACCCTCGGGATCCCGCCGACCTTCACCAAGCCCGCCAAGGCAAAGCTCACTTGGTGACAGTGACCGGCTAGCGTCCCCGGCGATGCCTGACCAATCGAACCGGCCGTCGTTCGTGACGCCGAAGCCGATCGCAGACCTGCTCGACCGGCTTCGCCGCGCGGAGCTGACTGCTGTGCGCGTCGCCGGCGACGAGACGACCACCGTGACCGGCATCACGCACGACTCGCGGATGGTGAATCCGGGCGATGTCTACGTCGCCCGGGCAGGGGAGAACACCCACGGCATCGCGCATCTCGACCAGGCGCTGGCGAACGGAGCTGTCGCGGTGCTCACCGACGCCGCTTCTGGTGATGTCGCGGCCGCGGCCGGCGCCGGCGCAACGGTCGTGGTGGACGATCCCCGCTCGGCAATGGGGACCTCGGCGGCATGGGCATACGACGACCCGGCTTCGGCGATGACGTTGCTGGGTGTGACGGGAACCAACGGAAAGACGACGACTACCTACCTCATCGATGCCGGGTTGCGCGAGGCCGGCAAGCGGACCGGCCTGCTCGGCACGATTGAGACCCGGGTCGCCGGGGAAGTCCTGCCGAGCGCTCGCACGACGCCGGAAGCCACCGACCTGCACGCGCTTCTTGCCGTGATGAGAGAACGCGGTGTCCAGGCTGTCGCGATGGAGGTGTCGAGCCATGCGCTCACCCTCGGCCGGGTCGACGGCGTGGTGTTCGATGTGGCGGCGTTCACGAACCTTTCGCAGGATCACCTCGACTTCCATCGCGACATGGCGGACTACTTCGCCGCGAAGGCCTTGTTGTTCACTGCGGCGCACTCGCGGCGGGGCGTCCTCACAGTCGACGACGAGTGGGGCAGACGAATGGCGGCCGGTGCGAAAGTGCCGGTGATCACGACGGGTGAGTCCGCCGACGTCGACTGGCGTCGTCATGACGAGTTGCCGGCGACCGCGTCGAGACCTGGTTCCGTGGAGCTGGCGGGGCCGGGCCGACGTACGGCGGTCGTCGGATGCGGTCTGCTCGGCCGGGTCAACCTCGCGAACGCCGCGCTCGCCTATCTCGTGCTGGTCGAGGCGGGGGTCGACGAGCAGGCCGCGCGCGCGGGGGTCACCGGGCTGCGTGATGTACCGGGGCGGTTGGAGCGCATCGACGCCGGCCAGCCCTACGTCGCCCTCGTCGACTACGCACACACGCCGCGCGCGGTGGCCGCGGTGCTTGCCGACGCGAGGGCCTTGGCCGATCCGGGCGCACGAGTCCTCGTGGTGCTCGGATGCGGCGGCGACCGGGACCGGGACAAGCGGCCGATGATGGGACAGGCCGCAGCCGCCGGCGCTGATCTGGCCGTCTTCACCAATGACAATCCCCGCTCTGAGGACCCGGCCGAGATCCTGGCGGCGATGCAGAGCGGAGTGGCGGCCGGTTCCCGCGTGCTGGTCGAGCCCCATCGAGGCCGAGCCATCGAGGTGGCAGTGGGCCTCGCCCGACCTGGCGATGTCCTCGTCGTTGCGGGCAAGGGGCATGAGCAAGGTCAGGAGACCGCTGGAATCGTGGTGCCGTTCGATGATCGCGTCGTGCTTCGCGCGGCGATCGAGGCACAGCTGGGAGCGGCATCGTGATTCCGATGCGTGCCGACGAGCTCGCTGCGCTCACCGGCGGGCACCTGGATCGCGTCGCGCCGAAGGTGCTCGTGCGGGGGCCGGTCGTCATCGATTCGCGTGAGGCGTCAGCCGGAAGCATCTTCGTCGCGCTCGCCGGCGAGCACGTCGATGGTCATCGCTTCGTCGGCGACGCGATCCGGCGGGGTGCCGCGATCGCGCTCACCTCGAGACCGGTTGACGAGCCAGCGGTCGTTGTCGACGATGTCGAGAAGGCCCTCGGGTTTCTCGCCGGTGGTCTGTTGCGACGCACCCCGTCGGTCGACGTCTGTGGCGTCACCGGATCGTCGGGCAAGACGTCCACCAAGGACCTCATCGCGGCAGTGCTGCGGCGTGACGGTGCGACGATCGCCGCGCGCGGCTCTTTCAACAACGAGATCGGCTTGCCGTTGACGGTGTTGGAGGTCGACGAGTCCACGCGTCACCTCGTCCTCGAATACAGCGCACGGGGCGTGGGTCACATCACATATCTCGCCGGGATCGCGCGGCCCAACGTCGCCGTCGTACTCAATGTGGGGCAGGCTCACCTCGGGGAGTTCGGCTCGCAGGCGGCCATCGCACGAGCCAAGGGCGAGCTCGTCGAGGCGCTGCCCGCCGATGGCGTCGCGATCCTCAACGCCGATGACCCACTGGTCGCTGCCATGGGGGAGCGGACGGCCGCTCGGGTGGTGATGTACGGCGAAGCGCCGTCGGCCGACGTTCGGATCGCGGCGCTCGCGGTCGACGACGCGGTGCGGCCGCGGTTCCGTCTCGTGACCGCGGCCGGGACGGCGGACGTCGCCGTTGCGGTGCACGGGCGCCATCAGGCCGGCAACGCCGCCGCTGCTGCCGCGGTAGGCCTGCAGGCCGGCATGACGCTGCCGGAGGTGGTCGCGGCGCTCGAGACGGCCGAGCCGCAAAGCCCGCATCGGATGGCGGTCGCCCACCGCGACGATGGGCTGCTCGTGGTCGACGACGCCTACAACGCGAACCCGGAGTCGGTGCGGGCGGCGCTCGATGCGCTGGTCGCGCTGGCGGCGTCCCGCGGCGGCCGATCATGGGCCGTCCTCGGCGAGATGCGCGAGCTCGGTGAGGAATCCGACACGCTGCACCGCGCGATTGGGCACGCGATTGCCCACCTCGGAGTGGATCATCTTGTGGTGGTCGGTGAAGGTGCGAGCGGGATCAGCACCGCTGTTCGCTCGGAATCGGCGTTCTCGGGGAGCTGTGCCGTCGTCGACACGGTGGAGGAGGCGGTCGCTGCTGTGGGAGCTGCCGCAGCGCGTGATGTCGTGCTCGTGAAGGCATCGAACGCCGTGCGGCTGTGGCGCGTCGCCGAGGCGCTGGTCGCATGAGGGACGTCTTCGTTGCCGCGTTGGTGGCACTGATCGTGTCGCTGGTCGGAACGCCGTTCGCGATTCGCAGCTTCCGCCGCCACGGCATCGGGCAGCTCATTCGTGACGACGGGCCGACGAGCCATCACACGAAGCGGGGCACGCCGACCATGGGCGGCACGGTGATCATCGCCGCGACCGTCCTGGGCTACGCGGCGGCACACCTCGTGTTCTTGAGCGGTCCGACCGCGTCCGGGCTACTGGTCCTGCTGCTCATGACCGGCCTCGGCCTGGTCGGCTTCGTCGACGACTTCATCAAGATCCGGAAGCAGCGGAGCCTGGGCCTCACGAAGCTCGCGAAGTTCGCGGGTCAGGCGCTCGTCGCGGTCGTGTTCGGCGTCCTTGCGACGCACTTCGTCAACCATCACCACCTCGCCCCGGCGTCGACGCACCTGTCGTTCACCCGTGATTACGGATGGGCGTTCGGCACCGTCGGGTTCGTCATCTGGGCCTACATCATGGTGACCGCGACGTCGAACGGGGTGAACCTCACCGACGGCCTTGATGGGCTTGCGAGCGGCACGTCCTGCATGGTCTTCGGGTCCTACGTCGTCATCGCCTTCTGGGAGTACGGCAACAACTGCGTGAGCGCGTCGACGAATGCCTGCTACGCGGTGCGCGACCCTCTCGATCTCGCGATGATTGCCGCGGCGGCGATGGGTGCCTGTTTCGGATTCCTGTGGTGGAACGCCTCGCCGGCGCGAATCTTCATGGGCGACACCGGGTCCCTCGCGATCGGCGGGCTGCTTGCCGGACTTGCCGTCACGACCCGCACCGAGCTCCTCCTGCTCATCCTCGGCGGGTTGTTCGTGATCGAGACGCTGTCGGTGATCATCCAGGTGGCGTCGTTTCGCACCACCGGCCGGCGGGTGTTCAAGATGGCGCCGTTCCACCATCACTGGGAGCTCGCCGGCTGGTCCGAGAACACGGTGATCGTCCGGTTCTGGATCATCGCCGGGCTAGCCGTTGCGTTCGGTCTCGGCGTCTTCTACGCCGCCTTCCTCAACTTCAAATGACCGACCTTCCCGTCAGGGGCAGGCGGGTCGCGGTCGCCGGCGCCGCCGTGTCCGGCCTCGCCGTCGCTCGGGTGATGCTCGACCGCGGCGCCCGAGTACTCATCGTCGACTCGCGTGACGACGCGGCGATGCGCGAATCCGTGGCACGGCTGGTCGCTGCCGGCGCCGAGACCCGGCTGGGGGATGCGGAGTCGGCGGTCGACGCCGATCTCGTCGTCACATCTCCGGGCTGGCGGCCTGACCAGCCGATGCTCGCGGCTTCGCTGCGGGACGGTATCGAGGTGATCGGCGAGCCGGAGCTGGCTTGGCGGATGCGACCGCTCCCTGACCCTGCGCCGTGGGTGGCGGTCACCGGGACGAACGGCAAGACCACCACGGTCGGGATGGTCGAGGCGATCCTGCGGGCCGCGGGCTACCGCGCGGTGGCGGCGGGCAATGTCGGCCGGCCGCTGATCGACGTGGTGCTCGATCCGGATCCGTACGACGTCATCGCCGTCGAGTTGTCCAGCTTCCAGCTGCACTGGAGCCGCCGGCTCGCGCCGCAGGTAGGCGTCGTGCTCAACATCGCCGAGGACCACCTCGACTGGCATGGGTCGATGGACGCGTACGCCGCGGCGAAGGCGGCCGTGTGGCGCTACGGCGGATGCCAGCCCTACAACGCGGACGACCCGCTCGTGACCCGGCTCGCCATCGAGGCCAACGACGAGCCCCATCCGTTCACCATCGGCCAGCCGGCGTCCGGCGGGTTCGGCGTCGTCGACGGCGTGATCGTCGACGCGATGAGTGGGTGGGCCCCCGACCAGGAGCCGCAACCGCAGCGTCGTGGCCTCGGCTGGGAGCTCGTCGCCGCCGACGATTTGGCGGTGTCCGGCCCGCACAACGTGGCGAACGCCGTGGCCGCCGCGGCGGCGACCCGGGTGCTGGGCCTGACCCGTCCGATGCCGTGGACCGCGGTGCGCGACGGCCTGCGCGGCTTCCAGCCGGGCCGCCACCGCAACGAGATCGTGGCTCGTGCCGGTGGGGTGACCTGGGTCGACGACTCGAAGGCGACCAACCCGCACGCCGCGGCGGCGAGCATCTCGGCGTACCCGTCGGTGGTGTGGATCGCGGGCGGGCTGTTGAAGGGCGCGGACGTCGGACCGCTGGTCGCGGAGCAGGCGGCGCGGCTTCGCGGCGTGGTGCTGATCGGGCGCGACCGGGGCCAGATCGCCGAAGCTCTTGCGCGACACGCGCCAGATGTGCCGGTTGTGACGGTCGTTACACAAGACACTGCAGGGATGGATGAGGCAGTACAGGCTGCCGCCGAGCTGGCCCAGCCCGGCGACACCGTGCTGCTCGCTCCCGCGGCCGCCAGCATGGACATGTTCCGTGACTACGCCGACAGGGGGGATCGCTACGCGGCTGCCGTCCGCCGGATCATCGAATACCTGCAGTGACGGTCACCTCCATCGCCGGGGCCAGACCCGGCGCGCGCGGGAAGGCAGCGCGACGCTCGCCCGCCGCGAACCTGCTCGCGATGGCCAGCCGACCCCAAGCGCCGTACTACCTCGTGATCGGTACGGCGTCGGCGCTGCTGATCCTCGGCCTGATCATGGTGCTGTCCGCATCGAGCGTGACCTCGTACACCTCAAGCGGCTCGTCGTTCACGATCGCCGCCCGGCAGGCGCTGTGGATCGTCCTCGGACTGCCGCTGCTCTTCCTCGGCGCCAGCCTCCCGGTGAAGGCGTACCGGATCCTCGCCTACCCCCTGATGGGGATCTCGATCTTCCTGCTGTGCGCCGTCCTCGTGCCTGGGGTGGGCCAGAACGTGTCCGGCGCGACTCGCTGGATCTCACTCGGCGGCGGCTTCCAGCTCCAGCCCTCGGAGCCGGCCAAGCTCGCGCTGGTGTTGTGGGGGGCCGACCTGCTGGCTCGCAAGGAGAAGCGGCTCGACGAGGCAAAGCATCTGCTGGTGCCGCTGCTCCCGATGGCGTTGCTCATGGCGCTGCTGGTGATGGCCGAGCCCGACATGGGCACGACCATCGTGCTGATGCTCGTGTTGCTGGCTCTGCTGTTCACCGCGGGCGCGCCACTCGGGCTGTTCGCCAAGCTCGGCCTGAGCCTTGGCGCCGTTGCCGGCATCCTCGCGGTCACCGAGCCCTACCGGATGCAGCGCCTGGTGGGCTTTCGCGACCCCTGCGCATCGCAGCACGCGCTCTCGATCGGCTACCAGGCCTGCCAAGGCCTGTACGCGCTGTCCTCCGGCGGCTGGTTCGGGGTCGGCCTCGGGGGCAGCCGCGAGAAGTTCGGCTACCTGCCCAATACCTACACCGACTACATCTTCGCGATCATCGGCGAGGAGCTCGGACTGCTCGGCACGTTGCTCGTCCTCGCGTTGTTCGGACTGCTGGCCTACGCCGCGATCCAGATCGCACAACGCTGCCAGGACCGGTTCAGCCAGCTCACGGTCGCCGGGATCACGGCCTGGCTGCTCGGCCAGGCGCTGGTGAACATGGGCGCGGTCGTCGGCCTGCTTCCGATCACCGGCATCCCGCTCCCGCTGGTGTCCTTCGGGGGATCGGCGCTGCTGCCGACGATGTTCGCGATCGGCATGCTGATCTCGTTCGCCCGCCACGAGCCGGCGACGGCCAAGGTGCTCGCCGCCCGGCGCTCCGCGCGACGCCGCCGCAATGCCGGCGGGTCCGCCTCCCGCCGCACCCGCTCGAGATAAGTCGGGTGCCGAGACAGGGGAGACTGCCCAGGTGAAGGCGGTCCTGGCCGGCGGCGGCAGCGCGGGCCACGTGTCGCCGCTGCTCGCACTTGCCGACCGGTTGGTCGCCGACGACCCGAGCACCGAGATCGTCGCGTTGGGCACCGAGACCGGTCTCGAGTCCCGGCTCGTCCCGGCGCGCGGCTACCGCCTGCACCCGATCCCGAAGGTCCCGCTGCCGCGACGGCCGTCGCTCAGCCTGCTCCGGCTCCCCGCAAACCTGCGGCGAGCGGTCCGCGAAGCCCGCAACGCGATCGATGGGCTCGGTGCGGACGTCGTCGTGGGGTTCGGTGGCTACGTTGCCGCGCCGGCCTACCTCGCTGCCCGCCAGGCGAAGGTGCCGATCGTCGTGCACGAGCAGAACAGCCGGCCCGGCTTCGCCAACCGGCTGGGCGCCCGCCTGACCCGCTCGGTCGCGGTGAGCTTCCCCGGTACCCCGCTGCGGCACGCGGTGCGGACCGGCCTGCCGCTGCGCGCGGAGATCGTGACGCTCAACACGGTCGCTGTCCGCCCGGCCGCCCGGGCGGCCTTCGGGCTGGACGCCGCCCGGAGAACGCTTCTCGTCTTCGGCGGGTCGCTCGGCGCGCAACGGCTCAACCAGGTCCTCCCGGCGCTCGCCCCCGAGCTCGCGGCGGCCGGCGTGCAGGTTCTCCACGTTGCCGGGACGGGCAAGTCCGTCGCCGTGACTCCGAGCCGCGGCGCGCCGCCGTACACGGTGGTCGAGTACGTCGACCACATGGAGCTGGCCTATGCCGCCGCGGACCTGGTAGTCGGTCGAGCGGGTGCCAACACGGTCAGCGAGCTGACCGCGCTCGGGCTGCCCGCGATCTATGTCCCGCTGCCGATCGGCAACGGCGAGCAGCGGCTCAACGTGGAGCCGGTGGTCGCTGCCGGGGGTGGGCTGATGGTGGCCGACGCCGATCTGACGCCCGAATGGCTGCGCGCGAACCTCCTCCCGCTGCTCGCCGACGCCGACCGTCGACGCACGATGGGGGAGGCGGCACGCGGATTCGGGCGCCTCGACGCCGACCGGGCGCTCGCCGACCTGGTCCGCACGGCGATCTCGGGAGGCCATCGATGAGCGGCGGCGCCGGCTTCCCGACTGGCCGAGGGGCGAGGTAGCGGTGGCGGGGATGGTCGAGTCGCCCGGGGAGATCCCGGCTGCGGCAGACCTCGGCCGAGTCCACCTGATGGGCATCGGCGGGGCCGGGATGAGCGGCATCGCCCGCATCCTGCTCGCCCGGGGCGGGTCGGTGAGCGGCTGCGACGCCAAGGAGTCGGCAGCGCTGGCCGCGCTGCGCGCCCTCGGAGCCGAGATTGCCGTCGGGCACGACCCGTCACACGCCGACGCCGCCGACACCGTGGTCGTGTCGAGTGCGATCCGGGCCGGCAACCCGGAGCTGCAGCGGGCCCGGGAGGTGGGTCGCCTGGTGCTGCCGCGGGCCGCCGTGCTGGCGTCGGTGATGGCGGACCGCATCGGCCTTGCGGTCGCCGGCACCCACGGCAAGACGACCACCACCTCGATGCTCACCGTGGCGATGCACGCCTGCGGCCTCGACCCGAGCTACGCCATCGGGGGCGACCTCAACGAGCCCGGCTCCAACGCTCATCACGGTCATGGCGAGTACTTCGTGGCAGAGGCCGACGAGAGCGACCGCTCGTTCCTGCTGCTGTCGCCGCGCGGCGCGGTGATCACCAACGTCGAGCCCGACCACCTCGACAACTACGGTGACGCGGGGGCGGTCGGGGCGGCGTTCGAGGACTTCGTCCGTCGGATAGACGTCGGGGGGCCGTTGCTGCTCGGGGCGGACGACCCCGGATCCCTGGCGCTCGTCGACCTCGCCCGGGACCGTGGCCTCGACGTGCGCACCTTCGGGCTCGCCTCCGCTGCCGACGTACGGGTCGACGACCTTCAGGTGAACGGCTCCGGGTCGAGCTTCGACCTGGTCGCGGGAGGGCGTCGGCTGGGCCGTGTCGAGCTGGCCGTACCGGGTGCGTTCAATGCGGTCAACGCCGCCGGAGCACTCGGCCTCGGGTTGGCCGTGGGACTGCCGTTCGCCGACCTGGCGCGGGGACTGGCCGGCTTCTCGGGCGCCCGTCGGCGGTTCGAGCTGAAGGGCATCGCCCGGGGGGTGCGGGTCTTCGACGACTACGCCCACCACCCGACCGAGGTTGCTCGCGGCGCCCTCGTCGCGGCCCGCGCCGCCGCCCGCGACGGACGGGTCATCGCGGTCTTCCAGCCGCACCTCTACAGTCGCACCGAAGCCTTCGCCGCGGACTTCGGCGCCGCCCTCGGTGGCGCCGACGTGGTCGTCGTGATGGAGGTCTATGCCGCGCGCGAGGACCCGCTGCCCGGCGTCACCGGAGGGCTGATCGCCTCGGCGGTGCCGCTGCCACCCGAGCGGGTGTACTTCGAACCCTCCTGGGCAGCGGTACCCGGGTTGGTCGCCGGTCTCGCCGAGCCCGGTGACGTGATCGTGACGATCGGCGCCGGCGACGTCACCATGCTCGGACCGGCGTTGCTCGACGAGCTGTCCCGATAGCCGCCAGCCCGGCCGCTCGATCGAGACCTCCGCGTGAGAGCAGTGATCTTGCAGTTGAGGTGGAGACTTCGGCGAAAGTGAAATTACGAGGCGGTTCAACGGGGATAGCCTGACCCGGGCTTGACCCGATTCTGGTCCGAGGCCTACTGTCCTCGCGCTTTGAGCGGGAGAACCTAAACCCTTCACTCGAGGTTGAGAGTTTTTGGCGAGTGACTGCAGGTCGGCGACACCTTCCCCGGGTCGCCGGCAGTGCGGTCACCGCCGCAAGGCCCTAGCAAGCAGTCGATGGCGTCGAAGACGTCGTAGTGCCGATATCCCCGGAGGCATCAGAGCTCATGGCAGCACCGCAGAACTACCTGGCCGTCATCAAGGTGGTGGGCATCGGCGGCGGTGGCGTCAACGCCGTGAACCGCATGATCGAGGTCGGCCTCAAGGGGGTCGAGTTCATCGCGGTCAACACCGATGCGCAGGCATTGCTGATGAGCGATGCCGACGTCAAGCTCGACGTCGGTCGCGACCTCACCCGCGGCCTGGGCGCGGGTGCCGACCCGGCCGTCGGCCGGCAGGCGGCGGAGGACAACGTCGAGGAGATCGAGGAGGTGCTCAAGGGCGCCGACATGGTCTTCGTCACGGCCGGTGAGGGCGGCGGGACCGGGACCGGCGGCGCGCCGGTCGTGGCCCGGATCGCACGAGAGCTGGGGGCGCTGACCATCGGCGTGGTGACCCGGCCGTTCGGCTTCGAGGGCAAGCGTCGGTCGGTGCAGGCGGAGGAAGGCATCGCCGCGCTCCGCGAGGAGGTCGACACTCTCATCGTCATCCCGAACGACCGGCTGTTGTCGATCAGCGACAAGCGGGTCAGCGTCCTCGAGGCGTTCCACTCTGCCGACCAGGTCCTGCTGTCCGGCGTTCAGGGAATCACCGACCTGATCACCACACCCGGCCTGATCAACCTCGACTTCGCCGACGTCAAGTCGGTCATGACCGGCGCCGGCACCGCCCTCATGGGCATCGGCTCGGCTCGCGGCGACGACCGAGCGCTGGTGGCGGCCGAGGGTGCCATCGCCTCGCCGTTGCTGGAGGCGTCGATCGAGGGCGCCCACGGCGTCCTGATGAACATCTCGGGTGGCAGCGACCTCGGTCTGTTCGAGATCCACGAGGCCGCGCAGCTCGTCGCCGAGGCAGCACATCCGGAGGCGAACATCATCTTCGGCGCCGTCATCGACGACGCGCTGGGTGATGAGGTTCGGGTCACGGTCATCGCCGCGGGCTTCGACGGTGGCATGCCGCGTGCTCGCAGCTTCGAGCCGCGCCGGGCCCAGGTCCCCGAACGCGCGCCGGCCCCAGCTCCCGCCGTGGAGTTCGAGACCGACGAGGAGGACGACGACCTGCTGCTCCCGGAGCTCACCGAGGAGGCGCCCCCGCCACCGGTGCGCCGGCGCGCGCCGGAGCCGGCACCGGAACCGGCTCGCGAGCCTGCCCGCGCGTCGTCCCGCCCCACGCCACCTCGGCGCACCATCGTGTTCGACGACTCCGACGACCTCGACGTCCCCGACTTCCTGAAGTAGCTCGCTCGTCGAGACGCGCCGGCTGACCTCGGCTCATGCCCACCGCGGTGGATTCGACCGGGTGGACGGGTGACGTGGGCATCTGGCTGAAACCGCTGGCGGCCGGTCTGCCGGCCGGGACACCGGGCTGGTTCACCACGCGCGAGGGCGGGACGAGCCAGCCGCCCTGGGCGGGGTTGAATCTCGCGCTCCATGTCGGCGACGAGGCGAGCCGCGCGCTGGCCAACCGCGATCTGCTCGCGCGGCACCTGGGCACCACCTGGGTCAACTTCCCGCAGCAGGTGCACGGTGCCGGGGTGCTGGTGGTCGACGAGGCGCGGGCCGGGCGACGCCGAATCACGCGCGGCGGGGCGCCCGGGGTGGATGCGCTGGTCACCGCGCGTCCTGGGATTCCGATCGGAGTGCTCGTCGCCGACTGCATGCCGGTGTTGCTCTCGGACCCGATCGCCGGGGTCGTGGCGGCCGCGCATGCGGGTCGTCGCGGGCTGGCGAGCGGGGTCTTGCAGTCGACGCTCGAGGCCATGGCCGCCGCGGGAGCCGCGCCGGCTCGCGTCGAGGCAGTGATCGGCCCGTCGATCTGCGGCCGCTGCTACGAGGTGCCCGCGGAGATGCGGGACGAGGTCGATGCCGTGGTGCCCGGTGCGGCCTGCGAGACCGCCGCCGGTACGCCGGGGCTCGACCTGGTCGCCGGCGCCCTCAGGCTGCTTCGCGCGGCGGGAGTGAGCGCACGCGCGGCGGCGATCTGCACCGCCGAGGACCCGCGGTTCTTCTCCTATCGCCGCGACGGGGTGACCGGCCGGTTCGCCGGAGTCGTCATGCTGTCCGGCGATGACGACTGAGCACGACGACCGGCGCCGGCGCGAGCTGGCGGCGAATCTGGCGCGGGTGCGGGCCCGGATCGAGGCCGCTGCCAGGGTGGCCGGCCGCGATCCGGCCGAGTTGACGCTGATCGCGGTCACCAAGACCTACCCCGCCTCCGACATCGCTCTGCTGGCGGAGCTGGGAGTGACCGACATCGGTGAGAACCGTGACCACGAGGCCGCTGCGAAGTACGTCGAGCTTTGCTCGCCATCTAGTACGGAGCTTTGCTCGCCATCTAGTACGGAGCTTTGCTCGCCACCTAGTGCGGCGACGGCGCCGCTGCGGTGGCACTTCATCGGCCAGCTCCAGCGGCGCAAGTGCCGTTCGGTGGTGACGTACGCCGACGTCGTGCAGTCGGTCGACCGGCCCGAGCTGGCCAGTGCGCTCGGGGCCGCTGCGGCGAACGCCGGCCGAGTCGTCGACGCGTTGGTCCAGGTGTCCCTGGACGGTCCTGCGACGGTGACGGGTCGCGGTGGCGTCGATCCGGCCGGGGCGCTGTTGCTTGCCGAGCGGGTCGACGCGACGCCCGGTCTGCGCCTCGCGGGCGTGATGGCCGTCGCGCCGCCGGGCGCCGATCCGGGCCCGGCGTTCCGGCGCTTCGCCGAGACGTCGGCGCAGGTCAGAGCCGCGTTTCCGGGAGCGACGGTGGTGTCCGCCGGGATGAGCGGCGACCTGGAATCCGCCGTCGAGAACGGCGCGACACACCTGCGTGTCGGAACGGCGTTGCTGGGCCGTCGGGAGGGTGTTGTCGGCTAGCCTGAGTTGAACATTCGTGCGTTAGTGCAGCGCGGATGACCGAATGACCGGAGGACGTCGAATGGCCGGCGCGATGCGCAAGATGGCCGTCTACCTGGGCCTTGTCGAGGACGAGGACCTCGACGGCGAGTACGACGACGACGGGTTCGACCAGCGCGACCACGTCGTGCGCCGTTCCGAGGAGCCCGTGCTGCGCGTGACGCGCCCCGACGAGCGGGCCGACCGGGCAGCGCGACCGGCTCGCCCCGAGCCCGTCGACGCCCTCGACGCCTACCGGATCACCACGGTCCACCCGCGCAACTACAACGAGGCACGCGTCATCGGCGAGCACTTCCGCGACGGCACGCCGGTGATCATGAACCTCACCGACATGGAGGACACCGACGCGAAGCGACTGGTCGACTTTGCGGCGGGCCTGGTCTTCGGCCGTCATGGCAGCATCGAGCGGGTGACCCAGAAGGTCTTCCTGCTGACCCCGGCAAACGTCGAGATCACCGCCGAGGACAAGTCTCGGCTGGCGGGGGCTGGCTTCTTCAACCAGAGTTGAGTCTCGTGCCGCCGCCCAGGTCCATGGTGGTCACGCAGTGATCGCGGCAACCATCGGGATATATGTCCTGTGGGTCTTCATCGGCCTGCTTCTCATCCGCATGGTCATGAGCTACGTGATGATCTTCAGCCCGAACTACCGCCCGACCGGTGGCGTCGCGGCGTTGCTCGAGATCGTGTACTCGACGACGGACCCGCCGCTGAAGGCCCTCGGTCGGGTGATCCCGCCGCTTCGGCTGGGCCGGCTCTCGCTCGATCTGGCCTTCATCGTGCTGTACGCCGCGGCGTACGTCCTGATCGCGATCCTGTCCTCCTACACCTGAACCAGCACCGCCCGACTTCCCCGACCCCGTAAAGGTGACTTGAAATGCCGCTCACACCCCAGGACATCCAGAACAAGCGGTTCTCCGTCGTGGGGTTGAAGCGCGGCGGGTACGACGAAGACGAGGTCGACCGCTTCCTCGACGAGATCGAGGAAGAGCTTCGGCGGCTGATCGCCGAGAACAACTCGCTGCGCCAGACCGCCGCGGCTGCCGCTCATGCCTCCGCGCAAAGCCCGTTGGCGACCCCGCCGCCCCCGGCGCCGGCCGCGCCGCCGCCGCCGGTCCGGACCGTCTCGCCCGCCGAGGAGTCCGACCAGGCGCTCAAGACGCTGATGCTGGCGCAGAAGACCGCCGAGGAGGCAGTGGCGCAGGCCAACGCCGAGGCGGAGAGCATCCTGCACTCAGCACGGCTGAAGGCGCAGGCGCTCGAGCACGAAGCACAGGCCGCCCACGCCAACCGGCTGGCGTCCCTGGAGGACGACCGCAAGGGCCTCGAGGCGGAGATCGCGGCGCTGCGGGGCTTCGAGCGCGAGTTCCGGGCCCGGCTGCGCGCCTACCTGGAGTCTTCGCTGACGGATCTGAACGCGAGGCCGAGCGTGGAACCGAAGGCTCCGCCGCGCCCGCCGGCCGGTCAGCCCGGCGCTCCCACACCTACCGGAGGCCCCAATCCGCCGGCCTTCGGGGCGGGGCCTGCCCCCGAGCCTGCACCGCCCGCTCCGGCCGCGCCTCCGGCTGCCGCGGCACCTGCCGCGACGCCGGGCGTGGCACCGACCTCGGCACCGGCACGGCCCCCGGTCGCCGCACCGAGCGTGGCGCCGCCGGCTGCGCCGGGCGCCGCGCAGCCACAGGACGTTCGGCCCGCCCAGCCCACCCAGCCGCCGCAGGCTGACCCGCCGAGCTCGCCACAGGCCTCTGCCGGGGCGGCGGAGGACGGCCGTTCGGCCCTGGCGGCCGCCGCTGCGGCTGCCGCCTCACTGTCGGTGGCCACGTCGTCGGGCCCGCAGACGGCGTCGGGCCCGGACCCTAGCCTGCCCACCACCGAGCTTCCCCGCACCGTCGAAGGGGTGCCCTCGGTCGCCCCGTCGACCGGTGCCGGCGCCCAGCCCGGCTTCGTCAGCCGGCCGGTGACCTCAGGTGAGGACACGCCGAGCGGGCCGCCCACGCAGGCGTGATGATCGCCGGCTGCCGGTTTCTGCGGTGTCGATCTGCCGATCATTTGACCGGCCCCGTCTAGGCTGCTGATTCCGCGCTGCCACTACGATGTTGCGCGACTGCCGCGAATCACCGGGGTAGATCCGGGGTTCGCGGCGCCTGCCGTCGCACCACACCAGCTTGTTCAGGGAAACGGAGTCGACGACGTGATCGTCATCAGCGGGGTTCTGCTGCTCATCGCGGTTGTCTTCCTCGTCATCGGGCTGTTCGGCCCGCTGGCGTGGGTGTACGCCTCGATCGCCGTAAGCGTGTTGTCGTTCGTGTTCTTGCTGGTCGGGGTGCGCCAGCGTCGTGATGTTCCGGCCGCCGCCGCGGCCTTGACGCCCGCTGCGCCGCGCGGTGGCGCGGCCGCTGCCGAGGCAGACGAGGCCGACGTGACGCTGGTACCTGCGTCGGGCCGCCGTACCGCGGAGGTTGCTGCGGGTGGTGCGGTCGCCGGCGCGGCTGCCGCCGTTGCACTCGAGAACGACGACGAGCCGGCCACGGCCCGCGTCGTCGAGCGGCGTCCGGCTACGCCGACCCGCCGCCCGGCTCGCCCGGCCACTGCGCCTGCCTCCGGCAGGCTTCGCGGCTCGACCTCCGACCGGCCGCGCGCCGTGTTGCCGGCTCGGCTCGCCGAGCAGGAGACCGCGAAGAAGGCGGCGCCGGCCAAGAAGGCTCCGGCGAAGGCGGCCGCGAAGAAGGCGGCGCCGGCCAAGAAGACCGCGAAGAAGACCGCCCGCTAGGTCCGCGCGGCCAACGCTGTGGGCCCAACGTCGCGCGAGTTTGGTCTGTTGCGTTGGCCTCGGCTAGCACCCGCACCACGAAGAAGGCCCCCGCCGGATGGCGGGGGCCTTCTTCGTGGTTGGTGGGTGCTACGCGCTGCCGGTGCGCCGGAACGGGTCGCGCGCCGGGGGAGTGGGCAGCTGAACCCGGTCGCCCTCGATCGACAGGCCGGTGAGGCCGAGCACGTGGCAGAGCACCGACAGCGTGGTCTCGCCGGCCTCGATGCCCTCCTGCGTGACCATGGCGCGGTAGATCAGCGCCCAGTGCTTCGCCGGCGTGTCATAGGTCCAGTCGACCGAGCCGAGGTGCACCGCGGTGCCACGGCTGCCGTCGGGGCCGTTGAAGTGGCCGCTCCACAGCTGGATGCCGGCCGGACCGGCCGAGAACCGGCCGCCCTGCGTGACGTCCTCGCGAGCAGCGGCGTCGAGCAACGCGCGGGCCTGGAGCTCAGGCAGCACGAGCGCAGGACGGACCTGGCTGGTCAGTGCCGGTACGGCAACAGCCTCGGTCTTCAGACGAAGCCCGTCGGCCGACGTCTTCAGCAGCGTCAGCGACACCTCGCACCTCCGCTTCCTGGCCGGACGGCCGGCACTCCGCTTGCGCCGACCGTCACATTGCGCTCCGCGCCGTCTGCACGGCGCTTTTGGGTATCTAACATGACGCACCTAGAGCATCGGCCAGATGACACGTGAGAATCACTAGACTGAACGGGTTAATTCTCACGTGCTGAACGTAGCCGGGTGAACCAAATGCCGCCGAATGGCCCAGCGACGGTTGGTCACGGTAGCAGGCGTCGAGGGTCTCAGCCGCCTGCCGGTCGGAGCCAGAAGCTCACCGCCGGATCGGCGATCGAATGCTCCGCAAGTGGCGCGGTCGGACGACCTTCCGTCAGGTCGGTGGCGAGAACCTCGCCGGCCAGGGTCTGCGACCCGGCCCGGATCGCGTCCGCGGCGGTCTTGTCATCGCAGTGCCACCAGAGCTCGATCCGGTCGGTGACCTCCAGGCCCTGGGTCTTGCGCGCCTCCTGGACGCTGCGGACCAGCTCGCGGACCATCCCGGCGGCTCGTAGCTCGTCGTCGAGCTCGAGGTCGAGTGCCACCGTTTCGGGCCCGGCGCTGGCGACCGCCCAGCCGGCCCGAGGAGTCTCGCTCATGATCACGTCCTCGGGCCCGACCTCGACCGGTTCGCCGTCGAGACGGACCGACGCGCTGCCGCCGCTGCGCAACGACGCGGCGAGCTCGGCGTGGTCGGCGGCATGGATCGCCTCGGCGACTCGAGGGGTGTCCTTGCCGAACCGCTTGCCGAGCGAGCGGAAGTTCGCCTTCACCGACACGTCGACCAGCCCCCCGGCACCGCCACCTGCCGCAGCGAGCGGCTCGGCGAGCCGGACGTTGAGCTCGTCGGACACGGTGGCGACGAGCTCGGCGGGCAGGTCGTCCCAGCCGGGCGCGGACACCAGCGCGCGGGCCAGCGGTTGCCGGGTCCGCACCGCGGACTCGGCGCGCGCGGATCTGCCGAGCTCCACGACACGGCGCACCAGCGCCATCTGGTCGCGAAGCGCCGGGTCGATGGCGGCTTCGTCGGCGACCGGCCAGGCCTCGATGTGCACGCTGTCGGGCGCCGCCGGGTCGACGTCGCAACGCAGCCGCTCGTGGACCTCCTCGGTGAGGAACGGCACGAACGGCGCCAGCAGCAGAGTGACGACGTCGAGGCACTCCGCGAGCGTCGCCAAGGCGGCCGGATCGCCGTCCCAGAACCGGCGGCGGGACCGGCGCACGTACCAGTTCGAGAGGTCGTCGACGAGCTCGGTGAGCCGCCGCCCGGCGCGGGTGGGGTCGAAGTCCTCGAGCGCCGCGGTGACCTCGATGACCGTGCGGTGCAGCTCCGAGCGTGCCCAACGGTCGAGCAGCGGGCGATCCGCGGGTTCCGGCGCCGGCACCGACGGGTCCCATCCGTTGGCCCGCGCGTAGAGCACGAGGAACGACGCGGTGTTCCAGTACGTCAGCAGAACCTTGCGGACGACCTCGCCGACGGACTCGTGGCCGACTCGGCGGGCGGCCCACGGGTTGCCGGCGGTGAGCATGAACCAGCGCACCGCGTCGGCGCCGTGGCGCTCCATCAGCTCGAACGGGTCGAGCACGTTGCCGAGGTGCTTGCTCATCTTGCGGCCCTGCTCGTCGAGGATGTGCCCGAGGCAGAGCACGGTCCGGTACGACGAGCGGTCGAAGACAAGCGTGCCGATCGCCATCAGCGTGTAGAACCAGCCGCGGGTCTGGTCGATCGCCTCGCAGATGTAGTCGGCGGGGTAGGACGCCTCGAACTCGGCAAGGTTCTTGTGCGGTGCGCCCCACTGGGCGAACGGCATGGAGCCCGCGTCGTACCAGCAGTCGATGACCTCCGGCACCCGGCGGGCCTCGGCCTGACACGTGGTGCAGCGCACCACGACGTCGTCGACGAACGGCCGGTGGGGGTCGAGGGCGGAGAGGTCCTGCCCAGCCAGCTCGCCGAGCTCCGCCAGCGAGCCGACGACGGTCAGATGATCCTCCGCGCAGCGCCAGATCGGCAGCGGCGTGCCCCAGTAGCGGTTGCGCGACAGCGCCCAGTCGATGTTGTTGTTCAACCAGTCGCCGTACCGCCCGGTCTTGATCGTCGCGGGGTGCCAGTCGGTGGCGGCGTTCTCGCGCAGCAGCGCGTCCTTCACCGCCGTCGTGCGGATGTACCAGGACGGCAGCGCGTAGTAGATGAGCGCGGTGTCGCAGCGCCAGCAGTGCGGATAGGAGTGGGTGTAGTCCTCGGCGCGGTGGAGCAGGCCACGCTCGCGCAGGTCCGCGACGATCGTCGGATCGGCCGCCTTGAAGAACATCCCCCCGACCAGCGGTACGTCGGGGGAGAAGTGGCCGTCGGGCTCGATCGGGTTCACGACCGGCAGCCCGTAGCGGCGGGCGACCGCGAGGTCGTCGGCGCCGAACGCGGGCGCCTGGTGCACCAGCCCGGTGCCGTCCTCGACGGTCACGTAGTCGGCGAGCCCGACGAAGTGGGCGTCCGGGATGTCGACGAGGTCGAACGGCCGGGAGTAGGTGACGTGCTCGAGTGCGGTGCCGGGCATCCGGTCGAGGATCTCCGCGCCTTCCCCGAGCGCCTGCTCGACCAGCGGCTCGGCCACGATCAGCAGCTCGTCGGAGCCTGCCGGCTTGGCCACCACGTAGGTGACGTCGGGGTTCACCGCGACCGCGGTGTTGCTGACCAGCGTCCAGGGGGTGGTCGTCCACACCAGCAGTGCGACCTTGCGGTCGGCCAGCGGGCCGCTCGTGACCGGGAACCGGACGTAGACCGAAGGGTCGGTGACATCGAGGTAGCCCTGCGCGACCTCGTGGTCGGAAAGGCCGGTCCCGCAGCGGGGGCAGTACGGCGTGACCCGGTGGTCCTGGACGAGCAGGCCCTTGTCGTAGATGCACTTGAGCGACCACCAGACGCTCTCGATGTAGGCCGGGTCCATGGTCCAGTACGCCGCGTCGAGGTCGACCCAGTAGCCCATCCGCTCGGTCATGCGGGCGAAGGTGTCGACGTGCTCGAGGACCGACTCGCGACACTTGGCGTTGAACGCCTCGATCCCGTAGTCCTCGATGTCGTTCTTGCCGGCGAAGCCGAGTCGCTTCTCGACCTCGAGCTCGACCGGCAGGCCGTGGCAGTCCCAGCCGGCGCGACGCTCGACGTGGTGGCCCTGCATCGTCTTGTACCGCGGGAACAGGTCCTTGAAGACCCGGGCTTCGACATGGTGGGTGCCGGGCCGGCCGTTTGCGGTCGGCGGACCCTCGTAGAAGGTCCAGCTCGGTCCGGACTCGGTGCGGGCGAGGCTGCGGGCGAAGGTGTCGCGATCCCGCCAGCGGGCCAGCACCTCGTGCTCGAGCGCCGGCAGGTCCACCTGGGGCGGCATCTGGCGGTACATCTGACCTCCGTCGTCGAGGCTCCAGCAGGGGCAGGAACGGTCGTCGGCGGAGGGACGAGGCTCGATGCTCGTGATGAGCACGGTGCCCCGCGGTACCACCCTCCTTGGCCGGTGCGCGGGCGCCGGCCCTCTCGTGAGGTCGCAAGCCGGGTCTAATGACCGATTTGTCCCATTTCGGGGTGAAACCGGGGTTCTTCCGGCAGCTCCGAGGTGATTGCCTCATCAACGCCGTGTTGCGAACCGCAAGCGTAGCCTTGGCGGTAGGCGAGAGCCGCAGGATGCCCCCTGCGGCGCGGCGCGTTGCTGGTGGGCGTGCGCGGACCTATCCTGCGCTGACCCAAGATCGGCAGTGCCTCGTGACCTCGCGAGGACGGGTTCGGGAGGCCGACCATGGCACGGGAGCACTCGACCCTGGGTGGTCGACTGCGCCGTTTGGTGCCCCATCGTGACCGAGCCGAGCTCGCGGCGGGTTCCGATGCGCCAGCCGTATCGCCAGTGGCATCCGTCCCGAGCGTCACAGCGGCCCCGGCAACCGCGGCAGTCCCCAGCGCTAGGGCCGGTTCCAGAGGTACCGGGCTTCGGCGGCCCCTCCCGGCGGCCGCCGCCGCGCCCCGACCGGCAGTGAAGCAGACAGCGACTCGAAAGGCGCTCGTGAAGCAGGCAGCGACCAAGACCGCCCGACCTACGGCGGCAAAGGCAGCGACCAAGACCACTGCCAAGGCCGGCCAGGCCAAGGCGGGGGCGAAGCCGGCTGCGTCGACCAGACCGGCCGCGAAGAAGGCTGCCCCGCCGCGGGCAGCGAAGCCGGCCGCGGCGGCAACGGTCGCCAAGAAGCCCGCGCCGGCCAAGCCAGCCGCGAAGCAGGCCGCGGCGAAGAAGCCCGCGCCGGCCAAACCGGTCGCCAAGAAGGCTGCCTCGGCCAAGCCGGCGGCGAAGCAGGCTTCGCCGACCAAGAAGGCGGTCACGAAGAAGCCGGCCCCGCCCAAGCCGGCGGCGAAGCAGCCCGCGGTAGCCAAGCCGACGGCCAAGCAGGCTTCGCCGACCAAGAAGGCGGCTGCCGTGAAGGCAGTCGCCAAGAAGTCGGCGCCGGCCAAGCCGGCCACGAAGAAGTCCCCCCCGACCAAGGCGGCCACGAAGTCGGCGCCGCCCACCAAGGTCGCCGCCAAGAAGGCCCCCCCGGTGAAGGCCGCGCCCGCGAAGGCTCCGGCGAAAGCCGCCGTCGCGGTGAAGACGCCGGCGAAGGCAGCCGGGGGCAAGGCGGCCAGGGCCGCTGCGGCGCCGCCGGTCGAGGTCGGGCCCGAGGTCCCCGCCGAGCCCGCCCCGCCGACGCGCGCCGAGCTGATCGCCGCGGCTGCCGCCAAGCCGGGTGCGCGGAGCGCGGCACCTGACGCCCCCGCGGCGAAGCCCGGGGCCACGGTGCTGCCGGGCGAGCGGCCGTGGCAGAAGCCGGAGCTGGCCAAGATCCGGGGTGAGCTCGAGGCGCAGGTCAAGGAGCTGCGCGGCGAGATCACCGATGCCGAGGAGTCGTGGGCCGCGCTGCAGCGTGACAGCGGTGAGGGCGCGGGCGACGATCAGGCGGACGCCGGGACCAAGACCTTCGAGCGGGAGCACGAGCTGTCGCTCGCGGCAAACAGCCGCGACCTGCTTTCCCAGGTCGAGCGGGCGCTGCAGCGGATCGCGGACGGGTCCTACCCGATCTGCGAGAGCTGCGGGAACCCGATCGGGAAGGCCCGGCTCCAGGCGTTCCCCCGTGCCACCCTGTGCGTGTCATGCAAGCAGCGCGAGGAGCGGCGGTAGACAGCCCGGCTCCGGTTCCGCCCGCCACCCGGACCCGCACCCGGCTGCTCGCCGGGATCGCGGTCGCGGTCCTCGTCGTGGACGTCGTGACCAAGCTGATCGCCGTGGCAAAGCTTGCCGACCGCGATCGCGTCACGCTGATCCCGCATGTTCTGTGGCTCACGTTCACGCGCAACGCCGGGGCCGCATTCAGTCTCGGGACCGGGGCGACGGTCGTCTTCAGCGCCGTCGCGGTCGGGGTGGTGATCGTGATCGTGCGGACGGCGCGCTCGCTCGCCTCCACTGGCTGGGCCGTGGTGCTCGGCCTGCTGTTGGGCGGCGCGCTCGGGAATCTCAGCGATCGCCTCTTCCGTTCCCCGGGCCCGCTGCGGGGGCACGTCATCGACTGGATCGAGCTGCCGCACTGGCCGATCTTCAACCTGGCTGACTCCGCGATCGTGATCGGCGGCGTGCTTGCCGTCCTGCTCTCGCTGCGTGGGGTCGAGCTGAGCGGGTCGCACTCGGATGAGCACGGTCATGAGTGAGGTGACGGCCAGCCGCCGGTTGCCGCTGCCGGAGGGGCTCGACGGCTCGCGCGTGGACGCCGCGGTGTCGCGCCTGTTCGGCTTGTCGCGCACCGCGGCCGCGGACCTGGTCACCAAGGGCGCCGTCCTGCTCGAGGGCAGGACACCGGCCAAGTCGGACCGGGTCAGCGCCGGGGACTGGATAGAGGTCACGCTGCCGGCGCCGCCGGCCCCGGTCACCACCGTTCCCACCCTGGTCGACGGGCTTCGGGTCGTCCATGACGACGACGACATCGTCGTGGTGGACAAGCCGGTCGGCGTCGCGGCACATCCCAGCCCGGGCTGGAGCGGCCCGACAGTGACCGGCGGACTGGCCGCCGCGGGCTACCGGATCGCCACCTCCGGTGCCGCTGAACGGCAGGGCGTCGTCCATCGCCTCGACGTCGGGACGACCGGGTTGATGGTGGTGGCCAAAAGCGAGCGTGCGTACTCGGTGCTCAAGGATGCCTTCCGCAATCGCACCGTCGACAAGCGCTACCTCGCCCTGGTGCAGGGCCACCCGGACCCGAGCCGTGGCACGGTCGATGCCCCGATCGCGCGCCATCCGACCCACGACTACCGCTGGGCGGTCGTGTCGGGTGGCCGGCCGAGCGTGACGCACTACGAGACGATCGAGGCGTTCCGGGCCGCGAGCTTGTTGGAGATCCGGCTCGAGACCGGGCGCACCCACCAGATCCGAGTCCACATGGCCGCGCTGCGGCATCCGTGCGTCGGCGATCTGACGTACGGCGCGGACCCGACGCTCGCCGCGCGGCTGCGGCTGGACCGGCAGTGGCTGCACGCGGCGAAGCTCGGGTTCGACCATCCGGCCGACGGCACGCCGGTGCGATTCGCAAGCGAACCGCCCGCGGATCTCGCCCGCGCCCTCGAGCGGTTGGCCGAACCGTCGTGAGCACCGGCGGTGCCGGCTCCGGACGGCGGGCCGGGTGGCGGAGGTGAGGGAGGACCGGGCCGGGGTGCTGGCGGGCCTCGACGACCGGGCGCTACCGGCTGTCGCGAAAGCGCTGCGCGGAGTTGCGCGGGCCGTCCGCTCGGTCGCCGGTCCCGACGGGCTGGTAGGCCGTCGAGTGGCGCCTTGGATCCGGCGGGAGCCGGTGATCGCCATCGCGATGGCCTGCGTGGCGTTCGCCGCGATCCTGATCGCGGTGACCGGGGGAGACGAGAAGGGGTCCGTGCGCCCGCCGAGCGACGTCGGTCCGCGGCTGGTGGCCGGAGCGCCACTGGGGCCGGTGACCGGTGCGACCGTCTCGTCCTACGAGTCGCAGGCCTCGCAACGCCGCGCGGCTCTCAACCGACTCGCCGGCTCCCAGCAGCTCAACGCGGTGGTCGACCTCAACAGCTACCTCAGCGCGCAGGCGATCGACGCGATGCTCGCGAACACCCCGGGAATCCGGGTGCTGCGCGGGTTCGCGCGGGTGCCGCCGCCGCAGCGAGCGGGCGTGCATGTCCTGCTCACCTCGGCAGACACCGGCCTGTCGACGGCGCTCACCGTGGCACAGCAGGCCGCTGGGGAGGTGGCGCTGCACTACGAGCGGCTGCTCAGCAAGTCGATCACGAGCCCGTCGACCGACCTGCAGACCAAGGTGGCCGCCGGCGCGGCGCGAGCCGCTGCGGCTCGGATCGATGCGAACGGGCTCGGCCCCACCTGTGGGTGCGTGTTCTCCCTCGTCGTCGCCGGGCCAGTCGCGCAGCTCGAGCAGCTGTCGCATCAGGCCGCCGTACGGATCCTCGATCCCGCCCCGGTCGGCGCGACGTTGGACTCGTTGATGATCGTGCCGCTCGAGCCGCAGGTCACCGAGACGGTCAAGCCGCTGGCGTTCGCCGGCGAGTGACGGGTCGTCAGTTGAACGGTGTGACGACCAGCGATCGAAGTGTCGCGGAGTGCGTGCCGTGCTTCGGCGCCTTGCCGTGGTTGAGCCAGAGGTCGATGTAGAGGTACATGTTCTGGTCGGTCGGTGAGCTGGCTCCGTGGTAGGTCCACCGGGTGAGCAGCGGCGAGTGCGGCGTGCTGCCGACCCGGGTCTGGAACTTGACCGTGCCGGCGCCGGCCGACGGCGGATACCAGGTGAACTGCTGGAACAGCGGGGTGTAGGACGGCTTCACGTGGTAGGCGTGCGCGTGATGCGGGTGGTTGTACGGCTGCACCGCGAACTGTGCGTTGTTGGGCGCCTTGAGGTACCGCGGGAAGCGCGAGTTCTCGATGTCGATCTCGTTGGTGTACGTCTTGGTGCCGGGCCGGTAGACGAACATCCCGAACACCGTCTGGTCGGCGAACCTGCCGGTCGCGGTGTCGTTGACCAGCCGGTACCGGCCGTAGCTGACGGTGCTGAGCGAGCGGAGCTCGACCGAACGCCACACGCCGTCGATCTTCACGATTCGCAGGTGCAGCCGACCGCGGCCGTCGATCCAGATCGCCCGGGTCGAGTTGGTCAGCTTGACGTGCTCCGGCCCGTTGGAGGCGTTCGAGTAGACCAGCCACGGCCGACCTGACCAGCTGATCAGCCGGAGCACCGAGTCGCCCCTGGCCCCCGGGCCCGCCATGAGGTGGGAGGAGCCGGTGGCCTCGCCGCGGTAGATGGCCGTGGCGTTGGGGTAGAGCAGCGCCGCGATCCCGCCCCCGGAGCCTTGCTGGGGGGCGCCGATTGCCGCTGGCGAGGTGGCCAGGACGGCGATGGCCGCGGCGATGCCCAGACCGGCGAGCGCGCGCGCCGAAGTGACGCGAAAGCGGCTGGGCATGGCGACGATTCTACGGGCGCGTGACCTGAGAATCCGGTGAACGAGGGTAGTGCTCGGGTGATGTCACCCGCCCAGCGGCTTCACGGTCAGGCTGCGGACCACGGCGGAGTGCAGTCCCGTGGTCGGGGTCTTGTTCTGGTTCATCCACAGGACGACGAACAGCTGCATGTTCTGCGGGCTCGGGACGCTGTAGCCCGTGTAGTCCCACTCGTCGAGCAGCGGCGCTCTCGGGACCGAACCGACCCGGGTCTCGTAATGAACTCGTCCCGGCCCGCCGTAGGTCTCGCCCGGCATCCAGGTGAACTGCTGCAGCAGCGGGTGGTAGGTCGGCAGGATCTGGTAGGAGTGCAGGTTCCCCTTCACGCCGTACGGCTGGACGACGAACTGGGCGTTGTGTGGCGCCGGCAGCAGGTGGGGGAACCGCGAGTCTTCGACGTCGACCTCGCTGGTCTGCTTCCTGGCGCCAGGGCGGTAGACGAACATGCTCAGGACGGCCCACCGGTCGAGATCCGCGGTCGCCGTGTCGACGATCCAGCGGTAGGTGCCGTACGTCGGCCGGTTGAGTGCGCGCAGCTCGACCCCGCGCCACTTGCCGCCGATCTTCGTGACCTTCATGTGCAGGTAGCCGCGGTCGTCGACGTACACCGCCTCGTCCGCGTTGGTGGTCGGCGTCTGGCTGGGACCGCAGTCGTCGCAGTTCGGGTAGACGTACCAGGTGATCCCGGACCACTTGATCAACCGCTGCTTCTCGGACCCGTGAGCCGCGGGCGCAGCGCTGGTCACGGACGTCCCGTTGCCGGTGGAGGAGGCCGACGGGGCGGCGATGATCGCGGTGGCGCCGAGTGCCAGAACACCGGCATTGATCAGCCCGGTGATGCCCAGCAGGGTGCGCGACGAGCTCGCGTGGGATCGTCGGGGCACGGCATCGACTGTACGTAGGAAGGTGACCGGCTGGGATGCGAAGCGACGCGCCGAGCCGACACGCCGACCGCCGTCTTGGCCGCGTGTTAGAACGACTGGATGGATTCCGTGGGCGGTGAGCAGTTCGTCCACCTCCACGTTCACAGCGAGTACTCGATGCTCGACGGTGCCGCCCGAGTCAACGAGCTGTTCGCCGAGGCCGCGCGCATGGAGATGCCCGCGCTCGCGATGACCGACCACGGCAACGTGTTCGGCGCCTACGAGTTCTGGAAGAAGGGCAAGGCCGCCGGGGTCAAGCCGATCATCGGCATGGAGGCCTACATCACGCCCGGCACCTCTCGTTTCGAGCGGACGCGGGTGCGCTGGGCCGAAGGTGGCGAGGACGACGTCTCCGGCGGCGGTGCCTTCACGCACATGACGCTGGTCGCGGAGACCACCGAGGGGATGCACAACCTCTTCCGGCTCGCCAGCCGTTCCAGCCTTGAGGGCTACTTCTACAAGCCGCGTGCCGATCGCGAGCTGATCAACGAGTACGCGAAGGGCGTCATCGCCACCACCGGCTGTCCGTCCGGTGAGATCCAGACGAAGCTGCGGATCGGCGACTACCAGGGCGCCAAGCGCGTTGCCGGCGAGCTGCAGGACATCTTCGGGCGTGAGTCCTTCTTCTGCGAGCTGATGAACCACGGGCTCGACATCGAGACCCGCGTCCACCAGGACCTGTTCCGGCTGGCGCAGGAGCTCAACATCCCGACGATCGCCACCAACGACTTGCATTACACGTTCGCCAAGGACGCGGAGGCACACGAGGTCCTGCTGTGCGTGCAGTCCGGCAAGACGATGGCCGACCCGAACCGCTTCAAGTTCGACGCCAAGGACTTCTACCTGAAGTCACCGCAGGAGATGCGCGCGGTCTGGCGCGAGATGCCGGAGGCCTGCGACAACACCCTGCTGATCGCGCAGCGCTGCGAGGTGGAGTTCGAAGAGGGCGCCGAGCTGATGCCGCGGTTCGACGTACCTGTGGGGGAGACTGAGGACTCCTGGCTGCGCGCCGAGGTGCACCGCGGCTTGGATCGACGGTTCCAGGGGCGCGAGGTGCCCACGGAGTACCGCGAGCGCGCCGACTTCGAGCTCGGCGTGATCATCCAGATGGGCTTCCCCGGCTACTTCCTCGTCGTCGCCGACCTCTGCAGCCACGCCCGCGACTCCGGCATCCGCGTCGGACCGGGACGTGGCTCCGCTGCAGGGTCACTCGTCGCCTGGGCGCTGCGGATCACCGAGCTCGACCCGATCATGCACGGACTGCTGTTCGAGCGGTTCCTCAACCCTGAGCGCATCTCGATGCCGGACATCGACCTGGACTTCGACGAGCGCCGGCGCGGCGACATGATCCGCTACGCCACCGAGAAGTACGGCGAGGACCGGGTCAGCCAGATCATCACGTACTCGACGATCAAGGCGAAGGCCGCG
>DASZTL010000035.1:0-21010 GCA_035548055.1 Mycobacteriales bacterium | reverse complement strand
GAGCCGGCCGAGTGGGAGATCGTCCGGATCCCCGACGCGGTGCTGATCCCCAAGGGAGAGCTGCCGTCACGGTTGTCGGAGCTGCCGCAGGACAAGCCGGTCGTTCTGTACTGCAAGACCGGCGTTCGCTCTGCCGAGTCGTTGGCGCTGCTCAAGAGCGCGGGCTTCGGCGATGCGAAGCACGTCCAGGGCGGCGTCGTCGCGTGGCAGACGCAGGTCCTAGGAGACGAACCGCTTTACTGACCACCTGTCAAGACCCCTTGGCGCCCACCTGGCCGCGCCGTTCGTTGAGCCATTGGCGGTCAAGGATCGCTGGTTCAGCACGATAATTTGCGCCCGAACGATCCGAAATCGGACCAGTCCGAGGCGTTGGGCGAGAGCCTTTCACCTCGGTTTGCCCCGAAGGGGCGGACGATTCATGGGTCGAGGCTGGGCGGGCTGGGGGGCCTGAGAAGGCAGGGGGGTCAACGTGTCGGGTCGGCGAATCGTTGTGCCATCGCGTCGTGGAGTGTTGGGGATCGCGGCCGTCTCGGCGCTCATATTGACGGTTCTGCTACCCGTTGCGATCTCCGCAGCTTCGCCGGGCACCGGCACGATTTCGGGTCTCGTGTCGGATGGGTCAGGCAACCCGATCGCTGGTGTCTGTGTTCAGGGGACGTCGGCAACGGCCGGCTTCGGATTCGCCCAGACCCTCTCGGATGGCACCTACTCTCTCGCCAATCTTCAACCGGGCTCGTACACGGTTTCGTTCGCGGTGGCCTGCACCTCGCCGTACGTGCCGCAGTACTACAACAACCAGCCTGACAGCCAGGACTCAGATCCGGTCGATGTCACTGCGGGTGCCGACACGGGGAACATCGACGCCCAGCTCGTCCTCGGCGGGACGATCTCCGGCACCGTAACCGCGAAGGCGGACGGCTCGCCGCTAGGTTCGATCTGCGTGTCGGCGAATCAGCCGAACTTCTTCGGTCCAGGACACGGCGCACAGACAACGAGCGACGGTCACTACAGTCTCCAGGGGCTCGCCACGGGCTCCTATCGCGTAACGTTCTCCGACTGCTCAGACGGCGGCTATCTCGACCAGTGGTACGACGGCCGCACCTCGTCGCAGTCCGCCGACCTCGTTGCGGTCACGGCGGGAAGTCCCACGCCGGGCATCAACGCCGCGATGGCCGTCGGCGGGGACGTGTCGGGCACGGTGCGCGATGAGTTCGGCGAGCCGGTCGCAGAGGTCTGCGTCAACAGTTCGAGTCTGACCCCGAACGACGACAACTCCGCCTTTGCCGAGACGGCCGCTGACGGCACGTACACCCTTCACGGCGTGGCGCCCGGCGACAACCGGATCGAGTTCAGCCCGTGCAGTAGCGAAATCCTCGACTACCTGACGCAGTACTACAACAACCAGCCCACCGCCGCGAAGGCCGATCCCGTCAACGTGACGGTGGGAACGCCGACGACGGGCGTGAACGCGACCCTCGTACTCGGCGGCAACATCAGCGGCACAGTCACCGACACGTCGGGCAACCCATTGCCGCAAATCTGCGCGGAGCTGACGACGACGAACGGCAACTTCGTACCGGTGTCCGGTTCCTCGTCGGACGCCTCCGGCCACTACGTGATCCACGGTGTGCCCGACGGCAGCTACAAGCTCGAGTTCGTCGACTGCGGGTCGCATGACTACCTGACGCAGTGGTACCGCGGGCACTCCACCGTCGCATCCGCCGGCGTGATCGTCGTGTCTGCCGGTGCTAACACCCCCGGTATCAACGCCTCACTGGCGCAGGGCGGCTCGATCGGCGGGACGGTGACGGACTCGGGTGGTCACCCGATCGCCGGGATCTGCGTGTCCGCGTCGACGCCCGACTCGGTGTTCGCGGGAAGCGCTACCACCAGCTCCACGGGTCAGTACGTCGTTCACGGTCTGACCGATGGTTCATACATCGTTCAGTTCTCGAACTGTGGGATCGCCGGGAACGGGTACGTCGGCCAGTTCTACAACAACAAGGCGAACAGCAGTACGGCGGATCAGGTCCCGGTCACCACCGGCAACCGGACCAGCGGGATTGACGCCACGCTCTCACCGGGCGGGACGGTCACCGGGACCGTCACCAACGCGAGCGGCGACCCGTTGCCGAACATCTGCGTCGACGGGTTCCCCGGTCTTGGGGGCCCCGGACCGGTGTTTCCCGCCTTCACCAGGACGGACGCCCAAGGCAAGTACCGCTTGACCGGGGTGGCTCCGGGGAACAACTTCATACAGTTCAACGACTGCAACCAGAGCGACTACCTCAGCCAGTCCTACGGCGGCAACCCGGTGTCGATCACCGAAGGCGGCACCGTCGCTGGTGTCGACGTGGCGATGACGAAGGGTGGGTCCATCTCGGGAACCCTCACCCTGACGACAGGCGGCGCCGCCGCCGCGGAGTGCGTCGAAGCATTTGCCTCTGCTTCCGGCGTGACCACGACCGCCCAGACGGACGACAGCGGCACCTACACGTTGCACAGCCTGGCGCCCGGAAGCTACCGCGTGGCCTTCGCGGCGCCGTGTGCCTTCGACAGCAGCAGCATCGACGAGTGGTACCACGGTGCGTCGAGCTATGACGGCGCAATGAGCGTGGCGGTCACGCAGGCGAACGACACATCCGGGATCGACGACGTTGTCCGCGGCCCCAGCGGCGGTGGCGGCCCCGAAGGTAACGACGTCACGGCAGCGATCACCGCCTCGCCCGCCTTCGGAGCGATCCCGCTCGACACGACGATCACCGCCACCATCGGGGCAGGGGACGGCTCTGAGCTCACCTACACGATCGACTTCGGCGACGGGACGACAGCAGCGACCGGCACCGCCGATTCGCCGTACCCGGCGATCGTGGTCAGTCACACCTACACGACCAACGGCTCCTTCGATGCTTCGGTGTCCGCGTCCGATCCGCAGGGAAACACCGCCTCGGCAACCACCGAGATCAACCGGGATCCCTCGCGGCCCGCTAAGGCGGCGACGACGACCGACCTGGCCGTCACGCCGACGTCAGCGGTATACGGGCAGGACGTCACCCTGAAAGCCACCGTTGCTTCCGCCGCGGTCGGGTCGACGGCTACCCCTGCGGGCAGTGTCGAGTTCACCGACGGATCGACCGAGCTAGGTACCGCGCAAGTGAGCAGCAGCGGCGTGGCGAGGCTCACCATCAGCTCGCTCGCGCTGGGTGACCACACCGTCACTGCGATGTACAACGGGGACCGGGCGTTCATGCCGAGCACGAGCTCCTCCGTCGAGGCCTCCGTGTCGCAGGCCGCTACCGCGACGACGGTGTCCGCGGCGCCATCGACGGTGAAGTCCGGGCAGACGGTGGACTTGTCGTCCGCCGTAGCCGTCGTGACCCCTGGAGCCGGCGCCCCAATCGGGACGGTCACCTATTCCGAAGACGGAGCAGCCATCGGAACCGTGCCGTTGGCGTCCCCGTTCACCACTCCTGCGCTGACCGCAGGTGACCACGTGATCGTCGCGACCTACAGCGGCGACACGAACTTCCTCACGAGTACGTCGGCACCACTCACCGTGGTCGTGACCGCCAACAACCACGAGGGCGGCGGAAGTGATCCGACCAAGTACCCGGGCGGCGGCGGAGCGATCGGTGGCGGCGGCGGGTCCGGCGGCGGCACAACACATGGGGGGACCTGCTACCAGGACTGCAATGGCGAGACGCCTGTCAGCTGGGCGCACATTCAAACGCCGGGTCCGATCACCGACATCTGGGTGAGTGACGACCTTGAATGCCTCTTCCGACACGCAGGTGACCTGTACCCGGGGGCCTTCACTGGCACGACGCCCTACGGTCCGGCGCCCTTTGGGCTCGGCGGTAGACCACTAGCTGCGGCGTGCGGAACCTTGGTCAGAGACGGGTCACTCTTCGGGCCTGGGCTCATCCCGGACGGGCCGACTGCCCAGCACTACACGCCGGTCAGCCAATCGACGGTGTCGGGCACCGGAACTGCAGACGATCCGTACAGCGTGACCACCGTGGTCGACGTGGGATCCAGTGGCCTCGAGCTGAGTGAGACGGACAGCTACGTCATCGGCGAGGAGAGCGTCCGCACGGCGATTACCGTGACGAACACCTCGGCCGACAACAGCGTCGCGCCCGCGATTTACCGCGCGTTGGACTGCTATCTGTCCGACTGGGACAGCGGCTTCGGCGCAGTTGTCGATGGCGGCCCGGCGTGCCGCGACACCGCCCCGCCCGGCGACTCCCTGGGCTCTCGCCTGCTCAAGCTCACCACCTCCAGTCCCAACTCGTCGTACGTCGAGGGCAGGTACGACACGGTCTGGGGGCAGGTGAGGTCCGGCGGAGCGCTGTCCAACACGGCGGACTGCAGTGACATCGACAACGGCGAGGCCGAGGGTTGGGCACCGACGATCGATCCGGGTGGCTCCGTCGCGCTCGACTCCACGATTTCCTACGGCTCAGGTGCTCCGTCGGGCGGGGATTGCCAGTCGCCGACTCCCACGCCGACGCCGACGCCGACCGCGACGGTGACGCCAACGGCGACGGCGACGCCGACTTGGACGCCGACCCCGACCGGGACGCCGACCCCGACCGGGACGCCGCCGCCTCCAGCTGGGGCTCCGCCTCCGACCGCGACTCCGACGGCGAGTCCGACCGCGACCTCGAGCAGTACACCCACCTCAACGCCAACGGCGACCACGTCGCCTGCAGGCGGTGTTCCGGCACTGACGAATGCGCCAGCGATCCGTGGGACGGTCAGGGTCGGGAACCGGATCGCCTGCACGGTTTCATACAGCGGCGCCACCTATGTCGGGACGGCGTGGCGGCTCGATGGTCAGCGGATACCTGGCCATGTCTCGTCGAGTTACAAGATCATCGCGAGGGATTTCGGACACACTCTGCAATGCCAGGCAGCTGCCCACAACAGCTTGGGCTGGTCGCGCTTGTCGGTGTCGTCTGTCGCGCGGGTGAAACGCGGCCCGGCGCTGCGCGAGATTGGCCAGGCCTTGATTGTCGGGGCGAACGTGGTGGGCCAGAGGCTTACCGCCCATCCGGGCCGGTGGTCACCCACGGCTTCCCACCTTCGCTATCAGTGGCTTCGCGATGGCCAGCCCATTCGTCACGCCACCGGTCGGCACTATCGGCTGCGAACGCGTGACGCGGGTGCGCGAATCTCAGTGGTCATCACGGCGCTTCATCGCGGCTACCGGCACGGCAAGGTGGTTCGTCATGTTCGGGTGCCGTAGCTGGGGTACGCCGATCGGCGAGGTCTAGCGGCGCGCGAACCGCTCCGCGTGATCTGCCCCGATCTGTTTATGGACTCTGCGCAAGCTCTCGCGCGTGCGCGGAAGCACGTCGTGCATCGTCGATCCTGCCCTCCGTCCGGTACACCGTTGCGAGGTTCTGCCACGGCCCGGGATCTCGTGGCACGACCGCGGTCGTGAATAGGAAGTCCGTCTCGGCCCCGGCCGTATCGCCAGACTCGGCGCGGACGATTCCACGCTGAAGCAATATCGCGGGATTGTCCTGGTCGTGCGCGAGCAGCATTGTCAGGCGCCTTTCGGCTGCCGCGAAATCGCCATGTGCTTCGGCTAGGGATGCCCGGTCTAGCTCGACTTGTTCATCGCGCCCTATTGTCGAGGGGACGCGATCGAGCCACTTTGCGCCTTCCGATATGGATGCGGCGTCGCGCGCATTGATGCCGTAAGTAATGAAGGCGTGCGCCGCGAGGTCTGGCAGGTCCAGATCCCACGGTCGGAGCACGCGGGCGGCAGCGAAGTCGCTCGCCGCTTCTGCAGCGTTGCCTTGACTCACCTGGAGGATCGCGTGACGCAGCGGAATCTCCGCTATTGCGGCGAGCAGGAATACGGCCGTGATGGCGAGCAGTGCGCTGCCGATAACCAACTCTCCGATTTGGCGGCGGGGTGCGACAGTTGTCCGCGCACTCAATGAGATCCCCAGGAACACCGACGCCAGCACGGTTGGGCCCGGAGATGTGATGCCCACCATGCTGCACAAGCCGTAGCCGATCAGCGCGACGAGCACGCCGACTTCGAACGGAGGCGTCTTACCTCTCTCACGCCAAGCCTCGCGGCCACCGGTCCAGAGAACAAGACCAGAGAGCGCGAGGAGCACGAGGAGAAGAGGTACCCCGCCCGCAGACAGCGCCTGGAGCGGAAGGCTGTGGGGTGAGTCGGGCGGATTCTGAGGACCGACCTTCTGCTGCCATTCACGGTTGTGCTCGCGGACGATCGCCGTCTTGTAGTTGCTGGGCCCGACACCGAGCGGGAGGTGTGACGCGTCGAGCGTCAGGGTTTCTCGCCACAAGAGTTCGCGCCCCGTCACGGTGTGATGCGCGAGGGCGGAGTTGCCGAGCACCCGATGTCGCGTGGCGGGCACGGCAAATGTCAATCCAGTCAGTAGCACCATCGACGCGGCGCATACGGCGATCACCCTACGGCCGCCCAGCACCACAGCGATGATCACAACTTCGGCGACCAGTGCCACCAGCGCGCCCCTGGAGGCCGACAAGACAGTCGTCAGCGCGGCAGCGGCCGCACCCGCGCTGACGGCGACCCCCCGACATTTCACGGCGCTGGCGAACAGCGGAGCAAAGCACAAGACCCCGAGCGCGCCCTCGTCGCTTGCGTTGCCCATTAGTGAACCCGGACGGGAGACGTTCGTGCTCAGAGGTCGAAGCCCCGCTGCCTCAAGAATCGCGAAGAGCGTCACAACGAGTGCTACGGCTGAAAGGACTCGAAGCGCGACTTGTGTCTGCGAATCGGCTCTGCCGGGTCCGAGGAGCCGGGATCCCGCCCACGCAGTGGCGACGTATGTCGCAAGTACGAATACACCCTCGTAGCGCGGCGCCCTGCCGAGAACGGCGACCGCTGGCATGCTGCTCGCGATCGCTGCGAGCAGCAGGGTCGCCGCGCCTGCTGCCAGAACGATGCGAAGCTCCCGTACCATCCGACCGGCGGCTGGGCAGAACGCTGCTAGACCCGCCGCAAGTGCGGCGAGGGTCAGCTTGCCGAACACGAACCGGTTCAGGGCGCCGGGAACGACGATGGCAATCGACCCGAGCAAGAGGATCGTCGCAGCAGTTTGCAACCTTGACGATGAAGCGATCATGCGTCGGGGTGCGGGTCTACGACCCACAGATTTCGTCATGGAAGTTCAGACACGCCGGGGCTTAGGCAATGCGACGCCGAAATTGCACCGAATGCCCCACGGCCTTGAGCCTTGCGCAGTAATTGCAAGGCAGTGGCTCCGTTCATTAGGAGATGAACCTTACTTTCTGGATGCAAGTTCTCTGCTACGCTCCGCCGGCTGTTGTTGTCGGAGGGGGTAATAGTCGTGAGATCGCTTTTGCGCGGGCGCGGAGTCAGAAGTCGACGAGGAATCGCCGTGGCCGGTGCGATTGGCCTACTACTCTCAGGTGCTGCGGCATTGTCCGCGCCAGCAGGGGCCTCCCCGGCCGGCACGATAGTGCTGACGAGCGGTCCCAGCGGGACCCCGACCCGGATCGACGTCGTCGATGCGTCGAACTCCTATGTGCTCTTCGAATACGGGGGCAACTTCTTCCAGCCGCTTCAAACGGTTCCGGTCGGCGGCGGCATCGGTACCAGCCTCCCGTCGAATCTCACGTCCGACTATCCGCGCCGTCTCGTGGGCTCCCTGGTTACGGCGATCGGATTCGACGAAGCGACGAGCCTGCCGACTCTCGACTTCGTGCAAGCGGATGGGACAGGTGCCGGCACCGTTGACGTGCCGACCGGCTACCACTGGATAAGGTCTGCCGCCTCCGCGGACGGCTGGTACGTCTGGTCCCGAAACGCCGACAAGACAATTGAGATCGGTGATCTAACGACGGCGGGCGTGGTCGTGGATGTTGCGGCTTTGCCGAACTCTGCGCATGCCTCGATTCGAAAGGCAACGTCCGACGAGTCCGGACTGGTCGTCGCGTACAGGGACGACAGTTGTGACGTCCTGGCGGAGGACATCACCTTCGTGCCAGTCGTCGGGTCGCCGCGCGTGCTGCTCCATCCGGCGAGTTGCACGCCGCAAAGCGCATCTGACCTTGCAGTCGGCGGTGGCAACGCGGCCTGGAGCTGGTACGACGACGCGACCAGTACCGAGTCGGTCAAGTTCTCTGCTACCTCGGGCGGCGCGATCGGCTCAACCACCGCGCTCAATGGTTTCGACCTGTTCGACGCATTTGCGGTATCTGCCGGTCAACTCGCATCGATCAGCTTTGACGATCACCTCGTGACGGTTCCCTTATCAGGTGGAAGCGCCACGACCTCGGCGTACCTCGCGACCATAGATGGGTCGACCGGACCCAATCTCGCCTCCAATGACACGGACTTCGTGTTCGGTCTCGTCGATTCGCAAAGCGATTCGGGGATTTACACCACCCCTTCGGCTGCAGTGGACCCAACGAAGATCTTCAGCGGGGGGGTGGACAACCTTGCTGCCAGGAACATCGCGCTTGCCCCCGGTCAGGTCGCGTATCAGGACAACGCCACCCCGGACAATCCTGTCTTCACCCGCTCGCTCACGACATCCGGTGGTGGTCTGAGCGCTGGACCGGAGAGCCTCGTGACAAGTTCCGCCACAGGGTTCGGCTTGGCGCTGTCAGGCACACGAGTTGCGTATGAGCCCGCGTTGGCGACACTCGACCTTCGTTCTTCCGACGGTGCGGTCAAGCACGTAGCCTCGTTGACATCAAGCCCCCGGTTCTTCGGGATCAAAGCCCTATCGGGGCGGCGACTGCTGTACGCCGCCAACACGCCGAACGGCTACGCGCTGTACAACGACGTGACGGGGTCGTCGGCTGCCGCCCCTGGACCATCGCAGATCGACGATGCCGCGCTGTGGGGTAACTATCTCGTGACCCTGAGCGACGACGGGGTGATCCGTCGCGAGGACTTGGCCAAAGGAACCGCGTCGACGATCTACACGATTCCGCGCAGCGGGACCGACGACGTGTTCGGCAGAGTGTTTGTCTGGGGTAACACGGTTGCGTGGTCGAGCGAGGTGTGCGGAGATAGTTCTGGCTGTACAGAAAAGGGTGCGTATCTGACTGTTTCGCCCGGTGCTGTTCCAGGCACACCGACTCCTCTCGGCTCGGTCTTCATCGCTGCAATGTCCAACGGATATGTCGCGTATCTCGACGGCTCAACGACCGACTCGCCGCTGGTTGCCAGGCCCCTCGCCGGCGGCCCTTTGATTACCTTGACCGACACGCCCTGCGGCAGCGCTCTTCGCCTCTCGTTGGATGATTCGACAGCCGCATGGCTGGACTGTCCGGACGGCTACGACGCGATATTTGCGCCACAGGGCACGGCAGAGGCCGGTCCGCTACCTCATGTCTCGAATCCACCCTGGTTCCTTGGCGACCCGCAGGCGCCTGGCAGCTACAACACGGGCTCCGGCACGTGGGATGCGGATTTCGTGACATCTGCGGTGCTTACGTCCTGCAGTGTTGTGGTCTCCAGGGATTCCTCACCCGTCCGGACTCTCCCTTGCGACAGCGCTGCCATGGCGTTCGGTGAGGCCACGGCGAGCTGGGACGGAACAGACAGTGAAGGCGCGACGGTAAGCCCTGGGATCTACACCTGGACGCTGGACGCCGCTAACGGCGACGGCTCGCTGCGCGACTATGACGGCTCGGTGGCGCAGGTCACCGGAACGATCGCGGTTGACCCAACAGCGCTTCCTGGGGCGCCGACCGGGGTCCAAGGCAACCCCGGTGACGGTCAGGTCACCGTGTCGTGGTCGGCCCCATCCGAGCACGGAGACTCGGCGCTCGTGGGCTACGACGTGCAGTACTCGGCCGACAGCGGCGCGCACTGGACTTCGGCGTCGAGCGCCTTCCACGCGAGCCTATCCACGACCCAGACCGTCACTGGGCTGACCAACGACACGCCTTACATCTTCCGAGTCGCTGCGATCAACTCGAGCAGTCTCGGTGCATACTCCACGCCGTCAGCAGTCGTGACGCCGCATGGCGGAGGGGGTGGGGGTCCGCTGCCACCACCGCCGGGCACCACACCGACCTCACCTGCGCCAACGACGTCGCCTACGCCAACGACCTCTCCGGCTCCAACGACGTCACCTACAGAGACGCCGGCTTCCGGTGTGCCGACGTTGGCCACTCCTCCGAGGGTTTCTGGGCACATCAAAGTGGGCGGTACCGTCACTTGCACCGCGACGTACAGCGGCGCCGACTGGCAAGGCACCGCGTGGCTACTTGATGGGAAGCGCATCCGGGGGCATCTGTCGTCGTCGTACACCATCACCGCGTCCGACTTCGGGCACACGTTGAGCTGTCAGTCGGCCGCCCGCAACGAGGCGGGTTGGACGCCGGTGAGCGTCACGTCAGCGGAGCGTGTTCGGCGCGGTCCTGCCTTGCGAGCGGCAAACAGCTTCATGTCGGGCGGCAGCAAGGTCGGTGCACGTTTGACGGCACACGTCAGCGGATGGACGCCGTCAGCATCCCGAGTGCACTACCGATGGCTTCGCAACGGACACGTGATACCCGGGGCGACCGGACGCCACTACCGGCTCCGTCAAGGTGACTCCGGCGCGCGTATCCGGGTAGTGGTTACAGCAACCCACCACGGTTACGCACAAGGGCGGGTCGCGCTGGGACCAACCACGGTCAGCTAACCGTGCGGTCCAGCCTGCGGTTCCAGCGCCGAGGCTGGCCCGCGTGGTCGCCGCGCCGCGCGGGTTCGCTATCGGTACGGTCGGCAGTATCCGACTCATCGCTCGTCGTTGGATCTGCGGTGGGCGTACTGCTGTTGTGTGTTGTCGTGGCGGTTACATCAGCCGAGGCGGCTGAGCCAGCCTCGCGTGATTCGTGTCCTCCGGCGGAGTCTCTTGTCCCTGGCACGACCTGGCACGTGCACAAGCTCGCACCAGGCGTTCGGCTCTCCGAAGGCGCCGCGACCGACAGGGGCGGACGTGGCATGGTCAAGATGCATGCGCTGCGTGTTGATCTCGCACGCTCAACCCTTTCGATTCGTCCGCTCGTGCGCTCGATAGCCCAGCGCACGCCGTTGACAGAACTCGCGCGGGGGCACAAGAACGTTGTCGCGGCGGTCAATACGGGCTACTTCGACTTTGCCACAGGGGCTCCCACTCAGCCGCTCGTCGTTGCGGGTCGCCTGCTGGTCGCTTCGGCGAGAAGACAGCGTGTGATCGGCGTAGATGCCAACAACCGGCTCCAGGCTGGGCGAGTCGGACTGTCGGCGACGGTGTCAGTCGGGCAGACAACGCAGCGACTCACCGGTATCAACACAGTCGGCCCCAGCCGTCTAGCGGTCTATGACCCGTCTTGGGGCACGACGCCGATCCCGACAGGCCCGAGTTCCGTTGTGCGGCCGGTGATACATCGACGGCTCGGCGAGGTTTCCGCTCGAAACGTACCCGCGACGGTTCCGAACAACGGATACGAACTCGTCGCCGGTCCACGCGCCGCGTCCTGGTTGTCGCAGCAACCGGCCGGCACCCCGGTGCACCTCACCACCCACCTGAGAGTGTCGAGTCGTAGGAAAGCCAAGGCCCCTCGAGCGTTTGAACAGGCATTCGGGGTCGGCACGAAGGTGGTGAGCGGTGGCGTGGCCCGCACAGGGCTCGCTTGCAACAGCGCAGGCACCGTTCAGCCCGCCCGTACGGCTATCGGGATCGCTGAACATGGAACAGTACTGGTCATTGGCGAGGTCGAAGATCATCCCGGTACGAAGGTCCACGGCCTCGATGAAGATCAGATGGGGATGTTCATGAAACAGCTCGGTGCAGACCGCGCCTGGAACCTCGATGGCTCCGGCTCCACCGAGCTTCTAGCCCGGATGCCCCACCAGCGCAGCTTGTCGCTTCGCACGTATCCGGCGGACGGCAAAGAGCGTCGCATGCCTGTTGGCTTGGGGATCTTCTACGCGCCGAAGCACGATCACCGCCACTCGAAGTAGTAGAACGCCGTGCTCCAATCGCCGCGGGGGCTGAGCGTGGTTCTGGTGAGTTCTAGATTCCCGCGTGGTCCGCTATATCGCGGACGGTTTGCGCGAGCGGACGCCAGGTGAACCCGGCGTCGACTGCCTTCGACACGTCGGCGTGCATCTTGGGCCACCAGTCCGGCGGCGCAGTCAGCGGCAGCGACTCGCTCGCGCTCGTCCAGGTGACTTCCGGCAAGGTCACGTCCAGGGCCGCCGCGATCGTGTCCAGCACCTGCGAGAACGTCGGCGGCTGCTGCGGCGCACAGACGTTGTAGTCGTCGCTCCTGCCTCGTTCCACCGCGTCGACGACGAACGCGGCGAGGTCCCGACCGTCGACGACCTGCAACGGCTGGTCGCGATCCGGGCCGACGAAAGGACGTCCTGCTGCGACGGCCTTCACCCAGTAGTTGAAGCGTTCGGTCTCGTCGTACGGACCGATCACGTAGCCCGGCCGGATGATCAGGGGCGGGCGTGGAGCTTCCTTGATCGCGGTCTTCTCGCCGGCGACCTTGAGCTCGCCGTACTTCGCCATGCTCGGCACGTCGCTGAAGTCCGCCGGCAGCAATGCTGCTGCTTCGGTGAACCCACGCACCGGGACGTCGGCGCCGTAGACGCTGATCGTCGAGATGAATGTCAGGTGCCCCGCGCGGTCGCCGAGCGCGGCGAGCAGTGACTGCACCTGGGGCGCCGTGTAGGCGCTGACATCGATCGTCGCGTCCCAGGTGCCGTCGGCGAGCGCTGACAGATCCTTGTTGCGATCACCGACGAGGCGCGTCGCATCCGGGAAGGCGCCGGGATCGGTCTTTCCACGGTTGAACAACGTGACGTCGTGACCGCGATCGATCGCCGCTCGCGCAATGTGTCGTCCGACCAGCCGGGTCCCCCCGACGACAAGAATCCGCATGCGTCGAACGCTAGTCCCCGGGCAGTCCTGGTCGGTTACTGTGCCGAGCGTGACGCCGTACGCGCGTGAGGTGCTGGACGCGGTGGACTCGATCCCGGTCGGCAAGGTGATGGCCTACAGCGACGTCGCGGAGTACATAGGCAAAGGCACCGGGCGCACCGTCGGGACGGTCATGGGCCGGTACGGCGGCGAGGTGCCGTGGCATCGGGTGGTCCGAGTCGACGGCACCTGCGCACCGGAAGTACGTGATCGCCAGGTTGCGCTGTTGCGGTCCGAAGGCGTGCCGATGGATGGCGAGCGGGTGGACCTTCGCCGCGCGCGTTGGAACGGCGGGAGCTGAGCATGCGGTGGATCGCGGTGGCCCTGCTCGCGATGTCCCTTGCTGCCGGCTGCGCCGAGTCACGCACGGCCGGCCAGATCCCGGTGACGACACCCGCATCGGTGCCGCCGCACGCGGACCCGGTCCACGGCCGGTCGATCTCCGGCGTCGTGACCGACACCTCCGGTCACCCCGTCTCAGGTGCGACCGTCGTCGTGTCCGTCGCGCTCAACGGTGGTGAGCAGGCCGCCCGCGCGATCGGAGCGTTCTCGACGGTGGGCTTCTACTGTCTGCTCGGGTGCTCGGCGCCGCACGCGAATGGGTTCTCGGCGCGCGACGGCTCCTTCGCGTTGTCGCTACCCGGGCCGAACAAGGAGCATGACGACTACAACGTGACGATCGCCGCGGCACGTGGCGACGCGGCGCGGGTCGCGACGAGCGTCGTCGTTCCCTGGAAGCGCGGGTCCTCGCGGGCGGCGGTCGTGCTGGCATCCGGGTCGCCACACGTGCGCGCGGTGGGCAACCGCCGCTTCGTCGTACCGCCGTCGTTGCCGCTGCGCTACGGCGCTTCGCACTTCGAGGCGTCACTCGAGACCGAGACCGGTACGCCGCCCGTCGCCGACGGCCACGCGCTGACCGTCACCAACGGGTACGACGCTCGCGTCGTCGAAGACGAGCGTCTCCTGCTGACAACCGCCCGGACCGGCCGACTGCACGGCCGGGACGCGTTGTTCAGCAGCAGCCTCGAAGTTCGCGGTACGGAGGTGCCGGCTAGCCGCGACGCCGCGTGCACCGTGACGGGAAGTCGCGGTCAGCAGATCCGTCAGCATCCCTGCGGGCTGACCGATGGCGTCCTCGACTCCGACTGGCAGCCGACGGACGATCCGCGCTGCGCAGACGGACCGTGCAAGGGTCACGCGCAGCGCGATCATCGCGACGTGACCGTGCGGCTCCGCCACCCGGTCAATGCCGCGCTGCTCGTGGTGCGCGGCTGTCTGAGCTGCTCGATGTCCATCAGCTCTGACGGTCACCACTTCACGCATGTCGCGACGCAGCCGTTCGGCAGCGCTGACGACGTGCTCGTGCACTCCTTGCCAGGGCTCCGGGTCGCGGCGGTCCGGGTCGACACCGACACCGGAGGGTTCTTCACCTCGCTGCGCGAGGTCAGCGTCTTCGCCGCACAAGGCTGACATCGCGTCATAGCGACGCGAGCTGGCCACGACGTCGTACCGACGTGCTGGGATGCGGTGGTGAGCTCATCCGCTACGACCTACCGGCTGGTTCGGCCGCCGGTCGATCCGGTGGCAGCGCCCGAGCTCGACCCGACCCAGCAGGCGGTCGTCGACCATGACCGCGGGCCGCTGCTCGTCCTCGCCGGACCGGGCACCGGCAAGACGACGACGCTGGTCGAGTCAGTGGTCGAACGGGTACGACGCGGCGCCGCTCCGGACGAGGTCCTGGTCCTCACCTTCAGCCGCAAGGCGGCCGACGAGCTGCGCAGCCGGATCGCCGGCCGACTCGGTCGCACCGTCGTCGAGCCGGCGGCGTCGACCTTCCATTCCTTCTGCTACTCGCTGCTTCGCAACCACGGCGTCGCGCCCGGCGACACGTTGCCCCGCCTGCTGTCCGGCGCCGAGCGCGAGCTTCGGGTGCGCGAGCTGCTCGATGGCGACGCAGCCGGCGTCGGCAAGACCCGATGGCCGGCCGAGCTCGCCCCCGCCCTGCGACTTCGTGGCTTCGCGAAGGAGGTGTGCGACGTCCTCGACCGCGCGGGAGAACACGGACTTGATCCCGCCGCGCTGCGTGCCCGCGGCCGCGCGCACGGTCGCCCCGCCTGGATCGCCGCCGGTGACTTCCTCGCCGAGTACCTCGAAGTGCTCTCCCTGCGCAACGAAGTCGACTACTCCGGCGTCATCGACCGCGCCCTGGACCTGCTCGCCGGCGAGGCGAGCTCGGTGTGCCAGAGGTACAAGGCCGTCTACGTCGACGAATACCAGGACACCGACCCCTCGCAGGAGCAGCTGTTGCGGCTGCTCGCCGGTGACGGCCGGCTCCTCGTCGCGGTCGGCGACCCTGACCAGTCGATCTACGGGTTCCGCGGTGCCGACGTCACCGGCATCATCGAGTTCCCCGACCGCTTCCCGACCGCGACGGGTGAGCGGGCGCCGGTGACGGAGCTGCAGGTGTGCCGGCGGTCCGGTCCCGCGCTCGTCGGGCTGTCGCGGTCGGTCGCGACCAAGCTCCCGTTGGGTCGGCTGACCTCGCGCCGCGAGGCGCACCGCAATCTTCAGCCGGCCGGGCCGGAGGGGCCACCGCCGGAGATCCGGCTGTTCTCTTCCGTCGCCGCCGAGGTCACCGGGATCGCCGACCTGCTGCGCCGCGCCCACCTCGTCGACGGTGTGGCGTGGTCGCGCATGGCCGTTCTGGTGCGCTCCGGCGTGCGAAGCATCTCGACGATCCGACGGACCCTGGTTGCCGCGGGGATCCCGGTGTCGGTCGCTGCCGACGAGCTGCCGCTGGCGCGCGACCCCGCGGTGGCGCCGTTGCTGCGTGCGCTCGAGATCGTCGACGAGCGAACCCGGGGCGAGCGGTCGCCTGCCGGCCGCGAGGTGCGGCCACCGCAGCCGATGACGCCGGACGTCGCGCGCATGCTGCTGACCTCGCCGCTGGCCGGCGCGACTCCCTCCCAGCTACGCGCGCTCGGCCGGCGGCTTCGCGAGCTCGACCGGGCGGCCAACGACGGGTTGGCCCGGCCGTCCACGAAGCTGATCGCGGAGGCGGTCGACGAACCGTCCGTGGTGTCGCTGATCGAACACTGGATTGCAGCGCCGGTGCTGCGGCTGACGAAGCTGCTCGACGCGGCGATTGCCGTCCAGCTGCGCGGTGGCAGCCCGGCCGAGGTCCTGTGGGCGCTGTGGGACGGATCGGACTGGGCGCGGCGCCTCGGCGCATCTGCGATGTCGGCCGACGCCGAAGGACGTGCGGCTGACCGCGACCTCGACGCGGTGCTCGCGCTGTTCGAGCTGGCCGGCCGGCTCGAGGACAAGCAGCCTCGCGCGACCGTCGGGGCGCTGCTCGCCGAGGTGTCCTCGCAGGAGATCCCGGCGGCGCCGTACGAGGAGAAGGCCGGGGCGCTGGGCGCCGTCAGGCTGCTGACCGCCCACCGGTCCAAAGGGCTCGAGTGGGACCTCGTCGTCGTCGCGGGGGTGCAGGAGGCGGTGTGGCCGGACCTGCGTCGGCGCGGCAGCCTGCTCGACGCCGACGGCCTTGCGCTGGACTCGCCGGGCGCCGGCCCGGACGCCGGCTCGCTGCTGACCGACGAGCGGCGGTTGTTCTACGTCGCGGTCACTCGCGCGAAGCAGCGGCTCGTGCTCACCGCGACCTCCGGCACAGATGACCTGGCGGAGCGTCCGTCCCGGCTGCTCACCGAGACCGGACTCGAGCTTCCGGAGTCGGTGACGACAACGACGGGCATCTTGTCGGTCGCTTCTCTCGTGGCGCGGCTGCGACGTGCGCTACGCGACCCGACGGTCCCCGACGACCTGCGGCAGGTCGCCGCCGAATGTCTCGCTGACCTCGCCGACGCCGCGGACGAGGACGGTACGCCGCTGGTCCCCGCCGCCTCGCCGGACCGGTGGTGGGGGCTGTTGGCCGAGACGCCAGGCGCCGCTGCAGTCCGCGACCCGGACCGGCCGGTCGAGCTCTCCGCATCGGCTGTCGCGGCCTTCGACCGCTGCCCTCGTGCGTGGTTCCTCGATCGCGAAGCCAAGGCGAGTGAGTCGACGTCCACCGCGCAAGGCTTCGGTTCGATCGTCCACGCGCTGGCCGAGGCGGTCGTCGTCGGCGAGCTGCCCGCCGACATCGACGTCCTCGTCGAACGGCTCGACGAGGTGTGGCACCTGTTGCCGTACGACGCGAAGTGGCAGGCGGTGCGGGACCACGCCGAGGCCCGAGCAGCACTGGAGCGCTTCCTCGCGTGGCACGCCCTCAATGACCGCGAGTGCGCGAGCGCAGAAGTCAGCTTCGAGGTCGCGGTCGGCGACGACGTCGTCGTACGAGGCCGCGCCGATCGCATCGAGCTCGACGCGGACGGTGGCCTCGTCGTCGTGGACTTGAAGACCAGCCGCAACCCGCCCAGCGACGAACGGGTCAAGACGGATGCGCAGCTGGGCGTCTACCAGCTGGTCACGCGGCACGGCGCGTTCAAGGACTGGTCGACGAAACCCGGCGGAGCCGAGCTCGTCCAGCTGCGCAAGTCGGTGCGTGGCGCGGTGAAGGTCCAACGACAGGCTCCGCTCGAAGACGGCGACGAGTGGGTCGACGACCTCGTCGACGGCATCGCGAAGGGCATCCGCACCGAGGCGTTCCCGGCGCGAGTGAACGAGGGCTGCGGCTACTGCCGGTTCCGCACGTCATGCCCGTCTAGTGACGATGGCGCCCAGGTGATGCAGTGAAGCGGGTGGAGCCGACGGCGGACGGCAGCTACCTGCGAGCGCTGCTCGACAAGGACTTCACCGGCGAGCAGATGGCGGTCATCACCGCACCGCTCTCACCACAGCTCGTCGTTGCCGGAGCCGGCTCCGGCAAGACGATGGTGATGGCGGCCCGAGTCGTCTATGCGGTTGCGCACTTCGGGGTCCGCGCCGACCGGATCCTCGGCGTCACGTTCACGAACAAGGCTGCGGCCGAGCTGGCCGAACGGGTTCGGCACTGTCTCGCTGCCCTCCCGCCTCGCGGTGAGGACGACGGCCACGAGGACCTGCCGACGGTCGCGACGTACAACTCCTACGCCGCGCAGATCGTCCGTGACCACGCGCTACGGATCGGGCGGGAGCCCGGAGCAACGCTCCTGACCGAGGCCGTCCAGTGGCAGCTCGCCATGCGCGTGGCGAGCCGCGCGCCGGGACCGTTCCCGCATCTGGACTGGACGACGCCGTACGTCGCGGAGCTGGTCGTCGCGTTGGCCGGCGAGGTCTCCGACCACCTCTGCACCCACGAGGCCGTCCGTGCCCACGACGCCGGGGTCCGTGCCGCGGTCGAAGCGTTGCCGAAGCAGCTGAAGTGGGCCAAGGACATGGTCACGAAGACGCGCGCCCGTGACGAGCTGCTGACGCTCGTCGAGCTGTACAACGAAGAGAAGGCGCGGCTGGACCTCATCGACTTCGGTGATCAGGTCGCCCTCGCGTGCGCGATCGCACAGGCATCGCCCGAGGTCGCCGCGATCGAGCGGGAGCGCTACCAGGTGGTCGTGCTCGACGAGTACCAGGACACCGGCGTCGCGCAGCGGGTGCTCTTCTCGACGCTGTTCGGCGACGGGCACGCCATCACTGCGGTCGGTGACCCGAACCAGGCGATCTACGGCTGGCGCGGCGCCTCCGCATCGAACCTGTCGCGCTTCGCGGAGCACTTCGACCCTCGACGGGAGCCGGCGCCGCCGATGCCGCTGATGACGAGCTTCCGTTGCGACGGGCGCGTTCTCGAGGCGGCGAACGTAGTCGCGAAGCCGCTGTATGACTCCCTGGTTCGCAAGTCGCGTTCGCGCCTGGTCCTGCCGGATCTGCGCCCGGTGGACGGCCGCGAGGATGCCGGTGAGGTGCGCATCGCTCGGCTGCCGACGGCGCAGGACGAGGCCGACTGGCTGGCACATCGCATCGTCACCGCGATGGACGGTGGCGTGCCGGCCGGTCAGATCGCGGTGCTGGGCCGTCGCCGTACCGACTTCCCGCGGCTCCACCAGGCGATGGTGCTGCGCGACATCCCGGTCGAGGTGGTCGGCCTCGGCGGACTGCTCGCGATGCCCGAGGTGAGTGACATCGTCGCGACCCTCACCCTGCTCGCCGACGGGACCGCCAATGCGTCGGCGGTGCGGTTGCTCACCGGGCCGCGATGGCGGATCGGCGTGCGCGACCTGGCGGCGATCGGCCGTCGCGCCGGGCACCTCGCCCGGCTGCGTGTCGTCGCACCGTCAGGGACCGACGGCGATGCGGCCGCGGCTGACGTCACCGAGCTCCCCGCTGACGAGCCCGCCGTCGGGCACGGGTTGAGCGAGGTGTTGGCGCAGGCCACCAGCTCGGCTGATCCCGTCGAAGCGCCGTCACTGCTCGAGGCGATCGAGTCGCCCGGCCCGCCCGCGGCGTACTCGTCGCAGGCCTACGAGCGGATCGGCCGGTTCGTCGCCGAGATCCGCAGGTTGCGACGGCTCGTTGGGCAGCCACTCGTCGACCTCGTCACCGAGGTGATCGCGGCCTCCGGGCTGGACGTCGAGGTCGAAGCCGGTGACGCCGCGCTCGCGGCCGCCAGACTCGCGAACATCCACGCGTTCCTCGACGTCACGGCTCAGTTCAACGGCATCGACGGTGAGGCCGACCTGGTCGCGTTCCTCGCCTACCTGAAGGCGGCGGCGGAGAACGAGCGCGGGCTCGACGTCGGTCCGGTGTCCGATACCGACACGGTCAAGCTGATGACCGTCCACGCCGCGAAGGGGCTCGAGTGGGACGTCGTCGCGGTGCCCGGTCTCGTCGAGCAGGTCTTCCCGACCGGGAAGTCGAGGCCGAGCTGGATCACCGGCGCGGCCGTGCTTCCGTTCGCGTGCCGCGGGGACAGCGACGACCTCCCGGTCCTCCGGGCCTACGAGACGACCGCGGACGAGAAGGCGTTCAAGGAGGAGTGCAAGTCGGACTCCGACGACGAGGAGCGGCGGCTTGCCTACGTGGCCTTCACTCGCGCCCGCCATCAGCTGTTGCTGTCGGCGTACACCTGGATCGGCACCCGCAAGGATCCGTGCGCGACCTCGCTGTTCCTGACCGAGGTCGCCGAGCTTGGTGCACCGACCGTCACCGCCGACGTGTGGTGCGACCCGCCCGCGGCGGATGTGCCGAACCCGATCCTCGCCGCCGGGGTTGCGGACGTCACGTGGCCAGTGGTGCCGGACGAAGCCGAGACGGCGCAGCGGCAGACGGCGGCTCAGCTGGTCGAGTCGGCTCGCGGGACGTTGCGCCCGATGGTCGAGGTCACGGGTGACGACGCTGTCGTCGCGGCCGACTGGCGGCGCGACACCGCGCTGCTGATCGACGAGGCGCGGCGTCGGCGGGCGCGGACGGTCGAGGTCGCGGTGCCAGCCCGGCTCACGACGAGTCAGGTGGTCGCGCTTGCCCGGAACGAGGACGCGTTTGCTGCCGCCCTCGCACGGCCGGTGCCGCAGCGACCGCAGCCGCAGGCTCGTCGAGGATCGCGCTTCCATGCATGGGTGGAGGGCTTGTACGGTCTCGCCGGCGCGGCGCTGCTCGATCCGGACGACCTGCCCGGCGCGGGAGACGCGGCACTGAGCGACGCCGAGCTGGCCGAGCTGCAGGAGAAGTTCCTCGCCAGCGGGTGGGCGCAACGCACGCCGGTGAAGGTCGAAGCACCGTTCGAAATGGTGATCGGCGGACGGCTGCTGCGCGGCCGGATCGACGCGGTCTACCCGAGGGAGGACGGCGGGTACGACGTCATCGACTTCAAGACCGGCGCGATGCCCAAGGGTGCGGACTTCGAGGCGGCCGCGTTGCAGCTGTCGATCTACCGGCTGGCGTGGGCCGACCTGGCCGGCGTCGCTCCGGCCCTCGTGACGGCTGGCTTCCTCTACGTGCGTGACTCCCATGTCGAGCGACCGGAGAAGCTGCTCGACCGCGACGAGCTCGCCGTCCTGCTCAGCGGCGGGCCGGAAGGCGTGCAACCTTCCGGCTGAGGCCTGCGTCTGGACCCGCGTGATCGACTCGAGAGCGGCGGGGGCACGCGAGGA
>DASZTL010000034.1:0-36318 GCA_035548055.1 Mycobacteriales bacterium | reverse complement strand
TGTCTCGACGACCTCGGTTGCTCTCGGCAGGCTAGGCGCCGGCGCGAACCTGTGCGAGTCGCGCGTTGTCGATGACGATCGCCGCCGGGCCGTCGACGAGTCGAAGAGTTGCGAGCGCGGTCTCCCCGAAGGCGTTCTTCTGCCCACTCGACAGGGCAAGCAGGCCGATGATGTGACCGCCGTGCCCCTTGAGCGGCATCGACAGGAAGGTCGCCATCCCCCGCTCGTCCTCCTCGCCGAGATAGCTCTCGGGGTCGGCAAGGCGCAGCTCCAGATCGCTCACCCCGAGCTGCACACCGGACACAGCCGCGAGCGCATCGGTCGCACTGCTGAGAAGCTCGGCGTACTGCGCCTGCGAGGTCTCCTGCGCGACCGCAACGTACGCCGTGCGCTCCTCGAGCAGGAGCACCGAGGCGAGGTCGTAGTCGACGAAACGGCGCAGCACGTCGAGGACGCCCGCCACAGTCTGCTCGAAGCCGGTCAGCGTCGCGGCAAGCGCCGTGACCTCGGCCGCCACCGACGTCTCGAAGAGCTTGCGGTCGAGCAGATCGCACACCCTCGACATCACGTCGTCGTCGCCGAGCTCGACAGGGTCCGGGCGCAGGCCGCGGCGACCGTCGGAGGCCTCACTCGCCGCCTGGATCACCTCACGCACCGCGACAACCAGCTGAGGCGCCTCGAAGTCCTTCGTGAAGTAGCGGTCGGCGCCGGTCTGAGCGCCCCAGTAGCGGTCACTGGCCGCATCGAGCGACGTCAGCAGGATCACGGGGATGTCCGCGGTCTGCCAGTCGTCCTTGAGAAGCCGCGCCGCAACGTAACCGGAGACGCGCGGCATCTGCACGTCGAGCACGATCGCGTCCGGCATCGTGGCAAACACCTGCTGCACGGCGGAGACGCCGTCGTCTGCGACGACGACCTCGAAGCCTTCCTTCGTGAGCACGGACGTCAGGATTCGGCGCAGGGTCGGGCTGTCGTCAGCAATGACCACAGTCGGCATGTCGAAAACCTCTCCTAACGCCCGATGAGACGGCGCACCGTCTCCACGAGCTGTTCTTGGTCGAACTGCGTCTTGAGGAGGTATGCGCTCGCGCCGGCCTCCATGCCCGCGCGCTGGTCCTCTTCGGCAACGCGGCTCGTCATGATGATCACCGGCACATGCTCCCAACCGCGAGTGCGCCGGATCGTTCGAGTGAGCTGGTAGCCGTCCATGCCCGGCATCTCAACGTCCGAGAGCACGAGGTCCGTCGGCTTCTCGCGGAGGTAGGCAGCGCCTTCGGCGCCGTCGATCGCGGTGATGACGTCATAGCCGGCAGCTTCGAGAATGGCACGCTCGAGCTCCCGCACTCCGACGGAGTCCTCGACAACGAGCACCCGAGGCCGGTTCTGTACCTCCGTGGCGGTCGAATCGACGCCACTGAGCATCGCGATGTACGCCGGGGTACCGGTGTCACTGTCGTCGCTGAGCTCACGAAGGTCGACCAGGCAGACGACGCTGCCGTCACCGTCGATCGTCGCTCCACTGATGACTGGTGGCCGACCGAGGAAGGCGCCGAGGTCCTTCACGACCAGCTCTCGCTCGCCCTCGAGACCGTCCACCGCCCATGCGACCTGGCGCTCACCGTGACGCACGACGACCGCCGCGGTCGCCTCTCTCTCACCGGGTACGCCGAGCGCTGCACCGAGGTCGAGCAGCGGAAGCGTCTCGCCGTGACGCACCACGACGGGCTTGCCGGCCAGCTCGTGCACGACGGCGTTCTTCAACGACAGGGACTCGACGACACCCGGCACCGGCACCGCGAACCGCTCGGCGCCGACTCTCGCCATCAGGCAGCGCAGCACGCCGAGCGTGACGGGCAAGGTCAGCGAGAACGTCGTACCGGATCCGGCCTTGGTGTGCAGCTCGACGAGGCCACCCAGCGCCTCGACCGCGCTGCGCACGACGTCCAGGCCGATGCCTCGGCCGGAGGTCTCGGTGACCTCCTTGGCCGTCGAGAAGGCCGGTTGGAACAAGACGTTCATCAACGCCGGTCCGGACAACAGGGAATCGGGAAGCAGGACGCCGCGCTCGATGGCGGCCGCACGCAGCGCGTCTTCGTCGATACCGAGGCCGTCGTCGGTGACCTCGATGACGACGGTTCCACCCGAGGCACGCGCGGTCACCGTTACCGTCGCCTGCGCGTGCTTGCCGGCGGCGACGCGCTCGGCGGGCTGCTCACAACCGTGGTCGACGGCGTTGACCACGAGATGCTTGAGCGCATCCGACACGCCGTCAAGAACCTGCTTGTCGAGCTCGACATCTTGGCCCTCGAGGATCAGCCGCACGTCCTTGCCGGTCGCGGCGGCGAGGTCGCGGACCACGCGGGGCAGCCCGGCAACCACCCGGCGTACCGGAACCATTGCCAGGCCCATCGCGCCGTCACGCACCTCGGCGAGCCGGCTGTGGGAGTCCTCGGCGAGCTCGCGCAGGTCACGTGACGCCGCGAGCAGCTGGTCGTCGACGGCAGTGAGCCGGGTCAGCGCGATCGATGCGTCCTCACCGACCTCAGTGGTGTGCAGCGACTCGCGGAGCGTGCGCAACCAACGCGAGTTGTCCGTCGCGATGGCATTGATGCCGTCGCTGGCCCGCTCGAGCCGGCGGGCGTCGAGCTCTGCCTCACCGATGACGTCGATCAGCTCGTAGACCTTCGCCGTGGTGACGCGGACGGAGTCGACACCACGACGCTTGTTCTCGTCGGTGCCGTCCTCCTCCTCGACGGTGCGCGGATCCCAGCGCGGTACGACGACCGGCTCCTCACCGGCGAGCGCGCGCTGCATCGCACCAGCGAGTGCCGTGAGATGGTCCTCGGGCACCGGCTCCTCGACCCCCGGAAGCGCCCCCGCGATGCCGTCGCAGGAGGCGAGGAGGAGGTCAACGAGGTCACGCCGCACCGTGAGGCGCCCGTCGCGCAGGGCGCCGAGCAGGTCTTCGGCGTTGTGCGCCACTGCGAGGACCTCGGACAGCCCCATCATCCGGGCCGAGCCCTTCACGGTGTGCGCGTCGCGGAACAGGCTGGCGACCACCTGACGCGGAGAGGGGTGCGCCTCGAGCGCCAGCAGCCCAGCCTGAAGGGACGCGACGCGTTCCTCGACCTCGCCGCGGAATGTCGCGAGCAATTCAGGATCATCAGCCCAGCCGGGCATCAATCCCCCTTCCGCGCGCAGTTCACCTTGATGTCATCGGCGCCGATCACTCCAGCCTGAACCTTCCGACGGTGCCTCTCAAGGTGGTCATCAGGTCCCGTAGCCGGGCGGCTGACTCCGCGTGACTGCGCGTGGCCGATGTCGCGCCCTCGCTTGTGCCCGCGACCTTGCGCATCGCCGCGACCACCGCATCACTGGCCACCCGTTGCTGTTTGGTGGCCTCGGTGATCCGGTCCGCGGCGCCGGCGGTGTCATTCACCCGCTGGCTGATCAGCTCGAGTGCGCGGTCCACCTCGACCTGGCGCTCCAGGCCGATCTCGACCGCCTCGACGCCCTCGTGGCTCACGATGGCCGTGGCCTCGACGCCGGCTTCGAGCTCGGCCACGATGTGGGCGATGTCGGCGGTAGCCGCCCGCGCCTTGGCGGCGAGGGCCGCGATCTCGAAGGCCACACTGGCAAACCCGTCGCCGTAGCCGCCCACCCGGGCGGCCTCGATCGACGCGTTCACGGCGAGCATCGTCGTCCGCCGACCGAGCTCGTCGATCAGCCGGGTGGTGGCCGCGATCCGGCCCACGCGCTCGTCGAGGCGGCTCGTCCGGAGCCCGAGCTCGGCGACGCGGGCGCGGATGACGCCCATCGCGTCACTGACCTTGTCCACCGATCCCAACCCGAGGTCGACGTCGCGACGGGCGTTGCCCGCATAGCGCGCGACCAGCAGCGCCGTGCTCGCGATCGTCGTCGCGGTCGTCGCGAGCTCCTCGATGGTGCTCGTCGTCTGGGCAACTGCCGTGGCCTGTTGCTCGACGGCTCCGACGTGTTGCTCCGCCGTACGCGCCAGGTCGGTCGCGTTGCCCGACAGCTGGTCGGCGACGTCGGCCAGCTGCCGGACGAGACGGCGCAGGGACAGGACGGTGTCGGCGAACACGACCGCGAGCGTCGCGGTGCCCTGGTCGGCCGGGTTGTCGAGCGCCGGGACCCGCGAGAGATCGCCATCGGCGACGGTGTTGAGGAGAGTGGACAGCCGGCCGACGTCACCGACCAAGCCGGCGCGCTGCCGCAGCGCGGTGTCGACAGCGTCGTGAGCCAGACCCGCCAGGCCTCCCGCCGCCCACCCGAACAGCGGGCACGCGGGCAGGATCACGATCAGCTGGCCGACACCAGCCACGTCGAGCGTGTGCGAGAACCCTGCGGCCGCGTAGATCCCACCTGCGGCGAGCGCACCGACGCCAAGGCCGCTGGTCGCCCCAAGGACGGCGCCCGCAACCACCACGAGCGGCAGGAACAGCACCCAGGCGGGGCCGGCCACTCCGTCGGCGTTGGACACCACGCCAGTCAGGGACACGAGCAGGGCCGCCATCAGGATGCCGCCGAACACCCGTCGCTTCCCGGCGCTGATGCTCGCGGTGACGGTGGGGTCGGTGACCATGCCGGCGAGTGAGACAGCAGAGACCGCCGCCGCGAGGCCCCACGCCATGACCGGGATCGAGTGGACAACGAGTGACTTCGAGTCCACCCTCGCTGCGACCGTCGCACAGGCCGCAAGCAGCAGCAGCCCACCCAGCGTCACCTGTTGTGCGACGAGCAGCACCCGCCGTCGGAACTGCAGCTCGCTGCGCAGGCTGTAGAGACCCGATATCGGTGGCTCGTCGTCAGCGAAGTCGAGCGGCTCGACCCCGACGAGCTGCGCGAGCCGTCGCTCCACGTCCGGCGGGAGCGCGGTCGCGATCTCTGCGGGCGCACGTCCCTCAGGGGGAGGTGGGCCCAGCGTGCGATCCAGCACGCGGGCCTAAGCCCCGACCTTGAATGCCGCGATCGAGGCCCGAAGCTCCGCGGCCAGGTTGTTCAGCTCCGACGCTGCCGCGGCGGCCTGCTTCGACCCGACGGCGTACTGACGGGAGACGTCGGACACCTGGGTCATCGCCGACACGACCTGATCCGACGCCGACCGCTGCTGTTGCGTGGCGATCGAGATCTCCTTGGCGGCTGTCGTGGTCTCGTCGACCATGCCGCTGATCCGCTCCAGTGCCTCCACCACGCCACGGGCGAGGTCCGAGCCGGTCCGGACTTCCTTCGATCCTTCCTCACTGGCGATGATCGTCGCGTTCGTCTCGGACTGGATCTCGGCAACGATCGAGGCAATCTGCCCCGTCGACTCCTGGGCACGCTCCGCGAGCTTGCGAACCTCGGCCGCGACGACGGCGAAGCCGCGCCCGTGCTCACCGGCTCGCGCCGCTTCGATCGCAGCATTCAGAGCAAGCAGGTTGGTCTGGTCGGCGAGGTCGTTGATCACCTCGAGGATTCGGCCGATCTCCTGGCTCTTACCGCCGAGTGACAGCGCCCGCGCCGCGATCGAGTCGACGCGCGTCGCGATCTGGTCCATCGCATCGACGCTCGACTGGACCGCCGTACGGCCGTCGTCGGCATGCCGGAGCGTTTCGGCGGCGTAGCGCGCCACCGCCTCTGACGTCTCGGCGATCTGGGCAGCAGTCGCGGCCAGCTCTTCGATCGTCGACGTCGTCTCGGTCACGGCCGACGACTGTTGGCTGGCGGAGGCGGCATGGTCTTCAGCCGTCGCGAGCAGCTCACCGGCGGCAGCACCGATCTGCTCGCCGCCGCTACGAATCTGCGCGACCAGGTTGCGCAGGTTCGTGAGCGTGTAGGTGAAGGCACCGGACAGCAGCTCGAGCGCCTCGTGGTCGGCGTCCGCCGCAGCGAGCTGGACCGTGAGGTCACCCTCCGCCGCCTTGGACAGCACCTTCGACAGGTCAGCGACCCGCGCCTGCAGCTCATCGCGCTCCGCGCGCGCCATCGCACGCATCGCCCAGATCGACTGGGAGAGGGCGCCGTTGAACCAGGCGATCGCGGGGAACACCGGCAGGACCAACACCATCCACGCAACGGTCGAGGAGTCGAGGCTGTGCGCGATCTGCGAGGAGACGACGAGCGCCCCGGCGGTCGCGACGCCGAGCAGAACGCTTTGCCACTGCCGCAGAGTCGTCGCTGCGAAGAGCAGGGCGGGGAGATACAGAATCCAGAACGGCCCGCGAAGCCCACCGGTGATCGCGACGGCACCGCTCACCGACACGATCGTCGAGAGGAGCAGCACCACGCGGTAGATCGCGATCCGCTTGCGAACGTGCTCGCTGCTCGCCGCCAGGCTCGGCAGCACCGTCATGAACAGCGCGTTGACGGCGCCGACCGCCTCCCAGACGTACACCGCGTGCAGGTGGACGTGGATGCCGTTGGCCGGATGGCGCTCCAGAACGACCGCACCGATCAGGGCCAGCACGATTCCGACCCACGTCGAGCCAGCCGCAACCATGGCGAGCCGCCGGCTGTAGTCCACCGCGGAGCTGGCGCGGGGCGCGGCGTGCACGGCATGAGCTTCGGTGGTCACGCTGGTCCCTTCATTCGGTCAACTGCCGCTAGGCCGTGCGACGGCCGCGCGGCAGGCTCTCTCGCAGCCGCAGGACGGCTGCCACGTCAAGAACGGCGATGGGGCCGTCGTCACGCGGCACCTGCCCGCTGAGCAGTCCGCTGCCATTCGGCGCGCTCACCGGCGGGAAGGCGGCGACGTCGTCGCCCAGCATGGTCGTGCCCTCGACCGCGTCGACCAGCAAGCCCACGACGATGGTCCCCTCCGCGAGGACGAGCAGCCGAGCGCGATCATCCAGCGGGTCGGTGTCCCCGCCGAGCAGCCCCCGGATGTCGAGGACCGGGAGAATGCGGCCGCGCCAGTTCGCTACACCCGCGAGCCACTTCGGCAGGCCCGGGACGCGTGTGATGCCCGGCGCCCGGCCGACCTCCGCGACGCTCGACAGCTCGACGGCGAACCGGCCGCCGCTCAGCCGCGCGACGATGGCGTCGGTCGCGGCCGCGACATCGCCGTCCAGCAGCGGCTCGTCGCCGACCGACCGCACCGGTGAGTCGTTCACGAGTCTCCCTTCGGCCGATTCACCCGCGCGGTGTAGCGGCTAGTCAGCGCAATCGGGACGATCGAGGCCAGAAGTCCACCCAGAAGCGTGACCATGCCGACGACGACGACCCCCGGATCGGCCGGCAGCCCGCCCGGTATCACCACGTCGCCGCCGGGAGCGACGACGGTAACCGTCGCAATCCCGGCAAACCAGCCCACCGCCGGGGCTACCGCACCGGCGGTCGTCACGGTGCCTCGACCGCCGAGCAGGCCGACGGCGAGGTTACCGAGCACGGCGAGGAGCGCAGACAGCCCTTCGACGCCGCCCATCAGGCGCTGTGGCACGAGGAAGGCCTCGATCGTCGCCATCAGGACGCCGACGCAGCCGAGGACGACGTACGTCGCGATCAGCAGCGGCCGCCCGCGCGGAGCCGGCTGCTCCTGCTCAGCTTCGACCTCGGCGGACACCCCCCGAGGCTAGGCGGGTCAGGCCGCGCGCAGCACCTCCTGGATCTCCGGGCCGATCAGCTCGTTGCGCTCGACCAGAGCGTCTCTGAGGGCTGCCACCAGATGCTTGTTCGCCTCGAGGCGGCCTTTGATCGCGACCTTCTGCTCCTGCAAGAGGGCCTCGACCTTCGCCCGCCCGTCGGCGTCGGCCAGGACTCGACCGACGATGTTGGTGTCACTCAAGGCGCTTCCCTGCACGGCCGCGAACGAGATCAGCGAGCCGGTCATCCCCGCGGCGCCGACCATCTGTGCGGCGACGTTCGTCGCATAGAGCAGGTCGCCCGACGGTCCGGTCGAGATCTCGTCGAAGAAGATCTCCTCAGCGCACTGTCCGGCCAACGCGATCTGGATGAGAGCGATCAGCTCTCCCCGCGAGCGGGTGTACACCTCTTCGCTGTCGCCGTGGGCGAGCATCCCGAGCGCATCGCGGCGCTTGACGATCGAGAGGATCTCGAGCCGTCGATTCGGGGCAACGAGGTACGCCGCCGCGGCGTGCCCGCCCTCATGCGTCGCGATCAGCCGCTTCTCGTGCTCCGTGTAGCCGACCGGCTGGCCGAGCCCGACTTCCAGCGAGAGCCGAGCCTCGGCGATGTCGGACCAGCCCATTCGACGGTCGCCGCGCCGTACCGCTCCGACCAGCGCCTCGTCCATCAGCTGCTCGATTCTCACCGGCGTGTAACCCTGCGTGACGCTGGCCAGCGCGTCGCGCATCGCCTCGTCGTCGAGTTCTTCGTGGTGCGCTTTGCGGCTGAGGAAGTGGTCGATCAGCCGCCGTCGCCCGGCACCGTCGGGCAGGTCGAAGTGGAGTACGCGGTCGAACCGACCCGGCCGGATCAGTGCCGGATCCAGTGAGTCGGCGCGGTTCGTCGCCGCGATCAACAGCACGTTCGCACACCTGGGTGGCGGCCGATGAATCTGGCGGTTGCTCGGCAGGAACAGGTTGAGCAGGTTGGCGACGCCGTTCCACATCCTCGCCATCCCGAGCGGCTGGTCGAACGACTGCATCTGGACCAGCAGCTCGTTGACCACGCCGCCGACGCCCTCGCTCACGTACCCGTTCGTCACCGTGGGCGGGGGCGCGGCGCGAAGAAAGCCTGCAGGCAGCGCCGTGACCCCGCCACAACACTGGATCGAGGACTCGACGGCGGATCTCGACGTCATCGCCATCCCGTGACGCACCCCGCCGATCGCGTCGATCTCCTCGATGAATCCGATGGCGCCGCCGCTGGCCAGTGCGGCCTTCCGCAGCGACTTGAAGTAGGAGCGAATCTTGCCGGCGGTCGCGCCGTAGAACATCGACTGGAACGACGTTCCCGACACGTAGAGAAACGGCACGCCGGCCTCGGCTGCCATCGCCTTCGCAATGTGGGTCTTTCCCGTGCCGGGCGCACCCTCGAACAGCAGTCCTCGGCGGGCTCGACCGCCCATCTCGGTCAAGAACGTGCGAGAGGACAGGAAGAGGTTGATGGAACGCACCACCTCCTCCTTCACCGGCTGGATCCCGACGACGTCCGAGAGCCGAACGTCGATCTGCTCCGGCTGGAACGTGACGTGCGGCGAGCGCCTTGCCAGCAGGAACATCGCCGCGTAGCCGCCGATGAGGAGCACGAAGAAGAGGATCGGGACGGCGACGAGCCAGTCGACGTGCCGCGACCGGAACAGGTCGATCGGGCGCCCGGACCCGATCCGCCACCACAGCAACGCCGCCGGAAGACCCGCCCAGAGCGCCAGACGTACCAGGCGGCGGCGCCGCATCCGCTCGCGGTCGTATCCGACGTCGGCGCCACCGACCGCGAATACGCCGTCGTCGCCGCCGACGGAGAGCAACCGATCGGTGGCGGCCGCGGAACTCTCCATGACATGGATGTCACCGGCCCCGCCAGTAGGCAAACCGGCGCAGCGATGCTTCGTCCGTTCGGCCTAATGGCGATACGGCAAGCGGGTCATACCCCCGAGAAGAGGTCCGACTCGTGCTCCCCTGCCGCAGGCCCTGGCCCCGTGACGAGGCGATAGTGCTCCAACCCGAACAACCCTTGGCCGACGTCGTTGGACAACGCGAAGAAGTGGCCGTCGACCTCGATCTGGGTGGGGTAGGCCCGCATTGCCGCGACCTTCGCCGGCAGGTAGTCCCGAGCATCGATCGCCGTGGTGATCCGCTCGTCGGGTACGCCGAAGCTGAGCTCCTCGGGTGAGGTCACTCCGAACGGCGCCGCTTCGCCCATCTCCTTGAGAGCCTCGTAGGCCAGCTCCAGGAGCGAGCGCGGAACCGCGGTCTCGTAGAGCTTGCTCGGCGTCCACGGCTCGCCGGCTTCGGGAAACCTGTCCGGATCTCCGGCCGCCTCGAACGCACCGACCGCGACGCGGTGCGCCTGGATGTGATCAGGGTGGCCGTACCCGCCGTTGTCGTCGTACCCGATGACCACCTGCGGGCGTACCTCGCGCACCACCTTCACCAGCTCGCCGATCGCCTCGTCGAGATCAGCGCGCCAGAAGCACCGCGGGTTGTCGTTGGTCGGCGTGCCCATCATCCCTGAGTCGCGCCAACGGCCGGGCCCGCCAAGCCATCGGTGGTCGGTCACCCCGAGCGCGGCCATCGCGTCGTTCAGCTCGCCGATCCGGTGCTCGCCGAGCCCGCCCTCCTTGTCGCTCGCCAGATGGGTCAGCTCCGGGACGAGGATCTCCCCCTCTTCACCGAGTGTGCAGGTGACGAGCGTGACGCCGGCGCCGGCTGCGACGTACTTCGCCATCGTGGCGCCGGTCGCGATGGTCTCGTCGTCCGGATGCGCGTGGACCAACAGCATTCGGTGTTCGGGGTTGTTTGGCACGCTGGCAGGCTATGTCGCAGGTGACCGCTCGTGACCCGAGGAGGACCGATGGCTGAGCTGCTGAATGACGACGAGCTGAAGACCGCTCTGGACGGGCTGAACGGCTGGCACGGCGACCGGGCGGCGATCACGCGGATCGTCACCATTCCAGCCGGCGAGCAGCCGGCGCTGCTCGAGGAGATGGAACGGGTCGCGCGGGAGCTCAACCACGACCCCGACCTCGACATCGCCGGTGACAAGGTCACGATCATGATGTCCACGCACTCGGCCGGCGGCGTCACGAACCTCGATGTCGAGTACGCCCATCGAGTGGATGGCCTCCTCGCTGAGACCGACTAGACGCGCCACGCACTCCCTCCGCTAGCGTCCCGCGAGTGCGGGAGACACCGGCGGAGATCGCGACCCTGCAGCAGCTCCTCGACGACAGCGCGGCCAGCGGTGGAGCTCACCTCAGCGGCATCATCGACGCGGAGCGGCGACTGTCAGCAGAACAGCTGTGCACACGCCTGACCGGCATGCGGCTGCTGACTGTCGCGACCGTGACGGCGGATGGCCGTCCCCTGACCGGTGCGGTGGACGGCTACTTCCTCCACGGCACCTGGTACTTCAGCAGCAGTCCTGATTCGGTCCGAGTGCGGCACCTACGTGCGCGTCCAGCGATCAGCGCGACCCACTTGCCGGGAGAGTCGCTCCAGGTCAGCGTCCATGGTCGCGCCGAGATCTTCGACTTCGCCGACGCCGAGCACGGTGCGCCGCTGAAGCAGGCCATGCTCGATCACTACCTGCCGATCCAGGGACCTTCCTTCCAAGAGTGGATCGACAACAACCAGGATGACGGCGCCGTCGGCGTACGCATCCTCGCCGACAAGATGTTCACCTTTCACCTGGAGGAGTCGCAGTGAACCCGCACCCGTCCTTCGACGGCAAGCATGTCGTCGTCACCGGCGCCGCGAGCGGGATCGGGCGTGCGGTGGCGATCGCGGCGGCTGACCGCGGCGCGATCCTGCACCTCACCGACCGCAACGCGGCTCAGCTCGACGAGACAGCGGCGCTGATCAAAGCGGCCGGTGGCCGGGTCGGCGTCGTACGCGCACTGGACATCCGCGAGGTCGGCGAGGTGCGCGGCTTTGCCGACGGCGTACACGAGCAATCGGTCGCCGCCGACGTCGTCATGAACGTGGCGGGCATCGCGATCTGGGGAACCGTCGAGCGGATGAGCCACGAGCAGTGGAAGTCCGTGATCGACGTCAACCTGATGGGACCGATCCACGTCATCGAGTCGTTCCTGCCGAAGATGGTCGAGGTCGGCCGGGGCGGGCACCTGGTCAACGTGTCGTCGGCAGCCGGCCTCGCCGGTCTGCCGTGGCACGGCGCCTACAGCGCGAGCAAGTTCGGCTTGCGCGGACTATCGGAGGTCCTGCGCTTCGATCTGCGGCGCCACAAGATCGGCGTCAGCCTCGTCGCGCCCGGGGGGGTGGCCACGCCACTCGCCGGCACCGTCGAGGTTGCCGGCGTGGACACCTCGACCAAGCGCTTCACGAAGTTCAAGGCGCGCTTCGAAAAGCGCGCGGTCACTCCTGAGCAAGCCGCCGACGCGATCATCAAGGGCGTCATCGCCAAGCGCTACCTCGTCTACACGTCGACGGATATTCGACTGCTCTACCTGATGAAGCGGTTCGCACCGCATGCGTACAACCTGTTCATGCGAGTGGCGAACGCCGGCATGTACCGCGCAATGAAGGTGGACAAGTGAGCGGTCCTCGAATCACACCCGGCGGGCCGCGGGACATCGGCCTCGCCAACTGGACGATGATCTCGGCCGGTGCAAAGGCAGCCCGGGTGCCGGGCCTCCCGCACCTGTTCACGACGATGGCCAGGCACAAGTCGCTGTTCCGCGCCTGGCTGTTCTTCGCCGGCCGGCTGATGCCGCGCGGCAAGCTTCCCCGCCGCGACACCGAGCTGGTGATCATTCGTACCGCTTGGCGCAACGGCTGCGATTACGAGCTCGACCATCACCGCCGCCTCGGCAAGCGCGCCGGGCTGAGTGAGCAGGACATCGAGCGCGCGACAAGTCCTGACCTCTACGGCTGGACCGGCAGAGACCTCGCGCTGCTGAATGCCTGCGACGAACTTCATGCCACGCGCAACCTCGATGACGCCACGTGGGACGAGCTGCGCAAGCACCTGTCAGAGCGCGACGCGATCGAGTTCCTGTTGCTGGCCGGCCACTACGGAATGCTCGCGACCTTCATCAACACGTTGCGCATCGAGGTCGATCACTAGCGGGGGAACTCACCCGCGTTGACGTGCAACGTCTGGGCGGTGATGCTGCGGGCGCGGTCCGACAGCAGGAACCCGACCGCCTCCGCGACATCGCGGTCGGTGGCCATCTCACCCAGTGCGAACTTCGCGTCGAGCTCGGCGCGGATGTCTTCCTTCGACCGTCCTTGCACGCCCGACTGCCAGTCGACGTACAGGCCGACGTTGGGTCCCCACATCCAGCTCGGTACGACGGTGTTGACGCGAATCTTGTGGGCGCCGAGCTCATGGGCCATGCCGTACATCATCGATACGCCCGCGCCCTTCGACGCGCCGTAGGCGAGCTGTGGCACGTCGCGCGACGGGTTGTTCCACTGTTGCGAGCCAACGAGGACGACGGCGCCGCCGTGCTGCTTCAGATGCGGGAAGGCGGCGCGCACGGTCGCGGCCGTCGCGAACACGTTGATCTCGAAGGTCTTGCGCCACTGCTTGTCCGAGGTGCTTTCCAGGCCGCCCATGGCGCTGTCGGCGCTCGCGCAGATCGCGAGCCCGTCGAGCTGGCCGAACCGCTCGACGACCGCGTCCATCAGCTGCGGCAGCTGGTCATCGTCGGCGATGTCGGTTGCCCGGTACCCGACGCGATCGCCAGAAGGGGCGAGCTCCTCGGCGGCCGCACGGAGGTTGTCCTCGGTACGGGCGGCGAGGAACACGTTCGCACCGTCGCGATGCGCGACCCGCGCGATCTCCTTGCCGAGGCCGGGACCGACCCCGACCACCAGCACCGACTTGCCTTCCAGCATCACGCCTCCACTAGAGCCTTCGAAACAACGATCCTGGGCTGTCGCGTGCTGGGAGGTCGGTCAGGACCGCCGGTTGCCGTCCATGCCTGCGTTTGGAGCAGCTTCGGCGACGAGGCCGGGGATCACCTCGGTAAGCGCAGCCGGGTCCCAGATGCCGTCGGTCTCGGCAGCCGGACCGTTCACCCATCCCTCGAAGACGGTGATGCGGCCACCGCGCACGCCGAACACCCGACCGGTGATGCCGGCCGACGCGGAGCTCGCAAGCCAGACGACGAGCGGCGAAACCGCGGCCGGAGGCAGCGCCTGCGCCGCCTCCTCACTCTTGAACCCGGCGAGGTCCTCGGTCATTCGAGTCAGTGCTGTCGGCGAGATGGCATTGACCGTCACGCCGTAGCGAGCGAGCTCCCCCGCCGCGATGATCGACATTGCGGCGATCCCGGCCTTGGCCGCTCCGTAGTTCGTCTGGCCGAGGTTGCCGAACACACCCGACGCCGACGAGGTGTTGATGATCCGGGCGTCGACCTCCTTGCCCGCCTTGGACTGGTCTCGCCAGTACGCGGCGGCGTGGTGCATCACTCCGTACGTTCCCTTGAGGTGGACCGCGATGACCGCGTCCCACTCCTCCTCGGTCATGTTGACGAGCATCCGGTCGCGAAGAATGCCGGCATTGTTGACGACGGCGTGAATGTCGCCGAACGCGCTGATCGCCTGGTCGACCAGCTCCTTCGCGCCGGCGTGCGTCGCGATGTTGCTCGTGTTGGCGACGGCGGCGCCGCCCGCCGCGGTGATCTCGTCGACGACGGCCTGCGCAGCCCCCGTGTCGCTGCCGGTGCCGTCCCGGGCTCCGCCTACGTCGTTGACGACAACCTTGGCACCTTCTTTGCCGAACAGCAGCGCGTGCTCACGACCGATGCCGTTGCCAGCACCGGTAACCGCCACAATCCGTCCGTCGCAGATTCCCATCACGCACACCTTCGCCCTAGTGACCAACCAGCCCGCGAAGACGCTAGACGTTGAAGCGGAACGCCGTCAGAGTGACCGGTCTACGCGCGACCCGGAGCGTATCGGGCTTCGACCTGCGCAGCTGCCTCTCGGTACCCTCCGACAGCTGTTAACAACATCGTGCATCGTCTTCGGATCATCTGCGGACGGGCGGCAGGGTGAGCTCGCACCGCAACTTACTTGGTCGATCCGGGTGATAGAACTTCATCTGTTCATCTGTTCATTGACTGTGAACGCGAGAAGCCGTGCAAGGTCGCCATCACCCACGATGCTGAGCCATCCATACGATCCCGCAATTGTCACCGGGAGAGGCGTCTCGCGGATGGCGGCCGCCGCCGAACTCGCGGGATTCGATGCCTACGGTTTCTCTAACCATCCTGCGCCGTCCCAACGGTGCCTCGACAACGGTGGACACGACGCACTGGACGCCCTCGTCACGATGGCATTCGCTGCGGCGACGACCGTTCGTCTACGTTTGCTCTCGAACATCTTCGTACTCACTTGCCGTTCCGAGCTGCGAAGGCCGGCGCCACCCTCGACCGCCTCAGAAGGCGAGTGACCTCGACGTGCTGCCGCTAGCTGGACTCACTGTCATCGAGATCGCGAGCTTCGTCGCAGGACCGTCCGCAGGGCTCGCGCTCGCGCAGCTCGGCGCGGACGTGGTGCGCGTCGACCCGCTGGGCGGAGCCGTCGACGTCAACCGATGGCCCGTCACCGACGACGGAACCAGCGTCTATTGGTCCGCGCTCAACCGCGCGAAGCGGTCCGTCGAGATCGACCTTCGCAGCGACACCGGACAGGATTTGGTTCGCAAGATGATCTGCGGGCCGGGAGCGGATCGCGGCGTCGTGATCGACAACCTGCCCAGGGCGAAGTGGCTCGACTGGCCTCAGCTCGCGGCGTTGCGGTCTGACGTCATCCACGTTCACATCGAAGGCCACCGCGATGGCAGGCCCGCCGTCGATTACACCGTGAACGCCGAGGTGGGCCTGCCTCTTGTCACCGGACCGGAGGACGCCGTCGCACCGATCAACAACCCTCTGCCGGCGTGGGATCTGCTGTGCGGAATGGCTGCCGCACTTGCCGTCGTCTCGGCGGTCCACCGTCGAGATCGCACCGGCGAGGGCGCACGAGTGGACATCTCGCTGTCCGACATCGCGCTCGCCACTCTGGCAAACCTGGGCTGGTACACCGAGGCGGCGACCGGCATCGACCGAGCTCGCCACGCCAACTCCGTATATGGAAGCTACGGGGAACAGTTCACGTGCAGTGACGGCGAGCACGTGATGGTGGTCGCCCTAACGCCGAGCCAGTGGAAGGCACTGGTTTCCGTCACCGCGACGTCACCACAGATCGCCGATCTTGAGGCGAATGCAGGAGTGAACTTCGCCGAGAACGAGGCGGCGCGGTTCCTGCACCGCCAGAAGTTGCGTGAGGTCCTTGACCCGTGGTTCGCCTCACGCCCGCGGGCTGAGGTGGCGAGCGCGCTCGATGAGGCGAGAGTCCTATGGTCGCCGTACCGAACCATGCGCGATGTCGCAGCAAGCGGAGGCGGGCCGCTACACCACCTGCAACAGCCCCGCATCGGCCAGGTGATCAGCGCGGAGTCTCCGATGCGGTGGCGGGACGCGACACCTATCGATCGTGCAGCGTCTGCGTTGGGTGAAGACACGCTGAGCACGCTTGAGGCCCTGACCAACCTCGGGCCGGAGGAGCTTCGTCTCCTCGTCGACGGGGGCGTACTGGGCGGGGACCGATGAGCCAGGACTGGCCCGAGTGGGCGGCTGGTTGGGAAGCCCCGAGAGAGAAGCAACAGGCCGTCGTCGCGCCGCTGCAGGTGGCGGGACTGCGCGCACTCCTCGACGCCGAGGAAGACCTTGCCAATCCAGGCACCCCACTTCCGATCTTGTGGCATTGGGTCGCTCTAGCTGCTTGGGCGCGGATGTCCGAGACTGGCAACGACGGACATCCGAGAGCCGGCGGGTTCATGCCACCCGCGCCCTACCCCCGCCGGATGTGGCTCGGCACCACAGTCGATCTGCGCGGCCAGCTGCTCGTGGGCGACCAAGTGTCGCTGGAGCGTCAGGTGACCGACATCGCGGAGAAGCACGGCGTGACCGGAACGTTCGCCCTGGTGTCAGTCACGACGACTGTCAGCACCACCTCGGAGGTTGCCTTGACCGAGACGACTCGCTTCGCATATCGGGCAAAGTCCTCGGCTCCGGCCGAGACGCCCGCAATGCCCGGACCGGTCGCTATCGACACCACACCTTGGCTGGCGCATTCCGAACACGGGTGGCTGGCGCATCCGAATCCCGTCGTCTTGGCGCGGTACAGCGCGCTCACAGCGAACGGCCACCGCATCCATTACGACCTCCCGTACGCCCAAGCGGTCGAGGGGTATCCGAACCTCCTCGTGCACGGTCCATTGATGGCAACGGTGCTCGCTGAGGTGGCACGACGTAGCCACGCCGGCCGGGAGTGTGTCGCGTTTTCTTGCCGCGCCCTTCGGCCGTACTTCCTCGGTACCGCGGCGCGTGTTCAGGAGGCAACAAGCACGCCTGCCTCGCTAGACCTCGAGCTGCACGAGCTCTCACCTGAATCCGACTCAGGGCCGTACATGTCGGCGACGATGAAGTTCCGATGAACAAGTCAACAGCCGAGATCGTCACCTGGCTCTATGTCCCTGCCGACCAGCCGGCGCGCGTCGAGAAGGCACTCGCCGCCGCTACGGACGCGGTAATCATCGACCTCGAGGACGCCGTAGCCGCCGACCGCAAGCCGCATGCGCGTGACGAGCTGCGAGTTGTCCTCGCCGCACCGAGGCCAAAGTCGGGGCCGTCGATTTGGGTTCGAGTGAACGCGGACTCGACAGAAGATGACCTGGCTGCGGCCCACCATCCCGCGGTTGACGGCATCTGCCTTCCCAAGGTCTCCGGTCCGGAGGAGGTGGTGGCACTCGAGCGTCAGCTCGAGGCTCTCGACGAACGATCTGGACGCTCCCGGCCGACGTTGATCATGCCGCTCATCGAAACCGCGCCGGGAGTCGCCAACGCGACAAGCATCGCCAGCTCCGCCCGGGTGGCGCTCCTCCAGCTTGGTGAGCAAGATCTACGGGTCAGCCTTCGGCTGCCACCTTCGCTGGCCGGCGCCGCCGGAACACCCGCGCCGCTGTGGGTCGCACGTTCACAAGTTGTGCTCGCGTCCGCCGTCGCACAGATCGATCCGCCGATCGCGCCGGTGAGTACGACGATTCACGACGCATCCTTGCTCCAAACCGAAACCCGCGAGCTCCGGGCCGGGGGATTCGGCAGTCGGGCAGTGGTCCACCCGGCGCAGCTCGAGCCGGTGTCGGTCGGATTCACGCCAAGCGATGAAGAGGTCGCCTGGGCTGAGGAAATCGTCGCTGCCGGCATCAGCGGCGTATCTGCCGTCGGCGGCCGCATGGTGGACGCCCCCGTTCTCGCCCAGGCGCAGCACCTCCTGCGCGTGTCTGCGCGATTGCGCTGACTGGGCCCGCTTCCCGCCTGGGCGATCAGGCCCGAGCTCGTCCGGCGCATCGACCCGAGTTCACATCCCCGAACCGCTTCGCCGGACCGACCCCCGCGGCGCTCTGTACCGAGGAGAAGGGTGCCGGCGCTTCGAAACGCGCGGCCTCTGCAGCAACCTATGCGCGAGGTGATGATCCGCCCGTTTGCGGCGTCGCCCCGGTCGATGGGCTGTGATCGACGGTCTTCGGCACTGCGCTACTTCTGACCCGAAGACGTTGGCGCGAAGCGGAACTCCACGACGTCGCCGTCCTGCATGACGTATTCCTTGCCTTCGATCCTGGCCTTGCCCGCCGACCGGGCCGCCGCGATCGAACCGGCGGCGACGAGGTCGTCGTACGACACGATCTCGGCCTTGATGAAGCCCTTCTGGAAGTCGGTGTGAATGACCCCAGCCGCCTCCGGCGCGGTGTCGCCCTTCCGGATCGTCCAGGCCCGCGACTCCTTGGGCCCGGCGGTCAGGTAGGTCTGCAGACCGAGCGTCTCGAACCCGACGCGGGCCAGCGTCGCGAGCCCTGACTCCGGCTGTCCGTACTCCGCGAGCAGCTCGGCCGCATCGGCCGCGTCCAGGCCGACCAACTCGGACTCGAGCTTCGCGCTGACGAACAGAGCCGGGGCCGGGGAGACCAGGGCGGCGAGCTTGTCGCGCAGGCCCTGATCCGCCAGATCCGTGTCGTCGACGTTGAACACATAGATGAACGGCTTGTCGGTCAGCAGGAACGACTCGCGCAGCGCCCCACGATCCAGCGATGGATCACTCGAGATCGGCCGGCCTTCGTCGAGTACGGCGCGGGCGGCCTGCACGGCGGCGAGCTCGGCCCGCTTCTCCGGCTTCATCCGCGCATCGCGCTCGAGCCGCTGCAGCCGGGTGTCGATCGTCTGCAGGTCCGCGAGAACCAGCTCGGTGTTGATCGTGGCGATGTCATCGGCCGGCTCGATCCGGCCGTCTACGTGCGTGACGTCGGGATCGGCGAAGGCACGGACCACCTGACAGATGGCGTCGGCCTCGCGGATGTGCGACAGGAACTTGTTGCCGAGGCCCTGGCCCTCGCTTGCCCCGCGCACGATCCCCGCGATGTCGACGAAGGTGACCGTTGCCGGCACGATCTTGGCGCTGTCGAACATCTTGCCGAGGACGTCGAGCCGCGCGTCTGGCACGTTGACGACGCCGACGTTGGGGTCGATCGTCGCGAACGGGTAGTTCGCCGCCAGCACGTCGTTCTCGGTCAACGCGTTGAACAGCGTCGACTTCCCGACGTTCGGCAGCCCGACGATTCCGATGGAGAGACCCACACCTCCATTGTCAGGCACGACCAGCCCGCCAACTTCCGGTGATCATGAGCGCTAATTCGCGACACGCCGTGTGAGTTGAATTAGCGCTCATGATCACCTGGGGTTGGGGGCGCGTCGGTCGGGGAAATTGTCCGATCCTCGCGCCACGATTCGGACATGACGCTTGCAGTGGCCATCGTCGCGATCGCGGCGCTCTTCCTGGGCTTCGGCATCGGCGCCCAGGTGGCGCGAACTCGAGGTGCACGACTTGTCGAGGGCGCTCACGCTGAGCGTGACGCGGCGATGTCCGACCGCGAACAGCTCCGCGGCGAGCTCATCTCAGCTGGAACCGAACGCGACCGAGCACTCGCCGAACGCGCCGAGCTTCGGGCGGAGCGCGACGCGGCGGCGGAGCGCGCCGGCCGGGCCGAGCAACAGGTCGCCGCGACCGGCGCCCGCCTGCAGGCCCTCACCGAGGCCGAGGCGCAGCTCAAGGACGCCTTCGCCCGGATGTCCAACGAAGCGCTGCAGGCCAACCGGCAGCAGTTCCTCGACCTCGCCGACGACCGGTTCCGCCAGGCTGGCCTTCCGCTGACCCAGACGCTTGGCAAGGTCGAAGCCCAGCTGCGCGAGATCGAGCAGAAACGCGAAGGTGCGCAGGCGGCACTCAACCAGCAGATCCAGTTCGTGCGCTCGACCGGGGAGCAGCTCCGGACCGAGACCGCGGCCCTGGTGAGCGCTCTGCGTAAACCGCAGGCCCGTGGTCAGTGGGGCGAGCTGACGCTGCGCCGTTGCCTCGACCACGCCGGGATGCTCGACCGCTGCGACTTCGTCGAGCAGGGCTCGGTGTCCACCTCCGAGGGGATGCTGCGGCCCGACCTCGTCGTGAAGCTCGTCGGCGACAAGAACATCGTGGTCGACGCGAAGGTCACGCTCGCCGCCTTCCTCGACGCCCACGAAGCGGCCGACGACACCATGCGCGAGGAGCGGCTCGCTGCACACGCAAAGCACCTGCGACAGCACGTCGACTCCCTCGCCGCCAAGGCGTACTGGGAGCACCTGTCCCCGACCCCCGAGTTCGTCATCCTGTTCGTGCCGGGCGACGCGTTCCTCGCGGCCGCCCTCGACCGCGACGCGACGCTGCTGGAGGACGCGTTCCGCAAGCGGGTCCACATCGCGACGCCCACCACGCTGATCTCGGTGCTGCGCGCCGTGGCCTACGCGTGGCAGCAGCAGGCGCTCGCCGACAACGCCCGCGACGTCTTCGAGCTCGGCCGCGAGCTCTACAAGCGCCTCGGCACGATGGGCGGTCACGTCGATCGACTCGGTCGCTCGTTGACCAGCGCGGTCGACCACTACAACAAGACTGTCGGCTCGCTCGAGTCGCAGGTGATGTCGACCGCACGCAAGCTCAACGAGATGAACGTGACGGATGATGAGCTCAAGGAGCTGGCCGGGCTGGAGGACACGGTCCGCCCGCTCAGCAAGTCCGAGCTCATCGCCTCTGCCGAAGCGGCCGCCGCCTTGGTCGCCATCCCTGGCCTCGATGACGAACGTCGGATCGAGGACTACGGGATCAATGTCCGAAACGAGGCGGAACATGACCGTCGTACCGGTTCTTGATATCTGATCCAGACCGTCAGGCGGTCAACCGGCGGCGCTGTGAGCCGATAATTCCGTCGTGGACGACTGGGGTCAGAGCGCGCGACCGGATCGATCGCTCGGCATCGCTCCGCCGTCGTACGCCGACTACGCCTCCCGGCCCTCCATCGAGGGGCGCGACGCGCTTCGCTATGCGCTGTCGGAACTCGAGCCCAAGAAGAAGAACGACAAGAAGCGGCGGTTCCACTGGCCGAAGTGGCTGACCTGGAAGCGCACGGTTGCGCTGGTCATCATCGACCTGGTCGCTGCCCACTACGCGTGGGGCTGGCTGATGACCGTGAACGAGGACGACGTCACCAAGGCCCTGAAGCACACGATGAGCGACGCGGCACACCACAACTGGAGCGGCGTCTACGACTCGCTGTGCAAGAGCGACCGGGCCCAAGTGGACGAGGCCGACCTGGCGACTGCGGGAAACGCCGCGCTGGCTCAGCTCGGTCTAGGGCTCGACCACGCGACGGTGACATCGATCAACAAGGTCGACCAGTCCATCGGGCCGATCGCGACAGCGGACGCCGCCCAGGTTCACGGCGAGCTGATCCCGGTTACCGGCGACCCGCAGCCGTACTCAGTCGTACTTGTGCACGAGATCCCCGGCGGGTGGAAGGTGTGCATGTCAGCGGGTGGCTTCAGCATGCTCGGCTACACCGAGCCGCTCGGTTCGTCGAGCTTTACGCCGTAGCCGCCCTACCGGGTTTGCGAAGCTCGCGCGGCAGCGCGAACACGAGTCGCTCCTCGGCGGCAGTCACCTCGTCGACGTCGTCGTAGCCGCGTTCAGCGAGCCACGCGAGCACATCTGCGACGAGGGCCTCCGGGACCGAGGCACCACTCGTGACGCCGACCGTCGAAACCCCCTCGAGCCAGGTCGGGTCGATGTGGCCGACGTCATCGACGAGGTACGACGCGCCAGCACCGGCGTCGAGCGCGACCTCCACGAGACGCACGGAGTTCGACGAGTTCGTCGACCCGACGACGAGGACGAGGTCGGAGTCGGCGGCGATCTGCTTGACCGCGGTCTGCCGGTTCTGCGTCGCGTAACAGATGTCGTCGCTCGGGGGGTCGATCAACGCGGGGAACCGCCGGCGAAGCGCAGCCACCGTCGCGAGGGTCTCGTCGACCGACAGCGTCGTCTGCGACAGCCAGGCGACGCGTTCCGGGTCCCGCACCTCGATCGTGTCGACGGCGTCCGGGCCGGACACCAGATGCGTGCGGTCGGGAGCCTCGCCGGTTGTCCCGATGACCTCTTCGTGGCCTTCGTGTCCGATCAGCAGGATGTCGACATCTTCGCGAGCGAATCGGCGGGCCTCACCGTGCACCTTGGTGACGAGCGGGCAGGTCGCGTCGATCGTGTGGAGGTTGCGCTGCGCAGCCTCGTCATGAACTGACGGCGCGACCCCGTGCGCGCTGAAGACGACCACGGCGCCCTCAGGCACCTCGTCGGTCTCGTCGACGAACACCGCGCCTCGCGCTTCGAGTCCGGCGACCACGTGGGAGTTGTGGACGATCTGCTTGCGGACGTAGACGGGCGCGCCGTGCTGTTCGAGCGCCCGCTCCACGGTCTGCACCGCACGGTCGACCCCAGCGCAGTAGCCCCGCGGCGCTGCCAACAGCACCCGGCGCCGCGCTTGTCCCGTCATGGATCCATCGTAGGTTGAGCGCCATGGCCCTCGAGTCGAGCGCGGAGTCACCGGTCCCGGTGCGGACGGTGGCCAAGGGCCTCACTGACTGGATCGGCCGACTGGGCCGGGTCTGGGTCGAAGGCCAGGTCACAGAGCTCACTCGCCGGCCGGGCCAGGCGACCGCGTTCCTCGTGCTGCGCGACACCGCCGTTGAGATGTCGCTTCGGGTGAGCTGCCGAGGCCGCATGCTCGACGACCTCGACCCACCGCTGAGCGAAGGCTCCCGCATCGTCGTGTGGGGCAAGCCGGAGTACTGGGCCGCACGCGGGTCGCTCACGTTCGCTGCTGCGGAGATCCGACCGGTCGGCGTCGGCGCCCTCCTCGCGCGAATCGAAGCATTGCGTGCCGTCCTCGCGGCAGAGGGGTTGTTTGCCGCAGACCGCAAGCGTCCACTTCCCTTCCTGCCGCGCCGCGTCGGACTGATCACTGGGCGGGCGAGCGCGGCCGAGCGGGACGTCGTCGAGAACGCGCGGCGCCGCTGGCCATCCGTCGAGTTCCGGACCGAAGCCGTCGCCGTACAAGGCACGTACGCCGTCACCGAGATTCTCGAGGCGCTCGCGCGACTCGAGGCCGATCCGGAGATCGACGTGATCGTGATCGCGCGCGGTGGCGGGTCGATGGAAGACCTGCTGCCCTTCTCGGACGAGGCGCTCGTCCGGGCGGTCGCCGCCGGGTTCACGCCTGTCGTTTCCGCTGTCGGCCATGAGACCGACGTGCCGCTGCTCGACCACGTTGCCGACCGTCGCGCGTCAACTCCGACTGACGCCGCGAAGCTGATCGTTCCCGACCATGCGGAGGAGTCCGATCGGATCCGCACCGCACTGGCGCGTGCACGGCGATGCGTCGTGCACTTGCTGGAGTCCGAGCAGCACCGGATCGACGCCCTTCTCAGCAGACCGTCGATCGGCGATCCGTACGGCGTCGTGGCCGCCTGGGGCGGCATCGTCGACGAGCTCCGGAAGCGAGCCGACCGCGCCGCGTTGTCGCTGCTCACCCATCACGAGGCGGAGCTCACGGGACTGCGCGCGCAGGTGATGGCGCTGTCGCCGCAGGCGACCTTGGACCGGGGATACGCCGTCGTGCAGCGATCCGACGGCAGCATCGTGCGCGACGCCGCAGCGATTTCCGAGGGGGAGCCGCTCACGGCACGCGTGGCGACCGGGACACTTCACATCGTGACCGAGGCCGCACGGTGAGCGACGAGAAGCCGCTCAGCTACGAACAAGCGCGCGACGAGCTGGCCGATGTCGTGCGCAAGCTCGAAGCGGGAGGCAGCACGCTCGAGGAATCGCTCGCGCTGTGGGAGCGCGGTGAGGAGCTCGCCAAGATCTGCCGCGAACGGCTCGACGGTGCGAAAGCTCGCCTGGACGCGGCCCGCCCGTCAGAGGGCTAGACGCGTAGCGCATCGGCGAGCTGTTGCAGCTCCGCCGTGGAGGCGCTACCGGTCACGAGGATCGTCAGCTTTCCCACCATGGTGCGCACCGACCGGTCACCACGCCGCGCCGCCCCCGCCGTCACCTGGCCGGTGTTGCTCTCGTACAACGCGGCGTATTTCTTGGTCGGCGACACCCACCCGATGTATAGCGTCGCGGTCGACCCCTTGTGAGTCAGCCTGGCCGAGTTGGCGTACCAGCCATCGGGTAGGCCGGCCGGAGTCGCGGCTGTCAGTCCGGTGACCTGCCGAAAGCCGCGCGTGTAGTCCGTGTACGACGTGGGTTGCACGCGCTGGGAGTTGCTCGGGTGCAACAGGCCAGGAACGAAGATCAGGGTCACCGCCACGATGACCGCCATCAGGCCGAGCGAGCGAACCATGTCGAGGAGGGTCGCCGACGCGCGCTTCGGGCCCGCGACGTCGCCACCACTCACGGGACCAGTCTCGGGCATCCGACGGCGATGTCCGAAAACCGCTAGAGTCGCTGCGCCACGCAAGGCACGATAGAGACATGCACGCAGACCCGGATCGCTGCTACAGAGCAGTTGCCAGCCGCGACGCGCGCTTCGACGGCCGGTTCGTCACGGCGGTGACGACCACCGGCATCTATTGCCGGCCGTCTTGCCCGGCGCAGACGCCGAAGCGCGAGAACGTGCGCTTCTATCCGTGCGCCGCGGCTGCGGTCGCCGCCGGCTTCCGGGCGTGCAAGCGTTGCCGACCCGAAGCGGCCCCTGGATCGCGCGAGTGGGACGCCCGCGGCGATCTGGCCGCTCGGGCGTTGCGCGCGATCGCAGCCGGAGCCCTCGACGGAGCCGGGACGGACGGCACCGGGGTCCCCGCGTTGGCACGATCGCTCCACGTCAGCGAACGCCACCTGCATCGTGTCCTCGTCGCGGAAGTGGGCGTGGGACCGCTCGCGTTGGCACGCACCAGGCGCGCCCAGACCGCGCGGGTCCTGCTCGACGCGACACAGCTGCCGATCAGCGACGTAGCCTTCGCAGCCGGCTTCGCCAGCCTTCGACAGTTCAACGACACGATGCGCGATCACTTCGGGGTGGCGCCCCGGGAGCTTCGCCGCCGGCCGGCGCGCGAAGTCCCGGGCACCGGCGCGTTGACGCTGCGACTCGGTGTCCGCCAGCCCTTCGCGGCGGACGCACTCCGCGACTGGCTCAGCCGCCACCTCGTCGCCGGTCTCGAGGAGATCGACGGCTCGGAGTACCGCCGGGTGCTCGGCAGTGGCGGCGTAGCGACGCTCCGACTGGATGCGGACGGCGTGACGCTGACAACGGCGGTCGATGACGTCCGCGCCCTTCCCGACGCAGTCATCCGCTGTCGTCGGCTGGTCGATGCGGATGCGGACCCGGCCGCGGTCGATGAGGTGCTCGGCCGCGACGCGCTGCTCGGGCCGATGGTCCGAGCTCGTCCCGGGCTGCGCGTGCCAGGTGCCACCGACGGCTTCGAGCTCTTGGTCCGCACGATCGTCGCGCAGCAGGTGTCGTTGCGTGCCGCCCACACGTTCGCGGCGCGACTCGTCACGGCGTATGGAAAGCCGCTCGATGCCCCGGTTGGAACCCTCACGCACCGTTTCCCGACCTCAGAAGCGCTTGCCGACGCCTCCTACGACGGGGTCGGTTTGACCGCCGCTCGGGGCGCGTCGCTTCGTGCCGCCGCGGCCGCCCACGCCCGCGGCGAGCTCGTCCTGGACCCGGGCGCGGATCGCGACGAGACCCGCCGCCAGCTGCTCGCGTTGCCGGGGGTCGGGCCCTGGACAGCGGAGTACGTCGCGATGCGCGCCCTGGGTGACCCTGACGCCTATCCCGCCAGTGATCTCGTGTTGCGGCGGCGCGCCGAGGCGACCCGTGCTGCTCGATGGAGCCCATGGCGCGCGTACGGGGCAATGCATCTCTGGACCGACTTCCTGCTCACATCGGAGGCAGCGCGATGACGCTCGACGCGACCACCCTGATCACACCCACCGGCTCGCTCGCGATCCTGGCGCGCGACGGTGTCGTCGTCGCGGCCGGCTTCGCGACGATCGAGGAGATGGCGGCACGGGTTGACGACGGCACGCCGAGGCGACGCCGCGACCTCGGGCCGGTCACGCGCGCCCTGTCGGCGTACTTCGATGGCGACCTCGCCGCGATGGACGACGTCGCTGTCGACCAGCCCGGCGGCGACTTCTTCCAAGCGGCATGGAAGGTGATGCGCGAAGTGCCCGCCGGCGAGACCATCACCTATACCGAGCTCGCCGAACGGGTCGGCCGGCCGCGCGCGGTCCGCGCTGCCGGAAGTGCCTGCGCCCGCAACCGGATCGCGCCGATCATCCCCTGCCACCGGATCCTGCGAGCCGACGGCAACGTCGGCGGCTACTACTACGGCCTGACCGCGAAGTCCTGGCTGCTCGATCACGAGCGCCAGCACGCCAAGGAATAAGCACCGGGGCCGAGCCGGGTAGGAAGGTGTCGTGGAGTTCGCGGAGGTTCTGAGCCGGCGCCGGATGGTGCGCCACTTCGACGACCGGCCGATCGATCCGGAGGTGGTCGAACGGGTCGTCAACGCGGGCCTGCGCGCGCCATCAGCCGGCTTCTCGCAGGGCTACGCCGTCCTGCTGCTCACCGACGCCGATGACCGCGCCCGGTTCTGGGCAGCTACGGAGGCTCCACAGGAGACGGCCAGTTGGCCCGCCGAGACCCGCGCCGGCGTGATGCGCGCGCCGGCGATCGTCGTGACATTGTCCTGCAAACGCGCCTACCTGGATCGGTACGCGCTGCCCGACAAGGGCTGGACGGATCGCGACGAGCGTCGATGGCCGGTGCCCTACTGGCACATCGACACGGGCATGGTCGCTCTCCTGATGCTGCTGCAAGCTGTCGACGAGGGGCTGGGTGCGCTGTTCATGGGCATGGCACCCGAGACGATCCCGTCGTTCCGGGCTGCGTTCGACGTTCCTGAGGACCACGACGTCGTGGGCGTCGTCTGCTTCGGCCATGAGGCGGCAGACGCACCGCGACGAGACCTCCGATCGCGGCGCCGCGAGACCGCGGCCGTCGTCCATCGAGGACACTGGTAGGAGCGGCACCGCCTAGAGCGAGTCAGCCGGCCTTCCGATCCGGCCGAGCAGCTCGACGAACTCTCCCGCGAGTCGGACTGCCGTCTCTTCGCTTTCCTGAACCGCGACCTCGCGGCCGGCCTCAGCGACGACGCTGGTGAGTACGACGACCAATGTCTCGCCGAGCGGCTCGTCGTTGGTGTTGAGCAACACCGCATTGACTCTCACCCACTCGCGGTAGCGGCGCCGGGCGATCAGCTCGAAGCCGGGCGGCCCACCGCCGTCCAGAAATACCCGCGCTAAGTCGCGTTCCTCCCAGCAACCGAGCAAATAGGCCTTCGCGCCGACCAGCCAGAGCTGCATCGAGTCCTGAAGCCCGTTGGACCGAGCTTCGCGAACCGCGTCGGCGGCTCGCTGCTCCTGCCGGATCTGGTAGTCCTCGAACAGCGCGAGGTACAGATCGGCCTTGCCTCCGAAGTGGTGGTAGAGGCTGCCGACACTCGCACCGGCGCGGGCCACGACATCCGTGATGTTTGCATCGGCGAATCCACCGGCAGCGAACGCATCCCTGGCTGCGGCCAGCAGCGCTGCCCGCGTCGCGCGCGCTCGTCCGGTACCCCGATCGGCAGTGCCCCGGGCAGTCGTCACCTACGTCCTCCTCCCCGCCGAACCACCCAGTGCTTGGGTAGCCGGCTCGGCCGGCTGCTGCACACTGTGCCAGCCCGTCGACCGCGGAGGCATGGCAGGATCGGACTATGAGCGAACGCCCCGACCGCAATCTCGCGCTCGAGCTCGTCCGCGTCACCGAGGCAGCGGCGATGGCTGCGGGACGGTGGGTGGGCAGAGGCGACAAGAACGGTGCCGACCAAGCGGCCGTCAACGCGATGCGCCAACTGGTCTCGACGGTCTCGATGGCCGGCGTCGTCGTCATCGGTGAGGGCGAGAAGGACGAAGCGCCGATGCTCTACAACGGCGAGAGCGTAGGGGACGGCAGCGGTCCGGAATGTGACGTCGCAGTCGACCCCATCGACGGCACGACGCTCACCGCGAAGGGCATGAGCAACGCGATCGCCGTCATGGCGGTGGCGGACCGTGGCGCGATGTATGACCCGTCCGCCGTCTTCTACATGCAGAAGCTGGTCACCGGACCTGCGGCCGCGAGCCTCGTCGACATCGACGCCCCTGTCGAGCACAACATCAACGCGATCGCGAAGGCGAAGGGCGCGTCGGCTGAGGACGTCACTGTGATCATCCTCGACCGTCCCCGCCACGACGACCTCGTCAAAGAGATTCGCGAAGCCGGCGCTCGGATCAAGTTCATCAGCGATGGTGATGTCGCCGGCGCGATCATGGCCGTGCGGGAGGGCGCCGGTGCGGACCTGTTGCTCGGCATCGGCGGCACACCCGAAGGCATCATCGCCGCTTGCGCCGTCAAGTGCCTGGGTGGTGTCATCCTCGGCAAGCTGTGGCCGCGCGATGAAGCGGAACGACAGCGCGCTCTCGACGCCGGCCACGACCTCGACCAGGTGCTCGGCACGGACGATCTCGTCAGAGGCGACAACGTCTTCTTCGTCGCCACGGGAGTAACGGACGGAGAGCTTCTCGAAGGAGTCCGATACCGCGCCGGCGGAGCTACGACGCACTCGCTGGTGATGCGCTCGAAGAGTGGAACGATTCGCTCGATCCACAGCGACCATCAGCTCACGAAGCTGCGCCAGTACAGCGCCATCGATTTCGAACGGCACTAGCTGGCGTCGGGCACCTTGGAATGAGCCTCCGAGGCAGTCCCGCCGAGGATCGCGACACATTCGACCACCGCAGCCGCCGTCCTCGGCATCGAGACGCCGACGTCGACGCCCCAGCTCTCGTTGAACAACCAATGGTTGTCCGGGTCGTTCACCCGAGCGATCACGCGCGGGACTCCGAACTCGGTCTTCGACAACAACGAGAAGACCAGGTTGGCCTTGTCATCGCCAGTCGTCGCGACGACCACGTCGCAGCTGCCGATGCTCGCAGCTTCGAGCGTGTGCAACTCGCAGGCGTCACCCCACATCCAGTCGACCTCAGGGACGCGTTCGGGTAGATAGCTCTCCTTGCTCGACTCGATCAGCAGAACGCCATGACCCATCACGAACAGGTCATGTGCGATCGAGCGGCCGACCACGCCGGCACCCGCGATGGCGATTCGCATATCTGCTCTTTCGATCGGTGCAGCACCTCTAGACTGCCACCTGAGCGGAGGGTTCGTGAGCCTGCAGCATCTGTACCTGGCGCTGTTGGCCGGCGGCCTGGTCGTTCTGGTCAGCGTCGTCGCGACGCGGGTGGCGGACCGGATCGGGTTACCCAGCCTGCTGCTGTTCCTGGGGCTCGGGGTCCTCCTCGGCGAAGACGCGATCGGCATCCAGTTCGACGACGCTCGACTCGCCCAGTCGCTGGGCACGGCCGCGCTAGCGGTCATCCTGATCGAGGGCGGTCTGACCACTCGGTGGGCTGATATCCGGCGCTCGGTGGCGCCCGCGTCGGTTCTCGCGTCGCTGGGCGTCGCCATCAGCATGGCGGTCACCGCGGTCGGGGCACACCTGTTGGTCGACCTGAGCTGGCAGCTCTCCCTGCTCGTCGGCGCGACCGTGTCCTCGACGGATGCAGCGGCGGTCTTCTCCGTGCTGCGAGTCCTGCCGATCGTCAAGCGGACTGCAGGTCTGCTGGAAGCCGAGTCCGGACTGAACGATGCCCCATCCGTGATCCTCGTGCTCGTCCTGAGCGAGACGCCGTTCCATCTCGATGCCGCATCGTTGATCTGGCATCTCGGGTACGAGCTCGCCGCCGGTGCGATCATCGGGCTGGTCGTCGCGCGACTCGGTGCACTCGCACTCCCCCGCTTGGCCTTGCCGGCGTCGGGCTTGTACCCGCTGGCCACCTTCGCGTTGTGTGTTGTCGCGTTCGCGGCGGCGGGTGCTGCACAGGCAAGCGGCTTTCTCGCGGCGTATCTCGCGGCACTCGTGCTCGCGAACTCCGGCCTGCCGCACCGCGCCGCTACCCGATCATTCGCGGAGGGCCTCGCCCAGCTCGCCCAGATCGGATTGTTCGTCCTGCTCGGCCTGCTCGTGACGCCGAGCCAGCTGCCGGGCCAGATCGTGCCCGCCGTGGTGATCGGCCTAGTGCTGCTGCTGGTCGCGCGACCGCTGAGCGTGCTGATCAGCCTGCTGCCCTTCCGCGTCCCGATCCGGGAGCAGGCGTTCATCTCGTGGGCGGGGCTTCGCGGCGCTGTCCCGATCGTGCTCACGACCTTCGCGATGGTGAGCGACGTCCCGGACAGCGACCGGCTGTTGAACATCGTGTTCCTGCTCGTCGCCATCTACACGTTGATCCAGGGGCCAAGCCTCGCGCCCCTCGCGAGGACGCTGAACCTGAGCCCGAAGGAGGCAGCTCGGGAGATCGTCGTGGAGTCAGCGCCCCTCGACGTGCTGGACGCCGAGCTGCTCGCGATGACGATTCCACAGGGGTCGAAGCTGAACTCGGTCTCGATCCTCGAGCTTCGGCTACCCAAGCCCAGCATCATCACGATGATCATTCGCGACGGCCAGACGTTCGTGCCCGCGTCAGACACCCAGATCCGCGCCGGCGACGAGCTCCTGATCGTGACGACCCGAACCCTGCGCGACACCACCGAGCGGCGACTTCGCGCCGTACATCGCGCCGGTCCACTCGCACACTGGCTCGGCGAGACGGGGCGGCACCGGTAACCGGCAGCGGCAAGAGCGACCCCGCATCTCGGCGCCACTGCCTCGCGAGACAATGTGGCCATGGCAGAGGAAGAGTTTCGAATCGAGCACGACTCCATGGGCGACGTGCGCGTACCCAAGAACGCGCTGTGGCGCGCGCAGACCCAACGAGCGGTTGAGAACTTCCCGCTGTCGGGAGTGACGATCGACCCCGCACTGATCAGCGCTCTCGGCGAGATCAAGTCGGCGTGCGCGGTAGCGAATGCCGAGCTCGACGTGCTCGACAAGGACATCGCCGGCGCTATCGCAGCGGCTGCGAACGCGGTTGCCGAGGGCGCGCACAACGACGCCTTTCCGATCGACGTGTACCAAACCGGGTCGGGCACCTCGAGCAACATGAACGCGAACGAGGTCATCGCGACGCTCGCCAGCCGATCCCTCGGGCGGGACGTGCACCCGAACGACCACGTCAACGCGTCTCAGTCGTCCAACGACGTCTTCCCGTCTGCGATTCACATCGCGGCGACACGCTCGATCGTCCAGGATCTGATCCCGGCACTTCGGCACCTCGACGCCGCGTTGTCGCGAAAGGCCACCGAATGGGCCGACGTGGTCAAGAGCGGCCGCACCCACCTCATGGACGCGACTCCGGTGACGCTCGGTCAGGAGTTCGGGGGCTACGCAGCCGCGGTCAGGTACGGCGTCGAGCGCGTCGAAGCGTCGCTTCCGCGCATTGCAGAGCTTCCACTCGGCGGTACCGCCGTCGGAACCGGCATCAACACGCCCGCCGGGTTCGCCCAGCGCGTCATCGGGGTGCTCGCCGGCAAGCTCGACCTCCCGTTCACCGAGGCCCGCGACCACTTCGAGGCGCAGGGTGCTCGCGACGCGTTGATCGAGGCGAGTGGCCAGCTCCGCACGATCGCGGCCGGGCTCTACAAGCTGGCGAACGACCTTCGCTGGATGTCGTCTGGGCCGCGCGCCGGCCTCGGCGAAATCCACCTGCCCGACCTGCAGCCGGGCTCATCGATCATGCCGGGCAAGGTCAACCCGGTCATTCCCGAAGCGGTGTGCCAGATCGTCGCTCAGGTCATGGGCAATGACGCGGCCGTCGCGTTCGGCGGCGCTGCGGGCAACCTCGAGCTCAACGTCATGCTGCCGGTGATCGCACGCAACCTGTTGGAGTCGATCCGTCTGATTGCGAACTGCTCGCGTCTGCTCGCCGACCGGTGCATCGACGGCACGACGGCGGACGTCGACCGCTGCAAGGCGTACGCCGAGTCCTCGCCATCGATCGTCACGCCCCTCAACCGCTACATCGGGTACGAGAACGCGGCCAAAGCCGCGAAGAAGGCGCTGACCGACGGCACAACAGTGCGACAGGCGGTCGTCAATCTGGGCTTTGTCGGCGACGGTGAAGGCAAGGTCACCGAGTCCCAGCTCGACGAGGCTCTCGACGTACTGGCGATGGCCTACCCACACGGCCGCTAGCTGCCGAGATCCTCGAGCATCTCCGTCACGAGGGCAGCGATCGGCGACCGCTCCGACCGGACCAACGTCACGTGGGCGAACAGCGGATGCCCCTTGAGCGCTTCGATGACGGCAGCAACTCCGTCGTGTCGGCCGACCCTGAGGTTGTCGCGTTGCGCAACGTCATGGGTCAGCACGACGCGAGAGTTCTGGCCGATGCGCGACAGGACGGTCAGCAGCACGCCGCGCTCGAGCGACTGAGCCTCGTCGACGATGACGAACGCGTCGTGCAGGCTTCGCCCGCGGATGTGCGTGAGCGGCAGCACCTCGAGCATGTCGCGATGGATGACCTCGTCGATGACGTGCTCCGGCACGAGGGCACCCAACGTGTCGAACACGGCCTGCGCCCAAGGCGTCATCTTCTCGGCCTCGTTGCCGGGTAGGTAGCCGAGGTCCTGTCCGCCCACCGCGTAGAGCGGACGAAAGACCACGACCTTCTTGTGGAGCCGCTTCTCGAGCACCGCGTCGAGCCCGGCGCACAACGCGAGCGCGGACTTGCCGGTTCCGGCGCGGCCGCCCATGGACACGATCCCGATCTCCGGGTCCATCAGCAGGTCGAGTGCGATCCGCTGCTCCGCGCTACGGCCATGGATGCCGAACGCGTCGCGATCACCGCGAACCAGTCGCAACGACTTGTCGGGCGCAACCCTCGCCAATGCACTGCCGCGCTCCGACAAGAGCACAACGCCGGTGTGGCAGGGAAGATCACGGGCTGCGGCGACGTCAAGCGTCTCCTCGGCGTACAGCGCGTCGATGTCGTCGCCGGCGACGTCGAGCTCGGTCATGCCGGTCCAGCCCGATTCGACCTGCTCGGCGAGATATTCCTGCACCGCGATGCCGATGCTCGCGGCCTTGATCCGCATCGGGGTGTCCTTGCTGACCAGGACGACGTCGGTCCCGTCATGGGCAAGGTTGCACGCCACCGTCAGGATGCGAGCGTCATTGCCGCCTTGCCGATAGCCCAGTGGCAGCACGCTGGGATCGCTGTGGTTGAGCTCGACGCGCAACGTGCCGCCGAGATCGTTGACCGGAATCGGCTGGTCGAGCCGACCGTGATGGGCGCGCAAGTCGTCGAGCAGCCGAAGCGACTGTCGAGCGAACCATCCCAGCTCGGGATGGTTGCGCTTCGCCTCGAGCTCAGCGATCACGACGACTGGCAGGACCACTTCATGCTCGGCGAAGCGGCCGAGCGCTGACGGATCGGCAAGCAGCACGCTCGTGTCGAGGACGAACGCGCGTTGACCGGCGGAGGATGCCGCCTTGCGTCGCTTCGTCGTGGTCCGGGCAGTGGGAGAAGCGGCGCTCGTCGCGGCTGGGGTCACGTGGCCTCCGGGAACCCGGTCGGCGGGCTGGCCGACCAACACCGCCGACGGTACGACCGCCGGGCGCGAGAGCGGGCTACGACACGCCCGACTGCGGGGAACCGCGGAGAAACCTGGAGCGCCTAGCGGCAGCCGGGCTCACGCGCCGTGGCGCCGCTCACGCTGGGCATAGGACCGCAGCGCGCGGAGGAAGTCGATCCGGCGGAAGTCGGGCCACAGTGCGTCGCAGAAGTAGAACTCCGAATGCGCGGTCTGCCACAACAGGAACCCGGACAGCCGCTGCTCGCCGGATGTACGGATGACAAGATCCGGGTCGGGCTGACCCTTCGTGTAGAGGTGGTCCGCGATGTGCTCGACGTCGAGGATGTCCGCCACCTCCTCGAGAGACGCCCCGCGGGACGCATGCTCCTGCAGCAGGCTCCGCACTGCATCGGTGATCTCGCGCCGGCCGCCGTACCCGATCGCGACATTGACGAGAAGGCCGGGCTTGTCGCGAGTGGCCTCGGCGGCCTCCTTGAGCACCCGGACCGTCGAGTCGGGCAGCAGGTCGAGCGCGCCGAGCGGGTGAACCCGCCATGGCTTGTCCGGCTCACTCAGGTGCCGGACGGTCTCCTCGATGATCGCCAGCAGCTGTGCGATCTCGGCGGCCGGGCGAGCGAGGTTGTCGTTCGACAACAGCCACAAGGTGACGACCTCGACCCCCGCCTCGCCGCACCAATCCAGCAGATCGCTGATTCGGTCGGCGCCGGCTTGGTGACCCCGCGCGACGTCCTCGGCACCGGCTTGGCGAGCCCACCGACGGTTGCCGTCGAGGATGACCCCCACGTGACGCGGGCCAGGAGCCCCGGCGAGGCTGGCAACCAAGCGGCGCTCATAGACGCCGTAGACGAGGTTGCGAACCTGCACAACCGAGAGGTTACGCCGAAACCGTACGCCGATCTCGTCCGTCTGATCGATGACACATGTCCACCACCCGACCCCTCGCCCATTCGATGAGCCGGCTCCGCCGGCACTGCCGATCTCTGACAAGGACCTCCAATGAGCAGTCTCAGCTCGCGCGCAGGCATCGTGACGATCGCCCTGCTTTCCGTCCTCACCGCCTCACTCGCAGTCGTCGTCGTGGTCGACTCGGGCGGCGGATCGGCGACGGCTTCGTCGTCGTCGGACCGCCGGACGATCTCGGTGAGCGGCTCGGGGACGGTGCAGGGCGTGCCCGACTCATTGAACGCCACGTTCCGGGTGCACGACCGCGCCGAGGAGGTCCAGGCGGCCCTTGACGCGACCGGACGGCACGTGAAGCAGGTGATCGCGGCGCTCCACCGTCAGGGCGTCGGGGCGCGCGACATGCAAACCGCTGACCTGTCGTTGGACACCTCGTACGACGAGCACGGCCGGCCTGACGGATACGAGGCTTCGGAAACGTTGGCGGTCCGGATCCATCCGATCGACGGCGTAGGCCGGGTGATCGCCACAGCCGCCACGGCCGCGGGCAACTCGGTCAGCATCGATGGGCTGTCCTTCGACATCACGAAGGACACCAAGCTCATCGAGGCGGCGCGCTCCAAGGCATTCGCCGAAGCGAAGGGCGCAGCCACCCAGAACGCGACGCTTGCCGGCGAGCAGCTTGGCCAGGTGATATCCGTCAAGGAGACCACCGAAGGGTCGAGCAGCCCGGCTCCACAGCCGTACTACGCCGCAGACGCGCTCCGCAACACCGCCAAGTCGATCGCGATCCGTCCCGGCCAGCAGCCGGTCACCGTACGGCTCGCGATCGTCTGGGAGCTCCAGTAGCGCGGCGTCTACTGCAGCCGCTGCTCCAGCGCGGCCAACTGGTCCCACAGCGGCTGGGGCGTGTGCGAGCCGAACCGCTCGTAGTGCGGGTGCACGAGTGAGGCCTCCTCACGCCAGGTCTCAGCGTCGACCGTCAACAGCAGATCGAGCTGGGCATCGGTGAGGTCGAGACCGTCGACGTCGAGGGAGTCCCGGGTAGGCACGCGGCCGATCGGAGTGTCGGCCGCACCTGCCGAGCCGTCGATACGGTCGCTGATCCACTTGAGGACGCGGCTGTTCTCGCCGAAGCCGGGCCAGACGAACTTCCCGTCAGCGTCCTTGCGGAACCAGTTGACGAAGTAGATCCGGGGCAGCTTGGTCGAGTCGGCCTTGGCCCCGATGGACAGCCAGTGGGCGAAGTAGTCGCCCATGTTGTAGCCGCAGAAGGGCAGCATGGCGAAGGGATCGCGGCGCAGTTCGCCGACCTTGTTCTCGGCCGCGGCGGTGCCTTCCGAGGCGATGTTGGAGGCCAGGAAGACGCCGTGCTTCCAGTCAAAGGCCTCGGTGACCAGCGGCACCGCGGTGGCCCGGCGCCCGCCGAACAGGATCGCGGAGATCGGCACGCCTGCCGGGTCCTCCCACTCGGGCGCGATGGTCGGGCACTGCGCCGCCGGGACGCAGAACCGCGAGTTGGGGTGGGCGGCCGGCTCGATGGAGTCCGGCGTCCAGTCGCGACCCTTCCAGTCGATCAGGTGCGCCGGCGGGGTCCTGGTCATGCCCTCCCACCAGACATCGCCGTCGTCGGTCAGGGCGACGTTGGTGAAGACGGTGTTGGCGTGCAGGGAT
>DASZTL010000033.1:0-13524 GCA_035548055.1 Mycobacteriales bacterium | reverse complement strand
AACTAACGAGCTGCTCGCAGATGGTGTCGAAGTACGTCCTCAGCCATTCGTCGAGCGTCGGAGCGCGACCTGGGCGCAACGGCCTGCCGGAGTCACGCTGCCTTTCCAGCTCCCGAACCTTGGCGGTCACCTGGGCACGCGTACGGCCTTGCCGATGTCGACGGTCAGGTTGCCCGTCGTTACGGAGCCCCATGCTGACCCAGCCGTGCCACAGCCCGTCCTTCTCACTGAAGAAGATGGAGCTTCGTTGGTTCGAACTGCGCTTCGGCTGTTTAGCGCTCATTGCCAGCCTCCCTATTCAATCCGCGACTGCCGCCGTCTCCGCCACTTCCGTGTGCGCCAGCCGCAAGGACTCGATGTACGCATCGAGGTCGCTCGGGTCCGTCCGACTAACGGTGTAACTGGTCATGTCGGTTAGAGGGTGTTGCTCGGGAACAGTCTGCCTTCGAAGGTGATCGCGAACGCGTTGAGGGCTGGCTTCCATCGGGTGATCCACCGCGCTCGTCCGCGCCCGGTCGGGTCGAGCGATCGCGTCACCAGGTACAGGCACTTCAGCGCCGCCTGCTCGGTCGGGAAGTGCCCGCGGGCCCGGACCGCTCGCCGGTAGCGGGCGTTGAGGGACTCGATCGCGTTCGTGCTGCAGATCACCCGTCGAATCTCGATGTCGTAGTCGAGGAACGGGATGAACTCCTCCCACGCGTTGCGCCACAACGTGGTGATCGCCGGGTACTTGCCGCCCCAGGTCTCGGTGAACTCCTCGAACCGGCTCGCCGCCGCCTCGGCATTCGGTGCCGTATAGATCGGCCGCAGATCCTTCGCGAGCCGCTCCCAGTCCGCCTTCGACGCATACCGGAAGGTGTTGCGGATCAGGTGCAAGATGCAGGTCTGGACGGTGGCGAAAGTCCAGGTCGTAGTGATCGACTCCGGCAGCCCTTTCAGCCCGTCACAGACCACCATGCACACGTCGGTCACACCGCGGTTCTTCAGGTCGGTGAGGACCGCGAGCCAGAACTTCGCACCTTCACCGCCGTCGCCAGCCCACAGCCCGAGGATGTCGCGTTCCCCGTTGACGGTGACACCCACGACGACGTAGATCGGCCGGTTGGTGACCTGCCCGTCCCGGATCTTCACCACGAGCGCGTCGATGAAGATCACCGGATACACGGCGTCGAGCGGCCGGGCGCACCACTCGGCCATCTCATCGATCACCAGGTCGGTGATCCGGCTGATCGTGTCCTTGCTGACCGAGGCGCCATAGACGTCAGAGAAGTGCGCACCGATCTCTCCGGTGGTCAGCCCGCGAGCGGTCAGCGACAGAACGATCTCATCGATGCGGTCCAGCCGCCGCTGCCGCTTCCGCACGATCCTCGGCTCGAACGTCCCCTCCCGGTCGCGTGGCACGTCGACCGGCACCGGGCCGAGCTCGGTGAGCACGGTCTTGGTCCGCTTGCCGTTGCGGGAGTTCTCCCCGTTGCGGCCGGCTGGGTCATGCTTGTCATAGCCGAGATGCTCAGCCATCTCGACCTCGAGCGCGGTGTTGATCACCTTGCTCGTCAACCCCGTCAGTAGCCCGCCCGGGCCGATCAGCTCGACCCCTTCAGCACGGGCCTGCTCGACCAGCTGATCGGCCAGCTCCTGTTGATCCGTTTGAGGCGTCATAGCCTCGATGTTGTCCGTCATCGACGGTCCTTCCCGCCAAGCTCACGCTCGGCGTGTCGGACCAGTTACACCGCTCGTCGGACAGTCCCGCCAACAGCAGTCGCCGCTTGACGCCTTACGGCCGTGGGATGTCTAGAGCGTGCTCAAGTGGCAATCGTGGGTTGAGACGGAAGACGGAGAGCGCCGTGCGCCGAGGCCGGCACCGCCGGGTTGCGCGGCTGGACTGCCGCGAGCTCGACGTACGGCGATCCGAGCTCGGGACGCGAGTCGACCTCACCCCGGTTCGGCCAGAACGCCATCGCGCGCTCGGCCTGCGCGGTGATGGTCAGCGACGGGTTCACCCCGAGGTTCGCGGTGACCGCGGCACCGTCCGTGACATGCAGGCCGGGGTGACCGAACAGCCGCTGCCACGGATCGACCACGCCGTCCTCGGCGGTGAGACCGATCGGGGCACCGCCGATGATGTGCGCCGTCATCGGGATGTTCGCGAGCTCACCGACGGACCCTCCGGCCACCCCGTTGATCCGGTCGGCGAGTCGGCGCGTCGCATCGTTCCCCGCGGGGATCCACGTCGGGTTGGGCTCGCCATGTCCCTGCTTCGAGACGAGCTTGTCGCGGAACCGGCCCTTCTTGCGCGACACCGTCAACGAGTTGTCCAGCGATTGCATGACCAGCACGATGATCGTCTGCTCAGCCCAGCCCTTGAGCCAGAACAGCTTCTTCAGGTCGCGCGGGTTGCGCCGTACCTCGCGAAGGGCCTCGCGCCAACGTGGACCCTTGTCCCCGTCGGTGAGGACTGACTGCAACAGCCCCATCGAGTTCGAGCCCTTCCCGTAGCGAACCGGCTCGATGTGGGTGCGGTCGTCCGGGTGGAACGACGAGGTGATCGCGACCCCTTTGGAGTAGTCCGCGTTGCGATCGCGCGAACGCGCACCGAGGATCGCCTCGGAGTTGGTCCGCGTCAGCTGACCCAGGCGCGAGGACAGATTCGGGAGGAGTCCCTCGTCGCGCATTCGGTGCAGCAGCTTCTGGGTGCCGAGCGTGCCGGCAGCGAACACGACCTGTTCAGCGGTGATCGCCTGCTTCTCACGCCGCCGCGTCGTATGACGGGTATCCACGAAGTAGCCGCCGTCGCGGCGGGGGCGCACCGCAGTGACCGTCGTCTCCGGACGAATCGTCGCGCCGAGCCCTTCGGCGAGATAGAGGTAGTTCAGGTCGAGCCGGTTCTTCGCGTTGAACCGGCAGCCGATCATGCAGTTGCCGCACTCGATGCAGCCGGCGCGGTTCGGTCCCGCACCCCCGAAATAAGGGTCGCGGACCGTCTTGCCGGGCTCACCGAAGAACACGCCGACCGGCGTGTGGTGATAGGTGTGACCGACGCCCATCTCCTCAGCGACGGCACGCATCTCGACGTCAGCCGCTGTCTCCGTCGGGTTCTCGACCACGCCGAGCATCCGGGACGCCTGGTCGTAGTACGGCGCCAGCTCGCTCTTCCAGTCGGTGATGCTCGCCCACTGCGGATCGTTGTAGAACGCGTCGAGTGGCGTGTACAGCGTGTTGGCATAGACCAGCGACCCGCCGCCTACGCCCGCGCCGGACAAGCAGACGACATCAGTGAGCGGGGTGATCTTCTGGATCCCCATCCACCCCACCGCTGGTGCCCAGAGGAAGTCCTTCAGGTCCCAGCTGGTCTCGGGAAGCGTGTCATTCGTGAATCGACGACCGGCCTCGATCACGCCGACGCGGTAGCCCTTCTCTGCGGCCCGCAGCGCAGCGACACTGCCACCGAACCCGCTGCCGATGACGACGACGTCGTAGTCGAACCCGGCCATGCCGTGAGGTTAGTCACGGATGAGATCGGGCGGGAAGTGCGTTGTGAATGACATGCGAGTCGACGTGTGGGCCGATGTCATCTGTCCTTGGTGCTACCTGGGGCGCGAGTACCTACGGCAAGCCATCGCGTCCTACGACGGCGACGTGCAGGTCGTCCACCATGCGTTCGAGCTCGACCCGACGAGTCCCCGCGACAAGGTCTCGACGACCACCGAGCGGCTAGCCGCCAAGTACGGCATGACCGAGGCGCAGGCCGTCGGCGCCCAGCAGCAGATGGCCGCTCGGGCCGCTGACGCCGGACTCGCCTTCAACTACGACGGCCAACTGTCGGGCAACACCCGTGATGCTCACCGGCTGATTCAGCTCGCGCTGCACCGCGGCGTCCAGGACGCCATGGTCGAGCGGCTCTACCGCGCCTACTTCACCGACGGCCGGTCTGTCTTCGACCCGGAGTCGCTGGCCGCACTGGCAACAGAGGTCGAAGGGCTGGACCCCGACGAGGTCGCGGCCACGCTGCAGAGCGACGCCTTCGAGGAACAGGTGGTATCGGACGAGAACCAGGCCTACGCCCTCGGCGTGAGCGGCGTGCCGTTCTTCGTCGTCGACCGCCGTTACGGGCTCTCGGGCGCACAACCAGCCGAGGTCCTGCTACAGGTGCTCGAACGCGCCGCCGCGGAACCAATCAGCTCTTGACGACGAGCTCGACCCGCTGGAACTCCTTGAGGTCGCTGTAGCCGGCCTTCGCGATCGCGCGGCGCAGGCCCCCGAACAGGTTGAGGTCACCGTCCGGCGAGGTCGATGCGCCACGAAGCACCTCGGCGAGCGGGGCGAGCGGCCAGCCGACCGCTGCCTCCGCGAAGCGACCGCGCGGCAGCCGCGGGTGCGAGGCGGACACATGCCACCACGCGCCCTTGCCTGGTGCTTCTGCCGCGGCGGTCAGCGGTTCGCCGAGCATCACCGCGTCGGCGCCACACGCGAGCGCCTTCGCGATGTCGCCACTGGTTTCCATCCCGCCGGCGGCGATCACGTGGACGTAGCGCCCGCCCGTCTCGTCGAGGTAGTCGCGACGTGCGGCCGCAGCATCGACGATCGCGGTGGCCATGGGCACTTCGATACCGAGCACGCGGCCCGTCGTCGACCACTCGTCCGAAGCGGTGCCGACGATCACGCCGGCCGCCCCGGTGCGCATCAGATGCAGCGCCGTCTGGTAGTTCGTGCAGCCGCCGACGATGACCGGCACGTCGAGATCGGCGATGAAGGTCTTGAGGTTCAGCGGCGGTTCAGTCGCCGAGGCCGCAACGTGCTCGGCAGAGACGATCGTGCCTTGGATGACGAGCAGGTCGACGCCGGCGGCGAGGATCGTCGGCGCGTAGCGCAACGTGTGCTGCGGCGAGACGCGCACCGACGTGGTCGCTCCGCTGTCGCGTAGCTCCTTGATCCGTTGCGTGATCAGCTCGTCACGCACCGGCTCGGAGTAGATCCGCTGCAGGACCGGCGTCGCGTCCTCGGACTCGAGGCCGGCGAGCTCCTCGAGTACGGGCGCCGGGTCGTCGTACCGGGTCCACAGGCCCTCGGCGTCGAGCACCCCGAGCCCGCCCATGCGAGCAACCTCGGCAACCGTCGCGGGCGACATCGTCGCGTCGGACGGGAAGCCGACGAGCGGTAGGTCGAACCGGTAGGCGTCGATCTGCCAGGTCAAGGACACGACGTCGAAGTCACGGGTACGCCGCGACGGGACGATCGCGACGTCGTCGAGCGAATAGCCGCGCCGGGCCGACCGGCCGAGCCCGATCTCCACGTTGTCTCTCATCGGGTTGCGTCTCCTGCCGCGCTATCGCACAGCGTCAAGGGCGCTCATCGCGCCGTGTAGTTCGGGGCCTCAGTGGTCATGGCGATGTCGTGCGGGTGGCTCTCCTTGAGGCCCGCCGCGGTGATGCGGACGAGCTGTGCCTGCTTGAGCTGCGGGATCGTCTGCGCGCCGCAATAACCCATTGCCGCGCGAAGCCCGCCGAGCAGCTGGTGGGCGACGGCGCCGAGCGGGCCGCGGTAGGGCACCTGACCCTCGACACCCTCGGGGACGAGCTTGTCGTCGGAAAGCACGTCGTCCTGGAAGTAGCGGTCCTTGGAGTACGACCGGCCCTGGCCACGCGACTGCATCGCGCCGAGCGAGCCCATCCCGCGGTAGGACTTGAACTGCTTGCCGTTGACGAACAGCAGCTCGCCTGGCGACTCCTCGCAACCGGCGAGCAGGGAACCGAGCATCACGCTGTCGGCCCCCGCGGCGATCGCCTTCGCGATGTCACCGGAGTACTGCATGCCACCGTCAGCGATGACCGGGACCCCGGCCGGGCCGGCGACCTGGGCGATCTCGTAGATCGCGGAGATCTGCGGTACGCCGACCCCGGCAACCACCCGCGTGGTGCAGATGCTGCCCGGACCCACGCCACATTTCACTGCGTCAGCGCCGGCTTCGATCAGAGCGGCCGCCGCGGCACCCGTGGCGATGTTGCCGCCGATGATGTCGACGTCCACGGATGACTTCAACCGGGCGACCATCTCGAGCACAGCCCTCGAGTGACCGTGCGCCGTGTCGACCACCAGCAGGTCGACACCGGCCTCGATGAGGGTCATCGCTCGCTTGTAGGAGTCCTCGCCCACGCCGACCGCCGCGCCGACGACGAGCCGACCCGCGGCGTCCTTCGTCGCCTGCGGGTACTCCTCGCTCTTCGCGAAGTCCTTGACGGTGATCAAGCCGCGCAGCCGTCCCCCGTCGTCGACGATCGGCAGCTTCTCGATCTTGTGGCGCTGCAGCAGGGCGAGCGCGTCGTCATGGGACACGCCGACCGGTGCCGTCACGAGCGGCATCGCCGTCATGACGTCCCGCACTGCGCGTGAGTTGTCCCGCTCGAACCGGATGTCGCGGTTGGTGACGATGCCGACGAGGACCCCGTCGCCGCCGGTGACCGGAACGCCGGAGATCCGGTAGCGGCCCATCAGCGCGTCAGCGTCGGCGATCGTGTCGTCCGGCCCGCACGTGACGGGCGAGGTGATCATGCCCGCCTCGGAGCGCTTGACGATGTCGACCTGGACCGCCTGGTCCTCGATCGACAAGTTGCGGTGCAGGATCCCGACACCGCCCTGCCTGGCCATCGCGATGGCCATTCGGCCTTCTGTGACCGTGTCCATCGCGCTCGAGAGCAGCGGCGTACGGACCGTGACGTTCCGGGAGATCTGGGTGGAGGTGTCGACCTCGCTCGGCACGACGTCGGAGGCCGCGGGCAGCAGCAGCACGTCGTCGAAGGTCAACCCGAGCGGCGCGAACTTCTCCGGGAACGACGCTTCCATGCCCACCAGACTTCCCAGGCTCGAAGGGAAACCTTGAGTCTACCGAGGCAGTGGCGTATAGCGTTGACCCGTGCGAGACGACAGTCCCGTCGACCCGTTCGCGGGCGACCCGAGCGACCCGGCAGCGGCGCTGTCCGCTGAGGACTTCGATGACGAGCCGCTGTCGGAGGACGAGCGGCGCGACCTGCTCGAGGACCTGGAGGACCTCGAGGTCTTCCAGGCGCTGCTCGGCCCGCGCGACATCCGCGGTCTGGTCGTCGACTGCGACGACTGCCACGAGGCGCACTACTTCTCCTGGGACCTGATCCGCGGCAACCTGCGCAGCCTGCTCGATCAGGGCGCGCCGCACGTCCACGAGCCGGCGTACGCGCCGAATCCCGCCGACTACGTCAGCTGGGACTACGCCCGCGGCTTCGCCGACGGCGTCATGTCCGCCGACGACGAAGAAGACGACGCCTAGACACCCCGCCGCTGTTCGCGCGAACGGGCAGCTGATGCGCCTGGATCAGCGGCTGGGACGGACGAGCTAGCTGACCAGGCCGTGGCGGAAGCCGGCCGCCACTGCCTCAGCGCGGTCGCCGACCTCCAGCTTGCGGAACAGCCGCCGGGCGTGGGTCTTGATCGTGTCCTCTGACAGGAACAGGTCGCGGCCGATCTGAGCGTTGCTCTTGCCACCGGCCATGCCGGTGAGGACCTGCAGCTCGCGCTGGGTGAGGTCGGGGACGTCCGGGCCGCCGCGTCGCTGACCGGGCGCGACTGCGGCCTCGGCGCCGAGACTCGAGATCGTGAGGGCGTTGGCGACGGTCGCGGCGACTTCCTCGCGCGAGACTTCCTTCTGCAGGAAGCCGCGAGCCCCGCCCGCGATCGCGGCGGCAACCGCCTCCCGGTCGGCTGCGCCGGTGAGCATGACGACGGTGACCTCAGGATGTTCGCGGGTCAGGCGGCGCGTCGCCTCGACCCCTCCCATGCCTGGCATCTGGACATCCATGAGCACCAGGTCCTGACGCTCCAGCGGCCAACGAGCGAGAACCTCCTCGCCGCTGGCAGCGGTGTCGACCCGCGCCACGCCGGGCACGGACGCCACGCAGCGCGCGAGACCGTCCCGCACCGGGCGCTGGTCGTCGCAGATCAGCACGGTTGTCACGTCTCTTACATCGGCAGCAGGTGCCCGGGACTTCACTCGGAAGGACCAACGAGGTAGCGCCTAGCCCTCGAGCAGAGCGCTCACATTCGGGCGATCGAGCCATTCGTCACGTAGATCGGGCGGCAAGTCCCCCGCGATCGTGAGTACGGCGTTGCGCGCCGCGGCCAGCGACCGAGCGCCTTCCTCGGAGTCGGTGCCCAGCAGAGCGCCGATGAGCGCACGGGCCTGCCAGACGACCGGCAGCGTGCCGAGCCCCTCGGCGAGCGTCGCCGACCGGCGCAGCGTCGCGGCCGGGTCGCCCGTGCCCGCCTGCAGCTCGGCGACCCCCTGGAACAACAGTCCTTTGGCGACGTGGCGCGGAGCACGCGCCTTCTCGGCACCCGCAACCGCCTGCACGGCGGCGGCGCGTCCGTCCTCGGGTCGCTCGTTGAGCATTGCGATCTCGGCACGCACCCAGTCGAGGCGAACCCGCTGCCGCCACCAGTCGCCGCCGTGCCCTTCGATGACGGCACTCGCCTGGCCGAACCGCAGGTTGGCGTCCTCGACGCGACCGGACCCGACGCAGTCCGCGGCGAGCCCGAGCAGGCAGTCGAAGGCAGCTTCCCCCGGCCCTTCGGTGAGGGCCAGACCCCGGGCGTCGAGCTCCATCGCCGCATCGGCACGACTCAGGCCACGATGCACCGCGGCGGCGGTCGCAGCGGAAAGCGACGCGAACAGCCTCAGCTCCGGGTTGGCGGACGCGTCAGGCGCCTCGCCCGCTTCCAGCAGCGGGATGAGCACCTTCAGCGACGTGCCGTAGCGGCCTGAGGCTGACAGCGCGACGCCGAGCAGCCACACCGCAGCCGCCACCTCGGCGTACAGACCACCGCCTTGGGCGACCGCGACCGCACTCTCGAGACCGGCAACCGCCTTGCTCGGCGTGCCACGGAAGACCGCCCGCTCGCTGTCAGCGAGCAGGGACGCAAGGTCTTGTTCCGTGGTCACTCGACGGCAATGGTTGCAGCCGCGGGCCTAGTGCTGGTGACCGCCCGGCCCGTGCGAGTGGCCATGCCCGTGACTGTGACCCGCGGGGTCCTCTTCCTCTGGCTTGTCCACCACGAGCGTCTCGGTCGTGAGCAGCATGCCCGCGATGCTCGCCGCGTTGCGGACCGCGGACCGGGTGACCTTCACCGGGTCGACGACGCCGGCCTTGACCAGGTCGATGTACTCGCCGGTGGCGGCGTTCAGCCCGTTACCGCCCTTGAGGTCGCTGACCTTCTGGACCGCCACGTAGCCCTCTAGACCGGCATTCTGCGCGATCCAGCGCAGCGGCTCGACGAGCGCCTTGCGCACGATGGCGACGCCGGTCGCCTCGTCGCCGGTCAGGCCGAGGTCGTCCTTGAGCGCCGGCAAGGCACGAATCAGCGCGGAGCCGCCGCCGGCGACGATGCCCTCCTCGATCGCCGCGCGGGTCGCGGAGATCGCGTCCTCGAGGCGGTGCTTCTTCTCCTTGAGCTCCACCTCGGTGTGCGCCCCGACGCGGATCACGCCGACGCCGCCGGAGAGCTTCGCGAGCCGCTCCTGCAGCTTCTCGCGGTCCCAGTCGGAGTCGGTGTCGTCGATCTCCTTGCGGATCTGGCGGATCCGGTCGGCGATGTCCGCCTTCTTGCCGGCGCCGTCGACGATCGTCGTCGTGTCTTTGGTGATGGTGACGCGCCGCGCCTTGCCAAGGCTGTCCAGGCCGACCCCGTCGAGCTTGAGTCCGACTTCCTCGCTGATGACCTGACCCCCGGTGAGGATCGCCATGTCCTGCAGCATCGCCTTTCGGCGGTCGCCGAAGCCCGGGGCCTTGACCGCCACGACAGTGAACGTGCCGCGGATCTTGTTCACGACCAGCGTCGAGAGCGCCTCACCCTCGACGTCCTCGGCGATGACCAGCAACGGTTTGGCCGACTGAACGACCTTCTCGAGCAAGGGAAGGATCTCGTTGACGGCGCTGATCTTGCCCTGGTGGATCAGGATGTAGGCGTCGTCGAGCACGGCCTCCATGCGCTCCGGGTCGGTGACCATGTACGGCGAGATGTAGCCCTTGTCGAACTGCATGCCCTCGGTGAACTCGAGCTCGAGACCCATGGTCTGCGCCTCTTCGACGGTGATCACACCGTCCTTGCCCACCTTGGCGAACGCCTCGGCGATCAGGCCGCCGATCGCGGTGTCCTGCGCGGAGATGGAGGCGACGTTGGCAACCTCCTCCTGGTCGCCGACCTCGCGCGCGATCGACAGCAGCTTGTCGTTGACCGCCTCGACCGCCGCGTCGATACCGCGCTTGAGCGCGAGCGGCTGGGCACCCGCGGCGACATTGCGCAGGCCCTCACGGACCATCGCCTGCGCCAGGACGGTCGCGGTGGTGGTGCCGTCGCCTGCGATGTCGTTGGTCTTGGTCGCGACCTCCTTGGCGAGCTGGGCCCCGAGGTTCTCGTACGGGTCCTCGAGCTCGACCTCCTTCGCGATGGTCACGCCGTCGTTGGTGATCGTGGGGGCGCCCCACTTCTTGTCGATGACGACGTTGCGGCCACGTGGGCCCAGGGTCACCTTGACGACATCGGCGAGGGCATCGACGCCCCGCTGAAGCGCGTCACGGGCATCGCTGTGGAAGGAGAGGATCTTCGGCATACCTGGCACTCTAATAGGGAGAGTGCTAAATAGAAAAGCCCGGGCGAAGCCCGGGCTTTTCTATGCGCGTTGAGTGCGCGCGCGCTACTTCTTGACGATCGCCAGGACGTCGCGAGCCGAGAGGATCAGGTACTCGTCCGCGCCGTACTTGACCTCGGTACCGCCGTACTTGGAGAAGATCACGGTGTCGCCCTCGCTGATGTCGAGCGGCACGCGCGCGCCGTCCTCGAAGCGGCCGGGGCCGACTGCGATGACGGTGCCCTCCTGGGGCTTCTCCTTGGCGGTGTCCGGGATCACGATGCCCGACGCCGTGGTCTGCTCGCTCTCCAGCACCGTCACGACGATGCGGTCCTCGAGCGGCTGGATCTTGGTCTTGGTGGCGGTCGGCACGACCGGGACCTCCTGCGAGAATGGGGATGCGGTTGGCACTCTGACGTGCCGAGTGCCAACTTACGCCAGCGGGTGACACCGAGTCAACGCGGCCCCCGTCGCAAGCAGCGCTCGACGGTCATCCCGCCGCAAGGACCGCCGCCGGGACGGCGTCGAGCGACCGGAGGATCGCCTCAGCGAGCTCCCTCGCCGCCTGCGGGTGCAGCTCGACGGCCACCCGCGCCGCGGGGCCTTCCGCTGGGTTGCGCAGGTCGATGTTGAGGGTGTGACCGGCCATCGCATGGACCGGGTGGTCGACGTAGACGCTTGCGTCGGTGAAGCGCAGCCAGCCGGCCGGTCCCTTGCCGCTGCCCGCCACCTTCAAAAGCTCCGTCTGGTAGGTGCACACGGCCATCAGCTCCCGAGGTGCTTGCCGAAGAAGTCCCAGACCTTCGCCCAGCCGTCCATCGCGGCCTCCGGTCGGAAGGAGGTCCGATCGACCATGAAGAACGCGTGGCCCGCGTTGTCGTAGCGGTGGAACTCGTACGGCTTGCCGGCGTCCTTCAGCAGCTGCTCGAGCTCGTCGACCTGAGCCGGCGTGGGGAACACGTCCTCGTTGCCGAACAGACCGAGGATCGGTCCCGACATCGTCGGGGCGAGATGCGCGAGGTTCGCCCGCGGCGGTATGCCCTCCGGTGTGTCGCCGATGATGAACGCGCCGTAGCAGACGACGGCCGCGTCAAGCGGGAGCGAGCCGTTGGCCAGCCAGGAGTGACGGCCGCCCGAGCAGTAGCCGATGATCCCGACCTTGCCGTTGCTGTTGGGCAGCCCCCTGAGGTAGTTCATGGCGCCCTCGGCATCGCCGACGAAGCGATCGTCGGGTACACCACCCTGTGCGCGCGACGTGGCCGCGGCGTCCGACGGCTCAGCGCCGGGCGCTTCGCGCCAGTAGAGGTTCGGGCAGACCGCGTTGTAGCCGTGGTAGCCGAAGTTCCGGGTGATCTCCTTGGTGCCGGCGTCATACCCGGGCATGTGATGAATGACGATGACCCCGCCGCGCGGTGCGGTGTCCTGCGGCAACGCGGCATACGCCTCGATGCTGTCGCCACCGTGGCCGGTGATCGTCACGGTCTCCGAGATGAATGCGTCCGTGGACATGACCGCACGCTATTGCTTGCGTTGCGCAACGACTAGCGCGGGGTCGTCGTGCTGGAGCCCTGCCCCGGCGGGATGACGACGCCGTTGTTGTGCTCGCCGATCGCGAATACCAGCGTCAGGACGAAGCCGACGAGCAGCAGGAAGAACACGGCGACGCCGATGAGCACTCTGCGGCCGCTCGTCTGCTTCGGGTCCGGGTCCCGGCGCAGCCGAGGGACCGCTTCGTCGCCCGGCGTCATACGAGGCTCATAGACGAGTCTGCCGGGAAGTCCAGTGCCGACGGCTCGACGTCGCGCTCGACGAGATACGCACCGAGCGCCGCGACCATCGCACCGTTGTCGGTGCACAGCCTCGGCGGCGGGGTGCGCAGCGTGATGCCTGCCGCCTCGCAACGTTCAGCCGCCATCGCCCGCAGCCGCGAGTTGGCGGCCACGCCACCACCGATGACCAGCGTGCCGACGTCATGCGTCCGGCACGCCGCGACGGCACGCACGGTGAGCACATCCGCGACCGCCTCCTGGAAGGACGCCGCGACGTCCGCGACCGGCACCGGCTCGCCGGCCCGTTCCTTCGCCTCGATCCAGCGGGCCACAGCCGTCTTCAGACCGCTGAAGGTGAATGAGTACGGCGCCTCCCGCACCACGCCGCGCGGGAAGTCGATCGCCTTGGCGTTCCCCTCGCGAGCCGACCGGTCGATGTAGGGGCCCCCGGGGAAGGGCAGGCCGAGAACGCGCGCGACCTTGTCGAACGCCTCCCCTGCGGCGTCGTCGACGGTCGCGCCGAGCGCGGTGAGATCGTCGACGAGATCTCGCACGAGGATCAACGACGAGTGACCACCAGAGACGAGCAGCGCGACGCACTCGGCCGGCAGGTCGCCGTTGGCGAGCCGATCGACGGCGACGTGCGCGGCGAGATGGTTGACCGCGTAGATCGGCTTGTTCACAGAGATGGCGTAGGCCTTCGCCGCGGCAACGCCGACCAGGAGCGCACCGGCAAGTCCCGGCCCCGATGTCACCGCAATCGCATCGATGTCGCCGAGGCGGAGCCCGGCTTGCTCGAGTGCGCGTTGCACCGTCGGAACCATCGCTTCCAAGTGCGCCCGGCTCGCGACCTCGGGGACGACTCCGCCGAACCGGGCCTGCTCCTCGACACTGGACGCGAGAGCATCCGCGAGCAGCTCGCCGCCGCGCACGATGCCGACGCCGGTCTCATCACACGAGGTCTCGATGCCGAGCACGACCGGCGCGCTCACAGGTCCGCCATCCCGCTCGCCGCCCAAGAGCGGTGCCGGCTCATCCTGGCCGCCGCATGACCAGGGCGTCGGCACCACTCGGCTGGTAGTAGCCGCGGCGTACCGCGATCTG
>DASZTL010000032.1:0-24618 GCA_035548055.1 Mycobacteriales bacterium | reverse complement strand
GGTGTCCCGCGCTTGCGAGACACCGGCCGGTCTCTGGGTACAGACTGTCCTCGGCTGATTGCGTCGCGTCCGCCCGACGTGGGGGCGGCCTCGGTTAGGAGCTGCGAGTGGCGTTGCTCGAGGTCGAAGACCTCCGTGTCTCGTTTGCGACGCCGGACGGTCAGCTCGACGCCGTCCGTGGTCTCAACTTCGCGGTCGACTCCGGAAAGACGCTCGGCATCGTCGGCGAATCCGGATCCGGCAAGAGCGTGGCGACCCAGGCGATCATGGGCTTGGTCCGAGGGGCCCGGATCGCGGGCACGGCGTTGTTCGAGGGCAACGACCTGCTGACGATGGACAGCGAGGCGCTGCGCAAGGTTCGCGGGGCCGAGGTGGGGATGATCTTCCAGGACCCGCTGTCGAGCCTGCACCCGTACTACCGCGTCGGCTGGCAGATCGTGGAGATGATCCGCGCGCACGACCACGCGATTCACAAGCGCGCGGCGCGTGAGCGCGCGATCGAGCTACTGCGACTCGTCGGCATCCCGCAGGCGGACCGACGTGTCGACGACTTCCCTCACCAGTTCTCCGGTGGCATGCGGCAGCGAGCCATGATCGCGATGGCGATGGCCCTGAACCCCAAGCTGCTGATCGCGGACGAGCCCACGACCGCGCTGGACGTGACGGTGCAGGCCCAGGTGCTCGAGGTCATGAAGCGCCTGCAGGACGAGTTCGGCACCGCGATCATCATGATCACGCACGACCTCGGTGTCGTGGCAGAAGTTGCCGACGACGTGGTCGTGATGTACGCGGGGGCGGTCATGGAGGCGGCACGGCGAGACGCGACGTTCTACAACGCCCATCACCCGTACACGGAGGGCCTGCTGCTCTCACTTCCGGGTTACGGCACGAGGGACCGGCTGGTCCCGATCGCAGGGCAGCCGCCGAGCCTCATCAACCTGCCGGTGGGTTGCCCATTCCGGCCGCGGTGCCCATACGCCTTCGAGCGGTGCGTCGAGACGCCGCCGTTGTTCGACGTGAGCGACAACGAGGAGCCGCACGGGTCGGCCTGCTGGCTGCCGTCGGACCGCAAGGTCCGGGCCGGGATGCGTCACGGGGTCGAGCCGAAGGCGGCGAAACAGTGAGTCCTCGGCATCGAGCGGAGCCGGGTGAGCCGACCGCGGCCCCGGTCATGGAGACCGCCGCGGCTGCGACGAGCGCAACGCCATCGACCGATGTGCTGCTCCGCCTGACTGACGTGGTCAAGCACTTCCCGGTCCGATCCTCGTCGCTGTTCCGCCGTACCGCAGGAGCGGTCCACGCTGTCGACGGCGTCTCGCTCGAGGTGCGCCGTGGCGAGACGCTCGGCCTGGTCGGGGAGACCGGCTGCGGCAAGTCCACGCTGGCGCGCTGCATCACGCGGCTGTACGAGGTCACATCCGGCACCGTCGAATTCGACGGGGCGGACATCTCCCGGCTCACCGCGTCGCAGATGCGGCCGTATCGCCGCGAGATGCAGATGATCTTCCAGGACCCGTACGGCTCACTGAACCCCAGGCGCCGGGTCGGGTCGATCATCGGCGACCCGTTCGCCATCCATGGGATCGCCAGCGGGCAGGACCGCAAGCGGCGCGTGCAGGAGGCCATGGAGCTCGTCGGACTGAACCCCGAGCACTACAACCGCTTCCCGGCCGAGTTCTCGGGCGGCCAGCGGCAGCGCATCGGAATCGCGCGCGCGCTCGCCCTGCGGCCGAAGCTCGTCATCTGCGACGAGCCCGTCTCTGCCCTCGACGTGTCGATCCAGGCGCAGGTCATCAACTTGCTGTCCGACCTGCAGCGCGAGCTCGACCTGACGTACATCTTCATCGCGCACGACCTGTCGGTGGTGCGTCACGTCAGTGACCGCGTCGCGGTGATGTACCTCGGCAAGGTCGGCGAGATCGGGCCGAGTGAGGACATCTACCAGAAGGGTCGGCATCCGTATACGCAGGCCTTGCTCTCCGCGGTCCCGGTTCCGGACCCGAAGCAGATGCAGCAGCGGGCTCGGATCGTCCTGGTCGGTGATGTTCCGTCGCCGCTCGATCCGCCCTCGGGCTGTCGCTTCCATCCCAGATGCCCGAAGGCGCGAGACCGCTGCGTGACGGAGGACCCGCCGCTGGTCTCGCGGCTCGGTGATCCGGAGATTCATGCCGCAGCGTGCCACTTCCCCGTCGAGGTCGGCGAGGACATCAGCTTGTCCACCCCGCAGATCAGCGAGTCTGAGCGCGTGATCGAGGAAGGACTGGTCGGCAATGCCTAGCAGGCGCCACGTCACTTCGGGTTGTGACCAATGAGCATTCAGGACGCCGGTGGCGCCTCGGAGCTCGCGACCCTTCCCGGTCACGACGCCGGCGAGCCCGTCGAAGCAGCGAAGGTCATTCAAGGTCGAAGCCCGTGGCGGCTGGCGTACGAGCGGCTCCGCCGAGACCGAGCTGCTGTCGTGTCGGCCGCCGTCATCCTGATCATCGTCGCGTGCGCGATAGGCGCGCCCGTCTTCGCCGCGATCACCGGCCACGGCGTGAACGAGCAGTTTCGCCACAACGGGCTGTCCGTCGAAGGGTTCCCGGTCGCTCCTGGCAGCCACTTCCTGCTCGGAACGGACGACCAGGGTCGGGACCTGTTGGTCCGCATCGCCTACGGCGCCCGGCCGTCGCTGCTGGTGGGTGTCGTCACCAGCGCGATCACGGTGACATTCGGTGCGATCATGGGCCTGATGGCCGGCTACTTCGGCCGGGTCGTCGACACTGTGATCTCCCGGATCATCGACGTGACCCTCTCGATTCCGTTCCTGCTCTTCGCAGTGGCGTTGGCAGCGGTCTCCGGCGGCGGAAGCCTCTGGCTGGTGATCGTGGTGCTCTCGATCTTCGGCTGGTCGTCGGTCGCGAGAATCGTGCGCGGCCAGGTCTTCTCCATTCGCGAGCGGGAGTACATCGAAGCGGCGAGGTCGTTGGGTGCAAGTCCGTGGCGGATCATGTTCATCGACATCGTGCCGAACGTCATCGCGCAGGTGATCGTCTACGCCTCGTTGCTGATTCCGCTGTCGATCGTCGCCGAGGCAACGCTGTCCTACCTGACGATCGGCGTCCAGCCGCCGACGGCGGACTGGGGGGCGATGATCGCGAGCTCCCAGGCGGTCTACACCGTGGCGTGGTGGGATCTCGTCTTCCCAGGTGTAGCGCTGCTGATCACCACGCTCGCCTTCAACATCTTCGGTGACGGCGTCCGAGACGCCTTCGATCCTCGAGCTGACAGGCTGTTCGTCTGATGGCCCGCTTCCTGGTCCGCCGAATCCTGCAGGGCCTGCTGGTCATCTGGCTGGTCACCATCGCGGCCTTCTTGCTGTTCGCGCTCGACCCGTCCGGCCCGGACTCCGTCGCGCGGCGCATCGGCGGCCGATCGGCCACACCTGCCCAGCTGCATCGGATCATCGAGGACCTTGGCCTGCGGGAGCACATCTGGAACCAGTACTGGCACTTCCTGGTCGGCGGCGTGCCAGGCCGGCACGGCCTGATCCGCGGCGATCTCGGCCACGACTACTACTACGGGATTCCCGTCACGCATGTCCTCAAGACCGCGGCGCCCGTCACGCTGTCGCTCGCGGTGGGTGCCGCCGTGCTGTGGCTGCTGATGGGCCTTGCCTCCGGCGTGCTGTCAGCGGTCCGGCCACGGAGCTTCCTCGACCGCTTCTTCACGTCGATCGCGCTCTTCTTCTACTCGCTGCCGACGTTCGTCCTCGGCCTGCTGCTCCTGCTGATCTTCTACTTCGACCTGACCACCAAGGCACATCTGCACTGGTTCCCGGCAGCCGGCTACGTCGACCTCACGAAGAATCCGGCGCAGTGGGCGCACCACCTGCTCCTGCCGTGGCTCACGCTCGCGGTCGTCAGCGCCGCCGCCTACACCCGGCTCGCCCGGTCGTCGATGCTCGACGTACTGGGGGAGGACTACATCCGGACCGCGCGAGCCAAGGGGCTCAGCGAGCGACGAGTGGTCCTGCGACATGGGCTTCGTGCCGCGCTGACCCCCATCGTCACTCAGTTCGGCATCGACGTCGCGGTCTTGATCGGTGGGGCGGTGGTGACCGAGACGGTGTTCAGCCTGCATGGCCTCGGCTACGAGGCGGTGCAGGCGATCAACAACCAGGACCTACCGGTGATCATCGGAATCGTCATCGTGGCCTCGGTCGCTGTGGTCGTGGCCAACATCGTCGTGGACATCTTCTACGCCATCCTCGACCCTCGAGTCAGGTTGAACTGACCGGGCCGAGCGGGTGCTCAGCGGGGAATCTGACACACTGGACGAGACGTACCGCCCACCGAGGAAGAGGGACTCGTGGTCACCGCTTTGTCCATCGTGCTGATCATCGTCAGCCTCCTCATGATCCTCTTCGTGCTGCTGCACCGGGGTAAGGGCGGTGGTCTGTCGGACCTGTTCGGTGGTGGCGTCTCCTCGAGCCTGTCCGGGTCCTCCGTCGTCGAGAAGAACCTCGACCGGTTGACGATCATCTGCGGCGTCATCTGGTTCGCCTGCATCATCGGCATCGGCCTCAAGCTCAAGTAGCAGACTGTGAAGCCGCTCCCACGCCCTGACGTGGGTCGGGCTTCCCGAACCGCTACGGGCTGCTGATTCGGGTCATCCCGGTCGGGATTCGCGACGCTGCCGCGGCGTCGAGCAGCCACCGGGTGGCGGTCCTGCCCTTGACCCCGGCGGCTGGGATCTGGGTGGCGCCGGCACCTTCCAGGGCCATCCGGACGGCGCCCGCCTTCTCCTCGCCGGCGGCGATCAGCCAGGTCTCCCGCGCGCTGTTGATCGCAGCGGCTGACAGCGAGATGCGAAGCGGGGGCGGCTTCGGGGCGCCTCGCACCGGAATCGCCGTCCGCTCGTCGTACAGCGCCGGCGACTCGGGGAACAGCGACGCGACGTGGCCGTCGGGTCCGACACCGAGCAGGAGGATGTCGAAGGCGGGTACCTGGGCGTGGTCCTCGGGATGGCTCGCGGCACGGAGCTCGTCGGCGTAGCGCGCGGCCGCGCCGTCCAGATCGTCGCCACTGGGGCCGTCGGTCGCCGGCATCGGGTGCACCCGCGAGGGATCCAGCGGCACCTTGTCGAGCAGCGCCGCGCGCGCCTGCGTCTCGTTGCGCTCCGGGTGGCCGCCGGGCAGGAACCGCTCGTCGCCCCACCACACGTCCAGGCGAGACCAGTCGATGGCGTCCCGCGCCGGCGAGGAAGCCAGCTCGCGCAGAGTCGCGCCACCGATGCCGCCGCCGGTGAGAACGATCGATGCTGATCCTCGTGCCGCCTGGGCATCGGCGATGCCGGTCACGATCCGGGCGGCGGCGGCTTGCGCGAGCAGCGCCGCGTCGCGGTGTACGACGACCAGCGGCGCGCTCACGAGGTCGCCAACGCCGGATCGCGCCATACCAGGATGCGAGGGTGGGGTTCGCGGTTCACATCGATCCCCGTGCTCGTCGAGAGCGCGTCGGCGTAGACCGCGTCCGGGTCCATTCGTCGAAGCTCCTCAGCGAGCAGATCGCCCAGGGCGCGCCGCGGCAGGGGCAGGACCCGCGACTCCTCGTCGCCGCGTTGCAGTGTTGCGGACGCGCCGTCCGGTCGTTCGACACGGACGGCGCACTCCGTGCCGTCGCCGCGACGCATCACGACCTCCGCCACGGAGATCCCCGGCCCTGCGCTCGTGTCGAGGTCAGCCGTCACGCCCAGCCGGGACGTCAGCCAACCGGCGAGCAGCGTTGCACTGGCGTTTCCGGCTTCGGCTTCCACCGAGGCAGCCGCGGGCGTGCCGTCGACTCCGTCCAACGCCGACGCCAGCAGCGAGCGCCACGGCGTACACCGGGTCCAGGCCAGATCGGTGTCGCCGATCACGAAGTCGCTCGCCCGTTGCCGCAGTGCGGCAGCCGGGTCCGCGGCCTGCGCGCTGTCGGTCACCCGCCGGTTCGCCAGTACGCCGAGTGCATCCGTCGCGATCTCGTCAGGGGGCGGACCGTGCCACCAGGTGACGACCGGAGCATCCGGCGCGAGCAGCGGCAGTACGACGGACTCGGCGTGCAGGCCCAGCCGGCCGTGCATGCGCAGAACCACGGCTTCGGTCGAACCCAGGCGCCCGCCGATCTGTACCTCGGCGTCAAGCCGGCTGTCTGCGGTGATCGAGTGCCGGACCACCATGATGAGCCGGCACGGGTGCGCCGAGGCCGCGATCGTGGCGGCCTGCTCAGCTTCCGGTACTCGCCGGTCGTCGACGACCGCGACAAGGGTGAGCGCAAGGCCGGAGGCGAGTGCGCCGGCCGCGCGGCGCTCCGCCGCGAGGGCCTTCACCACGTCGGTGCCGGTCGTGTCCCACAGAGTCGTCGCCATCAGCGGATCACCACACCTGTCATGGCCGACGCCATACCCGGCCGTCGGCAGCGAGCATGTCGTCGCCGCCGCGGGGTCCCCACTCGCCGGCCCGGTACTTCTCCGGCGCCGAGCCGGCCCAGAACTCCTCGAGCCGATCGATCACCTGCCATGAGGCCGTGACCTCCTCGTTGCGCGGGAACAGGGTCGCGTCGCCGAGCAGGACATCGAGAATCAGGCGCTCGTAGGCCTCGGGGGAGGACTCGGTGAACGCCTCGCCGTACAGGAAGTCCATCGAGACGTCGCGCACCTCCATCGCGGAGCCGGGCACCTTGGAGCCGAAGCGAAGCGTGACCCCTTCATCCGGCTGGACTCGAACCACCAGCTGGTTGTGTCCGAGCTCGACGGTGTCCGTTGCGTCGAATGGCAGGTGAGGTGCCGTCTTGAACACGACTGCGATCTCGGTCACTCGTCGCGGAAGTCGCTTGCCGGTTCGCAGGTAGAACGGCACGCCGGCCCACCGCCGGGTCTCGATGCCGAGACGTACCGCTGCGTAGGTCTCCGTGCGCGAGTCCTTCGGCACGTCGGGCTCGTCGAGGTAGGACGGGACGCGTTGGCCGGCGAGCCAGCCCTGGTCGTACTGGCCGCGGACGGCGTAGCGGGCGAGGTCGTCGGGCAGCGAGATCGCGTTGAGGACCTTCAGCTTCTCGGTACGAATGGCCTCTGCGTGGAAGGACACGGGCTCCTCCATCGCCGTCAGAGCGAGAAGCTGCAAGAGATGGTTCTGCAAGACGTCGCGGGCAGCGCCTGCGGAGTCGTAGAACCCGGCCCGTCCGCCGATGCCGACATCCTCGGCCATCGTGATCTGAACTGAGTCGACGTAGTGGGAGTTCCAGATCGGTTCGAACAGCGTGTTGGCGAACCGCAGCGCCAACATGTTCTGCACCGTCTCCTTGCCGAGGTAATGATCGATCCGGAACACGTCGTCCGGCGTGAACACGTCGTCGACCAGCGCGTTCAGCTCGCGGGCAGACGCGAGGTCATGTCCAAACGGCTTCTCGACCACGACGCGGCGCCAGCCGCCTGACTGCTCGTTGTCGGCCATGCCAGTGCGTTGCATCTGCTTGAGCACGACGGGGAACGCGGCGGGCGGGATCGACAGGTAGAACGCGGCGTTGCCGTGGATGCCGTGGCTTGCCTCGAGGTCACGCAGCGTCTGCGCGAGGTTGTCGAATGCGGCGTCGTCGTCGAAGCTGCCCGGCAGGAACTTCAGCGAGGCCGCGACCCGCTTCCACACGTCCTCGCGGAACTCCGTGCGGGCGTGCTCCAACGCCGCCTGCTTGGCAAGGGACTCGAAGTCGCCGTCGCCCCAGTCGCGGCGAGCGAAGCCGAGGAGGGCAAACCCCGGTGGTAGCAGGCCCCGGTTGGACAGGTCGTAGATCGCGGGGATCAGCTTCTTGCGCGACAGGTCGCCGGTGACGCCGAACACCACGACGGCGCACGGGCCGGGCACTCGGGGGAGCCGGCGGTCGCGTGGATCGCGCAGCAGATTGCCAGCGGTGCCCGAGATGACGTCCACGGTTCCTACTCCGCCCGAGCGGCGGCGAGGAGGGCGTCGATGCCTTCGGTCCGGTCTTTGAGATGCAGGCGTACGACGGGACGCGCCCTGCCTTGCAGCGCCTGCAGGTCTCCAAGCGCCTGCGCCATCTGCAGCCGCCCGAAGCTGAACGTCTGACCGGGGATCTCGACGTCGGAGGCGACTTCACCCGTGATCTGCAGGAAGACGCCGACCGCCGGACCGCCCTTGTGGAACTGCCCCGTGGAGTGCAGGAAGCGAGGGCCCCAGCCGAACGTCACCGGATGTGGCATGCGTCGCGCCAGGACGTCGCGGATGTCGGCTGCTGCGACGTCCGTCAGACGATCGAGGTAGGCCATGACGGCGAGGTAGCCGGTCGACGGGACCGAGGCCAGCAGCGTCCGGATGACAGCTGCGACGTCGGCGGCCTCGCCGACCAGCTCGGCGTTGGCGTGGACCTCGATGGGCCCGTCGACGATTAGCGGGTCGCCGGTCGGCAGCGGCCCGTCCTTTGCCGCTTCGAGCACGGCCTTGGTGTTGTCTTTCGACTCCTGGACGTTGGGCTGGTTGAACGGGTCGATCGCGAGGATCCGGCCCGCGACAGCGGTGGCGAACTCCCATGCCAGGAACTGGCCGCCGAGCGGGCCTTCCACCGAGGTACCCGACAGCGGAGGCGTCGAGCCCACCACAACGAGGTGGGTGTCGCCGGTCGCCTCGAAGCCGGGCGACTCGACAGACCCGACGACGACCGGCAGCAGGCCGCGCCCGCTCTTGCCGGTCGACTCGGCGATGAGCTGCTCGGCCCAGTCGCCGAACCCGACGATCCCGGACCCGGAGTCCGCGATGACGACCTTGTCGTGGCCCTCGGTGCCGTAGCCGCCGAGGGCGGCGCCGAGCGCGAACGCCGGATTGCGGTAGTCGCCGGCGAGCGTCGCGGCCGCGGCCGCGGCGTCATCGAGCAGCTCTGCGATCGGCGCTCCGGCGAGCCCGCTCGGCACCAGGCCGAACGCAGTCAGCGCGCTGTAGCGACCGCCGACGTTCGGATCGGCCTCGAAGGTCCGGTAGCCGGCCTCCGCCGCGAGCCGGTGCAGCGGTGAGCCGGGGTCGGTGACGACGACGATCCGTTCGACCGGGTCGATCCCGATCGCGCGAAACGCCGCCTCGAACGCGCGACGGTGGCTGTCCGTCTCGAGCGTTCCGCCGCTCTTGCTGGACACGACCAGCACGGCGCTGGCAAGGCGGTCGGCGAGCGCCGCCTCGACCTGGCCGGGATCGGTCGTGTCGACCGTGGTGAGCTCGACGCCGTAGGTCGCGCAGATCACCTCGGGGGCGAGCGACGAGCCCCCCATGCCGGCGAGCACGACGTGATCGACACCTCGTCCGTTGAGCTCCGACCGAAGCGCTTCGATCTCCGCCACGAGCGGCCTGGAGACGGTCACGCAGTCCAGCCAACCGAGTCGCACACTCGCCTCTGCCGCGGCGTCAGGCCCCCACAGCCCGGCGTCCTTGCCGGCGATGCGGGCGGCGATTCCGAGGTTGGCCGCGAGCGCCGCGTCGCGCGCCGTCGTCAGCTCATCGCCGGCGCAGCGTACGGTCAGGCCGCCGGCGGTTACCGCGATGCCGGCTTCGCCGGCGCTCACTTGCTCGGCGCGAGTCGCTCGAGCTCGCTGCGGGTCGACTCGGTCAACTCGTTCCAGGAGGCGACGAACTTCTCGACGCCCTCCGTCTCGAGGACCGCCACGACGTCGTCGTAGTCGATGCCGATCTTGGCCAGCTCGTCGAGCACGCCCTGCGCGTCGGCATAGTTCGGCCGGATCGTGTCGCCGGTGATCGTGCCGTGGTCCGCGACGGCGTGAATCGTCGGCTCCGGCATCGTGTTGACCGTTCCGTCGGCCACGAGGTCGACGACGTACATCGTGTCGTCGTAGGACGGGTCCTTCGTCGACGTCGATGCCCACAGTGGGCGCTGTGGTCTGGCGCCGTCGTCACGAAGCGAGCGCCAGCGGTCGGAGTCGAACCGCTCCTCGAACAGCTTGTAGGCAAGCCGCGCGTTGGCGACGGCCGCCTTGCCGCGGACCGCCTTGGCGTCGTCGCTGCCGATCTTGTCCAGCCGGCCGTCGACCTCGGAGTCGACGCGGGAGACGAAGAACGAGGCGACCGACCCGAGCCGCGAGAGGTCGTGACCTGCGACCCGTGCTCGTTCGATGCCGTCGAAGAACGCTTCGATCACCTCGCCGTAGCGAGTGAGGGAGAAGATCAGCGTCACGTTCACGCTGATGCCCTCGCTCAGCATCTGGGCGATCGCCGGCAGGCCGGCCTTCGTCGCGGGGATCTTGATGAACAAGTTCGGGCGGTCGACCAGCCACCACAGCGCTCGCGCCTCGGCAACCGTCGCGTCCGTGTCGTGGGCGAGTGCGGGACCGACCTCGATCGAGACGCGCCCGTCGACACCGCCGCTTGCGTCGTACGCGGGGCGAAGCACGTCACAGGCCTCGCGCACGTCGTGTGCCGTCACCATGCGCAGTGCCTCGTCGACCGAGACCCCGCGCGTGGCGAGATCGCGCATCTGATCGTCGTAGATGTCGCTTCCGCTGATCGCCTTCTGGAAGATCGTCGGGTTCGTGGTGATGCCGACCACGTGGCTGTCACGCACCAGCGAGGCGAGACCACCGCCGACGAGTCGTTCCCGCGAGAGGTCGTCGAGCCAGATGGCGACGCCCGCGTCGGAGAGCTGCTTGAGCGCGTCGGTCATGTTCTCTCCTTGTTGCTATAGACAGAGCTGCTAGTTGCCTGTCGTCGAGCCCTTGGTGGCGCCGACCTTCGACAGACTCGAGTGCGCTGCTGCCACTACCCGGTCTGGCGTGAAGCCGAACTGCTCGAAGAGGATCTGGTAAGGCGCGCTGGCACCGAAGTGCTCGATCGACAAGCACTCGCCGGCCTCGCCCACGAAGTCACGCCATCCCATCGCCACCGCCGCCTCCACGGAGACGCGCGCCTTGATCTCCGGCGGGAGGACCTCCTGGCGGTAGGCCTGGTCCTGCGCCTCGAACCACTCACGGCACGGCATCGACACCACTCGGGTCGGCGTACCGTCCGCCTCGAGCTGCTCGCGGGCGGCAAGCGCGAGTGAGACCTCACTGCCCGTTGCGATCAGGATGACGTCGGCTCGGCCGGACGATGCCTCGGCGAGGACGTAAGCGCCCTTTGCCACGCCATCGGCCGACGCGTGCGTCGCGCGGTCGATCACCGGCAGATCCTGACGGGACAGGACCAGTCCCGCGGGACGGTCGGTGTGCTCGATGATCGTCTGCCACGCAACGGCCGTCTCGGTGGCGTCCGCGGGGCGTACGACGTCGAGCCCGGGAATCGCCCGCAGCGCCGCAAGGTGCTCGATCGGCTGATGGGTAGGCCCGTCCTCACCGAGCCCGATGGAGTCGTGCGTCCAGACGTAGGTCACCGGCAGCTTCATCAGCGCGGCGAGCCGGACGGACCCTCGCATGTAGTCGGAGAACGTGAGGAAGGTACCGCCGAAGACGCGGGTGCCGCCGTGCAGCGTGATGCCGTTCATGATCGCGCCCATGGCGTGCTCCCGGATCCCGAAGTGCAGGATCCGGCCGTACGGCGAGCCCCCGTGCGACTCGGGAAGGAACGAGTCCGCGCCCTCGATCTCGGTGTTGTTGCTCTCGGCGAGGTCGGCGGACCCGCCCCACAGCTCCGGCATGACCGGGGCGATCGCGTTGATGCAGGCACCGCTGGCCTTGCGGGTTGAGAGCGCCTTCTTCTCGGCGAAGTCGGGCAGCTTGGCGTCCCAGCCCGCCGGTGGCCGGCGCTCGCTGATCCGCCTCAGCTCTGCTGAGCGCTCCGGGTTGGCGGTGTCCCAGGCGTCGAAGCCCTGCTGCCACTCCTCGTGGGCGGCGCGGCCTCGTTCGATCACCTGGCGGACGTGAGCCAGCAGGTCGTCCGGGCAGTAGAAGGACACCTCGGGGTCGAAGCCGAGGATCTCTTTCGTCTTGGCGACCTCCTCGGCGCCGAGCGCCGCCCCATGGGCCTTGCCGGTGTTCTGCAGGGTCGGCGCGGGCCAGCCGATGATCGTTCGCACGGAGATGAGCGTCGGGCGCTCCGTCTCAGCGCGGGCCGCCTCGAACGCGTCGTACATCTCCTGGACGTCATTGACGTCCGAAACGTGCAGCGTGTGCCAGCCGTACGCGGCGTAGCGGGCGGCGACATCCTCCGAGAGCGCGACCTTCGTGTCGCCCTCGATCGAGATGTGGTTGTCGTCGTAGAGCAGGACCAGGTTGCCGAGCTGCTGGTGGCCCGCGATCGAGCTGGCCTCGCCAGAGATGCCCTCCTCCATGTCGCCGTCCGAGGCGAAGCACCAGATCATGTGGTCGAACGGGCTCTCGCCGGGCTTGGCGTCAGGGTCGTACAAGCCACGCTCGTAACGCGCCGCCATCGCCATGCCGACCGCGTTGGCAACTCCCTGGCCGAGCGGCCCGGTCGTGGTCTCGACGCCGGCGGTATGGCCGTGCTCCGGGTGCCCCGGCGTCAGCGAGCCCCATTGTCGGAGCAGCTTGAGGTCCTCGATGGTCAGCCCGTAGCCGGACAGGAACAGCTGGATGTAGAGAGTGAGGCTGGAGTGGCCGCAGCTCAGCACGAACCGGTCCCTCCCGATCCAGCCCGGATCGGTCGGGTCGTGGCGCATCAGGCGCTGGAACAGCAGGTACGCCGCGGGCGCGAGGCTCATCGCGGTGCCTGGATGGCCGTTTCCCGCCGCCTGGACGGCGTCCATGGCGAGACCCCGGATCACCCTCACCGCGAGCTCGTCGGCGTCGCTCCACTCGAGCCGCTGGCGCGCTGCGCTCACCTGGTGCACCCCTGTCTCTTGATCGACTCCAAGCCGAAGCGTAGTGAGGTCGTCCACCGGCGTGCTGTCGTACCCCGCGCCGCCACGGCGACTACCGGTAAGGCAGTCAATGAAAGTCCTTCCCAGGCCGACCATTAGGATTCGTACGTGCTCGAGCGGCTCAGCAGTTACGTGGCGCTGACCAAACCGCGAATTGTCGAGCTGCTGCTGGTGACCACCCTCCCAGCCATGGTTCTCGCCGCTCGCGGGCTGCCGTCACTCTGGACCGCGGTCGCCACGCTGGTGGGCGGGACTCTGGCCGCCGGCAGCGCGAACGCGCTCAACTGCGTCGTCGACCGCGACATCGATGCCGTCATGCACCGCACCCAGCGCCGTCCGCTGGCCAGGCAGCAGGTGTCGCCGGCCAACGCGTTGCGCTTCGGCATTGCGCTCGGGGCGGCCGCCACGCTGCTGCTGGGCGTCGGCGTGAACTGGGTGTCCGCACTGCTCGCCGACGGCGCGATCCTCTTTTACGTCTTCGTCTACACGCTGGGTCTCAAGCGCCGTACGCCGTCGAACATCGTGATCGGCGGGGCGGCGGGCTGCTTCCCGGTCCTGATCGGCTGGTCAGCGGTCCGGGGCAACGTCGGATGGCCCGCGGTCGTGCTGTTCGCCGTGATCTTCCTCTGGACGCCGCCCCACTTCTGGTCGCTGGCGATGCGCTTCAAGGACGACTACGCCGCGGCTGGCGTCCCGATGCTCCCCGTGGTTGCTCCCGCGGTCTCGGTGACCCGCCAGATCGTCGCTTACTCATGGGCGATGGTCGCGGCGTCGCTGGTCCTGATCCCGTTCGGGGCGGGGATCGTCTACACGCTGGCCGCTTCAGTGCTCGGCGCCGGCTTCCTCCTGGAGGCTCATCGCCTGCATCGCCGGGTGCTGCGTGGCGAGGAAGCGCGGCCGCTCGTGCTCTTCCATGCGTCGATCACCTACCTCGCGCTGTTGTTCGCTGCGGTTGCGGTCAGCCAGTTCGTCTGAATCAACCCGACGCAGAATGGGTAGGGCGTGATCATGGCCGACTTCCTGACTGATGTTGAGACGCTGCGCAAGCAGGCCCGGGACGAGATCGAGAAGGGCCCGGTAACGGCGGCGTACCAGGCTGACGTCGAGCGCGTGATCGAGGTGCTCAACGCCGCCCTCGCCACCGAGACGGTGTGCACGCTGCGCTATCGCCAGCACCACTTCGCCGCCACCGGGCTGGATGCCGAGCCCGTCGCGGCCGAGTTCCTCGTCCACGCGAACGAGGAGCAGGAGCATGCCGACCGGCTCGCCGCTCGGATCGCCCAGCTCGGCGGAAAGCCCGACTTCGACCCGGACACGCTGACCTCACGGTCCCATTCGGAGTACGAGACGGCCGACAGCCTCGAAACGATGATTCGCGAGAACCTCGTCGCGGAGCGCATCGCGATCGCGTCGTACACCGAGATCATCAACTGGCTGGGTACCAGTGACCCGACCACCAGACGCTTGTTCGAGGACATCCTGTCGGTCGAGGAGGAGCACGCCGATGACCTGATCGGGTTCCTCGAGAAGGTGCACTAGCGCGTCGGCGGAAGTAGTTACCTTTCGCAAGTAATCTGGCGTAGTGACTGCCGCCGACGATCGCTACAAGTGGACGGCGCTGTTCATCTGCACGCTCGGCGTGCTCATGGCGACCATCGACGCCTCGATCACGATGATCGCGATGCCCGACATCTTTCGCGGGATCCACATCGACCCGCTGCAGCCGGGCAACACCTTCTACCTGCTCTGGATGATCCTCGGGTTCTTGGTCGTCACGAGTGTGCTCGTGGTGAGCCTGGGACGGATCGGCGACATCTACGGCCGCGTGCGGATCTACAACCTCGGGTTCGCCGTCTTCACGTTCTTCTCGCTGCTGCTCACGATCACCTGGAACAGCGGCCATGCGGCCGGCATGTACCTGATCGTCATGCGGCTGTTCCAGGGTGTCGGTGCGGCGATGCTGATCGCGAACTCATCGGCGATCCTCACCGACGCCTTCCCGGTCAACCAGCGAGGTATGGCGCTCGGCATCAACCAAGCAGCCGCCTTCAGCGGATCGTTCCTCGGGCTCGTCCTCGGCGGCGTGCTCGCCCCGATCAACTGGCGGCTGATCTTCCTGGTCTCGGTGCCGATCGGCCTGTTCGCCACAGTGTGGGGCTACCTGAAGCTGCGTGAGCTCTCCGAACGCCATCATGCCTCTCTCGACGTCTGGGGGAACCTGACCTTCGCAGTCGGCCTGGTCCTGGTGATGGTCGGCTTGACCTACGGCATCGAGCCGTACCGCGACCACGCAATGGGGTGGGGCAACCCCGCCGTCATCGGGGAGCTGTCCGGCGGCTTGGCGCTGCTCGTCGCGTTCTGCATGATCGAGGCTCGGGTCGCGGAGCCGATGTTCCGACTGCAGCTGTTCCGGATCCGCGCCTTCACCGCCGGCGTCGTGGCGAGCTTCCTCGCGGCGTTGGCCCGTGGCGGCCTGATGTTCACGCTGATCATCTGGCTGCAGGGGATCTGGCTGCCACGGCATGGCGTGAACTTCGCCGACACACCGCTGAAGGCGGGTCTGGCGATGCTGCCTCTCACGTTGGGCTTGTTCGTCGCGGGGCCGTTGTCGGGTGTGCTCTCCGATCGGTTCGGTGCCAGGCCGTTCGCGACCGGCGGCATGATCGGCACCGCGATCGGGTTCGGCGCGCTGGAGCTGATGCCGATCGACTTCTCCTATCCGGTGTTCGCCGCCCTGCTCTTCCTGCTCGGGTTGACGATGGCGCTGTTCGGTTCGCCGAACCGCGCCGCGGTCATGAACGCGCTGCCGCCGAGGCATCGCGGCGCCGGCTCCGGGATGAACTCGACGTTCCAGAACTCCGCGCAGGTGCTGTCGATCGGGATATTCTTCACCTTGATGATCATCGGGTTCTCGGCGTCGTTGCCGAGCACTCTTCAGCACGGGCTGACGCAGCAAGGCGTCCCGGCGGACGTCGCGCACCACGTCGCGAACCTGCCGCCGGTGTCCACGTTGTTCGCCGCCTTCCTGGGCTACAACCCGATTCAGAGCCTCGTCGGCCCGCACGTCCTCGCCGGGCTCACGGCCCACCAGCAGGCGGTGCTGACCAGCCGCGACTTCTTCCCGACGATGATCAGCGGGCCGTTCCATGACGGGCTGCGGGCCGCTCTCGACCTCGCGATCGTCGTCAGCCTGCTCGCAGCCTGGGCGTCATGGGTGCGCGGAGGCAAGTACCAGTACGTCGAGCCTGACGAGGTTGCGACGCTGAGCATCGACGCGGTCGAGGCCGCCTGACGCAACGGCCGCTGGTTCGCGGTGGGCTGCCTAGTCGTCCCAGCGAAACCAGTGGGAGGCGGCGAGCATGCCGGCTCCGGTCCAGACCGCAAGGGTCACCCAGTCGTGCGCCGGCACGTTGTCGCCGTGGTTGAGGACGGCGCGCAGTCCGTCGGTCATCGCGCCCAGTGGCAGCAGCTCGAGCAGGTGTCGTACGCCGTCGGAGAACTCCGTGAGCGGGACCGCGACCCCGCCGATCGCCAGCTGGACCAGGTAGAGCAGATTCGCCCCGGCAAGGGTGGCCTCGGCGCGCAGCGACCCGGCCATCAACAGGCCGAGCGCGCTGAAGCAGGCCGTGCCGAGCAGCAGGACGCCGACCACCATCGCGGGGTCACCGTGGGGGTTCCAGCCGAGGGCCGCCCCGACCGCGCAGAGGATCGCCACCTGGAGGATCTCGACCAGGATGACCGCGATCGTCTTCGCGGACAGCAGCGCCGGACGTGACAGGGGCGTCGTGGCGAGCCGCCGCAACACGCCGTACCGGCGTTCGAACCCGGTCCCGATCGCCTGGCCGGTGAACGCCGTCGACATCACCGCGAGCGCGAGCACGCCCGGCATCAGGAAGTCGATGCGCGGCTTCGGGACGCCCGCGATCGGCGCCTTCACGAAGAGGAGAAGCAGCGCGATGGGGATGACAAGGGTGAGGAGGAGCTGCTCGCCGTTGCGGAGGGCGAGCCGCAGCTCCATGCGAGTCTGCGCCCCGAGCGCGCGGTAGCGCGGCGCGGCGCCCGGTCCGGGCGTGACGTCGAGGGTGGTCACGCCGAGTCCGGAGCAGTCAGGGACAGGAAGACCTCCTCCAGCGAGCGCCCGCTGGTCGTCAGGTTGTCGGCCATGACGCCTTGCTGTGCGCACCAGGCAGTGACGGACGCGACCACGTCGGGGTCGACGCGAGGACCGACCACGTAGTGCCCGGGTCGCACCTCCTGGGCGTTCGCGCCCTCCGGCAGCGCCGTATCCAAGCCGGCGAGCGGCAGCCCGGGGGGCGCCTCGAAGCGCAGCCCGCGGGTGCTCGCGTCGCGGGTGAGGTCGGCGGGGCTGCCCGCCGCGACGACGCGGCCGCTGTCGATGATCACGACGTGGTCGGCGAGCACGGATGCCTCGGCGAGGTCGTGCGTCGTGAGAAGGATCGCGACGCCGGCCGAGCGCAGCTCGCGAACCAGCTCCCACGTCGTCTGGCGGGCGTGCACGTCGAGGCCGGCCGAGGGCTCGTCGAGGAAGGCGACTGCCGGGCGTCCGATGAGCGCCAGCGCCAGGGACAGTCGCTGCTGCTCGCCGCCCGACAGGCGACGCCACGTCGTACGGCGTACCCGCTGCAGGTCGAGGGTGTCGAGCAGGTCGTCGATCGCGAGCGGCTGCCGGTACAAGGCGGCGTAGAGCTGCAGGGCCTCCTCGACCCGCACCGACGGGTAGACGCCACTGGCGCCGGAGCCGCCCGCCTGGGGCATGACGCCGAGCCGGCCACGGAGCTTGCGACCATCGCGAGTGGGATCCAGGCCCAGGACGCGCGCCTCACCGGAGTCGGCGCGGCGCAACCCGCAGCAGATCTCCACGGTCGTCGTCTTGCCGGCGCCGTTGCGGCCCAGCAGCGCGGTCACCGCGCTGTCGGGTGCCTCGAACGACACGTCGCTGATTCCGGCGTCGGGGGAGTAACGCCTGACCAGGCTGCTCACCTCGACCGCCGCCACCCCACCAGTCTCCGTCCTCCCCGAAGTAGCACATGTAGTGGCCCCGGAGACGGACAAACGGGCAGGAACGGGCACGTGGGTAGCGACTTTATGTGCTACTTCGGGGGCGATTTGCGCAACGAAACCATTTACGAAACAATGTCGTTGTGAAATCAGTCGTCGTGGAGGCGGGCGCTGTGCAGGCTCGCTGGGTGCAGCCGATGCGGCTCGACGCGGCTGATCGGCGAACTCGCGACCGCGTCGCGCGCTCGCTGCTCGAGCACGGTCCGTCCACAGCGGCCGAGCTCGCCGGACGGCTGGGCCTGACCACAGCCGCGGTCCGGCGGCACCTTGATGCGGCGGTGGCCGACGGGCTGATCGTCGCAGCGGAGGAGCGCCCCCGGGGCCCTCGCGGCCGCGGCCGTCCGGCGAAGCGGTTCTCGCTGTCCGAGGTCGGCCACGCGGCCGGGCCGACGGCGTACGACGAGGTCGCGATCGACGCACTGCGCTACCTGCGCGAGTCGGTCGGCGAGGGCGCAGTCGAGGACTTCGCCCGACAGCGGATGGCCGCGTGGGAGGCGCGCTACGCCGAGCGGATCGCGTCCCTTCCGCTCGACGAGCGAGCCGGCGCGCTTGCCGAGGCACTCGCGGAGGACGGCTACGCATCGACGGTGCACGACACGACACTCGGCGTGCAGGTCTGTCAGCATCATTGCCCGGTGCAGCACGTCGCTGAAGAGTTTCCGGTGCTGTGCGAGGTCGAGACCGAGGCGATCGGCCGGCTCGTCGGGCGGCACGTGCAGCGCCTCGCGACGATCGCGCGCGGCGACGGCGTCTGCACAACCCACATTCCGCTGACGGACGTGAAGGTCCGTCAGGTAACTCCGGCAACACCTGAGGTGACCAGCGCATGACCGATCTCGCCCGCCCAGAGCTCGAGGGTCTCGACCGATACAAGTTCGGTTGGTCCGACTCGGACGAAGCCGGCTCGATCGCGCAGCGCGGTCTGTCCGAGGATGTGGTCCGCAACATCTCGGCGCTGAAGAACGAGCCCGAATGGATGCTCGACATGCGGCTCAAGGGGCTGCGGCTGTTCGAGAAGAAGCCGATGCCGCACTGGGGCGCGGATCTTTCCGGCATCCACTTCGACAACATCAAGTACTTCGTCCGCTCGACTGAGAAGCAGGCCGCCTCCTGGGACGACCTGCCCGCGGACATCAAGAACACCTACGACAAGCTCGGCATCCCAGAGGCGGAGAAGCAGCGCCTCGTTGCGGGTGTCGCGGCTCAGTACGAGTCCGAGGTTGTCTACCACCAGATTCGTGAGGATCTGGAACAGCAGGGCGTCATCTTCGTCGACACCGACACCGGTCTGCGCGAGCACGAGGAGCTGTTCAAGGAGTACTTCGCATCCGCCATCCCGGCCGGTGACAACAAGTTCTCCGCGCTCAACACCGCGGTGTGGTCGGGTGGGTCGTTCATCTATGTGCCGAAGGGCGTGAAGGTCGACATCCCGCTGCAGGCCTACTTCCGGATCAACACCGAGAACATGGGCCAGTTCGAGCGGACGCTGATCATCGCCGACGAAGGCTCATACGTGCACTACGTCGAGGGCTGTACGGCGCCCATCTACTCGTCTGACTCGCTGCACTCGGCGGTCGTCGAGATCATCGTGAAGAAGGACGCACGGGTTCGTTACACGACGATTCAGAACTGGTCGAACAACGTCTACAACCTCGTCACGAAGCGCGCGATGGCGCACCAAGGCGCGACGATGGAGTGGATCGACGGCAACCTCGGCTCCAAGGTCACGATGAAGTACCCGGCGGTCTGGCTGGTTGGTGAGCACGCCAAGGGCGAGACGCTGTCGATCGCATTTGCCGGCGAGGGCCAGCACCAGGACGCCGGATCGAAGATGGTGCACGCTGCGCCGAACACGTCGAGCAACATCATCAGCAAGTCGGTCGCGCGCGGCGGCGGACGCACGTCGTACCGCGGACTGGTGCAGATCAACAAGAACTCGCACCATTCGAAGTCGACGGTGAAGTGCGACGCGTTGCTGATCGACGACATCAGCCGCTCCGACACCTACCCGTACGTCGACGTCCGGGAGGACGACGTACAGATGGGTCACGAGGCGACCGTGAGCAAGGTCAGCGCCGACCAGCTCTTCTACCTGATGCAGCGCGGCATCTCCGAGGAAGAGGCGATGGCGATGATCGTGCGCGGCTTCATCGAGCCGATCGCCCGTGAGCTGCCGATGGAGTACGCCCTCGAGCTGAACCGCCTGATCGAGCTGCAGATGGAAGGAGCCGTCGGCTGATGGCTCTGGACACCACCCCGCTGCGCTCCGCTGCGCAGCGGCCGGCCTCGTTCGACCTCGCCGACTTCCCGGTTCCCACCGGTCGTGAGGAAGAGTGGCGCTTCACCCCGACGCGGCGCCTGCGCGGTCTGTTCGAAGCCGAGGCGAGCGACCTGCGCCTCAAGCTCATCGCCGACCTGCCCGACGGCGTTGAGCTCGTCGAGGTGGCTGCGGATGACCCGATCCGCACCGCCGTGCCCGCCCCGGTCGACCGGGTTGCGGTTCTGGCACACGCGCATGCGGCCGGTGCGACCGTCCTACGCGTGCCGGCAAACGCAGAGGTGTCCCGCCCGATCCTCATCGAGCGACACGGCGTCGGCACGGCCGAGACCACGTGGGGTCACTTCATCGTCGACATCGGCGCGAACGCGGCCGCGACGATCGTGCTCGACCACACGGGAAGCACGACGTTCGCCGGCGTACTGTCAGTTCTGGTCGGTGACGGCGCAAAGCTGACTCTGGTCAGCCTGCAGGACTGGGACGACGACGCGGTTCACCTCGAGCACCATGCGGCGCGCGTCGGGCGCGACGCGTCGTACCTCGCCGCAGTTGTCTCTCTCGGTGGCGACCTGGTCCGGATCACGCCCACGGTGCGCTTCGGTGGTCCAGGAGCGAGTGCGGAGCTGCTCGGCTTGTACTTCGCTGATGCGGGTCAGCACCTCGAGCACCGGCTGTTCATCGACCACGATCAGCCGAATTGTCGTAGCCGAGTCACCTACAAGGGTGCTGCGCATGGCGACAGCGCGCGCACGGTGTGGATCGGCGATGTCCTGATCCGTGCGAATGCGACGGGTACCGATACCTACGAGGAGAACCGGAACCTCCTGCTCGGTGACCGCGCCCGCGCGGACTCCGTTCCGAACCTCGAGATCGAGACCGGTGAGGTCGCAGGCGCCGGCCATGCGAGCACCACCGGAAGGTTCGACGACCAGCAGCTGTTCTATCTGATGTCGCGCGGCATCCCGGAGGACGAGGCACGGCGGTTGGTGGTCCGTGGGTTCTTCGCCGAGATCATCGAGCGAATCGACATCCCGGAGGTTCGTGACCGGCTGCTCGCGGCAGTCGAGAGCGAGCTGGCCCGATGAGCTTCGTACGCGTGTGTGCGCTGTCGGACCTGGCTGACGAGTCCGCCACGGCCGTCGAGGTCGACGGCCTACCGGTGTGCCTGGCGCGGAGCCAGGGTGAAGTGCTCGCCCTCGCGGACGAGTGCTCACATGCCGAGGTCGCGCTCTCCGACGGTGAGGTCGGCGCCGGCACGGTCGAGTGCTGGCTGCACGGGTCGAGGTTCGACCTGCGCACCGGCAAGCCGATCGGCCCGCCCGCGACCGAAGCAGTGAAGACCTACCCAGTCCGAGTCGACGGCGACGACGTTCTCGTCGACGTGAAGGAGTAGCGAGTCAAGTGGCCACGTTGGAGATCAAGGACCTGCACGTCACCGTCGCGGCAGACGGCGACGGCACGCAGCCGCGCGAGATCCTCAGCGGTGTCGACCTCACCGTGAAGCAGGGCGAGACACACGCGATCATGGGCCCGAACGGATCCGGCAAGTCGACGCTCGCGTACTCGATCGCAGGGCACCCGCGCTACACGGTGACCGGCGGCAGCGTGACGCTCGACGGGGCGGACGTCCTCGCGATGAGCGTCGACGAGCGTGCTCGCGCCGGCCTGTTCCTCGCCATGCAGTACCCGGTCGAGGTGCCAGGTGTCAGTGTCTCGAACTTCCTTCGTACGGCGGTGACGGCGATCACCGGCGAGGCCCCGAAGCTGCGCACCTGGGCCAAGGACCTCAACGAGGCGTTCGACCGGCTGTCGATCGACCCGTCATTCCGGGAGCGCTCGATCAACGAGGGCTTCTCGGGTGGTGAGAAGAAGCGGTTCGAGGTGCTGCAGCTCGAGCTGCTCAAGCCGAAGGTCGCCGTGTTGGACGAGACCGACTCCGGTCTCGACGTCGACGCGCTGCGCATCGTGTCCGCCGGCGTCAACCGGGTGCGCGAAGCCGGCACCACCGGCACGTTGCTGATCACGCACTACACGCGCATCCTGCGCTACATCCAGCCGGACTACGTCCACGTGTTCGTCGGCGGCCGGATCGTCGCCGACGGCGGTCCGGAGCTCGCCGACACCCTCGAGGCCGAGGGCTACGAAAAGTTCACCGGATGACCTACGACGTCGCCGTAGTTCGCAAGGACTTCCCGATCCTCGATCGGGAGGTGCGCCCGGGCGTGCCGCTGGTCTACCTCGACAGCGCCGCGACGTCGCAGAAGCCGACGCGCGTGCTGGACGCGATCCGGGAGCACGACGAGCGCCACAACGCCAACGTGCACCGCGGCATCCACACCCTCGCCGAGGAAGCGACCGCGGCGTACGAGGATGCGAGGACGAAGGTCGCAACGTTCGTCGGCGCCCCTGACCGACGTGAGGTCGTGTTCACCAAGAACTCCAGCGAAGCCCTCAACGTGATGGCCAACGTGTTGCCGTTCGGTGCCGGCGACGAGGTCGTCATCACGGAGATGGAGCACCACTCCAACCTGGTGCCGTGGCAGCTCGCCTGCAAGCGCGCCGGAGCAACGTTGAAGTGGATCGGGCTCACCGACGACGGGCGGCTCGACCTCGGCAGCCTCGACCAGGTCATCACGGAGCGCACGAAGGTCGTTGCGTTCGTCCACCAGTCGAACCTGCTCGGCACCGTGAACGATGTGTCCACAGTGGTGGCACGGGCTCGTGAGGTCGGAGCCCGAACGGTTCTCGACGGCTCACAGTCGGTGCCGCATCTTCCCGTCGACGTGGCTTCCCTTGGCGTCGACGCGATGGCGTTCACCGGTCACAAGATGTGCGGTCCCACCGGGATCGGCGTGTTGTGGGCGCGGTTGGACCTCCTCGAGACCCTGCCGCCGTTCCTCGGCGGTGGGGAGATGATCGACGAGGTCACGATGGAGCGTTCGACGTACGCCGCTCCTCCGCACAAGTACGAAGCCGGCACCCCCCCGATCACGCAGGCGGTGGGGCTCGGCGCGGCCGTCGACTACCTCACCGATCTCGGCATGGATGCGATCCACGAGCACGAGCTGGCGCTCACCGGCTACCTGCTGGACGGCCTGTCGTCGATCGAGGGGCTGCGGGTGATCGGCCCGACCACGACCGAGGCGCGTGGCGGTGCGGTGTCGTTCGTGATGGATGGGATCCACCCGCACGATGTGGGGCAGCTGCTCGACGAGGGCGGTGTCGCGGTTCGGGTCGGGCATCACTGTGCGCGTCCCGCGTGCCTGCGCTTCGGCGTACCGGCGACCAGCCGAGCGTCGCTGCATCTCTACAGCGACACCTCGGACGTGGACGCCTTGATCGAGGGCCTCGGCAAGGTGCGGAGCTTCTTCGGATGACCGCCGCGAATGCTCCTACGCCGCAGCTCGACTCGCTCTACCAGGAGATCATCCTCGAGCACTACCGCAAGCCCCATCACCGCGGGCTTCGCGAGCCGTTCGAGGCCGAGGTCCACCACCTGAACCCGACGTGTGGTGACGAGATCACCTTGCGCGTGCACCTCGACGGCGACAAGGTCGCGGACGTCTCCTACGACGGTCACGGCTGCTCGATCTCTCAGGCATCGGCGAGCGTCATGGCGGACCTGGTCATCGGAAAGTCCGTCGACGACGCGCTCGAGGTGCACGGGGAGTTCCTGCGGCTGATGCAGTCGAAGGGTGAAGGCGAGCCCGACGAAGACCTCCTCGAGGACGCGGTCGCGTTCGCCGGGGTGTCGCGCTACCCGGCTCGCATCAAGTGCGCGCTCTTGGCGTGGATGGCTTGGAAAGACGCAACCGCACAATCGATGGCGGAGGACGCATGACCAGCGAGACCGGTACCACGACGACAACAGTCGACGACGTGATGGAGGCGATGCATGACGTCGTCGACCCAGAGCTTGGCATCAACGTGGTCGACCTCGGGCTCGTCTACGGCGTCACTCTCGACGACGAGAAGGTCGCGGTGGTGGACATGACCCTCACGTCCGCTGCGTGCCCGCTCACCGACGTGATCGAGGACCAGGCGGCAGCGGCACTGGAGGGTCTCACCAGCGGCGTACGGATCAACTGGGTCTGGATGCCGCCGTGGGGTCCGGAGAACATCACCGAGGACGGCCGCGAGCAACTGCGCGCGCTCGGCTTCAACATCTGAGCGCGGGACCCGGCGGCCGGTGGCTCGACGTGGCCCCGGCACGGTTCCCGCGCTGGATCGCCTCCTTCGGCGAGCGGCACGGCGGTGCTCCGGTGGTCGCCGTGACCGGCGAGGACGTGACGTTCACGGCGCCGGACGGGGCGGTCGCCAGGTGCCTGCCGCCGTTCTGGGAATCGCGGCCGGAACTGCCCGCGCCCGCCGATGACCCGCATCGTGCCGCGAGCACCGCTGCCGGCGCCGTCGCGG
>DASZTL010000031.1:0-50095 GCA_035548055.1 Mycobacteriales bacterium | reverse complement strand
GGCAAGCGGACGACCTGGCTGTTGAGTCGGCCGACCAGCAGCACCAGCGCGTTGAAGGTGCGACTCGAACCGACCCGTACGCCGATGGAGCAGCGGGTCCACCCCGGACACGACTGGTTCTTCGTCCTCGAAGGCCGGGTGCGGCTCTCGCTCGGCGACCGTGAGGTCATGGTCGAGGCCGGCGAGGCGGCCGAGTTCGCGACCATGACCCCACACGCGGTCTCAGCGGTCGGCGGGCCGGCCGAGGTCATCATGATCTTCGACCGCGACGGCAAGCACGCCCACCTTCACGAGCGCACCCGCCGCAGGGCGTCGAAGTAGAACGACCTCTCTGCAGCCTTCCCGGCTTGACCCCGGCCGGCGGAGCTCAGGCCGTTGCACGGGATCGGCGACCGGCCGGGTCAGGGGCAACGATGTGCAGCGACGACCACGACGTCGTCGGACGGCTGATGACCGCGCGCATAGTCCTCGAGCGAGCTCACGAGCTCGGTGGGACTGGCCGGGTCCACGCCGGACAGGATCGTCGCGATGGTGCGGTACGCGTCGTCGGGATCGGCGCGGGGGTCCAGCAGCCCGTCGCTGAACATCACGAGCGTCGCGCCGGGCTCCAGGTGCAGGGTGCCGACCGCGACGCTCTCCCCGGGAGCCCCGACCGGTGGGTCGACCGACAAGTCCGCGACCTGCACCTCGCCGGTCGCTCGGCGAATCACCGGTGGCGGATGCCCAGCGGACACCACCACCACCTCGCCGGTGGCCACGTCGACCCGGGCAATGGCAATCGTGACCAGCCGCTCGTTGTCAAAGGTCGTGTGGAACTCCCGAAGCTCGTTGACGATTGCCTCGACGCGCTCGCACCGGCAACAGGCCGCCCGCACCAGGGTGGAGTAGCGGGCCATGCGGGCGGCAGCGTGGCCGTCGTGGCCTTCGACGTCACCGACGATCACGTCGACCACCTGGCTCGGCGCATCGGCGGATGGCCGAGGTACGACGTCGTACCAGTCGCCGCCGACCTCGGCGGTCTCGAGCGCCGGGTGATAGGTAGCAGCGAACCGCACGCCGGGGATCTCCGGTGGCGCAGCGGGAAGCAGGCCTCGCTGCAGCTGCTCGCTGACGGATCTGACTGCCGCGGCCCTCGCCACCAGGACGCGACTCCGCTCGCGTTCGGTGACCTCTCGCCAGGTGACGAGCAGCGCGTCACCGATCCGGCTGACCGCGAGGTCGTACATCCGCTCGTTGCCGTCAGCGTCCGGATACGGGAAGGCGTTGAAGTGCACACCCTGGCCGGTCTTCAGAACATGGACATATGCGGCGATGAAGTCGTCGCCGAGCTCAGGGAACAGCTCCCGAAGCGTGTGGTCGATCAGCTCTGCGCGCCGCCGGCCGGCGAAGTCGACCGCGTTCTCGGTCGCGTAGCTGATCCGGAAGTCGACGACCGTCCCGGTCGCGTCACGGACCGGCTGCTGAACCGTCACCGAGTCGAGCATGGCCTCGAGCGCACCCTCGAAGCGCTCCTCGGACTCCTGCTGGGTGCGTTGCGCCTCGAGTGCCGGGGCGACGTCTCGAGAGATGATCATCCCCGCCACGACGGCGCCGTCGGCATCGCGCACCGGCACCACCGTCGAGCGCCAGAACCCCGCCGCGTCGTGCAGGGCTGCGTGGTCGAACACTCGCGTCTCGCCTGCGAGCGCGGCCTGCATGTGCTTCTCGATCTGACTGCCGCGGTCGTCGGCCAGCAGGTCGGTCGGGCGCCGTCCCACGATGTCCTCGGACCGCCACCCGAACCGCTCGAACGCAACCCCACCCGCCCGGATGTGACACAAGTCGGGGCCGAACACGAACACCGTCAGATCGGCTGAGTGGTTCACCAGTGCCTGGTACAGAGTCTCGGCGTCGATGCCGGGCTGCCCACTCCCGGCCGACGGCGCCGACTCCGCCGGTTCGTCCACCGTCATCGCGCCCCACTCCCCCGATCCGGGCAGGCTCCCGGGTGCCGAAAACATGATTGCCCACAACGTGGCGAGGGGCTAGCCGGATGATTGCCGCCGGCTCGGCGGTGTGGCGGGGCGCCATCTCCCGTAGCCTGCGACCGTGCGGCGCGCGGCTGGACTCCACGTGCTGTCGGTTGCGCTCATCGGCGTCGTTGCAGGGGTACTCGCGGGGGTGCTGTTCCGCGGCGCGGTCGGCCCACTGGCGGGCTTCGACGTCGCAGGGCTGGCCTACCTCGGGTTCATCTGGACGGTCATCTGGCCGCTCGACGCGGATGTCACCGCGACGCACGCCGCCCGCGAGGACCCGAGCCGCGCCGTCGCGGACATCGCGTTGCTCTCAGCAGCAGTGGCGAGCCTCGCCGGTGTCGCGACGCTGGTGGTCCAAGCGCATTCCGCCCACGGCTCGGTCCGCGACACCGAGATGGGCATCGCGATCGCCGCCGTAGTGGTGTCGTGGTTGCTGGTCCACACGATCTTCACGCTGAAGTACGCGCGGATGTACTACGCCGCTGCCGGGGGTGTCGGGCGCGGCATCGACTTCGAGAAGGACGTTCGCCCGCCGTACTCGGACTTCGCCTATCTCGCGTTCAGCATCGGCATGACCTTCCAGGTCTCCGACACCGATCTGCAGAGCAGTGAGTACCGACGCCTCGCGCTGCGGCACGCCCTGTTGTCCTATCTGTTCGGTGCCGTGATCCTGGCGACCGCCATCAATGTCGTGGCCGGTCTCGCCGGCTGAGCTGCCGGCTTGCGGCGAGGCCGGATAGCGAAGATCGCCTCCGGGTCGTAACCTCAAGGAATGGTGTCAAAGTGAAACAGGTCGAGGTCGAGCGCGACGGCAAGTGGTTCACCGGAACCATGGGCCTGTGGCGCGAGGACCCGCAGAAGGGCTGGGTCGCGACAGTTCGCTACTCGACCGGCTCCCGTGCCTACATGGAGACGATCCCCGCAGACCGCCTCCGCGAGCTACCCGACAAGAAGTAGGCAATCGGCCGAATCCGGCCGACGCGCTCCAAAGACTGCTGACCCGAAGCCATAGCAGTGGCTGGTAAAGGGTGTTACCGTCGTCAGTAGTTGCAGTTTGCATTTCTCGACGTTTTCTTTTCAGCGCCCGCGGGATGTCGACAGCGGGCGCTCTTTGCTTGTCGCGATGACCATTCTTCGCTGACTTCAGGGCTCCGTGTAACTCGGGTTCGCACAGTGCGACCCCGGATGTTGCGGAAGGGTTTACCGAAGATGGCGCAAGGCACGGTCAAGTGGTTCAACTCCGAAAAGGGCTTCGGCTTCATCGAGCAGGACGGCGGCGGCGCCGACGTCTTCGTTCACTTCTCGGCGATTGCCGCGGAGGGCTACAAGAGCCTCGATGAGGCGCAGCGGGTCGAGTTCGAGGTGAGCCAGGGCCAGAAGGGCCCGCAGGCCGAGAACGTCCGCCCGATCTGATGAACGCCGCGTCGGCGCTGGACACGATCTGCCCGGCGCCGACGCGCGCACACCCGGACACTCCGCCGGGCCCGCAGGTCCGCACCGTCGTACGACGGATCGCGAAGACCTTGTCGGTCGCCACGATCATTCCGACGGCGTTGTTCTACGTCGGGCTGGTCACGCTCAACCTGTGGGTCGCGCTGTCCTTCGCGCTGGCCTGGTGTTACGCGGCCGCTGCGTGGCGGCTCCACACCAGGCAACAGTCCTCGACGCTGCTCTGGCTGACCGTCGCCGGCTTGACCGGCAAGACCATCCTCGCCTTCGCCACCGGCAGCACTCTCATCTACTTCCTGCAGCCCGCACTGGCTGACTCCGTCGTCGCCACTGCCTTCCTGCTCTCGCTGGCCACGACACGACCGGCCGTCTCCCGCATCGCCGCCGAGTTCTACCCGCTGACCGGTGAGGTCGCGGCACGTCCCGGCGTCCAGAAGCTGTTCTTCCGGCTCACCGTCTTGTGGGCCGCGATCTGCGCCACTCGCGCCGGCGTCACGCTCTGGCTGCTGCACACGTTGTCGGTCAGCAGCTTCGTCACGGCGAAGACCGCGTACGGACCGGGGTCGGCGGTCCTCGGTGCCGCACTCACGATCGTGCTCGCGGTCCGCGTCGCCCGCCGCGAAGGCCTGCTGCCCGGCTCGCCGGCCGGCGCCCTCGCGATCGGAGCCGCAGCGTGAGACTCCGCTCCGGGATGCGCGGCAACCGGCTGGTCTCGGTCAGCAACCAGGTCGACCGCGGCGCGACCCCGGTCGCCCGACGCGTCGTGGACTACTGGTGCGCTTCGGATCACCAGTCCTCCCCCGCGTTCGCCGCTGACGTCGAGGCGCCGGCCGAGTGGCCGTGCCAGGTGTGCGGCAGCCCGTCGTTGCCGGAACGCGGTACGGCGCCGGCCGCCGCCCGCGCGCGGATCTTCCCCCGCACGCCGTACGAGTTCCTCATGATGCGCCGCACCGAGGAAGACGGCGACCGCATCCTCGCCGAGGCGAGGGCGGCGATGCACAAGGGTGACTACCCGCATCCGGGCGCTGGTCGACGGCCCTGACGGCGACGGGTCAGGTCGTCGGCGTCACTGACTTGAGGTAGCGCAACACCTGCCGGTAGGAGTCGAACGCGGTTGTCTCGCGGTAGCTGATCGCGTGCTCGGCACAGAAGCTCTTCACGATCTGGCGCGCGTGACGCAGGTTCCGGCTCGGCATGCTCGGGAACAAATGGTGCTCGATCTGGTAGTTCAGCCCGCCGGAGCTCGCGGCGAGCAGTCGGCCGCCGAGCACGTTGCGTGACGTCAGGACCTGTCGCCGCAGGAAGTCGGTGTCGTGGTCGCCCGACGCCATCGGCATGCCCTTGTGGTTGGGGGCGAAGCTCACGCCGAGATACAGCCCGAGCAGCCCCTGCTGGACGCCGATGAAGGCCAGCGCGTGCAGCGGTGACATCAGCCAGAACACGAGGAGCAGTCCGCCGATCGCGTGCGCCCCGAGCAGCACGGCTTCGAGACCGCGACGCTCACCGCGCGCGCTGAGCGCCCGGATGCTGCTCACCTGCAGGTTGAGGGCTTCGAGGAGCAGCAGCGGGAAGAAGCACAGGGCCTGGTTGCGCGCGATCAGGCGGGCGATGCCGCGCTGCTGGTCGGCTTGCTCACGGGTCCACGCCAGGACGTTGCGCCCGACGTCGGGATCGCGGTCGACGTCATTGGGATGCCAGTGGTGGCGCTTGTGTTTGTCCACCCACCAGCCGTAGCTGAGGCCCGCCACACCGTTGGAGACGAGGTAGCCGAACCGGTCGTTCCAACGACGCGTCCGGAAGATCTGCTGATGACCTGCGTCGTGGCCCAGGAAGCCCACCTGCGCGAAGGCGGCAGCGAGAAAGACCGCGGTCGCGAGCTGCCACCACGAGTTGCGCAGCACGAACAGCACGGTGATTCCCGCGGCCAGCATCCCGGTGACCGCCACGATGCGTGGCAGCGCGCGGAGCGCTGATCGCTCGAGCAGACCAGCCGCCTGCACGAGCCGCCGGAGGTTCGCGTACTCGCCGTTGGCGGACGGCTCTCCCGCCCGCTGGGCCACGATCAACCCCTGCTCGGTGACAGCCCCCGTGGTCACCGGGCCACCCCGTCCGACGTGACGCTGAGGGACTGCGGGTACGTCGGGTTGGCACGAACGCCAGAACGCTCGGGAATTGGGAATCGAAGTTGCGACCGCGTCGCCATGTGGCCTACTCGCCTAGGAATCAGGGATTTCACGCGGCGAGGGAAGGCGGAGTCCGAGCGGACCCAAGTCGCTGTGTACGTCCAGTGTCGCACACCACGGCGGCCCTTAGGCTCGGTCCGGTGAGCGGGCGACAGCTGACATTGATGGCCGTGCATGCGCACCCGGATGACGAGGCGACGACCACGGGAGGCGTGCTCGCCAAGGCGGCAGCCGAAGGAGTCCGTACCGTTCTCGTCACCTGCACCGACGGCGCGTGCGGCGACGGGCCGGGCGGGGTGAAGCCGGGCGAGCCCGGGCACGATCCGGCCGCGGTCATCGAGCTGCGCACGGTCGAGCTGCAGGAATCCGCCGAGATTCTCGGCATCGGGCATCTCGAGCTGCTCGGCTACGGCGACTCCGGCATGGCGGGCTGGCCGCAGAACGATGCGCCCGGATCGTTCTGGTCGACTCCGGTCGAGGCGGCCGCCGCGAGGCTCGCGATGCTCATCGAGAAGTACTCCCCCGACGTGATCCTCACCTACGACGAAAACGGGTTCTACGGACATCCCGACCACATCCAGGTGAACCGCATCACACTCGCAGCGATCGAGCAGACCGACACGACGGCGAAGGTGTACTACGGCACGTTTCCCAAGTCGAAGTTCGAGACGTTCGCCGCGGCGATGAAGGAGCTCGGCCTCGGCGACTGGGACGAGGAGCTGCCCGGCGAGGAGCCCGACCGGCCCGATGTCGGCGCCGCCGATGACGAGATCACCACCTGGGTCGACATCAAGGACTACACTGCACAGAAGTACGGGTCGCTCGCCGCACACGCCAGCCAGGGCGAGAACATCTTCTTCCTCCAGCTCGGGCTGGAGAAGTTCACCGAGCTGATGGGAACCGAGACGTTCATCCGGGTCCGTGACACGACAAACGCACCGCTGCCCGAGAAGGACCTCTTCGACGGATTGCGCTAACGCGCTACGGCAGGGCCGCCGTCGTACCGCCGTCTACCGCGATGATCTGGCCGGTCAGGTACGCCGCTCGGTCCGAGGCGAGGAACGCCGCGACCTCGGCGACCTCCGCCGCCAACCCGGCGCGCTTGAGCGCCGAGCCCTGAACCAGCTGCGGGAACTTCTCCGCCGTACCGGGTCCACCGGTCATCGCGGTCTCGATGAAGCCAGGACACAGCGCGTTGGCGCGGATCTTCTGCGCGCCGTACTCGACCGCCGCCGACTTGGTGATCGCGTGCACGCCGGCCTTCGACGCCGAGTAGATGCCGGTGCCGATCGGCGACGCGCCGAGCCCGCCGATCGACGACCAGTTCACGATCGAGCCGCCGCCGGTCTTCAGCATCGCGTTGATGGCGTGCTTCGTGCCGAGCAGCACGCCGAGCATGTTGATGGACGTGATGCGCTGGTACTCCTCCAGCGTCGCCTCCGCGAGTGGCCCACCTCCCGCGACGCCGGCGACGTTGCACGCCGCATCGACCCGGCCGAACGCGCTCACCGCGGCGTCGAACATCGCGACGACACTCGCCTCGTCCGCCACGTCGCAGTGCACCGCGATCGCCGCCTCGCCGAGCTCCTTGGCGGTCTGCTCCTCGGCGCCGCTGATGTCCGCGCAGACGACCTTCGCACCGTGAGCCACGAAGACCTGAGCCGACGCCCTCCCCATCCCGGACCCCGCCCCGGTGATGACCGCCACCTTGCCGTCGAGCTCGCCCACTGAAGTCCTCCCGAAACGCTGCGCTGTGCGACTGCTCAGATCCTGGCACAGCGGTCCGGCCACGACCCCGTCGAGGCGATCGCTACGCGAGGGCTTGCGTCGTACAGCTTCGCTCGGTCATCCCCATCCCGGTCTCGCCGTCCCAGGTGTAGCGGGTGACTGCCTGCTGCAGCTGCATCCCGCCGCCGGAAACCTCGGCCGGCATCACCATGAACGTCGAGCACAACGTCTCGCCGCGGATCTCGTGGGTCTCCCCCGCCGCCTCGAGCACGACCGTCACGTCCTCGCCGCTCGGGTGCAGCTCGGTCAGCCACGGCGCCGACACCACCGTCGCCGGGATCAGCTCACCGTCGCCGGTGAAGACGTAGCCCTCGTTGTACGTCGGCAACCCGTCGGTGCGCTCCGGGAAGGTCTGGTAGCCGAACCCACGTCCGTCCGGGAACAGCGCCGCCTGCCAGGCGTGACCGCGGAACGTCGCCAGCCGTCGTACCCCTTGGCGCCGGATCCGGTCGGCACCGCCGTCGAGTGAGTAGGTCCGCTCCCCCACCGTCACCGTCCCGGTCGCCCGGCACAGCTGCTCGAAGCGCCACGGGATCCCGACGAGCCCGCCCTCGTCCTGCTCGGTGAGGACGCGCTGCGCCTCCGCGCTCATCGTGCCGTTCTCCCAGGGCGGTACGACGGGACGGAGGTCGATCTCGGCGGTGACGCGCACCTCCTCGCCGCCGGTCTGTCCGGGGAAGAAGCCCTTCATCTGGTCCTGCACCGTCATCGCCTGCGCCATGCCGTCGACCGTGATGTGCAGGTGCGCGTAAGGCTCCACGAGCTCCATACGCAGCGGACCGGCGCCGAGCATCCGCGCCTTGCCGTCGGCGGCGATCGGGTCATGGACCGGGTGCGGTCCGTACATCGAGTAGACGTTGCCGTCGGCGAACGCGAGGTTCACCTGGATGTCGTGGGTGTCCCAGTGATCGCCCGGCGCCTCGACGCCCAGGCGCGGGATCGCGAACTCACCGCTGTCGTCCCAGATCCACGCGTTGACCGACTCCCGCATCTCCGGGTCGTCGGGCTGGCTCGCGAAGACGTACTCCCACTCCTCGGGCTTGCCACCCGTAAGGTCGACGGCCATCAGCGCGCGCACCATTTCTCGGCACTCGCCACGTAGTCGGCGAACAGCGGCCGGATCGCGTCGAGATCGAGCCCGAACTCCTCGGGTTCCGGATGCACGTTCTGCTCGCGGTTCTCCGCGTGCTCCTTCCACCACCGCGCCATGCCCGCCTCGAACTCCGCCGTCACCGGCTCGCCGAGCCACTCGTACAACCGGCGTACCTCAGCGATCGGATCGCGCTGCACCGCGTGGAAGTCGAGGTCGAAGAACCGGTCGTCGTTGCCGGCGGCGCGAAACTGCAGCGCGCGCTGCATCCCGAGCGACCAGTGCTCGACGTTGAGCGCGCCGAGATAAGGCCGGTCGATCTCGTCAGCGAACATCCCCTGCACCTCGGCAAACACGTCCGCGACCGACACCATCACGTCGGTCGGGTCGCGATGCGTCATCACGAACCGCGCATCCGGGAACGCCCGGTCGAGCGCCGGCAGGAAGAGCAGGTGCGTCGGGCACTTCAGCCGCCACGGCCGTTTCGGCGCCTTCCACTGCAACAGCTTCAGCGCTCGCCGCTCATATTCGTACGTCGACCTCAGGTCCGCGGTGAGGAACCAGTCGGCGTACGACGGGATGTGGGCGAACGCGAGGAAGTAGTGCGACTTGAAGGTCAGCGCCATCAGGTCCTGGCACTCCTCGGGACCGTTCGGCGACATCGGCACGAGCTGCGCGAGCCGCGGCGCCATCTCGTTCTGCATCATCATCGAGAACTCGACGCCCGCGATCCGCGGGTCCGGACCTTCGACGGTGGCCGGCGGCGGTGCCGGCTCGCCGGCCTCCCACACCAGCAGCGAGCGCGCGTCGGGGTCCTCGGCGAGCAGGTTGGACAGCGCCGTCGATCCGGTGCGTGGCAGGCCGAGCCCGATCAGCGGGGCGACGACCTGCTCGTCGTCGATCTCCGGGTGGCGGGTGTACCAGTCCTCGATCTTCAGCCGGTTGGCGAGCAGCTTGCCGAGCAGCTGCGGCAGCGCCATCTCACCGACCGCGTTGAGCTTTGCCTCGGTGTTGAGCGCGTGGCACAGCCGCTCGAGGCCGTCCCGGAAGCTGTCGTCACCGAAGTCATCGAACCCCGTCTCATCCCGCGCCGCGTCCATCAGCTCATCGGGATCGATCACGGGGTGCAGTCTGCCGGACGAGATCACGCTCCGGCAGAAAAGTGGTGGTCTGCGTTTCATTGACCCGCTCTGGCCGGTTCGTCAGGATCCCGGCCATGACAGTCCTCAGCGAGATCGTCAACGAGCTGACCAGCGGTGACGTCTGGAACCTGGCCACCGCGGGCCGTGTCCTGCTGCGCGTGCGAGAGGAAACCAGCCCGCCAACCGATGCCTGGTACGTCGTCATCCCCGAGGTCCCCAACGTCGTACCGTGCGGCTCGCAAAACGCGACCGTCACCATGTCGATCACCGTCGCCGCCGGCGCCCAGGTCGGTGCCGCCGTGACCTTCGCGGCGCCGGGATTGACCGGCTACAGCCTCTCGCTGTACGTCAATCTCACCACCAACGCGGCGACGCCGAGCTTCGCCTATGTGGAGGTGCCGGCAAGCGCCACCGGCTGGCCGGCCTCGATCACGCTCGCCCTCACGACACCGGCGACGAGCCTCCCGTCCCTGGACGAGCTCGACATCTCGGTGAGCACCGCCGGCAACGTCGCCGGGATCGCCGTCATCGGCGGCATCGTCGACGGCACTGCGACGACCGGCCCGGCCAAGATCGTGGCCACGGCGACGCAGCTGCTCCAGGCGATCGCGAACCTGGTCGGGCTGGGGCTGCTCAACAACCTGGCGAGCCTGACCGGCCAGGCGTCGATCAACGTCCCGATCCCGCAGCAGGACGCAGATCAGTCCGCTCTCACCGACCCCAGCGTGCGCTCCTGCGCGGGGGCGGCTGTCCTGGTCACACTGCCGACGCCGGCGCCGTTCAACCTGCCGGCCAGCGACCCGCTGAAGGCAACCCTGAAGTTCAACCAGACCGACACCAAGGTGACCTGGCACAGCCACGTTGCGTTGATGACGAGCGTGGCAATGGTGCTCAAGGACGAGGTCGTCAGCAACGGCACGACCGACCACGCCACGACCATCAATGTCCAAGGCGTGCTGCCGACGCAGGCCGACCTCGATCTCACCGATGCGCCGGAGACGTTCACCTACACCGCCAACGCGACGATCCCGTCGCTCGACCTGCTGGTCGGCACCAGCGCGAAGAACACCACCACGTTGGCTCTCGAGCAGCGGGCGACCCGAGTCCACGCCGACGACCTGCCGGTGAAGGCTGTCGTCAACCTCGGCAGCTACGACCCCACGCTGTCCACCAACATCGCGGCGAGCGTCGCCTTCACCGACGCCGCCGGGCAGCCCACCGCCGCTACCCGGGTAGCGCTCAGCACCACCGCCGGGCTCGTCCCGATCCCGCTGCCGCCAGCCCTGCCACACGGGCTGTCGGTCAACTACAGCGACGGCCCCTTGAAGGCCCAGGCTTACGGCCTGCAGTCCGCCAACGCGCTGTTCACCATCGCCGACCTCTCCGCAACAGAACAGAAGCTGGTCGCCGCCGTCGGCCTCATCCTCGACGCGGTTCATCCCGCCGACATCGACGTCACGATCGGGACCACCCACGTGACCGCGACCACGGCCGCATTCCCCAAGAGCTTCAAGGCGTCCGGGTCCGGCGACTTCGTCTCGACGACGCCACCGACCAACACCATCACGCTCGGCTGGAACATCTCGACACCACTCGACCTCGACGTGATCTATGTCAACGACACGATCGGCAACGCCGACTACCGCAAGCTGCAGGCAGCGCTCTCCCAAATCCCCATGACGTTCACCGCCGGGCTGCAGATCGCCAACGAGATCGCGAGGAGCCAGACCACCGCCAGCGCCGACTTCGGCGCGGTCGCCGCGACGTACTGGTTCGGAGCCGACCCCGCGCAGCTCGCCGTCAACCTCTCCTCTGTCCCGCAGGGCCTCGACCTGCTCGTCGACTACAAGCTCACCGACGTGTGGCTCTTCGAGTACGGCGCGAACAGCGCTATCGCGAGCAGCGAGGCGTCGACAACCGCGCCGGTCCAGGCGAACGCGATCACCTTCGAGCAGTGCGTACGACGCCAGGCCGGCTGGTTCGGCGATCAGCTCGCCGCGATATCGGCGCCGACCGGGCGACGCACCTACGTCGCCGTACCGAAGCTCCGCGTCGTCAAGTTCGACAACCTGCTCAACGAGCCGAATGCCTTCGCGCAAACGTCAACGAAGCCGTTGTCAGTGCTCGCACGAGTCGACAAGCCCGCGGCGGTGACGATGGACATCGCGCAGGACACCTATACCTCCGGTGATCCCGCAGTCAGCAGCCAATGGCTGCACGGCCAGACCAAGGACATCACCGAGGTCGTCATCGACGGCTCGCTCGCAGAGCCCCTCACCTCACTCGCCGTCGAGCTGCTGCCCCAAGCCGTCGTCGTCGAGGCGGTGCTCCAGTCCTACGACGGGTCCGCGCATCCCGCCGCCGACGCCAGCACGGACCCGTCGGTGGTGGCGCAGGCCCACAACCGTCGCATCGACCTGCAGGCAGTCCTCCCGGACCGGCTGATCCTGCAGCTCGGCGAGGTCGAGAACGCGTCCACGATCAACACGTCGATGACGCGCCCGCCGGCCGTGGGCTTCCCGACCTGGAACGGCCTGCGCGTCGAAAGCGCCGCTAACGCGCTCCTGCCCGCGCAGGCGACGCCGATTTCCGACACCGACGTGTGGCTGCGCCTCGCGCAGAACCACGATGCCGACCCAACGGGATGGTCGTCCTGGCTCGGCTTCGATGACACCCGCGTCCACGTCCGGATGATCGACACCGTCACCGTCCAGGTTGCGGTGCCCCCGCAACAGCCCGACGACCGCAAGCACGTGCTGTCCGGCAATCCTCACGGCTTCGTCGAGGAGCACCTCACCTCGATGGAGGTCTTCGCGCACCTGGCGGCCCTGTCGCTGGCCGAGCTGTCGACCGGAGCCGGCGTGCTGACCCCACCGATCGGGACCGACTTTCCGACGTTCGTCGGCCTGGCCACCCACAACACCGACCGGGTCGCCGTCGTCATCGACGATCTCGCGGCGCACCAGGGCACCAGCGACAACCAGATCACGACCACCGTCCACGGACTGCCCGCGGTGCTGCGCGCCGTCGTCACCCCCGCATCGTTGTATCGGGTGAACGGGACGCAACTTCAGGGGCTCTTGCTCGACTTCGGCCGCGACGCCCGACCCGAGGTGAAGGTCGAGGGCGCCTGGGTTCACGGCTTCCCGCTGCTGACCGCGCCCCCCGGGGCGGTCGTCGACAGCAACGGCAACCCACGGCCTGACGGGCTGACCGGCATCAACACCGTGCTGCAGCCCGTCCCGTTGACGGCGACCCGACGGCAACACTGGGCCGCCAACCAGAGCCCGCCGCCGTTGAGCGAGCTCTACACCTCGACGATCAACATCGGCACACACCTGCCGATGCGAGCCGAGGGCTGGGTGACCTTCGACCGGCCGTCATCGCCGCTCGACGAAACGATGGCGTCCGAGCACAGCGCGATCGAGGGCGGCGCGGTGAGCCAGGGAGTCGTCCTGGCGCAGAGCACCGTGCCGGTCCCGTCGTACAGCCCGGCGGCGAACCTCCCGCCACCGGGACAGCCGGGGCGCGGCGCAGACACCGTGGGCGCAGCCTTCTTCCTCGACGTCGAGCAGCTGTGCCTGAGCCAGAACGCCGCGCTCGACGCCGATGAGAACGCGTTGCCGGTGTTCCTCGCCGACGACGCCACCACGTGTCAGCCGGGCATCGAAGGCCGGATCTTCGCGCTGCGGGCCCCTTCGACAACCTTGCCGATCAGCTTCAAGTCGATCAGCGTCGAGCCGCAGGACTGGCCCGACGCCCCGCAGCTGGCGACGCCGGAGACATTGACCACGGTCAGCGTCGCGCAGCCGCCGCAGAGCCTGACGTTCAGCCAGGTGCTCAATGTGTTCGCGGCCCAAGGCGGCGGGCGGCCGAGCCGGTTCGGCGCCACCACCCTGTCGTCGGCGCCGGTCGACGCCACCGGTCTGTCCGGCGTGAACGCCACCACGGGCCCGCCGATCGGCGAAGTGTCGGTCGACGTCTCGAGCTTGGACACGAGCGCCTGCAGATGGTCGCCGACCATCAGCACGATCAGCGGTCAGCTCACCCAGGTGCCCGGATGGCTCAGGTTGATCGGCACCGCACCGATCGATCCCGCGCACTTCCCCCAGTCCAGCGACCCGACGAACCTCAACATGGGCAGCTGGAACACGCCCATCGTCTACGACGCGGACGAGCTGCATCCGCACGACCGTCCGTGGCTCACCAGCGTCACGACGCTGGCCTGCTCGGGGACACTTGCCGGCAACCTCGACATCGAGGCGGCGAGTCAGCAGTGGAACAACGGCGGCCCGACCCCGCCGTCATCAGCGCCGGATCAGATCTCCTGGAACCGCATGCTGCTCGACGGCCTGCAGTTGGACGTTCCGCCTGGTGACCCATCGCAGGCGGTGCCGAGCCTGACAGTGCTCACCGGGATCGCTGGTCCGCCCAACAAGGACGACGAGCAGAAGGGCCTCGCCTTCCGGGTGGCGCCGGGCGCGGTGCTGTCGGCAGTGATCAAGTCGAGCACCGCGTACGGCGTCAAGTACGACGGGACACCGCGCCGCGGCAGCGACATCCCGAACATCGGCGACAACCTCTCGACGGTCACCTTCACCGGGTTCGCCGGCGAGCTGGCAGTGCAGCCGAAGAACCCGACCGACATGGACGATCTCTACATCGCCATAGCGGCCGGGATCGCGGCGGAGGCGATCGGCTCGATCTTCAGCTTCTTCGGCACGATCATCGGCGCGGTGATCGGGGCCGGGATCATCACCTACGGCATCTACGAGACGCTGGACGACAACGATCCGGTGGTGCTGGACACAGCACATGCGGGATGGCGGATCGACCCGGACCAGAGCAAGCTGCCCCCAGGGATCAAACAGGTCTTCGACTACTTCGGTCCGAACGGCAGCCCCGGCACCTGGCACATGTGGCCGTACTGGACGGTGGTCTCCGAGGCCCTGGTAGCGGCTGCGCTGGTGGGCGGCTCCGAGCTCGTCCAGCTCGTGGCACCGCTGATCGCGGACGCGGTCATGTACTGCGTCGAGTGCGGCGCGGCCTGCCTCGGCTTCGTCGCGATCCCCTGACGGCGCCGAGGCCCGCTAGCGGCTCATCCGTCGAGGGAGTCGAGGAACTCGCGGATCGCCGGGTTCGCGATCTCGGGATGCGTGAGATTGGCGGCGTGACCAGCACCGGGGACCACGACCAGCGGCCGCGCCTTGGGAATCCCGTCAACCAGCGCTTGCGCGCGCTCGAGCGGGATGGAGGCGTCCGCTTCGCCGTGGATGACCAGCGTCGGGCAACCGATCTCACCGAGACGGTCGGTGATGTCCTCGCGAGTGAGCAATGGATGCGCGGCCGGGGTCGCGTAGTGGTTGGGCCGCGACGCCCACAGCTCCTTCCAGGCCGCCTCATCCGCACCCGGGCCGAGGATCGCGGTCGCCGCGTAATCGAGGGTGCCCTGCGACGGCCCGTTGGCCTCCCAGTCCGCGGTCATCGCCTCGAACAGCGGCAGCACCTCGGGCTCCTCGACCCCGGCCTGGGTGTCCATGAGGATCAGCGCGCGCACCCGCTCGGGCGCGAGCAGCGCCGCGCGCATGGACAGGAACCCGCCCTGGCTCATCCCGGCCAGCACCGCGCGTTCGACGGCAAGGTGATCGAGCAGCGCGAGCACGTCGCTGGCCATGTCCCAGTACGACCAGCGGCCCTCAGGCTCGGCCGCACCGTGTGCCCGCTCGTCGTACGTCACCACCCGATAGCCGTCCCGCAACGCCTCGACCTGTGGCGCGAACATGGTGTGGTTCATCAGGAAGCCGTGACTGAACACGACGACGTGACCGTCGCCGCGCGAGTCCGTCATACCGACGGTCACACCGGTCGACAGACGGACTTGCTCCAACGGGTCGGGAATCACCGGCAGCGGCATATCCGAAACCTAGCCACCCGCGGACGGCTCCGGACTCACCGAGGCCCACTCCTGCCTGGCGACCGCCCCGCCGCTGCCCGGCTACCCGCCGTAGGTGTTGAAGAACTCCATCGACGGCGGCGGGTCCATCCGGACGTTGACCGGGGCCACCATGTTGGGGAACGCCGCGCCGAACCGTGCCATCGCCGTGTCCGCGTCGCAGTCGAAGTCGTAGAGGGCAAGGTAGGTGCCGGAGGCGTCCGGGCCGAAGCGCTTGGCGCTGAGGCAGCCCTCGATCGCGAGCAGCTCACCGAGGTGCGTGTTGTCGTACCAGTCGTTGTACGCCGCCGCCCCTTCGGGTGAGTCGGGCGCGGTCTTCACCACGAGGATCGACTTGCTCATGACGGCTCCGGTTGCTCGATGGAGTGCTGACTGTGTCGATCATCTTGCCAACCGACTCGGCCGAGACGCTCGCCGGAGGCCCGATCGTTTGCCACACTCTTCACACGGGCACGGTACGAGCGATACGTGGGAGGGGATCAGACGACACCGTGACATCGGGGGCGCACCAACTCAGCGCATGCGATGCCGACCGGCATCGCGTTGCCTTCTACCGCTCCGAGAGCGAGCTGACCGACGTCGCGGTCGGCACCTTTCACGACGCTCTCCGACGCGGCGAGCCGGTCCTCGTCATCGCGACAGCGGAGCATCGCCGGGCCTTGCGCGCGGGACTCAGCGAGCTGGTCGACACCGAGTCCGCCACCGCTGCCGGGCAGCTGACGATGCAGGACGCGCGCGAGGTCCTTTCCGGCTTCATGGTGAACGGATGTCCGGACGCGGCGCGGTTCGAGGCGACCGTCGGAGACCTCGTGCGCCGTATCGTCCGCCGCGGTCACGGCCTCAGCGCCTTCGGCGAGATGGTGGCCTTGCTGTGGGACGACGGGATGCCGCACGCCACGCTTGCCGTCGAGCAACTCTGGAACGACCTGCAGGAGCGCCATTCCTTCACCTTGCTCTGCGCCTACCCGGCCCAGCTGGTCATGACCGACGGGGACCCGAGCGGCTACATCGACATCGGATCTGCGCACTCCTCGATCGTGTGCGGTCCGCCGTCGGCCGCTGACGCCGAGGTCGTCCGCCACTTCCCTGCCCTCACCGGATCCCCCCGCCTCGTCCGCGTCTTCATCCGTACGACCCTGCAGGAATGGGGGCTGGCGCACCTCGTCGACGACGCGATGCTCGTGGCAACCGAGCTGGCGACCAACGCGATACGCCACGCCAGGTCCGACTTCGCCGTCTCACTCGCCCGGTCACGCCACGGCGTACGGCTCGCTGTCGGGGACACCCGCAGCGACATGGCGCCCTCGCGTCCCGCGGACGACGACACCGACGGTCGAGGGCTGCACCTGATTGCAGCGACGGCGCGCGAGTGGGGACACCATCGCCTCGACAGCGGCAAGCTCGTGTGGGCCGAGATCGGGGCGCCACCGGAGGTGGCAGAGCGATGAGGGGGCCTGAAGGCCCGGCTCGCCGGCGGTCAGGGTGGCTCGGGCAGAGCAGCGGCGCAACGCTGTCCGATCACGGGTGCTCGTCGTACGCCTTGGACCGCCGGCGCGCCGAGATCGTCACGGCATGGCTTCGCGACGCTGCCCCGCTCGGCCAACGCGCGATGTACATCGGCGCGGCCCCGGCCAAGGCGCTGCACGCCGAGCTCGCCGACTTCCCGGCCCTGGACCACGCCGTCGAGTCCGGAGCCTTGGTGGTGGCCTCGGCCGTCGACTTCTACGACCTCGGCGAACCGATCGATCCCGAGTCCCAGCTTGCGCTGTACGACCGCGCCGTCGAGCTGGCAATCGCGGACGGCTATCGCGGGCTGCGCGTCGCTGCCGACATCACACCCCTGGTCCTGGACGAAGCCCTCCGCCGGTCCCACCTGCACTGGGAGCAGTACGCCGACCGCTACATGACCGAACGCCCGCTTGCCCCGCTGTGCATCTACGACGCCCGGAAGATTCCGGCCCTGCCGGCAATCGCCGCGGTGCACCCGCTGCAAGGACCGCACGAGCCCAGATTCGCGGTGTTCGGCAGTGACCGTGATGCGGCCGCCCTGGTGGGCGAGATCGACGGCTGCTCAGCCGACGTGCTCAGCGACGTGCTCGCCGGACTTCCCGCCACTGACCGGTGCCTCGACGTCGAGGGGCTGGCCTTCCTCGACGCCCGCACTGCGGCGGTCCTGCAGCACGAGCTGCAGCGCCGCGCCGATGAACACCACCCGATCCGGATCGTCGGTGCCTCCCAGATGTTCCGCAAGGTCTGGGATCTGTGCGAGCTCGACCCGGAGCTGATCGTCGCCGGTTGACGGGTCAGTGCTGGACCCTGAGCAGATCGCGACGACGAACGCCGGCCACCACGCCACCGTCGCACAACACGTCGGTCCCGGTGAGGTACCGCGCCTTGTCGCTCGCGCAGAACGCCAGCACCTCCGCGATCTCCTCGACGGACCCGAAGCGTTTGATGGCGGCGAACTTCAGCATCTCGGCCGCGCCGTGGTCGGCCTCCAGGCGACCCATCGCGGTGTCGATCGAACCCGGCGACACCGAGACGATCCCGGCGTCCTCGGCGCCGAACGACGAGGCCAGCCGCTTGGAGTACCAGACCACGAAGTCCTTGCTGATCGGGTAGGCCATGCCCGGGCGAAGCGATTTCGGAGCCAGGTTGACGCGCTGCATCACGCGCGAGAGGAACCGGTCCGGGTTGGTCGCCGCGAGCGGGTAGGAGCGCCGCGGCAAGACCGCGCGCGGGACAAGGTGTGCGGCCATCGACGCGACGTTGACGAGGCGCAGTCCGGAGTGCGCGTGCGGCAGGACCGCGTGGGTGACGTTGACCGTGCCGAGCGCGTTCACCGTCAGGATCGAACGTGCGTCGGCCATCTGCGGGCTCAAGCCTGCGGCATGGACCACGGCTGCGATCGGCCCGATCGATGCAGCACGGTCCACGACCGCTTCGACCGCAGACCGATCCGTGATGTCGCAGACCATCGACTCGGCCTCGATGCCCAACCCGTCGAGCTCGGCGCGTGCAGCCGACAGGCCGTCATGCCCGATGTCAGCCAGCAGCACCGAGTGCGAGCGACCGAGGATCCGCGCAGTCGCGAGCCCCATTCCCCCGCCACCACCGGTGATGACGGCGACGGTCCTACGGGCAGGCACGCCTCATCCTCCCCCGCGGGTCCGGTTCACGGACCACCTCCGTGCTAGTTCGTGGAAAGGGCGTCGACCAGGAGGCTGACCAGCGTCTCCAGCCGTACGTCCACGTCCTCCACGTCGACGTCCTCGCCGTCAAGGGCACGGGCGGCCAGGTTCGCCTTCGTACCGATGAGCTCGGCCACGCGCGAGTCGACGGTCTGCGCCGCGATGATCCGCCACGCCGTCACCGGCTGGTCCTGACCGATCCGGTGCACCCGGTCGATCGCCTGCGTCTGCTCGGCCGCGGTCCACGAGAGCTCGGCGAGCACGACGTTGGAGGCAACCTGAAGGTTGATGCCCACGCCGGCTGCGGTCAGCGAGCACACGATGATCTGCACCTCTGGATCGTTGACGAAGGCGTCGATGCTCGCGGTGCGCTTCTTCGCGGTCTGATCGCCGCGGATCGAGGAGTATCTGATTCCCCGCTTCTCGAACAGCTCCTCGGCGGCGTCCATCACGTCGATGTGCTTGGCGAAGAACACCACCTTGCCGGCGTTGCGCGCCAACTGCGCGGCGTAGTCGGCCGCGAGCTCGGCCTTGGCCTGGCCGATCCGACGCATCATCGCAAAGACGTTCTCCCCGCTGCCGTCCTTGTCCTCGTCAGAGTTGCGCAGCTCCCGCGCGCACACCTGCCGCACGACGGCAACATCGACACCGACCACGTCGTCGCCGTCCTTGCGCGCCTTGATCGCGCTCTCGTAGCGCTTGACCAGACGCTGCACGAGCTTCTTCTCGGCCGCACGCACCGAGGTGCCGGCAGCCCCCTCGAGCTCCACCGGTACGTCGGCGATGCGGCGGGCCGGAATGTCCTTCGCGACGTCGACCTTGCGCCGGCGTACGACGCCCATCTCGATCACCGAGTCGCGGGCCAGCGGGTAGAAGGCAGGGTCGACCGGTGTCGTGCCATTGGCCTCGAGGGACTGCAGCAGGTCGGGACCGACCTCGCCGTCGCGAATCCAGCCGAGGAACTCCCAGATCGCGAGGAAGTCCTCGATGTCGTTGATGAGCGGGGTTCCGGTGAGCGCCATCAGCAGCGGACGCGGCGTCCGCTCACGGATCTTGCGCGACAGGTCGAGCACGTTCTTGGAACGCTGCGAGGACTTGTTCTTGATGAAGTGCGCCTCGTCGACGATCATCCCGCGGAACCCGAACCGACCGAGCCAGCCGACGTGACGGCTGAGGATGTCGTAGTTGACGACCACGATGTCGCTGAAGGCGTCGACCGTCTCGCCGTCGCCGTGGATGACGGTAGCCGGGTGCTCCGGCGTCCACATCGCGGCTTCCCGCGCCCAACTGGTCTTCACGACGTTCGGTACGACGACCAGCAGCGGGAACGCACCCGCCGCCTTCGCCGCCAGCAGTGCCTGGGCGGTCTTGCCGAGGCCGGGCTCGTCGGCGAGCAGGAAGGTGCGATGCCCCTCCCGCGCCTTGGCGACGACCTCGGCCTGGTGCGGCATCAGGTCGAGACCCGGCGCGAGGTAGGTCTGGCCCGGCGGCGGCAGGGCCATGCAGGAGCGGGCGTCGACGGTGGACTGCTCGAAGGACCTCAGGAGCGGCTTGATCAGCTCCCAGTCGATGAGCAGACGCGGCTTCGGCTTGGGCGGCGCGGCCGCGGAGAAGTCGGGGGCGAGGAACGGGTTGGCGAGGGTGCGCTGCACCGCAGACTGCGGAATCACCTGCCGCTCGCGCTCGGGCACCGGCTCCGGCTCCGGCAGCAGATCTTCGTCCTCGGTCGCGAGGACGATGCCGGCCTTGGAGCGCAGCGCCCGCATCGCCTCCGCCGTGCCGGGCAGCGTGGGGGCACCCTCGGCCAGCAGCTCGAACAGCGAACCGTCGCGAGCGGCGACCCGGGCCAAGCTGGCGGCGAGACCTTCGACGCGCTTCTGCATCGCCGCACGGGCGGCCGGGCTCATGGGCGCGGTGTTCGCCTCGACCCGCTGCTCACGCAGCAGGAGGGCGGCGGCCTGAAACTCCGCGCGCATGGTCGGGGTCACCCGGGCGCGGCCGAGGTTCGCCAGCGCGATCGCGAGGACGGCGAGCGGGCCCTGCTCCTGAAGGCGCGGCGCGGAGGACTGCCGCGACTGCTGGCGGCGGCGCTGGTCCGCGCCCTGTTGGCCGGACCGCTGCTGGGCTGGGCGCTGTTGCGCGCGGTTGGGGGTGCCGCCGTCTTCGGACGGGGGCACCGGAACGCCACTACGTGTCCGGCGGCGTGACCGTGGGGGCAATCGCTCTCCTCGGTTGACCAGAAACCGAGTGGTCACCGGTCATTCGATAGATCCTGATGCGCTGACCCGGCCGGCTCCACAGAAAAGCCGGACATCAAGTCGTCCTGATTGCGCAACCCCATCCTACAGGGATCCGACGGTCAGCCGGTAAGCAGCCGCGCCGAAAGCACCTGCTTTTGAGAACGGGTCTCCACGATCGTCGGTTGGCCGGCGAGGAACTCGGTGAAGGACTTGAAGCCCTCGTTCTTCTCGTCGAAGGCGGGATCGAGCCGAAGCATCTGGCTCTTCAGCCCGGAGGCCGTCACCCAGCCGTCCGTGCTCTTCTCACCCTGCAGCGACATCGCTCGGCGCAGCAGCTGCGCCGATGCCGGCTCTTTCGCCTTCTTGGGCGCCGTGGTCTTGGCCCGCTTCGCAGCGGGCGCGACGGCCTTCGTCCGCTTAGTGGCGGGAGCAGCCGCCACGCCAGGCAGCTTGTCGTACTCCCGAAACACGTCGCAGGCCGACCGCCAGTACTTCCCCACCGACCGTGAGACGCCGACCCCGACGACCGTGCGACCGAGCCGCTTGCACCGCTGCGCCAGAGAGACGTAGTCGGAGTCACCGGCGACGATCAGCACATGATTGACGTACTCGTAGCGCGACAGGTCGTCGATCACATCGATTGCGAGCCGGATGTCGGCGCCGTTCTTCGTTCCTGACAGCGGGAACATCTGGACAAGGTCCACCGAGGCCTGCACCAGGTCGTGGCGGTACGCCGCGTTCACCGGCGCCGACCAGTCGGCGTAGGCCCGGGAGATCGCGACCGTGCCGAAGGAGGCGGCGTACTCGAGGATCGCGGCGATGTCGAGGTGGGCGGCCTCCAACCGGCTCGCGACCAGCCCGGCGTCCTTCGCCGAGCGGTCGGTGTGAAACGCGCGCTCGCCGTGCAGCTCGTCGTAGCGCGAGATCACCACGTTGTCGAAGTCGATGTAGACCGCGACCTGGTCCGCTTTCTCGCGCTCGTTCATGCCGGCAGTCTCGCAGCCTTCGGCGCCATGACAGGATTTGGCGTGCCCACTCTCGACGCGGCGGCAATCGACCAGGCGGCTGACCGGCTCAAGGTCGCCGTGCGGGCGACGACCCTGGATCGCTGCGAGCGGCTGAGCGCGCCCGGATCAGACGTGCTCCTCAAGCGCGAGGACATGCAGATCGTCCGCTCCTACAAAGCCCGCGGCGCCTACAACCTGATCGCCAGCCTGACCGACGAAGAGCGTCGCCAGGGCGTCGTCTGCGCAAGTGCCGGCAACCACGCGCAAGGCGTCGCGTTCAGCTGCGCCGCACTCGGCATCCGCGGCACCGTGTATCTGCCAACGACCACGCCGCGCCAGAAGCGCGAGGCGATTCGCGCGATAGGTGGCACCTCCATCGAGATCGTCGTCGTCGGCAGCACCTACGACGAGACCAGCGCCGTCGCGATCGACCACGCCGCAGCCGGCGGTGCGACCTATGTCCATCCGTTCGACGACATCCGCACCATCGCCGGGCAAGGAACCGTAGCGGCCGAGATCTGCAGCCAGCACCCCGACCGCATCGACACCGTCATCGTCCCGATCGGCGGCGGCGGTCTGGCCGCGGGCGTCGCGACGTACCTGCGAGAGCGCCGTCCCGAGGTACGCATCATCGGCGCCGAGCCCGCAGGCGCGGCGAGCATGACGGCCGCACTGAAAGCGGGCCAGCCGGTGTCACTCGCCGACATCGACACTTTCGTCGACGGCGCCGCCGTCGCCCGAGTCGGCTCGCTCACCTATCCCCTGGTGCGCACCCTTGTCGACGAGGTCGTCACCGTACCCGAGGGCGCAATCTGCACCGAGATGCTGGACCTGTATCAGGCCGACGGGATCATCGCCGAGCCGGCAGGCGCACTCGCCACCGCGGCGCTACGACAGCTGCGCGTTGCGCCCGGCACCACCGTTTGCATCGTGTCCGGTGGCAACAACGACGTCAGTCGCTACGCCGAGATCCTCGAACGCTCACTCATCCACGAAGGACTGCGCCACTACTTCCTCGTGACATTCCCGCAGGAGCCAGGCGCGTTGCGCCACTTCCTCGAGGACGTCCTCACCGAAGGTGAAGACATCGTCGTCTTCGAGTACATCAAGAAGAACAACCGCGAGACCGGACCTGCACTGGTCGGACTGGAGCTCGAGAAGGCCTCAGCGTTTGCCGACCTGATCGCTCGCATGGAGGCAAGCCCGCTGCGGATCGAGCCGGTCCCGCCGGGCTCGCCGCTGTTCACCTTCCTGCTGTAGCGCTACAGCATGAAGAGCATTTCCTGGTAGGTCGGCAGCGGCCAGAGGTCGTCGGCCACGATGCCCTCGAGCGCGTCGGCCGCCGAGCGGACCGCGAGCATGGCCGGCAGCAGCACGTCGCGGGAGTGCAGCGCGTGCTTGAGCAGGTCGTCGTCGCTCTCGTGCGCCAGGGCCTTCGACAGCGCGCCGAGCGCCGCCCGCAGCGAGGTGATCAGATCGCTGACCTCGGTCAACGCGCTGATGTCCGCGTCGACGCCGGCCGCCTTGACAGCGGCGACGTTGGCGGCCAGCTCCGTCTGGTAGCGCACGGCTGCCGGGAGGATGGAGGTGGAGCCGATCTCCACCACAGTCCGCGCCTCGACGCCCACGCTCAGCACGTATTGCTCGAGACCGATCTCGTAGCGGCTGTGCATCTCACGCTCACTGAACACGCCGTACTTCGAGAACAGGTCGATCGACTCCGGGGCGATCAGCTCCGGCAGCGCGTCCGGGGTGGTGCGCAGGTTCTTCAACCCCCGCGCGGCCGCCTCGACCTGCCACTCCTCGGAGTAGCCGTTGCCATTGAAGACGACGTTGCCGTGGTTCGTGATGATCTCCTCGAGCACCTTCTGCACTGCCGCGTTGAACTCGGTGCCGGCCGCGACCGCCGCCTCCAGCTGGTTCGCGATGTGGTCGAGAGCCTCGGCGAGGATCGTGTTGATGGTCGTCATCGGACCCGCGATGGTCTGGCCGGAGCCGGCCGCGCGGAACTCGAAGCGGTTGCCGGTGAAGGCGAACGGGCTGGTCCGGTTGCGGTCCCCCGGGTCGGTCGGCAGGACCGGCAGAGTGTCGACGCCGACCGTGAGCGTCCCCTTCTCCTTCGACGAGGTCGCACCGCCCTTGGCGACCTGGTCGAACACGTCGGCCAGCTGCTCGCCGAGGAAGATGGAGATGATTGCCGGCGGCGCCTCGTTGGCACCGAGCCGGTGGTCGTTCGCCGCCGAGGCGATTGCGGCACGCAGCAGGCCGCCGTACTTGTGCACGCCACGGATGACCGCGCTGCAGAACACGAGGAACTGCGCGTTGTCGTGCGGGGTGTCACCCGGCAGCAGCAGGTTGCCCTGCGACGCGTTGCCGATCGAGAAGTTGACGTGCTTACCGGACCCGTTGATGCCGGCGAACGGCTTCTCGTGGAACAGGCACTCCATGCCGTGACGGGTGGCGACCTTCTTCATGGTCGTCATCAGCAGCTGCTGGTGGTCCGAGGCGATGTTCGAACGCTCGAAGACCGGTGCGATCTCGAACTGCCCCGGAGCGACCTCGTTGTGCCGCGTCTTCGCCGGGATGCCGAGCTTGAACAACTCGCGCTCCGCGTCGAACATGCAGGCCAGCACCCGGTCCGGGATCGCACCGAAGTAGTGATCGTCGAACTCCTGGCCCTTCGGGGGCTTCGCCCCGAACAGGGTGCGGCCGGAGTTCAGCAGGTCCGGGCGGGCCAGCAGGAAGTGGCGGTCCACCAGGAAGTACTCCTGCTCCGGTCCCGCGAAGGACACCACCGAGTCGGGGTTCTCGTGCCCGAACAGCCTCAGGACGCGCTCGGCCTGCTTGGCCATCGCCTGCTGCGAGCGCAGCAGCGGCGTCTTGTGGTCCAGCGCCTCGCCGGTCATCGACACGAACACGGTCGGGATGCACAGCGTGTTTCCGTTGGGGTTCTCGAGGATGTACGCCGGCGAGGTGACATCCCAGCCGGTGTAGCCGCGGGCCTCGAAGGTCGAACGGATGCCGCCGTTCGGGAAGCTCGAGGCGTCGGGCTCCCCCTGGGTGAGGGTGGTGCCCGAGAACTCGGCGAGCGCCGTGCCGTCCCCGGTCGGCTCGAGGAAGCTGTCGTGCTTCTCCGCGGTCGACCCGGTCAGGGGGTAGAAGACGTGGGCGTAGTGGGTCGCGCCCTTGGACATCGCCCAGTCCTTCATCGCGACAGCCACTGCGTCAGCGACGGTGGGGTCGAGCGGCTGGTTGTGGTCGATGGTGGCCAGGACCGACCTGTACACGGCCTTCGGCAGCACCTTCTGCATCACGGCCTTGGAGAACACGTTCTCGCCGTAGACGGCGCCCGGCTCCTCGTCCAGCGAGAAGGTCGCCGGGGGCGGCGTGAAGCTCGCCAGCGCCTCGATCGCGTGCCGTCGTACCGCGTTGCCTGCCATCAACTCTCCTTGAGCCGTTCCCCGGGCCCGCTCGATGGGCCGATTTCCAGGGGTGACGGTATGCGGGAAATGTTTCGGGCATGTCACACGGGTCCGAGGCCCGGACATGCGTTGGGGTCCGAGCCAGTGGCTCGGACCCCAACGACTCGATGGAGCGGGGGCTACTCCACCGGGACCGGTGACTTGTCGTTGAGCCAGGACAGGACCTCGGTGTCGGGCTTGGTCCGCCGGGTGTGGACGATGCCGGCCCCGACCAGGAGCAGCAGCACGCCGGAGGCGATGAACGCGGCGTCGGCGGCGATGCCGGCGATCCGGGCCATCTTGCCGAACGCGTATGCGTTGAGCAGCAAGCCTCGCAGGGTCTCACCCTGGAACAGCGTCGTGCGCTGTCCCGTGACCGCCTCGTAGTTCGGGTCGGTCGGCTTCATCGACAACCACTCTTCGCTGACCTGTGAGTAGGTCTTGCCGTCCGCCACGTCCTTGAGGTGATTCGCGATGTAGTGGTTCGCGAACACCCCGGCCTGCTCGCCGGTCACGACCTGCTGGCCGGCGTACGGGGTGACGTACTTGGTGATGTCGGCGTTGTTCGCCGCAGTGATCGCAGCATTGTCCGGGAAGAAGATCTGCTGGCTGGCCAGCTGGTCGTGCACGTTGCTCGTCGCGAAGTTGTGGCCCCACAGCAGTAAGCCGCCGGCAACCGCGAGAACTACAGCCACGACGAAACCGCCCGTGGTGAGCAGCGCATCGAAGGTCTTGCGTCGCATGGTGTCCTCCTCAATCTCGGAGCCGATGGCCCCTCTGCGGACAGCCTGCGTTCTGACCCCGTGCACTCGACAGAGGAGGACGATGCGTCATGCCGGTATCCAACGGCAGCGCACCCAGAGCCGTTCGGCACTGTGAGCGCGGGTGCGGCCGCTGCGACCATCGAGACATGAGCGACAAGCCCATCACCGTGTTCCTGCTCGACGACCATGAAGTGGTGCGCCGCGGGGTTCGAGAGCTGCTCGAATCCGAGGCAGACATCGTTGTGGTCGGCGAGGCCGCGACGGCCATGGAGGCGCTCCATCGGGTGCCTGCGTTGCGCCCGCAAGTCGCCATCCTCGACGTGCGGCTGCCCGACGGCGACGGCGTCAGCGTCTGCCGCGAGCTCAGATCCGAGCTACCCGAACTTGCCTGCCTGATGCTCACGTCGTTCGCGGACGACGAGGCGCTCTTCCAAGCGATCATGGCCGGCGCCGCCGGCTATCTGCTGAAGGAGGTCGGTGCCGCCGACATCCTCGGCGCGGTCCGCACCGTCGCGATGGGCGGATCTCTGCTCGACCCGCGCACCACTGTCCTGCTGATGGACCGGCTGCGCCACGACGTGGCGAAGGAGGACCCGCTGTCCGTCCTCAGCGAGCAGGAACGAAAGGTGCTCGACCTGATCGGTGAAGGCCTTACGAACCGCCAGATCGGCGAGCGCATGTTCCTGACCGAGAAGACCGTCAAGAACTATGTGTCCAACCTGCTCGGCAAGCTCGGGATGCAACGCCGGACCCAGGCAGCGGCGTTTGTCGCGAAGCTCGAAACCCACCAGCTGACCGGCGCGTAGCAGCCGCTACGTGAGAAGTGGAACCCGCCAGACCGCCACGGTGCCCTCGTCGCCGCCATCCACCTCGAAGCTGCCGCCGAGGCCACTCGCTCGCGCGGCCATGTTGGCGAGACCGCTGCGGCGCCCTCCCGGCCGCATGCCGACGCCGTTGTCGCGCACCCGGAGTGCGGCGGCATCGGCGTCAGCCTCGAGCTCGACGCTCACCGTGGAGGCCCGCGCGTGCTTCGCAACGTTGCTGAGCAGCTCGCGAACGACGGCGAGCATCTGCTCGGCGACCCCCGCGGAGATCAGTGTGTCCACGGGCCCGCGGAAGGTGACGGAAGGCTCGAAGCCCAGGGTCGAGCTGTAGGCATGAGCCAGCGCCAGCACTGATCCGCGAACCCCGTCGCCGGCCACGGGCGCCGGGCTCTGCAGCGCGAAGATCGTGCTGCGAATCTCCCGAATGGTCTCGTCGAGGTCGCGAACCGCCCGCTGGACCCGCTCCGCCTTGTCGTCGGGCATTCCGCGCAGCGTGCCTTCGAGCGACATCCCGGTCGCGAACAGCCGTTGGATCACGAGGTCGTGCAGATCACGAGCGATCCGATCGCGGTCACCGAGCACGGCGAGCTGCTCTCGGTCGGCCGCGGCGGCGCCAAGCCGAAGCGTGATCGCCGCCTGACCCGCGAAGGACTCGACCAGCTGGAGCACATCGTCTCCGAACTCCGGTCGGTCACCCAGGCGTCCGACGATCAACGTGCCGAGAGCTTGTTCCGCGACCCCGAGCGGGACATACAACGCGGGACCGACTCCGGCCTCGCGCAACACCGGCGCGACTCGCTCATCGGTCCGCGTGTCGGGGATCGCCACCGGCGCTCCGGTCGCCATCGCCTCCAGGGCGATCTGTGGCCGCTCGATGATGGTGCCGCGCAGCTCGTCCGCCAAATGACCGTCGATCGCGACAACCATCATCGTCCCGTCGCCGATCGGCAGCTCGAGCAGCGCGAGATCGGCGGCGGCGAGGTGCCGCGCGGCGGCCACCAGCTCCGGAAAGACGTCCGCCGCGGCAGCACCGGACAGCAGGCGGGTCATGATCGAGCTCGATGCCTCGAGCCACTGCTCCCGCTGCCGCGAGTGCTCGTAGAGACGGGCGTTCTGGATCGCGAGGCCGGCGGCTGAGGCGAGCGCGAGAACGATCTGCTCGTCCTCGCCGGTGAAGCTGCCACCGCCCCGCTTCTCGGTGAGATACAAGTTGCCGAACGCCTCGCCACGCACGTTGATCGGCACGCCGAGGAAGGTCCGCATCGGTGGGTGGTTCGGCGGGAAGCCGAAGGACTTCGGGTGGTCTGCGATGTTGTCCAGGCGCAGCGCGCGCGGCTCGTCGATGAGCAGCCCGAGAACGCCGCGCCCATGCGGCAGGTCACCGATCTTGTCGTAGTCGGCGGCCTCGATCCCGACCGTCACGAACTGGCTGAGCTGGTTGCCGGTCGGGTCGAGGACGCCCAGCGCGGCGTACTCGGCGTCCGCGAGCTCAGCGGCCGTCTCCGCGATTCGGCGCAGCACCGACGGCAGGTCGAGCTGCGAGCCGATCGCGACGACGGCTTGAAGCAGGGCTTGGAGGCGGTCCGCGAGCAAGGACACGCTTTCGACCCGGTCGACGACCTCTCGGAGCAAGGACTTGAGATCAAGCTGCCCGAGCGAGGGCAACGCCGGGGTCGGCTCGTCGACCATAAGGGTCACCCTACGGCTACGGGGAGACCGTGAGCATCTCGCTGACAGGGCGGCGTCGAGTCATCGGAGCCCGCTGCCCGTGACCGACGCGGAGCAGCATCTGAGGATGCCCGACCAGGCCGATCTCGTGGCGCAGCTGGGCTCGCGTCGTCGGCAGGTCCAGCACCGGTCCGAGCGGCTGGCTGACCAGGCCCTCGTGGGTCAGGACCAGCAGGACGTCGGCCAGGGCGCGCCCGGCCTGCAGCCAGCTCAGCCGGTCGTCCTGATCGGTGCCGAGCAGGACGACCGTGTCTCGCTCGACGGCCGGCGGCTCACCCTCGCCTGGATGCGGGTGTCGACCGAACCCACCGAAGTCGCGCAGCGGCACGTCGGACACGCGATGCTGGGTCTCCCAGTCCCCCACGGCATCAACCGGCACGCCGTCGTCCGACGGACCGACACGCCGCCACTGGTGGATCTCGTCGTGGTAGGCCTCGTCGCCGGCTTCGGCGGCCTCAGCGGTCTCGAGCAGGCGGATCACCGACAACCTGTCCTCAGATCGATCGAGCACGCGAAGCCAACAGTGCCGCTCGCTCGCCGCCTCCCGCATCAGCTGGAGGGAGAGCCGGGAGACAGGCTGGTCGGTGTACGGGCCGCGGTCCGTGTAGCGGCGAGGGATCGCCTCGATCAGTCGCTGCTCGGCGAGCGTGACGGGCTCGTTGTAACCGACGACGAGCTTGGCGACCAGGCCGTCTTGGGTGGGGTCCGGAAGCAACCGGGTGGTGCACGCCACACCGAGGAAGCGGAACGCGAGCCGGGCGAACTCGGCCGCCAGACCACAGCTGATGTGCATCTGCCGGCCGTCCGGGTCGAGATAGCCGAGATTTCGTTGCGGGTCGGTGTGGACCTCGAGGGTGTGAGGCCCGGCGACGAACCGCCACGGCTGGGTGTTGTGAACGCTCGGCGCGAGCGCGGCGAACTCTGCCGCCAGACGCATCTGCTCGGCCTCCATACCGACACTGTGCGCCCGCCGGCCCAGCGGCCGTCAGAGACGGTCGGCTCCACCACCAGAGCCGTTGGTCACATCCTCAGCGCCGCGCACGTTGTCCGGGGACGCCTCCGGGTAGGCCGCCGGCGCGGTCGCGCCGGTGATCTGGCGCTGCCGTTCCGCGCTGAGGAGGGCGCCGATGAAGATGACGTAGATCGCGTAGTAGACGAGCAGCATGAACACCACGACAGCCGCGAGAGCGCCGTACGTCTTGTTGTAGGAGTTGAAGTACCGGACGTAGAACGAGAAGCCGATCACCGTGAGCAGCACCCCGATGGTTGAGAGCTTCGCGCCCGACGCGGCCCACTTCCAGTTGGCTGGACCGTTGGCCGCGCCGACCCGGTACAGCGTGGTGATCGACGCGAAGAGAATGCCCGCCATCACCGCGTAGACGCCGATGTCGGCAAGCACGCGCAACCACGTGACCTCGATGAGACTGGCCGTGGCGGACAGCGCGGACACCGCACCGACCATCAGCAGCGCGACGACGATCGCGCCCAACGAGAGGGCCACCGCCGTGCCGCGGCGCCTGAGGAAGCCGCGCGTCTCTTCCTGCTCGTATGCGGCGGTGACCCCGGTCATGAGGTTCTGCACGGCGCCGCTCACCGACCAGAGCAACGCGAGCAGCGAGACGATCAACGCGATTCCGAGCGTGCCCGAGTGAGCCGACACGATCTGGTTCATCCAGTTGGACAACGACTCCCGGGTGCTCGGCGACACCGACGACCCGAGGTTGGACACGGCCTTGGTGACCGATGTCGGGCTGGCGAACATCCCCCACACCGTGACCGTCGCGATGACCGCTGGGAACAGCGCCAAGAACGTCCAGAAGGCGGCGCCCGCCGCGAGCATCGCGATGTTCGTGTTCGACATCTGGTAGCGGACGCGGCCTAAGACCTGCTTCCAACCCGCAACGCCGATGGCACGTAGGTCCGGCGGTACGACCTCGTGGCGAGGGCGGGTAGTCGTCGTCATCACCAGCAGACGATTCCCGATCGATCCGGCGGTTATGCGAGCCCACGCGTGGCAGGATGCGCCCGTGATCGAACGCGCCGCCTTCGGCCGGACGGGACACGAGAGCTCGCGCGTCATCTTCGGCGCTGCCGCCATCGCACGCGTGGACCAGCAGACCGCCGACCAGGTGCTCCCCCTCCTGCTCGAACACGGTGTCAACCACATCGACACCGCAGCGATGTACGGCGACGCCGAGTTGCGGATCGCTCCGTGGCTGAAAGCCCATCCGGGCGAGTTCTTCGTCGCGACCAAGACGCATGCGCGGGACGGCGACGGAGCCCGAGCGAGCCTCGAGAAGTCATTGGAGCGGATGGGTGTCGACCAAGTCGACCTGATCCAGCTCCACAACCTCGTCGAGAAGGACGAGTGGGAGGTCGCGCATGGGCGCGGTGGCGCGCTCGAGGCTCTCCGCACGGCGCAGCAGGAGGGCCTGACGCGCTTCATCGGTGTGACCGGCCACGGTCTGCGGATCGCCGAGATGCACCTTCGCAGCCTGGAGCGCTTCGACTTCGACTCGGTTCTCCTCCCGTACAGCTTCACGTTGATGCAGAACGCGACCTACCGCGGCCACGTCGAACGCCTCCTCGAGCTCTGCGCCCATCGAAAGACCGCCGTGCAGACCATCAAGGCGATCGCGCGGCGCCGGTGGACCGAGCTCGGCCCAGGCCCCGGTCAGCGCAAGCAGAGCTGGTACGAGCCGCTCACCGATCCGATCGCGATCTCGCGCGCGGTGAACCATGTGCTGAATCACCCACAGCTGTTCATCGACTCGTCGTCCGCACTTGACCAGCTGCCACACGTCCTAGCGGCCGCCGACAGCCGGTTCGTCCCGACGGAGCAGGAGCTCATCGCCGACATGACGGCCTACCACGTGACACCGCTGTTTGACGGCGCCGAGCTGGACCGGATCTAGGAGCCGCGGGTCACCGCGAGGCGGCTCGAGTCGCCGAACCCGCTGATCCGGGATGACTAGGGGCATACCACCCACCCACCCGGCCGACATGGGACCTCGGTCCCTGGCGACGGCCGTCAAGTTCGGTCAAGTTGGGTATCGGCCGATGCGCGCCCATCCGACGAGCCGGAGCCCGACATGTACCACCACAACCCCACCGAGACCGCCGTGACGTCGACGCACCCCAAGGCGCCGAGCGCGACGCTTGGCGGACGCACCCATCGGCTCGCGCTGCTGAGCCTGCTGCTGGTCGTCGTCGCTCTGGCGAGCCTGGCGACCGCCGCTACTCGTGGTGTCAGCGCCGAGTCCCGTCGCGCGGCTGACTCGGCAGCGGTCGCGGACAGCTTCCAGGACGCGCGTTTCTACGCCTCGCAAGCACTCGGGTTCTTCGATGAGTACCGCCTTCACCACGACCCGGCTTTCAGCGCCGCCGCCACCGAGGCGATCGAGAAGGTGCAACGGGTCTTCGACCGGCTCAGCAACGTGCCCGGCCACTCCGGGACGATGGCCGACCTGAGGGCCAAGGTGACGGAGATCATCGCGACGGCGAATCGCTCGGACCGGCTGTCGGCCGCAGGCCGCGACAAGGCCGCACAGCGCGCCGACCAGACCGCCGACCGGGCAGCGCAGGCAGGCATCGCCGAGATCAGCGCGCTGGAAGAGACTGCGCACCAGCGAAGCCAGGCCCAGCTCGACCAGATCCGGCACGACGCGCACCGGCTCGGCTACGCAACCCCGATCGTCCTGCTCGGCGTGCTCTTGCTGGCGATCTGGATGTCCCTCGTGCTGCATCGGGACCGCCGCCGCATGGCGCGTCTGGCCACCACGGACGCCTTGACCGGCCTGCCGAACCGGCTCGGACTGGCCAACGACGTCAACCGCGCCCTGCGGTCAGACCCCGACGACTCGCAGCGCTCGTGCGCGCTGCTCCTTCTGGACCTGGACCGCTTCAAGGAGATCAACGACGGCCTCGGCCACGAATACGGCGATGAGCTGCTCCGCGCGGTCGCGGGCCGGCTCCGGCACTGTGTGGGCAAAGCCGACACCGTCGCCCGCATCGGGGGCGATGAGTTCGTCGTCGTTCTCAATGCCGCCGACGCGGCGAAGGCGGAGGCAGCCGCCGTGCGGATGCGCGCGACGCTGTGCCGGCCGTTCGCGATCGACGGAGTCGAGCTCGCCCTCGACGTCAGCATCGGCATCGCGCTGGCGAGCGACCAGCCGGACGACTCGCTGAACCCGTCGGCGTTGCTCCGCGCCGCGGACCTGGCGATGTACGCAGCGAAGGAAGCGGGTGGCGGTCACGTCCGCTACACCGCGAATCTCGGCAGCCAGATCACCGACAAGGTCAGCATCGTCGGGCAGGTACGACGCGCGCTCGATCACGACGAGCTCGTCCTCTTCTACCAGCCTCAGGTCAGCCTCGACGACAGCCGGCTGGTCGGCGTCGAAGCTCTCCTGCGCTGGCAGCACCCGGTGCGCGGCATCGTGTCGCCGGCGGACTTCCTCCCGGCGATCGAGGATCACCAGATCATCGATCGCGTCACGCACGTGGTCCTCACCAAGGCGCTGCGCCAGATGAAGACGTGGGAGGCCGGCGGGCTGCGGACTCCGATCTCGGTCAACATCGCGACCCGCACCCTGCTCAACGCCTCGTTCCCGGGCGAGGTCGCCGATCTGCTCCGGGACTTCGACGTCGACCCGTCGCTGCTGTGCCTGGAGGTCACCGAGACAAGCGTCATGCGTGACTCGGCACGCTGCGCTCGCACCCTGCACGCCCTTCACGACCTCGGCGTACGGCTCTCGGTTGACGACTACGGCACCGGGTACGCGTCGATGCTCTACCTCAAGGACCTTCCGATCGACGAGCTGAAGATCGACCGCAGCTTCGTCGCGCGAATGACTGAAGAGACCCAGCAGCGCGTTCTCACCCAGTCCGTGATCGATCTCGGACACAACCTCGGGCTGTCGGTCGTTGCCGAAGGCGTCGAGGATGCCGCGGTGTGCCAAGCGCTCCGCGCCTCGGGATGCGACATCGCGCAGGGGTACCTCTACAGCCGTCCAGTGCCCGCCGAGGAGATCCTCGCCTGGCACACCCCCGAGTCGACCGTCGACATCCCGCTGCAGCGCGGCGTCACCGAGCTCGCCGAGCCGGCGTAGCTCTCGGCTACGAGACGACAATGCCTCCGTCGGAGGTGATGACGTCTCCGACGGTGTATGACCCGGCGCGGGAGCAAAGGAAGATCGCCAGGCCTGCGATGTCCTCGGGAGTTCCGACCCGGCCGCGCGGAACGCCGGCGCCGACCGCACCCCAGTCGGTGCCTTCGACATCGCCCCCGGTGCCGACTCCGGTCGAGAGCATCCACGTCGGGTAGGGGCCGGGCGCGATGCCGTTGACGATGATGTTGCGCTTCACGAGCCGGCTGCCCATCTGACGCGTGAGCGAATGCAGCGCCGCCTTCGACGGTCCGTAGGACCACGTGTCGAACACCGGAGTCTTGATGCCGTCGATCGACCCGATGTTGACGATCCGCGACGGGTCGTCGGCTCTGGCTTTCGCCTCGAGCAGCGGCAGCAGCCGCTGGGTGAGGAAGAAGACACCCTTCACATTGGTGTCCATGACCTTGTCCCAGCCGGCCTCGGGGAACTCCTCGATCGATGCGCCCCACGACGCGCCGGCGTTGTTGATCAAGATGTCGAGGCTCGAGGTCTCGGCGACGAGCCGCTCCTTGAGCGAGTCGATGCCCGCCAGGTTCGACAGGTCGGCGGGCAGTGAGACGCACCTGCCGCCGTACTCCTCGCTGAGCCGCTTCGCGGTCGCATCGCAGGCGTCGGCCTTGCGGGAGCTGATGTAGACAGCCGCGCCGTTGGCCAGAAAGCCCGCAGCGATCATCTCGCCGATCCCGCGAGACCCGCCGGTCACGAGGACCGACTTGCCCGCGACAGAGAACAGGTCGTTGATTCCGAGCTTGGTCACGCGAGCACGATACGGGCTACGCGTTCCAGACGTCGGGGTGACGGGCTTGCCAGCGGAAGGCTTGCTCGAGCTGGGTCGACAACGAGATCAGCAGCTCGTCCCGTCCGGCCGATGCCGAGAGCTGTACGGCGATCGGCAGGCCTTCCGCTGAGACATGCACCGGAAGGCTGACCGCCGGCGTGCCGGAGATGTTGGCCATCGGCGTGAAGGAGCTCCACCGGCCCATCGCCGCGAGTGACTCCTCGCCGTCGTCGCACCGCAGACCACCGATCGGCTGCGGCGGACCGGTCGTCGTCGGCGACAGCAACACGTCGTACTGCGCGAGAACCGCCCGGTACTGCACCGCCGCCGCATAGAGGGCCGACTCAGCGCGCGCGAGGTCAACCGACGTGTACTCCGCAGCGGACTCGGCGAGCCAGCGCGTGTAGGGCATCAGGAGGTGGTGGCGCTCCGGGGCGATGACCGTGCTAAGCAGCACCGCGAAGTTGGTCGCGAGCATCACCTTCACCGCGGAACGCACGTCGACCATGCCGGGCAGTCCCGCGGGGTCGAACGGTTCGAGCGTGTGTCCGGCAACCCGCAGCGCGTCCGCAGCCACGCGCACCGCTGTCTGGCACTCGGGCGCGACCTCGATGTCGCCAGGAGGCGCGGAGAGCACGCCGATCCGTAGCCTGCCCGGCTCCCGCGCCGCCGCCTGCCGGAAGCAGTCGGGTGCCACGCCCCCCGCGTCCCAGAGATCGCTGGTCGTCGCCCCGCCCATCGCGTCGAGGAACAGCGCGGTGTCGGCAACCGTGCGCGTCAGCGCCCCCTCGACCGCGAGCGCGAGCCAGCCGGTGCCCGCGCCGGCACGTCGGCCGCGAGTGACCTTGAAGCCGACCAGGCCGCAGTTGGCTGCGGGTGTCCGCAATGAGCCGAGCCCGTCGCTGCCGTGCGCGATCCCGACGAGACCCGCGGCAACCGCAGCCGCCGCACCGCCACTGGAGCCGCTGGGCGACATCCCCTCGCCGAACGGGTTCTGGGTCGCCCCCAGAACGTCCGTCTCGGTGTAACAGGTGGGGCCGAACTCGGGCGTGTTTGTCTTGCCGAGGAACACCGCCCCGGTGCGCCGCAGCGCGGCGACGACCGGGCCGTCCACCGGAGTGACGAGATCCGCGAGTGCGGCCGAGCCGAAGGTGGTGCGCATCCCGGCGGCCGGATACAGGTCCTTGAGCGCAATGGGCAACCCGTGCAGCAACCCGGCGACCTCACCGCGGGCACGCGCCTCGTCGCTGAGCCTCGCGGCCTCGGTCGCCTCCTCGGCGACGACGGTGATGAAGCAGCGCAGCCTCTCGTCGTGGCGGTCGATCCGGTCCAGGTAGTGCGCGGTCAGCTCGACCGACGACAAGTCACCGGCCTCGAGTGCGGCAACCTGCTCACCGGCGGTGAGGTCATGAAGCTGGCTCACTTGGGCGGCCTGGCGGTCTCGCGCACGCACTGTGCGATGAGCTCCGGCTGGTCGAACGGCACCAGGTGACCGCTGCGCTCTGCGTAGACCTGCCGGCCGTGCGGCACCGCCGCGGCCTGCTTTCGGTGCAGGTTGTCGATCGTCTCGCGGGCGCGTGCTTCCGCCGCCGTACGTGCCGGCGCGGATGCCGTGATCACGGTCAGCGGAATGTCGGGCAGTGGATGTTCCGCGGACACCGCCGCGACCCCCGCCAGCGCAGTCGGCAGTCCGACGAGCTCGGCAGCAACCGCACGCAGGCCGTGCACCGTGCACAGCGTCAGCCGGGTGGCCGTTTCCATCAGTGCGAGAGCTTCATCGTCGAGCGGCTGTCGGGCCTGTGCAGCGACGGTCTTTCCGTACCCGCGGCCGAGCAGTCGCGCCGTACCGAGCGGCGCTGTCGCCACCATCAGGCGCACCGCCCTCGCAAACCGTCTCGAGGAACGCAGAGCGGCCGCGTCTTCGAGCATCGCCTCATGCGACGGATCGACCAGCACCAGGCCGGCCACCTCGGTCGGATGCAGCGCCGCGACCAGCCGAACCGTGAGGCCTCCCATGGAGTGACCGACCAGGATCCACGGCGAGGCGAGGTGCAGCGTGTGCAGCAGCGCCGCGATTCGCTGTGCCGCGACGAGGGGTGAATGCGGCTTTCCGGGCGGCGACCACGCGAAGCCGGGGCGGTCGTAGCGCACCACCGTGAAGTCGGCGGCGAGATCCTCGGCAACTCGCGCCCACTCCAGACACGAGCCGCCGAGCCCGGACTCGATGAGCACGGTCGGGCCGGTGCCCTCGACGACGACGTGCACCGTCTCCTCACCAACCTGCACCATCCGGCCGAGCGGCCGGATCGCCGCGTTTCGCGTCATCAGGACGCGACGCAGCGGTCGAGCGCGGCCAGGACGAGCGACTCGGTGATCACCCCGGGGCCGAGCATCGCTCGGGTACACAGCAGCGACCACGACAAGTCGGTGATGACCTCGACGAGGTCGAGCGCCGGCATCGGCAGCGTCTCCCCCGACCGCGCGGCGATCGCCTCGAGCACCTGTGCATGCTCGCGATGCCGCCGCTGGCGTTCCGGCAGCCGGCGGCTGCGGGTCTCCGGATCGCGGATCGCCTGGAGGACGAACTCCAACGACAGGACGGTCAGCTCCGGCTCGGTGTCGGACTGCTCGACGAGCCGTCTCCCGAGGTCCGCGACACACTCGCGGACGGTCGGCGCATCCGCGGCGAAGACGGTTCCCTCGCGCTCGGCGTCCTCGAGCATGTGCACCATCAGATCGGCCTTGCTGGCGAAGTTCGAGTAGATGGCGCCCACCGTCACCCCGGCAGCGCTCGCGATCTCGGCGTGCGTCGCGCCGAGGATGCCGCGCTCGGCAACGACCTTTCGGGCCGCATCGAGCAACGCCCGACGGGTCTGCTGCTGACGCTCCTTGCGAGTCGGCGGCCGGTCCTCCCCCGTTGACATACTCGTCAGTATCTGGATACTGCCCGATATGTCAACGGTCGCCGCCCGCCGCCGTCCGGTCCGGCGCCTGGCCGCGGCCGTGGCGCTCGTGGTCGCCGCGGGATGCGGCAGCACCGTCCAGCTGAACGGACAGGCCGCGCCTGGTCAGGTCGCCGACGGCCTCAGCCTGCCCCCGACCGCGGCCGCGGCAACGCCGGTCGTCGAGCCACCGACCCCGGCGGTCGATTCCGGGCCGGACGAGCGCCCCCCAGGCGAGGAGAGGTCGACACCGCCGGCCCCTGGACCGTCACCCGGCGGCGGCAGCCGCTCATCCCCGGCGGCACCGGCCTCGACGGCGCCGCTCGTGGTCGGTACGTACTACCTGAACGGCGGCAACGCGGCGCTGTCCGGACTCGGCTTCGGCGGCTTGGTCATCCCGGACAACAAGCCGGTCTTCGACGCCTTCATGCGCTACATCAACGCGCACGGCGGTGTCGGCGGCCGCCGGATCGTTCCGGTCTATTACCGGTACAACTCCGGCGGCAACCCGCAAGCGCAGGACGCGGCGGCGTGCGCGACGTTCACACAGGACCACCACGTGAGCCTGGTCTTCGGCGGGATCAACTCCGGCGCCGGTCAGCTGCTGCCCTGCCTGGCCAAGCACGGCGTGCCGTTGATCGGCGCCGGCGCAGGCGGGGACGCGTCGTACTTCGAGCGCTATCGCGAGTACGCCTACGAGCCTGATCAGATGAACTTCACGACCGCGCTGCGAGTCCTCGTCGAAGACATGAAGCGCCGCGGCTACCTCACGAGCGTGCACAAGGTCGGCGTCGTGCAGTACCCCGGCGAGATCTACACCAACGCGGTCGACAACGGGCTCGCACCTGCCCTGCGCGCCGTCGGGCTGAAGATCGACTCGCGCGTGACCACCGGGTCGACCACCGACAACGGCGCTATCGCCGGCGCCGCGGCCGCGGCCGAGCTTCGATTCGCCGCGTCCGGCATCGACCTCGTCATCTTCATGACGCCGGGCGGCGCCGCCGAGACCTACTTCATGACGGCCGCAAGCACGCAGCACTACAAGCCGAGATACGGGATCTGGAGCGCCGACTCACCGTTCGTGCTGGAGAAGGTCGCGTCGAAGGGACAGCTGCAGAACACCATCGGGATCGGGTTCGAGCCCGGCCTCGACGTCGGCGCCGCGCAGGACCCGACCGCGCACACGAAAGCGGGCCGCGACTGCCTCGCGTTCGGCCGCAAGCTGCGGCTGAACGAGGCCGGGCTCGGCAACGGCCTGGTGCGGGCCGCCTGCGACGACTGGTTCCCGATCCTGCGCGTCGCCGAGCGCGACCCGCACGCGCTGGACTCCGCGGGAAACCTCGCAGCCGCACTTGACGCCCTCGGCACGAGCTACGCGTCCGCCAGCACCTTCGCGATGCGCTTCACACCCGAACGGCATGACGAGGCCCACGGGTACCGGGACATGTTCTTCAACTACTCCTGCGCCTGCTACCACTACGTCGGCCCGACCCGTCTCGTGGACTGAGCGGGTCGGTGATGCCACGACTGGCGGGCGGGCTGGCCGGGATCGGCGGGATCGGCGAGACGCCTCTGCTGCAGATCCCGCTCCCGCCCGGTACGCCGGGCAGGTTGCTCGCGAAGGCGGAGATGCTGCAACCCGGCGGCAGCATCAAGGACCGTGCCGCCGCCGGCTGCATCGAGCATGGCTTGGAGTCCGGTGCCCTCCGGCCTCGACAGCCCGTCGTCGAGATGACCAGCGGGAACATGGGCGCGGGGCTGGCGGTCGTCTGCGGTGTCCTCGGCCATCCGTTCACGGCCTACATGTCGGCGGGCAACTCGCCGCGCCGCGCCGACATGATGCGAGCCCTCGGCGCGAGCGTCGTGCTCGTCGAGCAGGTCGATGGCCTTCCGGGCCGGGTGACCGGTGCCGACATCGCAGCCGCCGACGAACGCGCCCGGACCGACGCCGAACGCGGCGGCGCCTGGTACGTCGATCAGTTCAACAACCCGGGAGCGGTGGCCGCCCACGAGCTCGGAACCGCACCGGAGATCTGGCAGCAGACCGACGGACACGTCGACGCCCTCGTCGCGTGCGTCGGCTCGGGCGGAACGCTCATCGGCTGCGGCCGCGCGTTGAAGGCACGCAAGGCGGATGTGCACATCCTGGCCGTCGAGCCGGCGAGCGCCCGCATCCTGGCTGAGGGCGCCGTCGCGGACCCACGCCACATGCTGCAGGGCAGCGGCTACGGAGTCGTCCCTCCTCAGTGGGACCCCTCCGTTGTCGACGGCTACCTTTCCGTCGACGACGGACTCGCCGCGCAGACCCGCGACTGGCTCGGTCGGCGCTGCGGCCTGTACGTCGGGTACACGGCAGCCGCGAACGTCGCCGCGGCGACGCAATGGCTCAGCGAGCAGAACGCCGAGCTGACAGTGGTCACGTTCTTGTGTGACACCGGCCTGAAGTACTTGACGGAGTGAAGAGGATCAACGCAGTGACACGGCACCGCTGGAACGTCGAGACCCCGATGCGCGACGGGACGCTGCTGCGCGCCGACATCTACTTTCCCGAAAGCGGAGTCGACGGCGGTCCCTACCCCACGGTCCTGCAGCGCACGCCGTACAGCAAGCAAGGCCCGGTCTACGTCGAGGGCGCGCGCTACCTCGCCGCGCGCGGCTACGCCTGTGTCCTGCAGGACGTGCGTGGTCGGCACGACTCGGGCGGTGAGTGGACGCCGTTCGTCAGCGAAGGCGCGGACGGGTACGACACCGTGGAGTGGATCGCCGAGCAGCCGTGGTCGACCGGACGCATCGGCACCATGGGCGGCTCCTACGGCGGCTGGATCCAGTGGGCGCTCGCCAGCGAGAAGCCGCCGCACCTCACCACGATGGTGAGCACGGCAACCTGCGGCGCCTACGCCGAGGAGCTGCCGACCCACAACGGCTGCGTGATGCTCGTCATGCTGGGCTGGCTGAACCTGGTCAGCGGCCGCGTGATGCAGAACGCCGACCTGGTCCCCAACTGGCCCGACGTCTTCCGCCACCTTCCGCTGCGTGACATGCCGACGGTCCTCGGCCGCGACGGTGCGCGGTGGCAGGAGTGGCTCGACCATCCATCCCTCGACGAGTACTGGCGTCGGCTGCGGCTCGACGACGACTTCGCGCACATCGACGTGCCGGTGCTGCACATCACCGGCTGGTGGGACGACGACCAGCCCGGGGCGATGCACATGTATCGCGGCATGGCCGCGGGGTCGCCGCGCTCGGCCGACCAGTCGCTGGTCATCGGACCGTGGGACCACGCCGGCACCCGGTTGCCGCGACAGGTACTGGGCGGCGTCGACATGGGACCAACCGCCGTGCACGATCCGCTCGACATCCACCGGCGCTGGTTCGACAAGTGGCTCAAGGACGAGCCCGCCGAGGCCACCGCCGCCGCCCGGCTCTTCCTGACGGGCGTGAAGACCTGGGTCGACGCCGACGCCTTCCCGCCGAGCGGTACGACGGAGGTCGTCTGGCACCTCGACAGCGGCGGCCGCGCCAACTCGGTGATGGGCGACGGCACCCTTGGCCCGAAGCTGCCGGCCGGGGCGGCCGAGGACGTGTACCGCTACGACCCCGCTGATCCCGTCCCGGCCGTGATCGACGACAACTTCTACTCGCCCAACGTCGTCGAGACGCCGCTCGACCATCGCTTCAAGCACCGCCGCGACGACGTTCTCGTCTACACGAGCGAACCGGCGAGCGACGAGCTCACGGTTGTCGGCCACGCCGAGGTCAGGCTGCACGCTGCCACCGACGGTCGCGACACCGACTGGTTCGTCGCGTTGCATGACGTCGCACCGAACGACAGCTCGATGGTGTTGTGCGACGGGCGGATGCGCGCCCGCTACAACGAGGACCTGTCAGCGCCCACGTTGCGTGAGCCGGGTCAGGTCTACGAGTACGTGATTCGCACCGGCGCCATGGGACACGTCGTACTACCCGGCCACCGGCTGCGACTCACCGTGACCAGCAGCGACTTCCCGGTATGGGATCGCAACCTCAACACCGGCGAGTCGATCGCGGACGGCATCGAGATGCGCGTTGCAACGAACCGGGTGCGTCACACCGAAGCCCACCCGTCGACGCTGCGCCTGCCGGTCGCACCGGCAGGCGCGCTCAACCCCTAGGGGCATCGAACCGCCTCACCGTGGCGGTACCGAGGTCAAGGTCGACCCAGCTGCCGGCCACATCGAAGATGGCGATGCCACACGTCGGGTACTCGGCGCGGATGCCGATCTCGGCCGCCGGGTCACCCTCACCGTCCGACAGGGTGATGGCCAGACCGTGCATCGACGGGTTGTGTCCGACGAGCACCAGGGTCTGCACCTCATCGTCGTCGGTCTCCGAGATCACCAACCGGAGGTCGCGAACCGTGTTGTCGTAGATCCGGTTGTCGGTGCGCCGCCGCTTCACGACCATTGAGCCGGAGATGGCGTCCCAGGTCTCCTGCGCCCGGGTCGCCGGCGACACGACGACGAGATCCGGAACGACGCGTTGCTCGGCCAGCCACCGGCCCGCAGCCGCCGCATCTCGACGACCGCGCCCGGCGAGTGGCCGCTGCACATCAGAAGGCGCCTCGGCCACCGCCTTCGCGTGCCGGATCAGGACCAGAGTGCGACCACTCACGCGTCAGACCCTAGGGGCCGGACCTCGAGGAGGAACGTGCCTCCCGGCGCGAGCGCCTCACGGACGCGACGTGCGGCACCACGGGAAGTCCGCCGTGGCCGCAGCGCCGACCCCTCACGGGCTCAAGAAGCGGCGAGCAGGAGCCCGGGCTGCCCTTCGGCCGAGTTTGTGTGATGGCGGCCCAGCCGCTGCTCGATCGCCGTACGTGCGACAAGTTCGACGAGGTCTGCGGTCGGTACCTTGCCGGCCGCGATCAACGACTCCTGGCTGATACAGACGCACCGGTAGATCGCGGTGCGTCCGAGCCGCCCGCCGAAGTCCGACCCGAGGCGATCGGCGATCTCAATGACCTGACGTGCCCCGGTCGGGACTCGGGCTCCAACGGGCTCGGCGCTCATGGCGGCTCCTTCGTTGCCCTCATCCCACCGGGCCACCGCGCACGCCACCAGAGTCGGTTGGACCAGGTCCGCCGGGACAAAGGTCACAGATCGACGCGGCTCCCAGGCGAGCTCTGAGGGCTACGGAGCCGGGCGGTAGCGGCAGACCAGCGCACCTGTCGTCGCGGTCTCGGCCGAGATCAGCTCGAAGCCTCGCTTCTGCCCGTCGTCCGGAAACAGTCGCTTTCCGCCGCCGAGCGTGATCGGCCCGGTCATCAGGATCAGCTCGTCGACCAGGTTCTCGGCGAGCAGCGCGCGCACCAGGGTGAGGCTGCCATAGACGTAGATGTCGCCACCCGGCTTGGCGCGGAGGTTCGCCACCTCGCTCGCCAGGTCGGCGACCCGGATGATCGTCGTCGGGTTCCAGGTGATCTCGTCGTCGGTCAGCGAGTCCGAGACGACGTACTTCTGGGTGGCGTTGATCCAGTCGGCGAACGGGTCGCCGCTGCGCTCGGGCCAGGCGCCCGCCGACACTCGATAGGTGCGCGCGCCCTGCAGCAGCGCTTCGCAGCTCTCGGCGAACCCGCCGATCACGGGACCCATGACGTCGGGATCGAAGAACGGATGCCACCAGCCGCCGTGGGCGAAGCCACCGCTGGTGTCCTCCTCCGGCCCACCCGGTGCCTGCAGCACCCCATCGAGTGAGCAGAACTCGCTGACCACTACGCGCATCTCAACCCCTCCGGCATCGTCGTTTCATCCAAGACGACGCCGAAGCGCAGGATTCATCGCCCCGACCTGACCTAGGCCAAATAGAAGTCGACCTGCTGAGCCTCCCGGTCGATCCGCACGTCGAGGGTCGCCTCATCGAGCAGCTGGGTGGCGGGCTGGTCGAGGAACACTCGGGCGCCTTCCTCGTCGATCACGCTGTCTCCCGGGGCTGGCCCGTCGGCGAGCGCGAGTCCGAGCTGTGGGCCCTGACCGTTCGAAGCGTCGGCGACCGCGATCCGTACGCCGCCGTGCCCGTCCGGGTCGACCGGCTCCACGAGACCAACGATGGCGAGCCGTGCATCTGGGGTGAGTGTCAACATCTCCGACGTCCTTCCTGGTAGGCGGACCTGCTCGGTTGTGCGACACGCCGAACAAAACGCTCAAGGCGCGTGTAGCGACCTTCCCGTCTCTTGCGGCCCTAACCCCGTCCTCAGATCGGAATGGCGAGCTCGACGGTGGCGGTCAGGTGGTTGCCGAGGTCGTTGTCGGCCGTCACGACGACCTCAACCACCCGCTCACCCGATGCCGCCGAGTCCGTCGCGACCTGCCCGCGAAACCGCAGCGGCTTGCCGGGGATGGCCGGACCGCCCAGCCGGGTGGCGATCCGTCGCACCTGGGTGTCACCACCGGACCAGTCTGTGACGTAACGGGAGACGTAGCCGTTGCTGGTGAGGATGTTCATGAAGATGTCCGGCGCGCCCTGGGCGATCGCGTAGTCGCGGTCGTGGTGCACCGGCATGAAGTCCCGGGACGCAATGGCGCCGGCGACGACGACCGTCGCAGTGACGTCGAGGTCGAATGCCGGCAGCTCCTCACCGCTCGGCGGCTCGGTGACCCTCTTCGCGCGAGGCTCCCGCGGTCCCGCGGGCGGTGGACCCGGCGCGAACTTGAACACGGTGAACAGCTGGTTGCCCACCGGCTCACCGACCTGGTCGTAGTAGTTGTTGGACCACGCGACGAAGTACCCCTTGCCGAGGCCGGTGTGCTTCTGCTCCGAGACGGACTCGAGCGCGGTGTCAGAGGTGAGCTCGTCACCGATCCGCAGATACCGGTCGAAGGTCAACACCGAGTTCGTCGCGAGCGTGCCCTTGTACCCGGCGGCGGCCAGGATCGTCAGCGGACTCTCGGCACCCACATCGCCCGCCGAGCCCCCACGCTCACGGATGCCCTCGATGGTCGGGCGTCCCATCGTCCAGGTCTGCAGCATCGCGGGCGGTGCGACGATCTCGCCGTACCGGGTGGCAGCAGCGGTGTGCTCGTCGTAGGCCGGGTTGCGGTCGTCGAGCGCGTCGACCCAGTGCCGGATCATCGGGACGTTCACCGCATCAGGGGCCGCCGAGGGGCCCGACAGCCCCATCGGCTTGCCGATCTTCGTGAGCAGCTCGTCGCGCAACGGATCGTCCACGGCGATCACTTCATCACGACGGGGCTGGCCGGATGTGACGCCGGGTGGCAGGGTGTCGACCATGCAGATGCGGATCCTTGGGCGGACCGGTGTGAAGGTCAGCCCGCTGTGCCTCGGCGCGATGATGTTCGGGCAGTGGGGCGAGCCGGACCACGACGAGTCGATCCGGATCATCAACCGTGCACTCGATGCCGGCATCAACTTCGTCGACACCGCGGACATGTACTCGGCAGGCGAGTCCGAGGAGATCGTCGGCAAGGCGCTGAAGGGCAAGCGGGACAGCGTCGTGCTCGCCACCAAGTTCCACGGTGCGATGAGCTTCGATCCCAACGAGCAGGGCACGTCCCGGCGATGGATCGTGCGCGAGGTCGAGAACTCGCTGCGGCGCCTGCAGACCGACTACATCGACCTGTATCAGGCGCACCGGCCGCGAACGGACACCGACATCGACGAGACCCTGGGCGCGCTGACCGACCTGGTGCGCGCGGGCAAGGTCCGCTACATCGGGACCTCGACGTTCCAGGCCCACAGCATCGTCGAGGCGCAGTACGTCGCGCGCGACCGCGGACGCGAGCGGTTCGTGTGCGAACAGCCGCCCTACTCGTTGCTGGTTCGCGGCATCGAGCGCGACGTACTGCCCGTCGCCCAGCAGTACGGGATGGGCGTCATCCCGTGGAGCCCGCTGTCGGGCGGCTGGCTGTCCGGGAAGTGGCGCAAGTCGAACGACACGAACGAGAGCCGCCGCGCGGTCCTGCTGCCGGATCGCTACGACCTGTCGATCCCAGGCAACCAGCGCAAGCTAGATGCTGCCGACGCGCTCGGCGCACTCGCCGACAAGCATGAGATCTCGTTGATTCACATGGCGATCGCGTTCGTCATCCGCCACCCGGCCGTGACGTCAGCCATCATCGGGCCGCGGACGATGGAGCAGCTGGAAGGACAGCTGGGTGCCGCGGACGTCGAGCTGCCCGACGAGATCCTCGACGCGATCGACGAGATCGTCCCGCCGGGCGTCACGTTGCTCGAGCAGGACCGCGGGTACGACCCGCCCTGGTTGACGGACGCCTCGCTTCGCCGCCGATAGCCGCCGCCCGAAGTAGCACAGGAAGTCCGCCTCTACGTCCCGTGCTGCGCTCGTTGTCCGGTTCCGACAGCGCTTGATGTGCTACTTCGGGGTCAGCTCGGGTCGGCGAGGACTTGGTCGACCTGGGCTCGCGTCATCGGGCGGTGGCCCAACGGCGCGGACGATGGGCGCAGACCTGCGAGCAGCAGCGCGAGGTGGCGGCGCCAGGCGTCAGGCGCGATGTCTCGCGTGGTTTCGATGACCCCCCGGATCGACCACATGAGCATCGTGAGGTCGGTCGCGGTGACGTCCTCGCGGACCTGACCGTGGTGCTTCGCCTCAGCGAGCAGCCTGGCGATCGTGCGTCGTACCCGTACGAGGGCTTCGTTGTCCGGCGAGATGTTCCACAGCTTGGGCAGGCAGCCGCGGTGCTCCGCCTGGTAGGCGCTCGACGCCTCGAGGTAGCGCTCGAGCCCCTGGCCGCTCGGGACCAGGGTCGCCTCGTCGGCCAGGGCCGACATCTTCTCCAGAACGTCCTGCACCAGCTCGGCGACCAGTGCCTCCTTGGTGGGGAAGCGGCGATACAGCGTGCCGACACCGACGCCCGCGGCCCGCGCGATCTCCTCGACGCCGGCGGCGAGTCCCTGCTCAGCGAACACCTGCGCGGCAGCAGCCAGCAGCAGCTCGCGGTTCTCCGCCGCGTCGCGGCGCAGCTGCCTCTGCGCGCCCATCGCGGCTGAGATGGTCATTCGGGATCGTCCCCGAGCAACGTGCCCGCGGCGACCAGACCCACTCCCGGATGCGGGAGCGCGTGCTCGAACTCCTCGCGGTCGAGGTGCCGCGACCGGGGAACCAGCAGCACGGCGGCAGCAGCGAGGACCCCCATTGCGGTCAGGAACGCGAAGCCATGGTCGTAGCCGGCCGCCGTCGGCAGCGAGCCGTCGTGGACGGTCGCCGCGATGATGCTGCTCATCACGGCGGCACCGATCGACCCACCGATGGTGCGGATGTTCGCATTCATGCCGCTCGCGACACCGGTCTGCTCGGCCGGTACTCCGGCGACGATCAGTGCGGACATCGCGGTGAAGGCCAGACCGAACCCGGCGCCGAGCAACCCGGTCGCGATGACGATCTCCCACTGGTGGTTGTTCGCGAAGACCAGCAACAGGAACGGCGCAATGCTGATCGTCGAGCCGAGCAGCAGCACGAACCGACCGCCGTACTTGAGCGCGAGCGGACCGGACCACACGCCGACGGCGAACATCACGACGCACTGCGGAAGCAGGATCAGCCCGGAGCCGGTCACGCTCAACCCGAAGCCGTACCCGGCGGACGGGCTGGTCTGCAGGAACTCCGGCAGGAACGCCATGACGGCATACATGCCGAAGCCGAACAGGAACGCCACCAGGTTCAGCGTCCACACCACCGGCATCCGCATCATGCGCATGTCGATGAGCGGCGACGTCGCTCGAAGCTCCACGGCAACCCATGTGGCGGCGATCACCGCACCCAGGACGAACAGTCCGACCACTCGCCCGGATCCCCATCCCCAGGAAGGTGCCTCGCTCACCGCGACCAGTACGGCGACGAGCCACGCCGACAGTGCCACCGCCGCAACGATGTTCACCCGCCCGGTACCTCGCACCGGAGACGCCGGAACGAAGACCTTTGCCGCGATCGTGGCCGGAACCAGCATGATGGCCGGCAGCCAGAACAACCAGTGGAAGCCGAGCGAGTTGACGATCGGGCCGGCGATGACGAGGCCGACGCCCGACCCGGCGGCAATGATCGCGGTGATCACGCCGACCGCGCTGCCCACCTTCTCCGCCGGGAACTCGTCGCGGATGATGCCGAAGGCCAGTGGCAGGACGCCGCCCCCGACACCTTGGATGACCCTCCCGCCGATCATCAGCGGAAGGGACGTGGCGAGCGCCGAGACCGCGCAACCCACCACGAGCGCACTCATGGCGACGACGAGCAGCCGCTCCTTGCCCCACATGTCCCCGAGCCGACCGACGATCGGTGTCCAGACGGAGGCCGAGAGCAGGTAGGCCGTGAGGACCCATGTCACGGCGTTCTGCGACGTGTGAAGGCCGATCTCCAAGGTCGGCAACACCGGCGAGGCGAGCGACTGCAACAGCGCGTAGCCGACACATGAGATGGACAGGACGATGAAGGTCGCGCGGTAGTGGGCGCGCGAATCGCTGGTCAAGATGGGGCCCCTCATTAAGCGGAGTGAACACTCCGCTAACGACAGGCTACCAAGAGCAACCAATGACTACGACGCGCCCCGAAGTAGCACATCAAGTGCGGTGCAACGCCCCGGTTCGGAGCTGTCTGTCCGGTTCGAGTGGGCGGACATGTGCTACTTCGAGGGCTAAGCGGTCGCGATGAGGGCCTCGGCGGTGTCCAGCGTGAAGTCGCCGTGGTCGCTGCCCAGCCCTTGCGCCACAAGTCCCGCCACCGCGCAACCGAGTACGGCGGCCGCACCGGGTGCGCGGCCGAGCGAGAGCCCGCGGAGGAAGCCGGCCGAGAAGGCGTCGCCGCACCCTGTGGTGTCGACGACATCGACCGTGAAGGCAGGCACCTTCTCGACGCCATCGGCCGTCACGACGACCGCGCCGTCCGCGCCGACCGTCGCTGCCACGCAGCCGACGCCGCGCTCGACCAGCGCCTGGCAGCCGGCCTCGACTGACCCAGCGCCCGTCAAGCCGAGCACCTGCTCGTCGTTCGGTAGCAGGAAGTCGAGGTGCGGAAAGACAGGTGCGACCCAGTCAACGAGGTCGGCGAGCTGCTCCCCCGGCGCCAAGAAGTCCACCGAGGTCACGACGCCGTTCTCGCGGGCGAACGCGAGAATGTTGGCGGCATCCTCGCCGCCCATGAACTCCGGACCACCGAGATGGAGATTGGTCGCACCGGCGATCAACTCGTATGGCGCGTCGGCTGCCGCGTAGCTGCGGTTCGCGCCGATCACGTGGAACGCCGGGCGGGATCCGTCGGAGCGGATCGGCAGCACGCTCGACGACGTCTGCACACCCTCGTGGCGGATCAGGTTCGTCGTGTCGACCCCGAAACCGCCGAGGAGTCCGAGCAGCACGTCACCGATGGGGTCGACGCCGATCGCTCCTGCGCTGTAGACCTCGGCGCCGAGCTTCGCCAACGTCAGCGCCGTCCCGCCCGCCGTCCCGGCCGGCGTCATCCGGATCTCCTCGACGATCGCTCCGCCCTGACCCTCCGGGATCGACTCGACCGGACGGACCAGGACATCGAGGACATGGACTCCGAGCGCGATCACCTTCACCAGGACATCCTTGCGCAGCAGTGACGGCAGGGATGGTGCACCACGTGGCGAACGCCGAATGGTGCCCAGTCGCCGCCTCGTCGCGAGCAGCCTGCTCGCGGCCCTGGTGAGCAGCCTCGTTGTCGCTGCTAGCCCTTCGGCTGCGGCGCCGCCGAAGTTCGTCCAGAAGAGCTTCTCCTTCCGCTCACCTGACGGCAAGGTCCTCCACGCATCGGTCGGCGGATTCGGGTCGCTGCGGCCGCGACCGGTCATCGTCGAAGACAGCCCCTACTCCCCCGACGTGAACACGCTGTCCTGGCTCGGCACGTCGTACAACTACGTCGAGCTGCAGTGGCGCGGCACCGGGCTCTCGCAAGGTGCCTTGTCGACCACCGGCCCGGCCGACCAGCGGGACCTGTCCGCCTTCCTCGGCTGGACCTGCCGGCAACCGTGGAGCAGCGGCAAGCTCGGTTACTACGGCTTCTCGGCCAGCGCGATCGTCGCCTACAACACGATGCACCTCCCGATGCCCTGTGTGAAGGCTGCGGCGCTGATGGCCGGGAGCGTCGACCTCTACCGTGACCTGCTGGACATCGGCGGCATCCCCAACCTCGCGGCGGGAGCGTACGTCGAGGCGGCGATCGGCGCACCGACCCTGCTGGCGAGCGGGCAGCGGCTGCACGACGACCCGGCGTCGAGCCCCGAGACGTTGCTCGGCTATCCGCGGGCGGCCGTCGACGTGCTGAGCCACACCACCGAGGACGCCTTCTGGCGGCAGCGGACGTTCCGCGGCGATCGCGACCGGATCCCGATCCTCGCCGAC
>DASZTL010000030.1:0-4588 GCA_035548055.1 Mycobacteriales bacterium | reverse complement strand
TCGGCGATGAAGGGCTACCTGCCCGAGGAGGACACGGCGGCGGCCTTCCACAACGGTTGGTACCGCACCGGAGACGTCGGCTTCGTCGAGGCGGAAGGCTGGGTCCATCTCACCGACCGCGCCAAGGAAATGATCAAGGTCAAGGGCTTTCAGGTCGCGCCGGCCGAGATCGAAGGCGTCCTGCACGGTCATCCCTCGGTGCGCGACTGCGCAGTGTTCGGCGTACCCGACACGGCGTCCGGTGAGCTGCCCGTCGCCGCCGTACTCATCGACCCGGAACACCCCACGTCGCCGGACGAGCTGCGCGCGTTGGTGGCGGAGTCGCTCGCGACGTACAAGCAGCTGCGCGACGTCCTCGTTGTCGAAGAGATCCCGCGGCTGCCGTCCGGCAAGGTGCTGCGCCGCGTCCTGCAGCAGCAGTGGGTGGACGACCACGCGGGTACTTCCGGCTGATGGACGTTCGCCTCTCAACTGAGCAGCGCGCGTTGCGTGACACCGCGGTGGACCTGGTCGACTCGCTGCGGCCGCGCTCCGTCATCGACCTTTCGGATGCCGAGCGCACCGCCAGGCTCGAAGCCGCGGTCGCGTCGACGGGTTGGCGTCAGCTGCGTGACGCCGACGAGGACGGTACGCCGTACGCATCCGCTGTCGAGGTGGTACTCGTCGCCGAGGAGCTGGGCCGCGGTCTCGCCGATGTCGCATTCATCGGCCCGACACTTGCCGCCGAGCTGCGCCGGCTGGCGGGTGTGACCGCCGCCGCGTCGACCGAGACCGTCGCCATGAAGCCCGACCTCAGCGACATCGGCCTCGCCGGTCAGCCATCGACCGCCGTCGACGCGGCCGGCGCGAGCAGCTCGATGCTGCTGGCCGCCGGCGAGCTCGTCGCAGTTTCGCTGGGCGTCACAGCGGAACCGCTCGATCTGACCCGTCCGCATGTCGCTGTCCCGCGGGACGCCAACGCAATGCCGATCGGCCACTCGATCAGCACCGGAGCGCTGACGAAGTGGACCGCGTTCGGTCTAGCCCTCACCTGCGCCGACCTCGTCGGCGTGATGCGCGGCGCAACCACCCTTGCCACCGACTACGCGAAGGTGCGCAAGCAGTACGGCGCTGAGATCGGCTCCTACCAAGCCGTGCAGCACCTGCTCGCCGATGCGTTCGTCGCGATGGAGGGCTCGCACAGCGCCGCACTCCACGCGGCATGGGCAGTCGACGCGCTTCCTGGCGATGAGGCGCTCGTCGCCGCGGCCGGTGCGAAGGCGTACTGCGCCCGCGCCGCGCGGATGGTCTGTGAAACGGCGATCCAGGTGCACGGCGGCATCGGGAACACGTGGGAATGCCTCGCGCATGTCTACCTGCGCCGGGCGCTCGTCTCGATCGACCTGTTCGGCGGGGTTGGCCCGAACCTCGACCGCGTCCTTGCCCACAACCTGGCCGGGAGCCGGTCATGAACTTCGGCGACTCACCGGCTGAGGCGGCGTTCCGCGCTCGGCTCCGGGCCTGGCTCGAGGACAACAACCCGGGTCTGCCCGCCTCGTCGACCTCGGACGAGTACTGGGCCGGTCAAGCCGCGTGGCACCAGGCCTTGTACGACGGCGGGTTCTTCGGCCTGTCCTGGCCGCAAGAGATCGGCGGTCAGGGCCTCCCAACGGTCTACGAGGTGATCGTCGACGACGAGCTCGCCAAAGCAGGCGCACCGCCGCGGCCGAGCCTCGGCTATCTGGTGCAGGGGATCCTGCACCACGGCAGTGAGGACGTTCGCGCACGTTTGTTGCCGGGCATCGTCAACGGCCGCGACCGTTGGTGCCAGGGATTCAGCGAGCCGGAGGCCGGCTCTGACCTCGCGTCATTGCGCACCACCGCGGTGCGCGATGGCGAGGACTACGTGATCACCGGTCACAAGGTCTGGACCAGCTATTCCGACGCCGCGGATTGGTGCCTCGTTCTCGCGCGCACCGACGCCGACGTACCCAAGCACAAGGGCATCTCCGCCTTCCGCGTCTCGATGCGCCAACCCGGCGTCGTACAGAAGCCGCTGAAGATGATCAACGGCATCACCCGCGAGTTCGGCGAGGTGCTCTTCGACCGGGCCCGTACGCCGGCGGCGGACATGATCGGCGAGCCGGGCGAAGGCTGGCGGCTCGCGATGACAGTCGTCGGTCACGAGCGCGAGCCGGGCGAGCTCGGCTACGTCGCGCGCTACCGCAAGGTCGTCAAGGAGCTGGCCGCGCGCGTGAGCGAGTCGCCGGACGACTACGGTCCGGAGCAACGTCGCGATCTCGCCTGGGCGCTGGTCGAGTCGGAGATGCTTCGGCAGCATGTGTCGCGGCGGCTGTCGGATCGTCTCGACGGCAACTCGGGTGGCCCGGAAGGATCGGTGGACAAGTTGCTCATGACACAGGTCGAGCAGAGCGTGGGCCATGCCGCGCTGTCGGTCGGGGGAGCGAGTTCTTCCGATGACACCTGGCTGAAGCTCTACCTCTACAGCCGAGCGCAGAGCGTCATGGGCGGCACGTCACAGATTCAGCGCAACCTGGTTGCCACCCGCATCCTCGGGCTGCCGTCATGAGCTACGACCTGCCTGACGAGGTGCGTGTCGACGCCGACGGTCCGATCCGGCTCATCACGCTGAACCGTCCCGAGGCCCTCAACGCCACCAACCACATCCTGCACAGCGGTCTCGCCTCGCTGTGGCCGCAGATCGACGCGGATGAAGACGCGCGCGTCGCCGTCATCACGGGCGCGGGTCGCGCGTTCTCCGCCGGTGGCGACTTCAACTACATCAGCGAGCTGTCCAACGACCCGGCGCTTCGCAAGGTGAGCCTCACGCACGGCAAGCAGATCGTGACCGGGATGGTCGGCTGCCGGGTGCCGATCATCGCCGCGGTCAACGGTCCGGCGGTGGGTCTCGGTTGCAGCCTGGTTGCCCTCTCCGACGTCGCGTTCATGGCGCAGAGCGCGCACTTGGCCGATCCGCATGTGCTGATCGGTCTGGTCGCCGCGGATGGCGGTCCCATCACTTGGCCGCTGCTCACCAGCCTCATGCTGGCCAAGGAGTACGCCCTGACCGGCGATCGGATTCCGGCAGAACGTGCGGCCGCGATCGGGCTGGTGAACCACGTCGTACCGGACGACCAGGTGTTGAGCTCGGCCATCGAGTGCGCGAAGAAGATCGCGAAGCTGCCGAAGCAGGCGGTCGAGGACACTCGCCGCGTCATGAACCTGCACTTGCAGCGCGCGGTCACGGCGACGATCGACTACGCGCTGACGGCGGAGTACCGCTCCTTCGACTCCGACGAGCTACGAGCCAACATCGAGAAGATGGCCAGATAGCCGGCGGAACTTATCCGGTTGGGTAGGTCCGGCTCGGAGTAACGATCACGGCAGCGCTTCGCTCGTCGCGCATCACCCGGTCGTACTCGTCCCAGTCGTCGTGGCTGCCGCCGGCCGCGGTGAAGACCTCCCTCAGCAGCAACCTCAACCGTTCGGCGTCGATCGCTGGATGCGCGTCGTCCGGCCCGAAGAGCTCGGCCGTTCCCTCGACCGCGGCCCAGCGCCAGCCATTGCGCGCCACGACGGTCGTCCTGGGGTCGGCGCGCAGGTGCTCGAGCTTCTTCACGCCGCGGGCCACGAAGCCGACGACGTCGGCGCCGGTGACGGGGTGCGGCATGACGCCGGCGTTGACCACGGAAGCCGCCATAGTCCCGTCGCCGCGCAGCGCGGTCACGACGCACAAGCCACTCTCTTGGGAAGCAACCTTGCGAAATGTGGCGAGCGAGTCGGTCATGGATGCAGTCTCTCGCGAATCTCGCCGGTGGGCCGCGCCGGAGGCGATGTCTCCCTCAAAGCTTGAGCATTGCCGGGATCGTACGGTCGCGGATCGCCTCGCTTCCCATCTTCGTGCTGAGCTCTGCTGCCGAGCCGAGCAGCTCGTCGAGCGCAAGGATCCGGCGGAAGTATCGGTGGAAAGGGTGCTCACTCGTGAAGCCCATTCCGGCGAGCACCTGCTGCGCATGACGCGCAACGGTCCGTGCGCTGTGACCGGCGATCGCCTTGGCCATCGCTGCGGTGTACGGCGAGGGCTCCAGCCAGGCCGCGTCGACGGCTGCCTCGGCGGAAGCAACGGCGATCAGCGCGTCAGCGAGCCGGTGGCGGACGGCCTGGAACGATGCGATCGGCTTGCCGAACTGGATGCGGTTCATGGCGTGGTCACGAGCCAGGTCGAGCATCGCTCGGGATGCGGCCGCGAGCTCGGTCGCGACGGCAAGCCGGCCCGCCCCCAAGGCGACGTCGCGCGGCGGAGGCGGCACGCAGCCGCCCATGACATGAACTTCGAAGCTGCCGCCGAGCTCGACCCATCCACCGTCCGGATCGACACCGTGCACTGTGCGTAGCGCCGGCGCGTCGGGCGGAATCGAGATCACGCCCGCCGCGTCCACGCTGATGATGTGAGAGGCGGTCGCCAGCCGGCGGGTTCCGATCGGGTACGGCGCGATCAACACGGCGGTGTGCGGGTTCGGCGCATCACCCAGCGCGTGGAGGAGCACGTCGTCGAGCGCCGACGACGAAAGGTTCAGCTCGCCCTGTA
>DASZTL010000029.1:0-26984 GCA_035548055.1 Mycobacteriales bacterium | reverse complement strand
GCGCGGCATCCTCGCCGCGCCCGGTTCGTTCTACGGCACGGCGGGGACCCGGCATGTGCGCATCGCACTCACTGCAACCGACGAGCGAATCGCTGCCGCAGCCGACCGACTTGTCCGTGCCTGAGCACGCATAGCGACCGGGGACACGCGCAGGTTGACGGAAGCGGTCGGATTCAGACGGTTCGGTCACTCCGACCTGCCGCTGCTGTTCGAGTGGTTGTGCCGCCCGCACGTCGCCGAGTGGTGGCGCGACGTACCTGCTGACCTCGCAGCCGTCGAGGCGGAGTACGGACCGTGCATCGATGGCGACGATCCGACCGAGCTGTTCATCGTTGCCACCGACCGCCGCGCCGTCGGGATGATCCAGCGCTATCTGATCGCCGACGAGCCCGCGTGGTGGCCGGCGTTCGACGGCATCGTTGACGTAAGCAACGCGGCCGGCATCGACTACCTGATCGGTGAGCCCGACGTCGTCGGTGTGGGCATCGGCTCCGCGATGATTGCGGAGTTCGTACCGATGGTCTTCAAGTGGCGACCGGTGGGCGCGATCGTCGTCACGGTGCAGCAAGCCAATATCGCGTCCTGGCGGATCCTCGAGAAAGCGGGCTTCGAGCGGATCTGGTCGGGAGAGCTCGACTCGCCGGACCCGTCAGACCAAGGCCCGGAGCACGTCTACGTCCTCAACCGCCCGTCGGATCTGTGAGGCCTCAGCCACGTCGGGGCGTAGACAGGCTTCACCGATCGAGCGGCATCGGGACGCCCGACTGACTGACCAGCCGGCAGAGGTGAGTGGAAGGATCGTTCAGTGATGGCGGTACCCGAACTCCTCGTCTCGGATTTATTCGCGTGGCGTGAATGGCTCGCGGCCAACCACGCGACGTCCACTGGTGTTCGGCTCGTGCTGGCGAAGAAGGGGACGGCCGAGCCGACGCGACTGACGTACGACGACGCCTTGCTCGAGGCGCTGTGCTTCGGCTGGATCGACGGCCACCGCACCTCCGGTGACGACGCGACGTACCGCGTCAGGTTCACCCCACGTAGCACCCGAAGTCCTTGGTCACGGCGCAACGTCGGGTTCGCCGAGCGTCTCGCCGCCGAGGGCCGCATGCAGCCGGCTGGTCTCGCCGAAGTCGAGCGGGCGAAGGACGACGGACGGTGGGACAAGGCATACCGCGGATCCGCGTCCCTCGAAATACCCAAGGACCTTCGCGACGCGGTGGCAGCATCTCCCAGCGCGCAGAAGATGTGGGATGTGCTGACGCGCACGAACATGTTCTCTCTCGTGTACCGAGTCCAGGAGGCGAAGCGCCCGGAGACGCGCGCGCGACGAATCCAGCAGTTCGTGGAAATGCTCGCGTGCGGCGAGACGCCACATCCCCAGAAGCGGAAGCCGGAGTGAGGATCGACTCGGGCGTCTCCGCTGGGTCGCGCTAGGTGACCTGTTTGCGGAACCAGTGCGTGGCTTCGGGGTTGTCGTTGTACGGCGGCACCTCCTGCCAACCGTTCACGCGGTAGAGCGCCAGCGCTGAGGTCAACGTCGCGTTCGTGTCGAGCACGCCGGTCGTGGCGCCGAGCTCGACCGCTGCCGACTCGAGCGCGTGGAGCAGTGCCCGGCCGGCGCTGCGACCGCGCATCGTCGGGCTCACCCACATCCGCTTGACCTCGGCGGTGCCAGCGTCGAGCATCCGCACGGCGCCACACCCGACCGGGGCACCGTGCTCGTCGCGCACCACGAGAAACCGGCCGCGTGGCGAATCGAAGTCCTCATCGGTCACCGGCACGGCTCGCGTCGTGTCGTAGCCGAAGGTCTTCTGGATCTCGGCGAGGTATGACGCGACCAGCGCACGCGCCTCGTCGGAGCGGGCATCGACGGGCTCGATCGTGATGCCGGACCGCCCTGCCGCCGTACTCATCCGCTACTGGGAGTGCAACGCCGCGTTGAGCCCGCCCCACGATCCACTGCGTGGCCTTGCCTCGAGGGCACCGGTGACGGTGTTGGTCCAGAACTGCATGTTGTCGACGCCCGACAGCTCACGCGCCGGGACAACCTGGCCGTCCGGCAAAGTCACTTTCGATCCTGCGGTGACGTAGCAACCCGCCGCGACGACACAGTCGTCGCCCAGTGCAATGCCGATGCCAGAGTTGGCGCCCAACAGACAACGCTCACCCAGCGAGACCACGACGCTCCCGCCACCCGACAGCGTGCCCATGATCGACGCACCGCCACCGATGTCGGTGCCGTCGCCGACGACGACGCCGGCCGATATGCGTCCTTCGACCATCGACGTGCCGAGCGTGCCAGCGTTGTAGTTCACGAAGCCCTCATGCATGACCGTGGTGCCCGGCGAGAGATACGCGCCGAGCCGGACCCGGTCGGCGTCGGCGATGCGCACTCCACTCGGTACGACGTAGTCGGTCATCCGCGGGAACTTGTCGACGCCGTACACCTCGATGCGCTCCCCGGCTGCCCGTGCCCGCGCCCGCATCATGTCGACGTCATCGGCCACAACGGGTCCGCGCGAGGTCCATGCGACGTTCGCGAGGAGACCGAAGATGCCGTCGAGGTTGGCTTCGTGGGGACGGATCACCCGGTGCGACAGGAGCTGCAGCCGGAGGTAGACGTCAGCGGCGTCAGCCGGAGCGTCGGCGAGTGAGTCGATGACGACATCGATGGGCTCGACCTTCACCCGCCGGATCTCGTCGACCACCGGGTGTAGCGGCTCCGGAACCTCATCCGGCACGCTCCCGAGCGTGGGCGCGGGGAACCACGCCTCGAGCACGCGACCCGACCCGTCGCACGTCGCGAGCCCTCGGCCCGATGCTGCATCCTCCCGAAATCCCACCCGCTCACCCTACGAGGGAGCCTCCAGCCCTTTACGGTGTAGGCCGTGATCGACCCCACCCTGTCCGGCGAGGCGCTGACGGCCTCACTCGTGGACATCCCGTCCCCGTCGGGTGGCGAGACCCGCCTCGCCGACGAGGTCGAGGCGATCCTGCGCGGCGCCGCACACCTTCACGTCGAGCGCGACGGCGACGCCCTCATGGCCCGTACCGAGCTAGGGCGCGAGCAGCGGGTCGTGATTGCCGGACACCTGGACACGGTCCCGGTCGCCGACAACCTGCCGAGCCGGCGAGACGGGGACAAGCTCTACGGCTGCGGTACCTCGGACATGAAAGCGGGTATCGCAGTCATGCTGCGGCTCGCCACCCAGATCGCCGACCCGCGCCATGACGTGACCTGGCTGTTCTACGACAACGAGGAGACCGACGCCGCCCACAACGGTCTCGGCCGCGTGCTGCGCAACGCGCCGCACTGGCTCAAGGCGGACCTCGCCGTACTCATGGAGCCGACGTCCAACCGGGTTGAGGCCGGCTGCCAGGGCACGCTGCGGGTGCTGGTGGTCGTCACCGGACGGCGGGCGCACTCGGCACGCTCGTGGCTGGGTCACAACGCGATCCACGGCGCGGCTGACGTGCTGTCGCGGCTGTCGACGTACGAACCGAGACGCGTCGAGATCGACGGCTGCGAGTACCGCGAAGGCCTCAACGCGGTGCGCATCGAAGGCGGCGTCTCGGGCAACGTCGTTCCTGACCGTTGCACGATCGCGGTGAACTTCAGGTTCGCGCCGGACCGCACAGAGGAGCAGGCACTCGCCCACGTACAGGAAGTGCTCGATCCGTTCGAGTGCGTGCTCACCGACTCTGCGCCCGCCGCACCACCACGGCTGACCGAGCCTGCCGCGATGGACTTCCTCGCCGCGGTCGACGGCGCGCCGCAGGCGAAGCTCGGATGGACCGATGTCGCACGCTTCGCGGGCCTCGGGATCCCCGCGTTGAACTTCGGGCCAGGCGACCCCAACCTCGCTCACACCCGCGAGGAGTACGTCGAGGTCCCGTTGATCGCCGACTGCGAACGGGTGCTGCGCGCCTACCTGGGAGGCGCCGCATGACCCCCCTCGACCCCGACCGGCTGCCCGACGAGCTCGCGCCGGAGAACCCGCCGGCCGAAGCACCTCCGGAGAAGCGGCGTGGACCGGTCGTGCTGCGGCGCGGTCAGGTTCAGGCCACCACCACGGACCAGCGGCTGCTGGACACGCGCGGACCGTCGGACTGGGTGCACACCGACCCGTGGCGCGTGCTGCGCATCCAGTCGGAGTTCGTCGAGGGGTTCGGGCAGCTCGCGGAGGTACCGCGCGCCGTCAGCGTGTTCGGCTCGGCCCGCACCAAGCCGGACTCCGAGGAGTACGCCGTCGGCGAGCAGCTCGGCAGCGCGCTCGCCCGTGCCGGCTGGGCCGTGATCACCGGCGGTGGACCGGGAGTGATGGAAGCGGTCAACAAGGGCGCGACACAAGCGGGAGGCGTGTCCATCGGACTGGGCATCGAGCTTCCCTTCGAGCAGAAGCTCAACGAGTGGGTCGACCTTGGTGTGAACTTCCGCTACTTCTTCGTGCGCAAGACGATGTTCGTGAAGTACGCGCAGGCGTTCGTCGTCCTACCCGGCGGCTTCGGAACGATGGACGAGCTGTTCGAGGCGTTGACGCTGGTGCAGACCCGAAAGGTCACCTCGTTCCCCGTGATCCTCTACGGCTCGCAGTACTGGGGCGGTCTGATGGACTGGCTGCGCAACGCGATGCTGCCGGACGGCAAGATCAACAAGGTGGATCTCGACCTGATCCACGTGAGTGATGACGTCGACGAGATCGTCGAATTCATTCAACGCAAGTCCACGCGCCCGGACGCGCCGTAGCAGCGCCGCTCGGCTTGGCGTTATGGTGCCGCGGTGTCGCTGGACCTGCGTACCGTCGCCGATGACCTGCTGATCCGCGATCCGGACCGGCCGGCTCTCGTCGAGTCCGACTCGCACTGGACGTACGGCGAGTACGCCGCCGCGATCCGCTCGACTGCCGCCCGGCTGCGTGCGATCGGAGTCGGAGTCGGCGACAAGGTGTACGTCATCGCCGGGCCGGGACGCCTTGCCCTCACCGCGGCGTTCGGCGCGCTGCGCCTCGGGGCCACCCCGGCTCTGGTCAATCCGCGGTTGACTGCACATGAGGTCGCGGCTCTGGTCGACCTCGCCGGTAAGGGTGCGGCGGTCATCGTCGAGCCGCAGTGCGAGGACCGCACCGACGGTTTGGACCTCGCCGTTCTCGGGATGGAAGCTCTCGAGCCGACCAGCGATGACGCTACGCCCGCTGACGGCGCCGCGGCTGACGGCCTGATCCTCTTCACCAGCGGCACGACCGGGCTACCCAAGCCGGTGCCCGTGCCGTGGAACACCTTGACGGAGAGGCTTGCGCCGTACGTCGACGTCGCCGATCCGCAGATGCGACTGCTGTGCGTTCCGCTTCATCATGTTGGCGGCTTGATCGGGTCGATGGTGTGTCTGCTCGGCGGTCACAGCCTTGCGATTCAAGGTCGCTTCGACGCCGGTGAGTGGCTCCACCTGGTCGAGAAGCACCGGGTCCAGCTGACCTTCATGGTGCCGACGATGCTTTCCCGCGTGGTCGATCATCCGGACCTCTCGACCACTGACCTGTCGAGCCTGGCGATGATCACCTACGGCGCCAGCCCGATGTCGGGTGACCTGGTCCAGCGACTGACGGCGGCAATGCCGAACGTCGCCCTCGTCAACACATTCGGCCAGACCGAGACGCTCGGCGGCATCACCTTCACGATGCCGGAAGACGCCCACGACCCCGTACATCGTGAGTCGGTCGGCCGCCTCGTGCCTGGTGTCGAGATCCGGATCGTCGAGCCGGGCACCGACACCGAGCTGCCGGCCGGACAGGTCGGCGAGCTTCTCGTGAAGTCGTCGCAGAACGTCATCGACGGCTGGCTGCGTACCGGCGATCTCGTGCGTGTCGATGCCGACGGTTACCTCTATCCCAACGGCCGGCTGTCGGACACGATCAACCGCGGCGGGGAAAAGTTCGGCCCGATCGAGGTGGAGACGGTGTTGCGGGAGCATCCGTTCGTCACGGACTGCGCGGTCGCCGGCGTCCCCGACCCCGAGATGAACGAAAGAGTCGGCGCGGTCGTGGTGACGAGTGAGCCGGTTGACGCCGCCACCCTCCAGCAGTGGTGCGCCGAGCGGATCGCCAAGTACAAGACGCCGGAGCTCATCGTGTTCGCCGACGAGGTCCCGTTGACCGACATGAACAAGGTCGACCGCAAGGCGGTCGTCCGACTGGTGACTGGGGGCTCCTGAGGTGCTGTTCATCCACGAGGTGCACGAAGTGCGCGGCCGTGCCGAGGACGACTTCGAGGCAGCAATCCGAGACGAGTGGATGCCGACGCTCGCCAAGGAGGACGATGCCCGGTTGCTGTGGTACCTGCACTGGGTTCACGGCACCGGTCCGGCGTACAACGTCGTGACGGTGACCGCGGTTCGCGATGGTGCGGCCTGGCATCGGCTGGCCGATCGGATGCAACGCGGCGACCTCCGCGACTGGCAGACGGACCTCGATGCGATGCGTCACGGCGTGACGTCGAACATCATGCTTCCGGTTCCGTGGTCGCCCCTTCAGGACGTGGACTTCACATCTGTACCGACGACGCCGCAGGATCACGAGCCCGTCGTCTACATGGAGGACACCGGCTGGCCGCACGCCTCGCTCATCGACTACACCACGTTCTGGGAGACCGGCTACTTCACGCCGATGGAGAAGCGACCGAAGGACAGCCGACTGCTCGACATCGAGCTCTGCTTCCAGCCGGCGTACGGCGCGGGTCGCCGCAAGGAGGCCGTTCTCTGGCAGAAGGTGCTCGACAACAACCTGCTCATGACACTGATCACGAAAGACACGCCGGCCGAGCTGAAGCAGCCCGGCATGTTCATGCACGAGGCGTTGAACTACCGCGACACGTGGCGCAGCAGACTGCTCCGTACGGCGAGCTGGTCGCCGCGCTAGCTCCTAGTTCGCGTTGAGCGCTACGACGAGCTTCTCGTAGCCGCGGAGCGCCTGGAGATTGCGTCGCTGCCCCGAGTCCGGCACCACAGCCAGATCCGGGTACCGCTCGAACAGCAGTCGCAGCCCCAGCCGCCCTTCCATGCGTGCCAGGTTGGCGCCGAGGCAGTAGTGGACGCCGGCGCTCAACGCAAGGTGGTCGCGCGAGTTGGGACGGTCGAGGTCGAACACGGTCGGGTTGTCGAAGACCGCCGGATCGCGGTTTGCGGCACCGAGCAGGCACAGCAGTGGGGTGCCTCGCGGGATCTCCACGCCATCGATCTCGGTATCGGCGATGCACAGCCGGCCGGTCATCTGCACCGGGCTCTCCAACCGGAGCAACTCGTCGACAGCCTGCTCCCACAGGGCGGGCTCCTCGGCCAACCGCTCACGAGCCTTGTCCGCAGCCGCGATCACTGCCACTCCGCTGCCGAGCAGGTTGACCGTCGTCTCGAACCCCGCACCCAGCAGCAACATTGCGGTGGCGCGCAGCTCCAGATCGTTCAGCCGGTCGGCCGGATCGGCGTTGACGAGCTGGCTCAAGATGTCCTCACCCGGCTTGCGCCGGAGATTCTCGAAGTGCTCGGCGAACCACTCGTTCATCGCCTTCAGGGCTCGGTTCACCGCGGCGTACTCACGGTGTGTGAGGCCGACATCGAGCACCGGCGCCGCGGCATGACCCCAAGCCAGGAACTGGTCGCGCATCGCCGCCGGAACACCGAGGATCTCCGCGATCACGGCGACCGGGAGGAGGTTCCCGTACTCGCGGACGATGTCGACCCGGTTGCGTCCGGCCAGTCCGTCGAGGAGCTGGACCGCGCGTTCCTCCACCCGTTCGGTGACCTGCTGAAGCGCGCGAGGGGTGAATGGCTTCGAGACGAGGCGGCGGTAGCGGGTGTGGGCCGGCGGGTCGACACCGAGCAATGCCGGGGCCTCCACGACGCTTGCGACGTTCGGGTCGGGTGGCCGGAACAGCCAGCGGACGGCGCGTGGCGTCTCGGCCGACTCTCCGAAGTTGACGCTGAAGGACGAGGCGTCACGCAGAGCACCTGAGACGACCGCGTAGTCGACCGTGGCATGCGCAATCGCGCCGCTCTTCACCACCCGGCCGCGGGCTCGAATCTCTTCGTAGAGCGGATACGGGTCAGCGCGGGACCCGGGCTCGAACAGCATGCGCTCGAGCGGCATGCCCTTCCTGGCATACCGCTTGCTCAGCGTCCGGGCGCCCCAGTGCAGCACCAACCAGCGCGCTTCGCGTCGCACCGCGACGGTGGGCCGACTCACATGAAGAGCCTAGAGCCCCGTTGTTGACATATTCGTGTCATATTGGCATGCTCATGCAATGTCCACCGCGACCCTCCGTCAGCGCCAAGCCGAGCAGGTGCGCGATGCAGTTCTCGACGCCGTCATCACCGAGCTCGAAACCCGTGCCGTCGACGACATCTCGATGGGCGAGGTCGCCGCGGCTGCGGGCATCTCGCTGCGCACTCTGTACCGCTACTTCCCGGACCGCGCCGCGCTCTTGCAGGCGGCGGGAGAACGGCTGTACGAGACACTCGGCATCCCGTACGAGATCACCACCCCCTCGCAGATCGCGACCAGCTTCCTCGACGCCGCGCAGCGCCTCGCCCATCGGCCGTCCCTGACCCGTGCCCTCGTACAGACGACGGCAGGCCGCACCGCGCGTTCGGCGACCCGCGGCCGCCGCGTGACGGCGATCGAAAGCGCGCTCGCACCCATCACCTCCGCCCTCGACCCCGGCCACGGCCATGAGGCAGTCGCTGTCATCGCCCACCTGTGCAGCGCCGCGTCCTGGGTCGGCATCACCGACGAGAGTCGACTGGACGACGAGGCGGCGCAGCGCGCCGTCGCCTGGGCGATCGAGGCCCTCATCACCACTCTCGAACGCGAGCAGCGCGCTGCCCGGACCCGCGTGCCGAAGGCCTGACCGCTCACCACCGAGGAGGAGACCGTGACTCAATCCGTTGTGTCTGAACACACGCTGTCCACCGACCATGCGGGAAGCCGCGCGTGGTGGTTCCTCGGAACCCTCGCCGTCCTGCGGAACCCTGCCGGCGCGCCGCGGACACCTGCCGTCATCGAGCTGACGGTCCCACCCGGTGGCTCCCCGCCCGCGCACGTCCACGATCAGCTCAACGACTCCTTCCTCCTGCTCGACGGGCAACTCGTGGTTCGCTGTGGTGACCAGCTCCGCGTCGCCAGCCAGGGTGACTACTTCGTGCTGCCGAGTGGCGTGCAGCACACCTTCCGGGTGACCAGCCCCACCCCCGCGAAGATGCTGCTCATCCACTCCGATGACAGCTTTCTGCAGTTCATCGAAGCGGTCGGCACACCCACCGACGACCGCCGGCTTCCGCCCGCCGCCGTCCCGACCCCCGACTTCGAGGATGTGACGCGCGCGTGCGAAGCGCACGGAGCTCGTTTCGTCGGACCGTCTCTCGAGCCAGCCGACGTCGATGCGATGGTGTCGCAGCGCGACAGCACCGATGTCGTCAACGGCCCGGTCAATCACATCTCGCTTCACGTCAGCGACGTCGATGCGAGTGAGCGCTGGTACACCAACGCCTTCGGGCTGGTACGAGTCGACGGTGAGATCACGGATGACGGCCGAGGGCATGTCGTTCTGGTGAGTCCGGCGGCGGGCTGGCTGATCACGCTGCTCGGCCCTTCCGCACCCTCGGTCGAGCACATCGCCTTCACGTGTGTTGACCGGGCGGAGCTGGTGCGGTGGCATGACGCGCTTCCGGAACGCGGTGTCACGACTGGCGAGATCACTGATGCGCCGTACGGCTCCGGGTTCGTCATCCGGGATCCGGACGGCCTGGAGATGGAGCTGTTCGCGCCCGCTCCCCTGCCTGGCTGACCTCGGTAGTCCAGTTCGCCGTCCCGTCGGCCGATAGTTCAAAGGCGGCCAAAACACGGCGAAGGGGCGGCAATCGTGGCAAGGCTTCACGTGCTGGTCCTCGGGGCGGGCTTCGGCGGTCTCGAGGTTGCCGCTCGGCTGTCAGACGCCGCAGCTGACCGGGTCGACGTCACTGTGATCGATCAAAGCGACAGCTTCGTGTTCGGGTATTCGAAGCTGGATGTGATGTTCGGCGTCACAAGTGACACCTGGCGCACCTACTACCGCGATCTGGCGCGCCCTTCGGTCACCTTTCGCCAGGAGCGCATCGTTGCACTCGACCCGGTCGCAAAGACAGTCCAGACAACCGCTAACAGCTACACCGGCGACGTGATCGTGGTCGCGCTCGGCGCCGATCTCGACGTCTCCGCGACGCCGGGGCTCACGGACAACGACGAGTTCTACTCCGTCGCCGGCGCCGAGCGGTTCGTCAACCGGATCCGGGACTTCGGCTCAGGCCATGCGGTCGTCGTCGTCGCCGGACTGCCCTACAAGTGCCCGCCCGCGCCGAGCGAGGTCGCGCTGATGCTGCACCACGTACTTCATCAGCGGGGGAAGCGCGGCGACACCGAGATCACGGTCGTCACCCCGATGCCGACGCCGGTGCCGCCATCGCCTGACACCTCTGCGGCGCTGTTGACGGCATTCGAAGAACGCGGCATCACCTTCCGGGGCTCGACACAGCTGACCGAGATCATCGAGGGCCGCAACACCATGAAGCTCGACGACGGCGAGGAGATGGGATACGACCTGCTGCTCGCCGTCCCACGACACAAGTCACCCGATGTCCTGTCGAGTCTTCCGGTCGGCAATGAAGGATGGGTACGCGTCGATCCCGCCACGCTCCTGACCGAATTTCCCGATGTCTACGCAATCGGCGACTGCGCCGACGTACCGGTGCCCCGCGCCGGGGCGTTTGCCGAGCGCGCCGGAGTCACCGTTGCTGAGCGCATCCTGTCGATGCTGGATGATCGTCCGGTCACGCCATTCGATGGGAACGGCGCGTGCTACATCGACTTCGGCGGCGGACGTGTCGGGCGAGTCGATGTCACCTTCACCGCCGGACAGGGCGTGACTGGTGGGTTGTTCCGCGAGCCATCGCTCACGATCGGCCGCGAGAGGGAAGAGTCGGGACCCGGGCGCATCGCCTACTGGTTCGGCAGCCGCTAGGACAGCGGACGCGACGCTCCCCAGTACTCCGCGTTGAGGTAGGAGTGCCGGATGCTCACGATCTCGACACGAGCGCCGGTGTAGGGCGCGTCGAGCAGCTTGCCGTGCCCGGCGTAGATCCCGACGTGATGAATGTCGCCTCGCCGCGAGGTGTGCGAAAAGAAGACAAGGTCACCGACGCGCAGCTGCGATCGACGAATCTGCTTACCCACGAGGGATTGGTCGGCGGCATCGCGCGGAAGCGTGATGCCGAGCTGTGAGTAGACCGCCGACGTCAGCCCTGAGCAGTCGTAGCCCCAGGCCGTCATCCCGGCCCAGAGGTAAGGGAGGCCTAGGAAGCGAGTGGCCTCAGCGATCACCCGTCGCGAGCTCGGCTTGATTGCCGGTGTCCCTGACTGATGGACCCGGACCGCGCTGCGCGCCAGGGTGCCGCGATCCGCTGCTCCGGGTACCGCCACCACGACGCGATGCGGTCGCAGCTTCAGCACCGGAAGTGAGGTTGCGTAGCTGACCATGAGGGGGCGACTCTTGCCGTCAACAACGCGATCAACCGTCGCGAACCGCTCGATGACCGTCGCAACTCGCGAGTTGCCATCCCAGTCCGTAGGCTGCGCGGCGAGCTGCCGCGAGGCGATCCATCCGATGATCCCATCGGGGAAGCGCCCTCCGGTCTGATCCGGGATCCGGATGTGGGTGAGGTCATGCCAGGTGCCCAGTACGTCGACCTGCTCGCCGTACCGCACCTGGGTGGCCAACCGCTTGAAGAGATGGCTGCGCTGGAAGAACGTCATGCCCCGAAGCCACGCGCTGACGTGAGCGGGCCGCCGCATCGCCGGTGCGTCGAAGGCGCGGACCTTGTGGCGACCACCCCATACCGGTGCCACTGACACGGCGACGAGCGCCTTCGGCAGCGACTCAGACGCTGCAGTCGGCGTTGTCGTTGCGCTCGGTGACACGGCTGGCGCCGGACCGGTCACGTCTGCGGTGAGCACGCCTCCCGCGACCGCGACAGGCGCCGCCGCGGGCTGACTCACCGAGACATACGCACCGACGCCGAAGACCGCCGTCAGAGCAGCGGCGAGCGCGACCAAACGTGGCTGGGGCACGGAAATACGGTGCCATGGATTTTTGCCCGCACGGGGCGGGAAGAGGTGACTCCTTTTCCCGCCCGCCTCACTGAAGGATGTTGACCGCCCGCGCGGCTATCACCCCGATCGTGACGAGCGCTGCCGCGCTCTCGAGCATCATCGCCATCTTGGCCCACTGCGACAGCGGCATCGTGTCGGTCGGGCTGAACGACGTCGAGTTGGTGAACGACAAATAGAGGTAGTCGAGGAACGTCGGGCGCCAGTTGGGCCACTTCTCGGCGAGATCGTCGGTCTGCTGGGGGAACTGGAAGTCCGCCCGACCCTCGCCGATGCGACGCCGGAACGGGCCGCCCTGGTCGAGCTCGAAGAACGCCAACGCGAAGACCAGGATGTTCGTCAACCACAGCACGACGGCGACCCGGATCAGATCGGTGCCGGACAGGTTGCCACTCAGTGTCGAGTTGCCGTTGAGCAGCAGGTCGACCATCCGCACGATGCCGACGATGTCGTTGAATGCGATCGCACCGAGCAGCAACAGTCCTAGGGCACGGATCCGCGGTGACTCGCGCTGGATCTTGAACGGGTTGCTGACGATCAGCGCCACCAGCACCGCGCCTTGGAGCGCGGGCAGCAGCCAGCGTTCGCGGATCAGCACGATCGAGTGCGGCAACAGCAGTTGCAGGGCGATGGCAGCAGCGACCGCAATGGTCAGCGGGACGCGGCTCTCCCCGACGACCGTTCCGTAGACGAGGTTCGCGCCCTTGCCGACGCCTTCGACCGTCGCGCCGACCACCTCCGTCGGGTGGATCCGTCGACGCCAGTCCCCGCGCGGCATCCCCGAATTGTCGCGGGGCGAGATGGCTACGGCGCGGTGCACACGCCGGGGCCGTCCGGGAACTGCAGATCGTCAAGGAACGCGACAGCAACCAATCGATGCTTCGAACAGGTCACCGATCGGACGTCGGTCATCTGTCGAGGAAGGTCACTCGCCGAGGTAGAGGAAGCCGACCGCTTCGTCTCGGAATCGCACGCCGGCCGCTTGCAGCGGCGCGGTCCAGTCGCCGAGACAGTCCGGATCGGCACCCTCGGAGCCGTGGTCCGACGTCAGCAGGAAGGTCGTCCGGTCGAGCACCCCCATTCGCTCGACGTGGTCGAGGAAGACGCCGAGCCGGGCATCCGCGTCGCGCATCGCGGCATGCGCGACCTCGGAATGCGGACCGCCTTCGTGGTGACCAGTGTCGGTGAGCAGGACGTTCCACCAGGTGAGGGTGGGCACCTCCGCCGGAGACGCCCACTGCTCGAGCATCTGGATCAACCCCGCGGCGTCCACCGACGACGACCAGGCGTAGTCCTTGATGCCGACGAAGTCCTGCGTCGTGTGCGGATCCGCCGTCGGATCGGGCAGCAGCGCGTTCATGTCCGATGCGCCGCCGGAGGAGCCCGACTCCCGGATCAGCCGGAACGTCGAGTACGACGACCCCGAGTCGGCCGGCTCGTTGATGCACGCCGTCGGGCCCGCCACGCGCTCGAACGCCGTACGAACTCCCGGCGCCAGCCACTCCGACCAGCGGTGCCAGGTGCGCGCGTCGTTGGTCAGTCGTTGCACCGCATCGGAACGGTCGTAGTAGGCGTTGTTGACGATCCCGTGTCCACCCGGTCCGACACCGGTCAACGCGCACGTGTGGTTGACCAGCGTCACGCTGGGAAACTCCGCGATCGCACCGCCTTGCAATGCGCATCCCTGCGCGAGCAAGCGAGCGACGTTCGGCAGCTCGCCGGCGGCGGCAAGCGCGTAGAGCGAGTTGGAGTTGCAGCCGTCCCACAGGAGGCCCACCACCGGTCCGGGCGTCGGGACCAGCAGATCGACGAGGGCCTGACCATGCATGTCCGCGAGACCGGACAGCGGGACACCTGCGAGCCATGCGAGAGTCGGTGCGACGTCGATGACGCGCGCCGCAACCGGCAACAGCCCGCGCGCCGTCACCGAAGGACCCGACAACAGCAAGGGCGCGCGGGACTGTACGACGTTCAACGAGCCGTGCTCGCCGCGGTGACCGCCTCGCTCGGGCCAGTAGTGCTTTCCGGTATGTATGACTGCAATGTCCGGGGCGGCGGGTGCCGCGAACAGCGACGCCAGTCGCTGGCCGGCCCACGGGTAGGAGTTCCGGGCATTCGGTGGCGACGGATCGGCGAGCTCCTCGGTGAGCGTCGCGAAGGCGAGCGGGTCCTGCCAGCCGACCGGGTCCCGGCCGTGGACAACCACGGCAGGCGCATCGGGATCATTACGGGACAGGCGCGACGAGCCGGCGGAGTTCGCAACCACGATCGCGTCGCGGTCGACGTACGCCACGAGGTCGACGACCTCGGCCAGCGACGCATCGCAGAGCACGTCGACCGCGCCGTCCCGCATCGAAAGGTCAACCGGCGCACTCACCAGCCAAACCTATCGACGCCCAAGACGGATGCACGGGATCGCAGAGAACCTGCTGTCGGCAGTGGCGATCTCGCGATCACCAGACCGAGAGCATCTGTACGGCGCGGCGAGCGGCGTCTGCGCGTCGTTGCCGACGACGCATGACCGCCAACCGCCGTACGAACTCCTTCCGCCGGTTCTCCTCGATGACCCGTAGCCGTTCCCGGGCTTGGACTTCGACCATCAGTTCTTGCAGCATCTCGCTACTCCTCGACAGGTTCGGACACAGTTCCTTCACTGCGGCCTGCTCGTCGGGGCCCCCGCGGAGTTTCCGGGCACAGCGTGAAAACCTCGAGGGTCGTTCAGGCGGCGATCCACTGCTCGTCCTTGCGGGGACGACCACGTGGCCGCTTGCGCGGAACGACAACGCCTTGGACGACGAGCTGACCGCCCCAGACACCCCAGGGCTCACGTCGCTCGAGCGCCTCGCTCAGGCAGGACAGCCGAAGGGGGCAGTCCAGACACAGCGCCTTGGCGCGCTCGACGTCAGTCGGTGACTCGGCGAAGAACAGATCCGGGTCGACCAGGTGACAGGGCAGTGCACATTCGATCGCGTGGGCCATCTCCTACCCACCTCCTTTGCGTTTCGGTGGCTGATCTCGTAGTCGGGACAAAAGAAAAGGCCGCGGACCCTTTCGGGTGCCGCGGCCTCGGTGTGCGCCGGTCTGATTCAGACCGGACTCCTGAAGGCTCTGGCACCCCCGCCGTGCTTGCGGTTGCGCTTTGCAGCAGCAGCGGTCGGTGCGATGGCGAGCTGGTCCGTCCACGGGGACATGCCGAAGACGACGCCAGTCGCGCACGTCGACGTCGGCGATACCCAGTAGGCAGGGGCCGGCGCCGACGTCGAGGTCATGTAGCCGCTCATCGTGGGCACCTCCTTCACCTGCTCGCTTCCGGGCATGACGGGAATGTCATTCCGGCCTGTCCTCGCACGATAGAGGTCGGCCTCAGGCCGCGCAAAGTATTTATCGAAAGATCTTGGTCACAAGATGATTTCGATGGCGGAGCTAGACCTGCTTCGAACCAATTACGCGCAACAGGCCCTCTTGAACCATAGAAACCACATGGACGCCGTCGCGCGTGAACAGCCGCCCGATCCCGAGTCCTCGGCCGCCTGACACGCTCGGGGACTGCTGGTCGTAGAGCAGCCAGTCGTCCGCCCGGAACGGCCGGTGGAACCACATCGCGTGGTCAAGGCTCGCCACCATGACCTCGCGGTCGTCGTCCCAGGTCAGCCCGCCGGCGAGCAGCGCGGAGTCCAGCAGCGTGAGATCACTCGCGTAGGTGACGGCGCAGACGTGGATCAGCGGGTCGTCCGGCATCGCGCCGGCCGCCTTGAGCCACACCTGCTGGTGGCTGCGGTCCTTGGTGTCGCCGTTCGGCAGCCACGGCGGATCGTCGACGTACCGCAGGTCGACCGGCCGCGGCCGCGACCAGTGCGGCGAGTCCGGCAGCCCGAGCGACTTGGCGCGCTCGGTGAGCGTCGGGACCGTCTCCGGGTCGGGCGCGGCCGGCATGGGCGAGGCGTAGTCCGCGCCCGGCTCCTCGACCTGGAAGGAGGCGGAGAGGTGAAAGATCGCCTCGCCGTGCTGGATCGCGACGACCCGGCGGGTGGTGAACGATCGCCCGTCCCGAATCCGGTCGACCTGGTAGACGATCGGGATCGTCGGGTCTCCCGGGCGCAGGAAGTACGCATGCAGCGAGTGGACGTGCCGGTGGTCCGGGACGGTCTTGCCGGCCGCGACGAGCGCCTGGCCGGCCACCTGCCCGCCGAAGACTCGCTGCACGGTCTCGTCCGGGCTGACGCCGCGGAAGATGTTCACCTCGACCTGCTCGAGATCGAGGATCGTCAACAGGTTCGGCAGCGGCTCAGACATCGAGCGTCAACCTAGCCGTAGCGCGGATGTGCCATCCGCCCACCTATAGCTCGGCGGATGTGCCATCCGCGCTAGCCGCGGATGATTGAGAGGACCTCCTCGGCGTACTGCTCGAGCTTCTTCGGGCCAACGCCCGGTACGGCGGCCAGTCCGGCGCGGTCGTCCGGCGCCCGATCGGCGATGGCGACCAGCGTCTTGTTGTCGAAGACCATGAACGCCGCGACGCCGTCGTCCTGGGCGCGCTGCAGCCGCCATTCGCGGAGCCGGGTGAACAGCGGGTCGTCGGGCAGCTCCGGCTTGGCCGGCTTCGCCGGCTTGGGGCGTACGGCCGGCTCGGAGTAGGGCCGGATCCCGTCGAGGAACCGGGACGGCTTGCGGCTGCGCCGGCCGCCGGGCGCGCGGGCGAGCGCCCAGGTCAGGCCGAGATGACGGCGGGCTCTCGTCACCCCGACGTACAGGAGCCGTCGCTCCTCCTCGACCTGCGCCGGCGTCGCCGCGTGCGTGATCGGCAACGTGCCGTCGACCAGGCCGACGAGATGTACGGCGTCCCACTCGAGTCCCTTCGCGGCGTGCAGCGAGGCGAGCGTCACGCCCTCGACCGGCGGCGCATGCTGCGCGTCGGCACGCGCGAGCAGCTCCGCGACGAATGCCGGAAGGTCGGCGCCGGGATGTGCCACTTCCACCTCCTCCGCCAGGCCGACGATCGCCCGCAACGACTCCCAGGTGTCGCGTGCCGCGCCGGCACCGCTGGGCGGCGTGTCGGAGAAGCCCATCGCCGTGAGGACATCCGCGACGATTGCCGGCAGCGACTCGCCCTCGGTCTCGGCCTCGGGCCGAGCCGCACCGCGCAACCGGGTCATCGCCTCGCGAACCTCGCGACGCTCGAAGAAGCGGGTGCCGCCTCGCACGACATAAGGCAGGCCGGCGTCGGCCAACGCGGCTTCGTAGACCTCCGACTGCGCGTTGACCCGGTAGAGGACGGCTTGCTCGCGCAACGGGACGCCGGCATCGCGCAGCCGAGCTACCCGCTGGGCGACGGCCGCGGCTTCCGCCGGCTCATCGTCGTACGACGCGAACGTCGGCTCCGGTCCGTCGCCGGCCTGAGCGCGCAACCGTGACTCCGGCTCGATCCGGTTCGCGAGCTGGACGACCTGCGTGGTCGAGCGGTAGTCGCGGACCAGGCGAACCACGCTCGCGCCGGGGTAGCGCGTCGCGAACTGGCGCAGGTAGTCCGGCGAGGCCCCCGTGAACGAGTAGATCGTCTGGTTCGGGTCCCCCACGACACACAGGTCGTCCCGGTCGCCCAACCAGGCGTCGAGCAGCCGCTGTTGCAGCGGGTTGACGTCCTGGTACTCGTCGACGGTGAAGTGGCGGTAACGCTCTCGCACCTCGCCCGCGATGGCGGGGTTGCTCTCGATGGCCGCGGCGGTGAGCAACAGAAGGTCCTCGAAGTCGAGCTGGCCGCGTTCGGCATTCACTTGCTCGTACGCCGTGAAGACCGCCTGCACGGTGTCGAGGTCGAAAGGTGGCTCGCGGCCTGCCACCTTCGCCCGGGCGGCGTACTCCGACGGTTCGATGAGGCCCGCCTTCGCCCACTCGACCTCACTCGCGAGATCCCGCTGCTGTGGCGCCGCGGCGGTGAGCCGGCAGGCGGCAGCGGCCGCCCGTACCGCGGGCAGCTTGCTCTCCAGCAGCGTCGGCCGGGCGCCGGCGGAGATCCGGGGCCAGAAGTAGGTGAGCTGTCGGAGTGCGGCGGAGTGGAAGGTGCGGGCCTGGACCCCGTCCGCACCGAGGGCACGAAGTCTGGACCGGAGCTCGCCGGCCGCTCTCGTGGTGAACGTGACCGCCAGGACGTGAGTGGGCTTCACCTGGCCGCCGAGCACCTGGTAGGCGATGCGGTGGGTCACTGCTCGGGTCTTGCCGGTCCCGGCGCCGGCGAGGATGCATACGGGCCCACGGGGAGCGGTGACCGCCGCGCGCTGCTCGTCGTCGAGCCCGGCGAGCACTCGATCGAGCGGGTCGGTCGCCATCCCGGCATCCTCGCAAAGCCCTCTGACGTCCCGAGCGGAGGCTGGGAGGGAACATCGACAGCGGTGGGATTGTTGCAATGGGTAAGCATCGAACCAACCGAGGAGCGCGCACATGCCCGGCCGGCTGACCATGTACAGCACCAACTGGTGTGGCGTCTGCGTCCGCCTCAAGCGAGGTCTCGAGCGCGAGGGCATCGAGTTCGACGAGGTCAACATCGAGGAAGACCCGGCCGCGGAGGCGTTCGTCATCGAGACGAACCACGGCATGGCACTGGTCCCCACGCTCGTGCTCCCGAATGGCCAGGTCCTGAGCAACCCGCCGCTGCCGACCCTTCTCGAGGCACTCAGAGCCGCGTGATCTTGACGTTATGCGCCCTTCAGGTAGGTCTGATGGGCGCATAACGTCAAGATCACCGAGGGTTAGCCGGAGACTGCTACGTTCCGGCCGTGGCTGACATCGCGGGAATGCTTGCTGACCTCCGGGCCGAGTCCGACGACCTCGACGCCGTCATCGCCGGCGCGGACGCCGAGGCGCTCGCGCGTCCGACACCGGCCGAGGGCTGGTCGGCCGCCGACACCCTCGGCCACATCTGGTTCTTCGACCGCGAAGGCCGACGCGCCCTGGTGGAGCCAGCGGCCTTCGTCGCGGATCTCGACAAGCTCTTCGCCGACCCCGCCGGCTACTTCCGCAGGCACGACGAGACCATCCGCGCCCTCGGCGAGCGGCTCGTGCCGTCGTGGCAGGAGGAGCGGCGACGCATCATCGACGCTCTCGCCGCGATCGACCCCTCAGTGCGCGTGCCGTGGTACGGCCCGTCGATGTCGCCGATGTCGTTCGGTACGGCGCGGCTCATGGAGACCTGGGCGCACGGCCAGGACATCGCCGACGCCCTCGGCGTACGACGGGAGCCGACCGACCGGCTACGTCACATCGCCCACCTCGGGGTGAGCACACGTGGCTTCTCCTACGTCGTACGCGAGCGAGAGGTGCCTGAGATTCCCGTCTTCGTGGCACTCACCGCGCCGAGCGGTGTGGAGTGGACCTGGGGCGACCCGTCAGCTGCGAACTCGGTACGCGGGCCGGCACTCGACTTCTGCCTGCGCGTCACCCAGCGACGAATGCTGGAGGACCTCGAGCTCGAGGTCACCGGAGACGCGGCGAAGGAGTGGATGTCGATCGCGCAGGCCTTCGCGGGCGGCCCCACCCTCACCGACGAAAGCCGCCGCGGCCTGTAGAAGCAATGTGGCATTGCCTAGGCAAAATGCCCCGAAAGTGCCTCGATCGTAGGGGCAATGCCACATTGCTTTAGCGCGTAAGGGCAGGGAGGCGCCTCAGTCGACCGCGGCCGCCAGCTCTGACTCGGCTCGACGGCGCAACTCAGCCTTCCGGGGCCGCTTGACCATTGTCGGCGCGGCGTCCTCGTCGATCACGGTCAACGCGAAGCGGGCGGCGATCAGCGCCAGCCCGGCGGCGCCGACGAAGGCCCAGTGGAAGGCCGCGAGGTTGGGCTCCGGCTGCCCGTGGACGCGATGCAGGACGCCCACGGCGCTGATGACCGTCGTGAGAACCGCCACCCCGAGGGCGCTGCCGACCTGGCGCGAGGTGTTGAACAGCGTCGATGCCCGACCCATCGAGGCATGGCTGATCGTCGCGAAGGCAGCCGCCTGCACCGGCGCGAAGACATGCGCGATCGAAAGGCCGAGGCAGAACATCAGCGCCCGCGGCACCCACGGGCTGGTCGAGAAGCCGACCAGCGTCATCAGCAGCGCGAGCGCCGCGACGACCGTGAGCCCGGCCGCCATGAGCCGCCGCGGCCCGACGTACGGGTAGAGCCGGGTCGAGACCTGCGCGCCGATCATCACGCCGACCGCCTCCGGGAACGTGCTCAGCCCTGCGTTGAGGGCTGTCATCCCCAGCCCCGCCTGGAAGAACAACGCGACCAGGTACAGCGTGCCGAGAAACGCGGCCATGCCGATGAAGATGACGACCGTCGACGAGCGGAACAGCCGGTTGCCGACCAGTCGCAGGTCGATCATCGGCGACTCCACCCGCAGCTCGTAACGGACCAGTACGACGAGCAGCGCGAGACCCGCGAGACCGGTGCCGAGAATGAGCGGTGAGATCCAGCCGCGGCTCGGCCCCTCGGACAGCGCGTACATCAGCGCCGGAAGGCCGCATCCGGCGAGCAGGAACCCGCCGACGTCGAACCGGCCGGGGTCCAGCACCTTGTGCTCTTCGAGGAAGAGGAAGCCGAAGACGAGCGCGGCGACACCGATCGGCAGGTTGACGAAGAACACCCACCGCCAGGACACGTCGGTGACGAGCAGCCCGCCGAGTACGGGGCCCAGAGCCGGCGCGAACGCGGTCGGGATGATCAGGATCCGCGACGCGCGCACCCGCTCCGCCGGTGGGAAGGTGCGGTAGAGCAACGCCATGCCGATCGGCGTCAGCATGCCGCCACCGACGCCTTGCAGGATCCGGAAGACCACGAGCTGCGGCAGCGACTGGGCGAGTCCGCACAATGCCGACGCGCCCGTGAAGATGACGATCGCGATGAGCAGCATCCGCTTCATTCCGAAGCGGTCTCCCAGCCAGCCAGACGCCGGGATGAAGATCGCGAGGCTCACCAGGAATCCGACGACCACCCCGCCGATGTGATCCGGCGCGACCCCGAAGTCCGACGCCAGCTTCGGCAGTGTGACGTTGACGATGGTGATGTCCATGATCGCCATGAACATTGCCGAGACGTAGACGACGCTCACCGCGATCTTCTGCGAGATTCGATCGGCGAACATGTGTTAAGCAAACAACCTTCGTGCAACGGAGATTCCCGGCAGGTGGCGCGGCATGCCGAGCCGAACCTTCTTGATCATGCGGCGAGCAGGTTCGAAGAGCGCTGCACTGCTCCTGGCGACGCTGCTCGCTGGGCTGGCGTTGCCGGGCTCGCTCGCCGCGGCGGCCGGCCGGGTGGCATCGCGCCCGGACACCGCCACGTCGCTGTGTCCACCTGCGACACCGGCCGCGCACCCGACCGCCGCACCGCACCTCCGGTTCGGGATCGATCCCGGCCTCGCCGGCAACCCGCTGCCGTCGCTGAAGGGTCCGGTCGCCGTCAACCCCAAGGCCGAGCGCCGGGCGCTACACGCCCTCAAGCCGACGCACCGGCCCCTTGTCATCCGGCTGAACCGCCTGTTCTGGTCCGGCGGCGAGAAGCTGCTGCAGTCCTTCGCGAAGGAGGCCGCGTCGTACGGGCGTCGCGGGTACGACGTCGAGGTCCAGGTCCGCTACCACCCGACCAAAGCCAACAACGGCAATCTCGACGGCTGGGCGCGCTGGGTCCGCCACGTCGTGGACGTGCTCGGCAAGAACAAGTCGCTGGTCAGCCTGACCATCACCAACGAGGTCAATCTCGCGATCTCGCCCAACACCTCCGACGGGTCCTACACGGCCGGCAAGGGTGCGCTCGTCCACGGTGTTGAGGCGGCGTACGACGAGCTGCGCAAGCACGGCTGGGCGAAGCGGGTGCCGGTCGGATTCACCTTCGCCTACCGGCTCGACCCGACGGCGGACTCGAGGCTGTTCGACTTCCTCAACACCAACGGCGGTCCGCGGTTCCGTCGCGCACTCGGCTTCGTCGGCCTCGACGTCTACCCCGGCACGGTGTACCCGCCGACACTGATCCCGCCGATCGACACCGCGGGCGATGAGATGGCATCGGCGATCGCGACGATGCGGGTCTGCTACCTGCCGCTCGCGAAGATCTCGCCGAAGACGCCGATCTGGATCACCGAGAACGGCTTTGCATCGAACGGCAGCGGCAACACTGCGCAGCCGGCTGCGTTGCGCCAGATGATCGAGGCCGCCCAGAAGTACGGCGGGACCTACCACGTGACGGACTACCGGTGGTTCAACCTGCGGGACAACAACTCACGCGGCAACGGCCTGTTCGACCAGGACGGGTTGCTTCGAGACGACAACAGCCGAAAGCCGTCCTTCGCGGTCTACAAGCACCTCATCAAGACCTTCGGGCAACCCCCGAAGTAGCACATGTTGCCCACCTCGAATCGGACAATGAGCCCAGAAGTGGCTCGCGCGACGTACATCATGTGCTACTTCGGGGGCGAAGCAGGTGAGGCCGAGTCAACACCTGACCGCGGAGGCTGCTAGCCGTGCAATGCAGTGAGGGGAGGCTCGCTGGTCGTCACGGCGGCCTTCGTGGGGTACTTGGTGTGGTCGGTGGTGAACTCAGGCGTTCCGTACGCCTTGAGCCGCATCTTGAGCACCCGGATCGCGTACTTGTCGCAGATCCCGCGAAGTGCCGGCACCTTGCTCGCTGCCGTGACCGCGGCGTTGCGGCCGATGATGAACGGCGCCGTCAGCCCGACGACCGCGGTGTCACGAAGCTTGACCTGAACGCCCATGCGCGCGGCCGCGTCGCGACTGTTGTTGCAGAAGGCGCGCAGGAACCCCACCCGACTCCAGCTCTTCTCGACCGACTCCAGAGTGCGGTCGACGACCGAATGCCCTGGCCGGACGTACGCCGCCATCGTCGACCGAACGAGCTCGCCGCATGTGGCGTCGTCGAACCCGTCGCGCAGCATCGCGCCTCGAGCGTGGAAGGTCTCGATGACCTCGCCGGGTTCCTGAGGCAGCAGCTCGTCGGGCAGGCCGAGCAGGAAGCACCGGTACCGGCTGAACTCGACCACGGCGCGCTCGGCGTCGCTGAACCGGGTGTCGCCGCGCTTGAGCACCTCGGTGGCCATCATGTAGACGTTGATCAGACCCGCAGGCATCTGGTCGACCTGCGGCACCGGCATGCCGTAGACGTCGGCGTCCCACATGCTCGAGCGCTTCATCGCGTTGAAGCGCACCATCGAGTGCATCAGCCGGACCATCGCGGCGGCCGCGAATCCGGGACCGTTGCGCCGCAGTGCGCCAGGCATGGTGGTCACGGCGAAGAAGCTCGACGTCTCGTTGACCCGATGCGCAGCACGGGCGCCGGACAGCGCTCCGGTCAGCGCCATTGGCAGGGCGGCATAGGTGTTGATGAACGTTCCGAGGAACACACCGCGGATCACGAACGGCGCGATGAATGCCGCGGGAATTCGCGCCTGCCGAGCGCCCTCCTCGATGAGCTCCCAGTCGACCCAGTCCGGCGTCGCCTCCATCGCTGCGATGAACGCGCGCAGTTCCGCCGGGGCGTCGGGCACCGCGTCGACGCCATCCCGGCAGGCCTGCTGCAGCATCGCGGTCAAGGACCGTACGCCGTACTCCTCGGCCAACGACGCGTACGGGTCGGCCACCACGTCGCCGAGCATCGTGGCCGTCGCGATCAGCTCGACGATGCGGTCGTTGCCGAGGATCCGGCCACGATCGTCAGCCCATGACGGCAGGGTCGACGTCACGTCGGGGTCTTCGGTGTGACGGTACGGCGGGCGGGTGAAGTCGATGCCGCCGTACAGGCCGGGCTGCAGCTCCGCCTGACTGCGGACCCGCTGGGCCAGTTCCGGGTAGTGGACCGTCACGTCAGGTGCACCTCGGCTCTCGTCCCCCGCTGCAACTTTCACGCTGTCAGTTGATACTGACAGGTTGTAAGTTACGCTGTCAACATGGCCGCCAACGCGACCGCTCGCCGTCGGATGAGGGCCGAGGATCGACGCGAGCAGATCCTGGACATCACCCACGGCATCGTCGATGCCGAAGGGTTCCATGCCGCCACCCCGAGCCGGATCGCCGACGCAGCCGGCATCACCCGCCCGGTCCTCTACCAGCAGTTCGGTGATCTCGGCGGCCTGTTCGTCGCGTTGATCGACCGCGAGGCCGAACGCGCCGGGGCGCAGTTCGTCGCCGCGATCTCCGAGCCTGATCCCGGCGCGGACGCCGACCCCTTCGTACGAGCCTTCGACGGCGCGCTGCGGGCCGTTGACAGCCATCCGGCGACGTGGCGCCTGTTCCTGCTGCCACCCGAAGGGGCCCCGCCCGAGCTGCACCGGCGCATCGCCCACTCGCAGGAGCAGGTCGTTCAGTACCTGGCGCAGGAGCTGCGCCGCTCGGATCTCGCACTCACCGATCCCGACTACACCGCGAGAATGATCCACGCATCCGGCCGTGAGCTGCTCTGCCTGCGGCTGACCGATCCGGTCAACGCCACGACCGAGCGGCTCCGCGCGCTGGTCCGCGACCTTCGCAAGGTCGGCCGCCCGTAGCGCTGCCTAGCGAGTGAGCCAGCCCGTGATCAGCCAGTGAGCGATCGAGGTGGACGGCGGCAGGACCGCGTTCTCGCGCACCAGCTCGTCGCGGGTGAACCAACGCACGTCCTCGAGCTCGTGGTCACGGTCGCCCAGATCGCCGGACACGACTCTCGCCTCGTAGCCCAGCATCAACGACTGTGGGAACGGCCACGGCTGGCTCGCCTGGTAGGTCACGTCATCGACGAGTACGCCGGTCTCCTCGCGCACCTCGCGATGGACGGCCTGCTCCGCGGACTCGCCGGCTTCGACGAACCCGGCGATCGTCGAGTAACGCCCCCGCGGCCACGACGGCTGGCGACCCAGCAGCGCCCGATCGCCGCCGTCATGCAACAGGACGATGATGGCCGGGTCGGTGCGCGGGAAGTGCTGCGAGCCGTCCATGTCGCACACTCGCGACCAACCCGCTTGGGTGACCCGGGTGAGCGCTCCGCAACGCGGGCAGTGCTGATGCGTCGCGTGCCAGTTCCCAAGCGCGACGAGAGTGACCAGCAGCCCGGCTTCGAGATCCGACAGCGCCGCGCCGACTTCTCGCAGGCCGAGCAGCCGGGCGCCCAGCACGTTGCGCGGCGTGCCGGTCGAACCCCAGTAGGCGACGCCGTCGGCGTCGACGCCGAGCAGGATCCGTTCCCCTTCGCCGTCCCATGTCGGCGCCTCGACGAACCGCAGCTCGGGACCGGCGTCCTCGGCGACCATCGCTCGGCCGTCCGGGTCGAGGACCAGTAGCCGGCCGGTTTGCCACGCTTGGGCAAGCCACGTCTCGTCATCACGTCGTGCGGCGGCCCGGTCGGCCGCCATGCGCGACAACGCGGGGATGCTCACCCCGCCAACCTAGTTACTCCCGAATGGCGTGTTCTGAGAACGCCGTGAAACGGCCCGCCGCGCGGTACCACTTCCAGGTCACCCGATAGTCGGTCCCAGCGGCGCAGTACGGGGTGCAGTCGTTGTGAATGGAGACGAACCGTCCGTTCACCACATGTCCATACGGCTGCTCTGTCCCGGGATTCCAGCAGCTCAGCTCGCGATTGCTGCACGTCGCGAACCCTGCCGCTCGCCACACCCCGTCCACCAGTGCGACGACCCCGCCGAAGTAGCTGACGTCGCCACCTCGATACCGCATGGCGAACGACGGAACGCCTGGAACCACCGATCCGGCTCCCGAAAGGCTCACGACCCAACGGCCCGGACCGTAGTCGGTGATCACCGCGCCGTCGGCCTGCCACGCACCGTCGACGTAGCGGACCACCTCGACACCCTTCTTCACCGCGAACGCACCGTAGAACCCCGAGGCGCTTTCGATCGGGCCCGCGACGTGCTTGCCGTGCTGGGTTGCCGCGAAGGCCGCCAGCGAGTCGGCTGAGGGCGCCCTGTCGACGGTGACCTGCTGCTTCGAGGCATCACCGGGCACTACCGCCAGTGCGACGATCGCCGCCGCTGCCGCCGTCAGTCCTGCGCCGATCGAGTAGCGAATCCGGCGCCGCCGAACCGCACGCGTGCGCAGCAGCTCGAGGGGTGGAGCGGCCGGATCGAGGGGCGTAACGGCGTGCTCGAGCTGTTCGCGGAGCACTCGCTCGTCGATGGCGTTCACTGCGTCACCTTCAAATGTTCGGCGAGGCGCTCGAGACCTCGCGAGGTGTAGGACTTCACAGCGCCCACGCTGACGCCCATCACGTCGGCGGTCTGCGCCTCGGTGAGATCGGCGTAGTAGCGAAGCGCGACTGCCTCCCGCATCCGGCGCGGCAACCTGCGCATCGCCGCTACCACTGCGGCTCGTTCGACCGTCTTGATCGCGTCGTCGTCCACGCGGTCCGAGCCGTGCACCAGCGGCGCGTAGCGGGAGGCGACCAGCCGACGACGCAGCGCCGACCTCGCCAGGTTGAGCACGGTGGTGCGCAGGTAGGCGAGACCCGCGTCGGGATCACGAAGCCGCTCCAGGCGACGGCCCGCCGCCAGGCGGATGTATGCCTCCTGCACGACGTCCTCGCAGGCTGCGGTCTCGTCGAGCAGCAACGCCGCGAGGCGCACCAATGACCGGTAGTGGACGACGTACAGCGCCGCGAGGTCGTCCGTCCCGCTCATCGGCACATCCTCGCGTGCCCCCGCCGCTCTCGAGTCGATCACGCGGGTCCAGACGCAGGCCTCAGCCGGAAGGTTGCACGCCTTCCGGCCCGCCGCTGAGCAGGACGGCGAGCTCGTCGCGGTCGAGCAGCTTCTCCGGTCGCTCGAC
>DASZTL010000028.1:0-40023 GCA_035548055.1 Mycobacteriales bacterium | reverse complement strand
GCACCGTTGATGTCCTGCTCGTGGGTGAGGAGGTCCATGCTGATCGCCGGCACCTGGCCCGAGCGGCAGACCGCATCGATGCCCTCACGCAGGCTGCTCCACTCATCGAGCAGCTCGGGGATCGAGCGTCCCCGCCGCGCGTCGACCTGCGCCTTCGTCCAGGGATCAGTGGCCGCACCGTCGAGCTTGCCTGCGATGATGTCGGCCGGCCCGCCGACAAGGTGCGCGAGGAGCTCGCGGACGTTCCACAGCGGGGTGCCGGGGACGCGTCGGCTCAGGTCGTCGGCGCCGAGCCCGGCAGCCAATGCGCCGACTCGGTCCGCGCACGAGGCGTAGACGGTTGCGATCTGATCACCGGTCGGTCGCGTGCTCACACGTCCTCCACCCCTCCCACCGCCCGAAACGGAGCCGGCTAGTGCCGGCGCAATCTGATTCTCAACCTAGCGAGCAGCGAGCGCCTCGGACACCACGCGATAGGCGAGGCTCGCGCCGAACCCCTTGCGGCCGAGCATCCCGACCAGTCGGCGGGTCGCGACATCCCGGGGCAGGTCCGCCATCGACCGCAGCTTGCGGTTCACCAGTGCCTGCGCGGCCGCGACCTCGTCGTCGGTCGAGACCGCCGACAGGGCATCCGCGGCGATCTCGTCGTCGACTCCCCGTCGCTTGAGCTCGGCCGCAAGCGCCCGCCGTCCCAGACCGCGACCGTGGTGACGCGAGTCGACCCAGGCTTCCGCGAATGCCTTGTCGTCGATCAACCCGACCTCACCGAACCGGTCGAGCACCCGCTCGCCCACCTCGGCAGGGACGCCGCGTCTCGCCATCGCGTTGGCGAGCTCCGACCGGGTCCGGGGTGATCGCTCGAGCAACCGCAACGCGATCGTCCGAGCGACCGACTCCGGATCCGGCTCGGGGTCCTGGCGCTGGCTCAGAACTCGACCGGGGTCGGGCCGGCGTCAGCTGCCGTGAGGTCGATCGGTGCGTCGATGTCGACCGCCGGCTTGCCCACCTCGTCGGCTGGAGCATCTACCCGGGGACCGATGCCGAGCTTCTCCTTGATCTTCTTCTCGATCTCGTCGGCAAGGTCAGGGTTGTCGCGCAGGAAGCCGCGGGCGTTCTCCTTGCCCTGACCGAGCTGGTCGGCTTCGTAGGTGAACCAGGCGCCCGACTTGCGGACGATGCCGTGCTCGACCCCGAGGTCGATGATGCTGCCCTCGCGGCTGATCCCTTCGCCATAAAGGATGTCGAACTCTGCTTGCTTGAACGGAGGAGCGCAGTTATGGACGACGATGTCTTCGGCGACGAGGTTGTGTAGCTCGTCGACTTCGACGTCATAGGTCAGCACCCGGCGAGAAGGTAGAACCGCTCGGATCGCTGTGTAGGAAAGGTCGTCCGCAAGAACCTCGTGCAGGAAGGCGTCGTCGAGCGCATCAGCGAGACGCTGCAACCGGTCCCGGCGAATCCGATCGGTCCCGAGCACCGCAGGCAGTCCGCCCCGCGGATTACCAGCCCGAGCACCTATCAACTGTGCCGCCGCCGTGGGTCCGACATCGCGCTGGCGCAGGTGGGCGAACACGGCCGCCGATACGTCGGCAGACAGGTAGTTGTGCTGTGAGCCGCGATGGCGCCCATCGAGTTTCGCAAGTTCACGAGCCAGGATCTGGCCGCGTGGACCCCAGGTCGGAATCGCCGCCGCGAATGCCGCGACGTTCTCAACACCCGCGATCCGCACTTCCCAGCACCGACGCGTGCCCTGGACTCTGCGGCCCTTGACGATACTCGACCGTTGGGCGTTCGGCTCACGCACTTGGACCGTGCTCGCTATCCCCCACCGCAGGAGTAACCAGTGCAACTGGTGCGCAAGCTGTTCAGATGTCGTGGCATATCCAATGCGAATGCCGCCTGTCTGCTCGTGGGAAACCCAGCCATCGGTCTCGAATAAACCGAACACCAGATTCGCTGCTACGTCTTCGGCGACATCCATCGCGAGAAGGCTCGCGGGAATGGTTTTCTCCCATGCCAACTTGCCGTGAATCTCAGCCCACCGGCACAGCGCGAGCACGCCGTTGCGCTCTCCTACCCGATGCGACAACGCGACACTGAGCTTCTCGGGTTGGTACTTCGGCTCACACCCGAGCCGCGTCGCGATTGCGGCGACGTCTGCGATCAAATCAGGCTGAACGTTGATGAACGACACAGGCGTCTTACCGCCTACGTATCCATCGCCGATCAGATAACCCAACAGCCGCGCCTCGTCGACACCGACCGGTCGCTCGTCGCCGAAACCGGCGAGCCGACGGGGACGCGCTACGCGATCACCTGGCACCAACTCGCCGGCCAAGCGCCACCCGCGATCCGTCAGCACCTTGTGGTCTGGGGTCACCCAAATCTCCGCACCCCCGCGCACCTGCAGACCGATCACGTCCTGTACGCCCTGATCGAACCAGTCGACGACCGGACGGACATGCAGGCCACCTGCCTTGTCTGCGGCGATAACAGATATGGGCAGACGACGTGCTACCACGTCATCGATCGTGTGGCTGATTCCGGTGACGGGATCGTAAACACGGGTACCCGACGCGAGACACTTGTTCTTCACCACCTTGACGCGAGTGCGGTTGCCGACCGCGTCTTGGCCGTCCTTGAGAGTCTCGATCCGCCGGACATCGAGACGCACCGACGCGTAAAACTTCAGCGCCTTACCGCCAGTCGTGGTTTCAGGTGAGCCGAAGAACACCCCTATCTTTTCGCGCAGCTGGTTGATGAAGATTGCGGTCGTTCCACTCGTTGCCAGTGCGCCGGTGATCTTGCGGAGTGCCTGGCTCATCAGCCGGGCCTGCAGACCGACGTGCGAGTCGCCCATCTCGCCTTCGATCTCGGCCTTCGGCACGAGGGCAGCCACCGAGTCGATGACGAGGATGTCAATCGCACCGGAGCGGATCAGCATGTCGGCGATCTCGAGCGCCTGCTCGCCGGTGTCCGGTTGCGAGACCAGCAGCGCATCGATGTCGACTCCGAGTGCCTTGGCGTACACCGGGTCGAGGGCGTGTTCAGCGTCGATGAACGCGGCGATGCCGCCCGCACTCTGCGCATTTGCAACTGCGTGCAATGCCAGCGAGGTTTTCCCGGAAGCCTCAGGTCCGTAGATCTCTACGATCCGACCCTTCGGCAGGCCGCCGATGCCGAGCGCCACGTCGAGCGAGATCGCTCCGGTGGGGATCACCTCGATCGGCGCACGGCTCTCGTCGCCGAGCCGCATGACCGCGCCCTTGCCGTGCTGCTTCTCGATCTGGCCGAGCGCCGCCTCCAGCGCTTTGTCGCGGTCGAAGCCTGCCATGTCCGCCCTCTCTGTTCTTTCGGTGCGCTGTCTCTCTAGGAGCGCTGTCTCACCGTTGCGTGGCCGCTCACCTGCGGTCGCGATCCGCAAGTTAGAGAAGGGCTCCGACGGTTTCGGGGAGCCCGCCCAACCTGTGGACGACCGAGCGATGTGCTCATCATGCGAACAAGTGTTCGATAAATCCACTCCGACACGCCGAGATTCGCCCGGCGCTGACCCCGGCAATGTGGCATCGCCACGCGATTTCGTGGCGGGAGTGACTCATGTCCAGTTTCGACCAAGGCAATGTGACATTGCTTCGGCTTCGGGGGATGCGAGTCCTCAGTGGCGGACGCTGACCGGGAGCTCGTAGTGCTCACAGACCGCGAGCCAGACCTGCTTGGGGTTGATCCCGGCTTCCATCGCCGCCACGGGACTGAGCCCGCCGAGCGAGCTGATCACCTGGTCGCGAGCGACGGCATCGGCATAGACCGGACCGAACTGGTCCCGCATCCGCTCCCAGAACTCCGTGACCCTCACGAGTGTCACAGTACGGGGCAACAATGACTGGGTGAGCCCGACGACGAGCCCGGCCGAACCCGGAGCAGACCGGTTCGCGCCCGCCACCAGGGAGTGGTTCTCCTCGTCGTTCGAGGCCGCGACGCCTGCCCAGATCGGTGCCTGGGAGGCCATCGCGTCCGGCGCTCACTCCCTCGTCATCGCGCCGACCGGCTCCGGAAAGACCCTCGCCGCGTTCCTGTCCGCACTCGACCGGCTCACCACCTCGCAGCGGATCGTCGACCCCGGGCAGCGCTGCCGGGTCGTCTACGTGAGTCCGCTGAAGGCACTCGCGGTCGACGTCGAGCGCAACCTGCGGGCGCCACTCGCCGGCATCCGCCACGCCGCTCGACGCATCGGCGTGGCCCTTCCCTCCGACGCCGACATCAGCATCGCGATGCGGACCGGCGACACGACACCCGAAGCGCGACGGGCGTTCCAGAAGAGCTCGGCCGACATCCTGATCACCACCCCCGAGTCGCTCTACCTCCTGCTCACCAGCAAGGCGCGCGAGTCACTCGGTGGCGTCGACACGGTCATCGTCGACGAGATCCATGCGCTGGCCGGGACGAAGCGCGGCGCACATCTCGCCCTGACACTGGAGCGGCTCGACAACCAACTCGATAAGCCGGCGCAGCGGATCGGGCTGTCAGCGACGGTCCGCCCGGTCGACGAGGTCGCAACGTTCCTCGCCGGCGGCCGGCCGGTCACCGTCGTCCAGCCGCCCGCCGCGAAGACGGTCGGGGTCGAGGTCGTCGTACCGGTCGAGGACATGTCCGAGCCGGGCACGGACACGAACAGCATCTGGCCGCTGGTCGATGACCGGATCGCGTCGCTGATCGACTCGCACCGGTCGACGATCGTCTTCGCGAACTCCCGACGGCTCGCCGAACGGCTGACGACCAGGCTCAACGAGCTCGCCTCGGACAAGGCGGGTGAGGCGACCGTCGTCGCCCGCGCCCATCACGGCAGCGTGAGTCACGAGCAGCGCGCAATGACAGAGGAGGCGCTCAAGCGCGGCGAGCTGCCATGCGTCGTCGCGACGTCGAGCCTCGAGCTCGGGATCGACATGGGGGCGGTCGACCTCGTCGTGCAGGTCGAGTCGCCGCCGTCGGTGGCGAGCGGCCTGCAGCGGATCGGGCGGGCCGGCCACCAGGTCGGGGCGCGTAGTGACGGCGTGATGTTCCCGAAGCACCGGGGCGACCTGGTCGCGAGCGCGGTCACCGCCGCGCGGATCCAGTCGGGGCAGATCGAGGCGATCGCGATGCCCCGCAACCCGCTCGACGTCCTGGCCCAGCAGATCGTCGCGATGCTGGCCATGGACGACTGGACGGTCGAGGAGATCGGAGCCGTCGTACGGCGTGCCGCGCCGTACGCGTCGCTGCCGGACTCGGCGTTGCACGCGACGCTCGACATGCTGGCCGGCCGGTACCCCAGCGATGAGTTCGCAGAGCTCCGGCCGCGCGTCGTTTGGGACCGCACGACGGACCGCGTCACCGGACGGCCCGGATCACAGCGTCTCGCCGTGACGAGCGGCGGGACGATCCCGGACCGCGGCCTGTTCGGCGTCTATCTCACCGGATCGAGCAGCCGTGTCGGCGAGCTCGACGAGGAGATGGTCTACGAGTCGCGCGTGGGCGAGGTCTTCACGCTTGGTTCCTCGACCTGGCGCATCGACGACATCACCCACGACCGGGTCATCGTCTCCCCGGCGCCGGGCCAGCCCGGCAAGATGCCGTTCTGGCACGGCGACTCGATCGGCAGACCGGTCGAGCTCGGCCGCGCAATGGGTGCCTTCGCGCGTGAGCTCGGTCAGCTGGGCGCACCGGCGGCGCGAGAGCGGCTCACCGACATCGGCTTCGACGCCTGGGCCGCTGACAACACGCTTCGATACCTCGATGAGCAGCGCGCCTCGACCGGACATCTGCCCGACGACCGAACGATCGTGGTGGAGCGCTTCCGCGACGAGCTCGGCGACTGGCGCGTCGTCGTGCACTCGCCGTTCGGGGCGCGGGTTCACGCGCCCTGGGGGCTCGCGCTCGGTTGCGTGCTGCGCGAGCGGACCGGGCTCGACGTGCAGGTGATGCACGCCGACGACGGCATCGTCGTCCGGCTGCCCGACACCGACGAGCCTCCGCCCGCCGACCTCGCGGTGCTCGACCCCGAGGACATCGAGGCGATCGTCACCCGCGAGCTCGGTGGCTCGGCACTGTTCGCCTCGCGGTTCCGCGAGTGCGCGGCCCGTGCGCTGCTGCTGCCGACCCGCTCCCCCGGCAAGCGCACTCCGCTGTGGCAGCAACGCCAGCGCTCGGCGCAGCTGCTCTCGGTCGCCTCGCAGTACGGCGAGTTCCCGGTCGTGCTGGAAACCGTGCGCGAGTGCCTGCAGGACGTGTTCGACCTGCCCGGCCTCGTCGCACTGATGCGCGACATCTCCGAGCGCGCGGTTCGGGTCGTCGACGTCGAGACCCAGCTGCCCTCGCCGTACGCCCGCTCCCTGCTGTTCGACTACGTCGGCGCGTTCATGTACGAAGGCGACCAGCCGCTCGCGGAACGGCGAGCTGCTGCGTTGGCGCTGGACGCAACCCTGCTCGCCGAGCTGCTCGGCACGGCGGAGCTGCGTGAGCTGCTCGACCCGGATGCGGTGGCGGAGGTCGAAGCGGAGCTCGCCTGGCTCACCCCGCAGCGACGGCTCGGCGATGTCGAAGGGGTCGCCGATGCGCTGCGTGTGCTGGGCGACCTCACGACCGACGAGCTGCTCACACGTGGTGCGACGCCACCGATGCTCGCCGACCTGGAGGAACAGCGACGCGCGGTGCGGGTGCGGATCGCGGGCGACGAACGCTGGCTCGCGATCGAGGACTGCGCGCGGGTGCGCGACGCCCTCGGGGTGCCGTTGCCCCTGGGTGTCCCGCATGCCTTCCTCGAGCCCGTCGCCGAGCCGCTCACCGACCTGCTCGCCAGGTACGCACGCCGCCGCGGACCGTTCGTGACGGCCGACGCCGCAACCCGCCTCGGTCTCGGCAGCGCGGTGGTCGATGCCGAGCTGTCCCGACTGATGGGTGCCGGCCGGCTGGTGCGTGGCGAGTTCCGCCCCGGCGGCACCGGCGCGGAGTGGTGCGACCCCGAGGTGTTGCGGGCACTTCGACGCCGGTCGATGGCGAAGCTGCGCGGAGAGATCGAACCGGTCCCCCAGGCCTCCCTCGCCCGGTTCCTGCCGGCGTGGCAGGGAGTCGGGGCTCATTCCGGTCGAGGCAGCGACGCCCTGCTGCGCGCGATCGAACAGCTCGGTGGTGTCGCCGTACCCGCGTCGGCGCTCGAGGCGATCATGCTGCCGAGCCGGGTGGCCGACTACCGGCCGGAGCTGCTCGACGAGCTGACCGCCGGCGGCGAGGTGGTGTGGGCCGGACAGGGCGCGTTGCCGGGCGGTGACGGCTGGGTGACCCTCGCGCTCTCCGACACCGCACCGGTGCTGCTCGCGCCGAATGCACTCGACACACTCAGCGCAGAAGCAAGCCAAGTCCTCGACGTCCTCGGCAGTGGCGGCGCGCTGTTCTTCCGGGACATCGCGGCACGACTGCCCGACATCGACGACCGCACCCTGACGACTGCGCTGTGGGACCTGGTCTGGGCTGGCGTCGCAACCAACGACACCCTCGCCCCGCTGCGCAGCCGCCTCTCGGGACCGGTGCGCACGCGACCGATCGCACGTCGTGGGGCGGGCCGGCGCGGGACGACCCGCGTCTCGCCACCGTCGACCGGCGGCCGGTGGTCCCTGCTGCCGCCGCGCGACGACGACCCGACCCGACGCGGACACGCGCTCGTCGAGGCATTGCTCGACCGGCACGGCATCGTCACTCGTGGCGCCGTCGTCGCCGAACGCACCAGCGGCGGCTTCGCCGCGGCGTACCCGGTGCTCAAGGCGTTCGAGGAGACGGGCCGGTGCCGTCGCGGTTACTTCGTCGACGGGCTCGGTGGCGCACAGTTCGCGATTCCGGCGGCAGTCGACCGGATGCGCGGCCTTGCCTCCCAGGGCGCCGTCGTGCTCGCCGCGACCGACCCGGCCAACGCCTACGGCGCCGCGCTTCGGTGGCCCGATCACGGCGGCACCCATCGCCCTGGCCGCAAGGCGGGCGCACTCGTCGTTCTGGTCGACGGCGAGCTCTGCTTGTACGTCGAGCGAGGCGGCAAGTCGTTGCTGTCGTGGTCGGAAGACCCGGGCCAGATCCAGCCGGCAGTGGATGCCCTGGCGCTGGCGGTGCGCGACGGCATCCTCGGCAAGCTCGCCGTCGAGCGGGCGGACGGCGGCGCGGTCCTGGACTCACCGCTGGCCGAGGCCCTGCAGACCGCGGGATTCCGCCCGACCCCTCGCGGACTGAGACTGCGTGCCTGAAGGCGACACCGTCTGGCTGTCCGCCAAGCGGATGCACGACGCATTGGCCGGCCGGCGCCTCACGGGTTCAGACTTCCGCGTGCCGCGCTACGCGACCAGCGACCTGAGCGGCCAGACGGTGCTCGCGGTCGTGCCGCGCGGCAAGCACATGCTGACCCGGTTCGACAGTGGGCTGACTCTGCACACCCACTTCGAGATGGAAGGCACCTGGCGCACCTTCACCGCCGGCCAGCACTGGAGCGGTGGCCCGGCCCACGAGATCCGCATCGTCCTGAGCAACGAGGTCAAGACCGCCGTCGGCTACCGGATCCCAGTGATCGAGCTGCTCGACACCTCGGCGGAGGACAGCGTGGTCGGCCACCTCGGGCCCGATCTGCTCGACCCGGAGTTCGACGAAGCCGAGGCGCTTCGCCGGCTCCGCGACGCACCCGAGGTGACGATCGGCGACGCCCTGCTCGACCAGCGCAACCTTGCCGGGATCGGCAACCTCTACAAAGCGGAGGTGTTGTTCCTGACCGGTGTGGACCCGTGGACCGCGGTCGGCGAGGTCACGAACCTCGAGAAGGTGGTCAGCGTGTCGCGACGACTGCTTGTCGCCAACCGCGACCGCGATGACCAGATCACGACCGGCAACCGCAGGCGCGGGGAGCACACCTGGGCCTACGGCCGGTTCGGTCGTCCGTGCCGTCGTTGTGCGACACCGATCCGGCGCGCCGACCAAGGGCCACCCGGCAAGGAACGGGTGACGTACTGGTGTCCGAGCTGTCAGAAGTAGCGGATCACACCGGACCGGCAGCGATGCCTGCCGCAATCAGCCCGGCCTGCGCTGTTGCGTCCGACGACGGGGCGGCGACGAAGCTCAGCAGCCAGCGCAGCACGGTGTCGATCCCGGCGGTGCTGGTCGCGGCACCGGAGGCGATGAGGACGTCGCGGACGGCGGAGCGCGCCAGGCCCCAGATCGGCGCATCGCCCGGCGTCACCAGCGCGGCCAGCGTCGCGGGCTCGTCCGCCGCGATCCTGCGCAACGCCGGGTTGCCACTGATCCGCTCGGCGGCAAGGGCAAGCGCCTCGGCGAGATTGTCCCGCGCCGCATTGCAGCACTCTGCCGAAAGGCCACGGATCCCGGCATCGAGGGCTGCTGCGTACACCGCTTCTTTTGCGCGGAAGTGGTTGTAGAGCGTGCCCTTCGCGATGCCGGCGAGCGATGCGATGTCAGCCATCGTCGCCTTGCGAGCACCATGCTTCTCCACTGCGCGGGAGGCACCGTCGAGGACGGCGGCGCGAGTGCGCGCCATCGCATTGCCGGCGCGACTGTGCACGCCGGCCTCGCGAACCGGGGCCGCGGACGCGTAGTAGGGCGAAGGCGCCGTCATAAGCCGGGCTGCCGTTACGCCGCGACGATCGCGCCGAATGGCGCGGCCGTCGACACGGACGCAACGGGAGTCACCGGCTCAGGCTTGGGCAGCGGCCGTGCAGGATGGTGCGGCGGGATGCCGGCCACCGGACGAACCGGCATCGTCGGCATCGGCACCCGCGACGAGGAAGCGGTGGCGAATCCCACGGGCGCAAGCCGAACGCGGCGCTCTTCGCGGGCGAGGTCGTCGCCCACTTCGTGGAGCACCTCGGACATCGAGACCTCGAGGGCGCCACAGATCGCAGCGAGCAGCTCGCTGGACGCCTCCTTGCGACCGCGCTCGACCTCGGACAAGTAGCCGAGGGAGACGCCGGCAGCGCTGCTTACGTCACGCAGCGTGCGGGACTGACGAATCCGGTGACGGCGAAGAACATCGCCGAGCAGGCGCCGCAGGAGAACCATCTCTCAAAGTTACTCGCCCGCGGCAAGCCTGTCCCGGGCGGCGTGCAACGCCGCCCGGCAAGCGGCCGTCCTGATCGCCGACCGGTCGCCGGGGAACAGCCGTTCCACCACAGATGTCCGTCCCGGCCCCCGGACGGCGACGTAGACCTTCCCGACCGGCTGGCCGGCTTGCGGATCAGGACCCGCCACACCGGTCAGCGCGACGGCCCACTCGGACCCGAGCCGGTCAGCCGCCCCTTCCGCCATCGCGACCGCGACGTCAGGATCGACCGGCCCACGTTCCGCGAGGATCGCCTCGGAGACCCCGAGCAGTCGGGATTTCAGATCGGTTGCGTAGACCACCACCCCACCCCGATAAGTCGCCGATGCGCCGGCCACCGAGGTGAGAATCGCGCCCAGGAGTCCGCCGGTCAGCGACTCGGCTGTCGACAGTGACTCGCCGCGCTGCCCGAGCAGCTCGTGAATCCGGGCCGCAACCGGGATCAGGAGCTCCGCAGCCGCTTCCACGCCGTCCTCGCACTGTTTCGGCGCAGGCGGACCGCCTTGGACACGTAGTCAGCGCCGGTGACAACCGTGAGCACCAACGCAACACCCATCACCCAGAACCGTGCCGACGCCCACCCGCCCGACAGCGGCAGAACGTAGAACCCGATCGCGATGTTCTGCACCAGAGTCTTCGCCTTGCCACCACGACTGGCTGGAATCACCCCGTGCCGGATGACGAACACCCGCAGTGCGGTGATGCCCAGCTCGCGGGCGAGGACGACAACGGCTACCCACCACGGCAGGTCGCCCAGCGCAGCAAGTCCCAGCAACGCCGCACCGGTCAGCGCCTTGTCCGCAATGGGATCGGCGATCTTCCCGACGTCGGTAACGAGGTCGCGACGCCGTGCGAGATCACCATCGATCAGGTCGGTGACACACGCCGTCGCAAAGGCGACGAATGCCCACTCCCGCCACCCTGACGAGTGGCCGCCATGCCCGATCAGAAAGACGACGAACACCGGAATGAGCAGGAGCCGAACGAGCGTCAACGCATTGGCGATGTTGACGACCGGCGCCCCGCTGACCGGGTCGCCCATCTGGTCCGGCTTTGGCGGCGGCGGGTGAATGGGCAGCCGGGACAGCCCGGGCGGGACCGGATTGCTCACTCTGCGACCAGGTCTGCGCCGTCGGAGCCGACCACGACCCCCGTCACGATCGAGCCGACGGACGTCTCGGTCAGCCCGCGGATCAGAACCGAACCGTCGACCTCCGGAGCCTGGTGCTCGGCGCGACCCTCCGCGCCCTCGACCGCCATCGCCTCGACGAGCACTGCCACCGTCTCACCGCGGCGGTCCTCTGCACGCTGCGCGATCAGCTCCTCGGCAAGTGCAGTGACCCGCTCGACTCGCGCCGCGATCTCGTCATCGGGCACCTTGTCGGGCAGGTCCGCAGCCTCGGTTCCCTCCTCGTCGGAGTAGCCGAACACGCCGACCGCGTCGAGCCGCGCCGCGGTGAGGAACCGCTCGAGCTCCGCGACGTGAGCCTCGGTCTCCCCCGGAAATCCGACGATGAAGTTGCTGCGAACACCTGCGGCAGGGACCCGCTCCCGGATCGCACCGACCAGGTCGAGGAAGCGGTCGGTGCCACCGAACCGCCGCATCCGGCGCAGCAGCGGCTCGGCCGCGTGCTGGAACGAGACGTCGAAGTACGCCGCGACCCCGGGCGTACCCGCAATCGCGTCGAGCAGGCTGGGTCGGACCTCGGCAGGCTGCAGGTAGGACACCCGCACCCGCGCCACACCCGGGACGCTCGCCAACCGCGGGAGGAGGCGCTCGAGCGCCTGCAGGTCACCGAGGTCCTTGCCGTACGAGGTGGAGTTCTCGCTGACGAGGACCAGCTCGCGCACGCCGTGATCAGCCAGCCAGTGCGCCTCGGCAACGATGTCGTCAGGCGGGCGGGACACGAAGGCGCCGCGAAAGGACGGGATCGCGCAGAACGCACACCTGCGGTCACAGCCGGATGCGAGCTTCAAGGGCGCGACCGGCTCGCCGGACAACCGGCGTCGCAGCACCGCGCTGGGCCCGCCGGCATGGCCGGGGATGCCCACGTCGATCGTGGTGGTCGGGCGCTCGATCGGCGTCAGTGGCAGCAGCTCGCGCCGGTCCCGCGGCTGGTGGGACAGATGAACATGGCCGGCGACGATGGCGTCGAGCCGCTCGCCGATCACTGCGTAGTCGTCGAACCCGAGCACGGACACCTCGGGCAACTCGCTGGCGAGCCCCTCGCCGTACCGCTCGGCCAGGCAACCCACTGCTACGACGTGCCGGCCACCCTCGGCCGCATCGAGCAGGGTGTCGATGCTGTCGCGCTTCGCGGCCTCGATGAAGCCGCACGTGTTGACCAGGACAGCGTCCGCCGCGTCGACGTCGTCCGTCAGCTCCCAGCCGTCGGCCTCGAGGCGCGCGGCAAGCTCTTCGGAATCAACCTCGTTACGGCCGCACCCGAGCGTGACGAGCGCAACCGACCGGGACACTCGTCCAGCCTAACGACGCTATGCGGGCTGGATCGTGTCCGCTCCGGGAGCGACGTTGCCGCGGGCGACGTTGCCCTGTGACTGCGGGATGCCGAGGTCGTGTCCGTTGACGACGACATCGACGGCCGGCGCGTTGCCGATGATGAAGCTCAGGCCGCCCCTCGACGAGAACAGCTTGCTCTGACCGCTGTAGACCAGGTCGGAGAAGACGACCCGGCCGTTGTGCCGGCTGACCTGCAGCCAGGTCGTGCCGCGGACCGCCCGGACCAGCATCGTCGCCTTGGACACCGGCACCTCCGCGACGCTGGTCGGGGGCGGCGACGCCGTCGGCTGGGCCTGGACGTCACCCCTCGGCGCCTGGGCGCTCGGGTGGTGCGGCGACTTGCCGCCGTTATGGCTGATCACCAGGCCGACGAGCGCGACGATGCAGATCGCGGCAAGCGTGACCACCATGGCCGCTGTCCAGTTGGGCCGATGCCGGTCCGACCGCGCGATCAGGTCGGGATCCGTCGCCTGCGGTGCGACGGTGGCCGCGACCGGCGGCAGGTCGACCTGGTGGCCGGCATCGAACTCGGCAACCAGCGGCTCGGCGTCGATGCCGAGCACCCGCGCGATGCTGCGGATGTGGCCGCGCGCGTAAACCGCGCCCCCGCATGAGCTGAAGTCGTCGCTCTCGATCGCCGCGATCACCGACGCGCGAATCCGGGTGTCAGCGCTGACGTCGTCGAGGGACAGGCCGAGGCTGCGTCGGGCGTTGGAGAGAGTTTCGCCGACGGACACGAATGACCGGCCTTCGCTGACAGAGACGGACAGGTTCGGAGTCTAGAACCGTTGCAAACACGAAGCAAAGCGCGGTTTGAGCCGGCTCAGCCCTCGCCTCGCAAGGTCGTGATGATGCCGTCGAGGTCCTCTGCGCGCACCAGCACGTCGCGCGCCTTCGATCCCTCGCTCGGCCCGACGACCCCCCGGCTTTCCATCAGGTCCATCAACCGGCCCGCCTTCGCGAAGCCGACCCGGAGCTTTCGCTGCAGCATCGAGGTCGATCCGAACTGCGTCGTCACGACCAGCTCGACCGCCTGGCACAGCAGATCCAGGTCGTCGCCGATGTCGCCGTCGACCTCCCGCTTGGCAGCCGCACCGGCGGTGATGTCCTCGCGGTAGCTCGGGTCCATCTGCTTCTTGCAATGCTCGACGACACCCTCGATCTCGGCGTCGGACACATACGCGCCCTGCAGCCGCATCGGCTTGCTCTCCCCCATCGGCAGGAAGAGGGCATCGCCCCCGCCGACCAGCTTCTCGGCTCCCGGCTGGTCAAGGATGACCCGGGAGTCGGCAAGGCTCGCCGTCGCGAAGGCCAACCGGCTGGGCACGTTGGCCTTGATCAGACCGGTCACGACGTCGACGCTCGGGCGCTGCGTGGCGAGGACCAGGTGGATGCCTGCGGCGCGGGCGAGCTGGGTGATCCGCACCACGGCGTCCTCGACGTCACGCGGTGCGACCATCATCAGGTCGGCGAGCTCGTCGACGATCACGAGCAGGTACGGGTACGCCGAGAAGGTGCGGTCGCTGCCCGGTGGAGGCGTCAGCTTGCCGGCGCGGATCTTGGCGTTGAAGTCGTCGATGTGGCGGACGCCTGCCGCCTCCATGTCGTCGTAGCGGAGCTCCATCTCCCGCACCACCCACGACAGCGCTTCAGCCGCCTTCTTCGGATTGGTGATGATCGGGGTGATGAGGTGCGGGATCCCTTGGTAGTGGGTGAGCTCGACCCGCTTCGGGTCGATCAGCACCAGGCGCACCTCGTCGGGCGTCGAACGAGCCAGGACCGAGGTGATCAGCGTGTTGATGCAGGTGCTCTTGCCGGCACCCGTCGCACCGGCGATGAGCATGTGCGGCATCTTCGCGAGGTTGGCGGCAATGAACCGCCCCTCGACGTCCTTGCCGAGCGCGACCACCAGTGGGTGGTGGTCGCGGGTGACGATCGGCGAGCGAAGCACGTCGCCGAGGCTGACGGTCTCGCGATCGGTGTTCGGGATCTCGATGCCGATGGCCGACTTGCCCGGGATGACGTCGATGATCCGGACGTCCGGGCTCTTCACGGCATAGGCGATGTTGCGCAGCAGCGCCTTGATCCGCTCGACCTTGACCGCCGGACCGAGCTCGACCTCGTAGCGCGTCACCGTGGGGCCGCGACTGAAGCCGGCGACGGTCGCGTCGACCTCGAACTCCGCGAGGACCTGCGTCAGCGCATCGATGACCGCGTCGTTGACCTTGCTGCGTTCCTTCGGTGCAGTGCCTTCGCGCAGCAGCGAGATGTCGGGCAGCTGGTAGGCGCCGTCCCCGAGCTTGAGCTGCGCAGGCCTCACGGGCTTCGACGGAACGGGGATCTCGAGCGCCGTCGTCGCTACGGACGCGCTGACGGAGTCCGCGCCGTCAGGACCGGCGACGTCCGGGAGCGAGATCACCCTCGGCTCGCCCGGGTTGTCCTCGGACAGCACCGGTGAGGCAGCGAACGGCTTGTCTTCCTCGGTGTTCGCCACGGAGGCGTGCTTCTTGCGGCCACGCTTGATCGGCTCGGTGATCTGGTCCGCGCACGTGTCTTCCGGCTCGACGGGAGCCGGGCGGCGCAGCGAGCGGAGGCGGTCCGGAACCGCGTGCAGCGGGGTGCCGGTGATGACGAGCAGCCCGAAGATCGCCACGAGAGCGAGGATCGGGACCGCGAGGTAGGACGTGAGCGCGCTGCCGAGGGGTGAGCCGGCCAGGACGCCGACCAGCCCGCCGGCACCGCGGCGAGCCGCTTCCTTCGAGGGGTCGCCGTGGGCCAGGTCGAGGATGCCGAGCAGCCCGACCGTGACCGCGATCCAGCCGATCGCGACTCGCCCGCGAGGAGTGTCGGGGGCGGCCGGACGGCGGAGCAACCGCCACGACGCTGCGGCGAGCGCGATCGGAAGCAGCATCACGCCGGAGCCGATCAGGGTCCGCAGCACGATCGTCAGGTCATGGCCGAACGGGCCGGCCGAATCCGCCCAGGCACCGACAGCCACCACGAGCCCACCGGCGAGCGCGGCGAGTCCGGCACCGTCGCGACGGTGAGCCGGATCCATCTCGCGGGCGCCCGTCCCGACGCTTCGGACGGTGCCGCCCACCGCACGCGCGACCAGCATCCAGATCGCGGCGCACAGCCGGCCGAGCGCCCGGAACAGCCGGACGGTCAGCCCGGGCCCTCGAGGCCCGGAGCGCCGCGCAGGAGCCGAACGGTGTGAGGTCGGCCGGCCGGAGGCGGGCCGACGAGCAGCCGACGACGATCTGGACGCGCTCGATCGCGAGGTCGTCGAGCGCGACGAACTCGTCCGCGGGCGCGCTGGCGCCTTCGTGGCCATCCGCCGACGATAACCCCTGTGTCACACGCGTCACATGAGCCACGCTGAGCGGTTTCGACCGGGTCAGACCTCCAAGACGACCGGGATGATCATGGGCCGGCGGCGGTAGGTGTCGCTGACCCACTTCCCCACGACTCGGCGAACCCGCTGTTGCAGCTCGTGGCGATCGGTCGCGCCATCTCGTCCCGCAGCGGCCAGGGACTCCTCCACGAGCGGCAGGACGGCCTCGAACGCTGCCGGATCCTCGGAGAAGCCTCGGGCGAAGATCTCGGGCGAGGCCGCGACCTTGCCGGTGACCGAGTCGATCACCGCCACAACGGTGACGAACCCGTCGCCGCCGAGGATCAAGCGGTCCTTCAACGACTGCTCGCCGACGTCGCCGACACCGCTCCCGTCGACGTAGACGTAGCCGGCCGGAATCGCACCGACGATCGACGCCTTGCCGTCGACGAGATCGACGACGACGCCGTCATCGGCCAGCACGACGTTCGCCCGAGGCACACCGCTGGCGACGGCGAGCTCGGCGTGCGCGCGCAGGTGTCGCCACTCGCCGTGAATCGGCATGAAGTTCGACGGCCGCGTCATGTTGAGGACGTAGAGCAGCTCGCCCGCCGGTGCGTGACCGGACACGTGCACCAGAGCCGTCTCCTTGTGCACCACGTTCGCGCCGAGCCGGTTGAGGCCATTGATGACCCGGAAGACCGCGCTCTCGTTGCCCGGTACGAGGGAGGAAGCGAGGACGACCGTGTCACTCGGCTCGATCCGGATCTGCTGGTGGTCACGGTTGGCCATCCGTGACAGGGCCGACATCGGCTCGCCCTGCGAGCCCGTGGAGATGAGCACGACCTGCTCGGGAGGAAGGTGATCGATCTCGGCAAGGTCAGCGATCAGGCCGGGCGGGATCTCGAGGTAGCCCAGGTCACGCGCGATACCCATGTTGCGGACCATCGAGCGTCCGATGAACGCAACCCGGCGGTGATGCGCGGCCGCGGCATCGAGCACCTGCTGGACCCGATGTACGTGTGAGGCGAAGCAGGCGACGATGATTCGTCGCGTGGCACGGCGGAACACGTCGTCCAGCACCGGGCCGATCTCGCGCTCCGGGGTGACGAACCCGGGGACTTCCGCGTTCGTCGAGTCGCTCATGAGCAGGTCGACGCCTTCGGCGCCGAGTCGCGCCCAGCCCCCCAGGTCGGTGATTCGGCCGTCCAGCGGAAGCTGGTCCATCTTGAAGTCGCCGGTGTGCAGGACGGTGCCCGCGGCCGTACGGATCGCAAGCCCCAGCGCGTCGGGGATCGAGTGGTTGACCGCGAAGAACTCGCACTCGAAGGGGCCGAGCCGCTCCTGCTGTCCCTCGCGGACCTCGAGGGTATGCGGGCTGATGCGGTGCTCGCGGAGCTTTCCCTCAACCAGCGCGAGGGTCAGCCGCGAGCCGATCAGCGGCACGTCCGGCTTTTCGCGCAACAGATACGGCACCGCGCCGATGTGGTCTTCGTGGCCGTGGGTCAGCACGACCGCGTCGAGGTCGTCCCAGCGGTCCCGGAGATAGGTGAAGTCCGGCAGGATCAGGTCGATGCCGGGTTGCTCGGTCTCGGGAAACAACACCCCGCAGTCGACGACCAGCAGCCGACCGGCGTGTTCGAACACGGTCATGTTCCGGCCGATCTCGCCGATGCCGCCGAGGGCTACGACGCGAAGACCGGATGAGGGCAGCTCCGGCGGTGCGCCGAGATCAGGATGCGGATGGCTCAAGGAACAGGCGCGCTTCTAGACCGGCCGGCCGGCGGCGCGCAGATCGGCCCGCAGCAGCTCGAGCTGCTCCACGGTGGCGTCGACGAGCGGCGGTCTCGTGGTGCGGCAAGGAATCGTTCCGAGCATCTCCAGTGCGGCCTTCGCCATGATCGCGCCCTGGGTGCGCGTCATGATCCCGACGATCGCCGGCCAGACGGCGGCGTTGATACGGCGAGCCTCGACGAGATCGCCCCGATCGACCGCGTCACACAGCTCGACCATCTGCGGGGAGCACACGTGTGACGCGACGCTCACCATGCCGACCGCACCGACCGCCATCAACGGGAGGTTCAGGACGTCGTCCCCGGAGTAGAACGCGAGGTCGCTTTGTGCAATGACCTCGGTCGTCGCCGGCAGGTCGCCCTTCGCATCCTTCACCGCGACGATGCGCGGATGGTCGGCAAGCCGGAGCAGCGAATCGGTGTGAATCGGCACGCCGCTTCGGCCGGGGATGTCGTAGAGCATTACCGGCAACCCGATGGCGTCCGCCACCGTCGAGAAGTGGTTGATCAGGCCCGCCTGCGGCGGCTTCGAGTAGTACGGCGTGACGACAAGCACCCCGGCCGCGCCCGCCTTCTCGGCATGTTTCGCGAGCTCGATGGTGTGAGCGGTGTCGTTGGTCCCGACCCCGGCAACGACGTGGGCTCGGCTTCCGACCGCCTCCACGACTGCCCGCAGCAGCCGATCCTTCTCCTCGTCGGTCGTTGTGGGTGACTCCCCCGTCGTGCCGCTGATCACGAGGCCGTCATTACCGTCGTCCACGAGCGCGCTCGCGAGCGTGGCCGCGGCATCAGCGTCGAGATCACCATCCGGCGTGAACGGCGTGACCATGGCGGTCAACACCCGCCCGAACGGCCTGCTCATGGTGTCGACGGTATCGCGGCCGCCCGATCGAAGGTCGCGAGTTTGTAGCGCAGGCCGGACGTCGAGATCAGCCAATCCCCGACCGACCGCGGTTGCCAGCTCGCGTCGAGCTCCGGCGCGAAGGCGTCGCCGGCACAGACCATGTCGACGTAGGTCACCTCCACCCGGTCGGCGAGCGGCAAGGCAGCCGCGTAGACCGCCGAACCCCCGATCACCCAGAGATCACCCTCGACGAGGTCAAGCGCGCCGGCGACCGAGCCGACTCGTTCAGCGCCGTTGCCGGACCAGCCTGGATCGCTGGTGAGCACCAGGTTGCGCCGGCCTGGCAACGGCCGCACCGACGCCGGCAGCGACTCCCAGGTGAGCCGGCCCATGAGGACCGTGGAATCGAGTGTCAGCTCCTTGAACCGGGCCTGGTCCTCGGGCAACCGCCACGGGATGGCGCCGTCCCGGCCGATGACGCCACCGTCGGCCTGCGCCCAGATGACGCCGATCAATCGCGCGGCTCAGACGGCAACCGGCGCCGGCAGCGCCGGGTGGTGCTCATAGCCCACGACGGTGAAGTCCTCGAAGGCGTAGTCGAACAGGGAGCCCGCGCGGCGTACGTCGAGGGTAGGGAACCGCAACGGCGCGCGGGACAGCTGCTCGTTCACCTGCTCGTGGTGGTTGTCGTAGATGTGGCAGTCGCCGCCGGTCCACACCAGATCGCCGACGGCGAGGTCGCTCTGCTGCGCGACCAGGTGCACCAGCAGCGCGTAGCTCGCAATGTTGAACGGCACCCCGAGGAACAGGTCAGCGCTGCGCTGGTAGACCTGGCACGACAGCCGGCCGTCAGCGACGTAGAACTGGAACATCGAGTGGCAGGGCGGGAGCGCCATGTCCGGGATCGCGCTGACGTTCCAAGCCGAGACGATCATCCGCCGCGAGTCAGGGTCGCGGCGGAGGGTGTCCATGAGCTGACTGATCTGGTCGATCGAGCCGCCGTCGGGCGTGGGCCACGAACGCCACTGCACGCCGTAGACGGGACCGAGGTCGCCGTTCGGATCCGCCCACTCGTCCCAGATCGTGACGCCGTTCTCCTGCAGCCACTTCACGTTGCCTTCGCCGCGCAGGAACCACAGCAGCTCGATCGCGACGGACCTGAAATGCACCCGCTTGGTCGTGATCAGGGGAAACCCGTCGGCGAGTCGATAGCGCAGCTGATGGCCGAACACGCTGGTCGTTCCGGTGCCGGTGCGGTCAGCCTTGTGGGTCCCGTCGACGAGCACGTGCCGGAGTAGATCCTCGTACTGGGAGTCCGGCGCAGAGCTAGACACTGCCACCCCCCGACGTTACCTCCCGAGCTGAGCGGGAACGACCTACGACATGAACACCGGACGCCTAATTGCGCGAGTCGTCATCGGGGGGCTGTTCGTGGGCCATGGCCTGCAGAAGCTCACCGGGAAGTTCGACGGCCCCGGCATCGAGAGAACCAAAGGAATGATGGAGTCGCTGGAGATGCGTCCGGCGACTGTCCATGCCTACGCCGCCGGGGTCACCGAGACGGCAGGCGGCGCGATGCTGGCCGCCGGTGCTGCCACCCCGCTGGCCGCCGCGTCGCTGATCGGCGTGATGATCACAGCAATCCGGAAAGTCCACCTCCGAAACGGCCCTTGGGTCAGCGACCGGGGCTATGAGTACAACCTCGTGCTGATCGCCGCGCTCCTGGCAATCGTGGACGGCGGCCCCGGCCCGGTGTCGCTGGACACCCTGCGGCGCAAGAGCCGGCGCGGGTTCCCAGCGATGCTGGGCGCGCTCGGCATCGGCGCTGCGGCCTCAACGATCGCCATCGAGCTCGGCCGTCGCGGTACCCAGCGGGAGATCGACCTCGCGAGCTACGAGTCCGCACGCGAAGGCGAGAGCCCGGAGCACGGGATCGCGCCCGCTCCGCTACCCACCGAGACGTCAGCCCCGAAGAAGACCGCGAACCCGTCGATCCCGCCGGCTACGGCCTGACCCGGTTTCGCATCTCGACGGCGACCCGTCGCCACTCACGCGCTCGCGCGCGTTGCAGCCGGGCATCTTGTCGAGCCGCGACCCACTCGGCCTCACGGCCCAGCTTTCGCCAGCTCTCGAGCCGGCGCTGATGGACCGCGCCGGTCTCGACGGCCGCAAGCACGGCACAGCCCGGCTCGGCGTCGTGCGCGCAGTCGCGGAACCGGCACTGGTCGGTCAGCGCTTCGATCTCCGGGAACGTCTGCGACCGGCCGTCTTCCTCGAGCCAGACCCCGACGCTGCGCAGCCCGGGAGTGTCGATGAGGACGCCGCCTCCCGGTAGGTCGACCAGCTCCCGATGGGTCGTCGTATGGCGACCCTTGCCGTCACGGCGTACCTCGCTGATCTCCATGTGCTCAGCACCGATCAAGGCGTTGGCGAGGGTCGACTTGCCGGCACCCGACTTGCCGATCAGGCACAGCGTGCGACCCGGACAGTCGTAGCCGTCGAGAGCGTCGACACCCTCCCCGGTGTGGGCCGACACCAGGTGGACGTCACACCCGGGCGCGGCGCGAGTGACGTCCGTCAGCAAGCGTCGTGGCTCGGCTGAAAGGTCCGACTTGGTGACGACGACGCTCGGAGTAGCGCCACTGTCCCAGACGAGCGCGACAAGCCGCTCGATGTGGCCGAGCCGAGGCCTCGGAAATGCGGCGACCGCGATCAGTGCCGTGTCGACGTTCGCAACCAGGGTCTGCGGTCTGGACTCTCCGGACGCCGCGGCGCGGACGATCGCCGTACGTCGGCGCAGTATCTGCGTGATCCCTGACTCGTCGACGGCTACCCAGTCGCCTACGGCGACATCGGACTGTCTACTGGCGATATCGGCTCGAAGACCGGCAGTCGCCGTCCGGAGGTCTGCTGCGCCGCGGTCGATGCGCGCCACGCGGGCCGGGAAATGGGTGTGCTGAAGCGGCGCGAACTCAGCCGCGAAGAACTCGTCCCATCCGAGGGAGGCAAGTGTCGAGGACAACGAGAGATTCCTTTGGAGACGTCGCGCTGTGCGCGCGAGTGGAAGGAGATGAGGGGCATGTCAACGCCAGGAAGTTCATGGCCCTCACCTCGCTCTCGTGTCTCGTTGTCGGTTGCATCGAACGGTAGCCATTCCGATCGGGCGGCGCTAGCGGTTTACGCCCAGCCGAGCTCGTGCAGGCGGTCGTCGTCGATCCCGAAATGGTGGGCGACCTCGTGCACAACGGTGACCCGCACCTGGTGCACCACATCGTCGAGCGTGCGGCAATGGCGGAGGATCGGGAGCCGGTAGATCGTGATCTGGTCCGGGAGCACGCCGCCGTAGGCAGTCGTTCGCGACGTGAGTGGAACGCCTTGATAGAGACCAAGCAGGTTTGGCGAGCCGCCGTAGTCCTCCACCGCGATCGCGACATTGCGCATCCTCTTGCGCAGCTCGGCGGGGATGCTCTCGATGGCGGCTTCGACGAGGCGGCCGAAGGTGTCCTCGTCGACATCGATCACTGCACCAGTGTGCGTTCAGTAGATGAAGAGCCGCGCAACGGTGTTACTCGGGGCGGAGGCGGCCTGCTCCGGCGGGATCGTTCAATAGCCGGCGACGAGCGACCTTTCGGCGCCCATCGGACCGGGCCGTTCGCCTTCCGGCTGGGTCTCGATCGTGTCGTTGACGGGCACATGCGAAGCAAGGAGCTCGTCTAGTGGCACCGCATAGCGACTGTCACCGTCAGGCATGCGGACAGTGTCCAGCCCAGTCTGCCCGTGAACAAGCCATGTCCGAGAACGGGCACCTATGGAGCAGACTGACGGGCTCCGTTCAGTGGGTCTTGAGCCAGTAGGCGATCGCTCAGAGCGGCTCGCGTCGGGCGCCAACGGCGGCAGCTCGCGCTCCGGTGCGTCCGCCCGGGGGAACAGCGAGAGAACTACGAACAGCGCCGCCCCGCCGACCGTCATCCTCGACCACGCCAGGGCATCCAGGTACTGGGCACGAGACAAGGATCGTCCGACGTCCACAAGGCCACCCACGACGAGGACCACTGCCAGCCCATCACCGCGACCCCAGGGATGCGCCCAATAGAAGTTGGGGTCCTGGCGGACCCGCTGGGCAAGGGCTATCGCGCGCTCGTCGATAGCCCGCAGACGACTACCCATCCCCCACGACCAGAGGATCGGCCACTGTGCGGACGCTCGATGCTCGCGAGCGGCACCTGTCCCTCGCGTTCCAGGCGGAAGGTGCTGGCGTCAAATGTTGGCTCAGGGGCGATGTCGGTGCACCGATACCGCCAACCGCTGGGGGTGTCCTCCCGGAGCATTCCGCTGGTTGCCGCCTGTGACTCGATGCCGCGACCGCGCCCGGAGTCCCAGACGTTGTAGAGGTGCAGCAGGCCATCGGACGTTTCCCGGACGGTCAGACGTAGGCCGTCCGGAGCCGTGTCGGCCCAGAGGACCACCTGATCGGCCACGGCTCCTCCGACTGACAGAAGTCCATCAACCATGAGACGCACGCCGTGTCGCTACCGCCCGTCGTTGCTCTCGAACGCCACAGTGAAGACCTGACCTACCTGGCAGGGAAGGGCGTCGATCTTCCATACGGTTCGCGTGGGCGTCGACAGCTGCGCACTCACAACCACACCAGGGAGCTGCGCCACAGATGGATCATCCCTCCAACGCGCTGAACGATAACGCCGGATTGGCCGCTCGCGGACGGCACTTCGGCTCGGCCCGCACCTCAGCTACGCGGCGAAGCCCCAGATGAAGAGGAACACCAGCCACCCGACGAGAAAAACACCTAGTGCCTTCGGGAGCCAGGATGGAATCAGTCTTCGGTCAGCCGCGCGGTTAAGCCCGGTAACCACCGCGCCGGGCCAGAAGAACACCTGTTTCACAAGCGACTCGGACCCAGACGCCTGCTGCGTCCTAGAAGCCAGCGAAAAGTCCACGAGACCGCGTGCCGCGCCTTCGGCGGCGGTCGTGCACGCCGGACAGCGGTAGGACCCGTAAGACGGAGCGCCGCAGGCCGAACACGTCTCGAAGGTCACACGACGTACATCGGCCGACGATCATCGTTCGTTGAGCGTGTCTGCGTTCGCGAACGGCACCTCGGTTCGGCGGGTTCCGAACGCTGATCTTCGCGTGAGCGCACGTTTTCGCGCGTTTTGGGCCCGAAATTGGTCACTCGCGCGAAGATCAGCTGTTGTTGCGGTGTTCGCAAACGCCGGCTATGTCGTCAATCAGATCAGCCGATGTACTTCAGCGAAAGGCGCGCTGCGGATATTTCAAATCGTCGGTTGTTGATCTTGTCGTTGACCTTGTCGTTGCCATCTCTCAGGACATCGGTGACAGTTCTGCGTCAGGACATCGGTGACAGAGCCCCGCGGCTCGGGGGTGACAGTTCGGGCTTGAGTCTCTGGCGATGGCAGCCAGTGAACCGATCGATCCTCGTGTCCGTCTCGCGATCTCGCAGTGGCCGGATGACGCGCCGCGGGGCGCGGTCTCGACGTTTTGTGCCGAGCACGGCATCTCGCGGAAGTCGTTCTATGAGCTACGCAAGCGCGCGAAGGTCGACGGCCCGGCGGCGGTGCTCGAGCCCAGGTCCAGACGGCCGCGGTCGAGCCCGTCGAAGCTCAGCGACGACGTGAAGGCGCAGGCGGTGAAGGTGCGGGCGGCGTTGGAGGCCTCCGGGCTGGAGCACGGTCCGATCAGCGTGCACGACAAGATGCGCGCGATGGGCCTGGACCCGGTGCCATCGATCCCGTCGTTGGCCCGCATCTTCCGAGAAGCAGGCGTCGCCAGGCTTGAGCCGAAGAAGAAACCCCGCTCGGCATGGCGCCGGTTCGTCTACCCGGCGCCGAACGCGTGCTGGCAGCTCGACGCGACCGAATACGTACTCGCCGGTGGGCGCACGTGCGTGATCCTGCAGCTCATCGACGACCATTCCCGCTACGCGGTCGCCTCCCATGTCGCGTGGAGCGAGACCGCCGAGGCCGCGATCACCGTGTTCGACAAGGCGGTCGCCGCCCACGGTGTCCCGCAACGGCTGCTTTCCGACAACAGTCTGGCGCTGAACCCGACCCGACGCGGGATCGTCGGCCAGCTCGTCGATCACATGTCGCGGCTCGGGGTAGAAGCGATCACCGGCAAGCCCTACAAGCCGACCACACAAGGCAAGAACGAACGCTTCCACCAGACCCTGTTCCGCTACCTCGACAAGCAGCCGCTCGCCGAGAGCCTCGATGAGTTGCAGACCCACGTCGACGCGTTCGACCGGATCTACAACACCGAGCGACCCCACCAGGCGCTGCCCGGACGCATCACACCGCAGGCTGCGTGGGACGCGACCTCTAAGGCCGGGGCACCGCGTCCGGAGCAGAACCGGCCCGCGTGGCTCCAGACGCCAACCGTCAACCGTTACCGGCCCACGCCAGCACCGGCCGACCTACCCGACGACACCACCGTCAAGACGCTGAACAGCGCCGGCGCGTTCGCCCTCGACGCGGTCAACTATTTGGTCGGCGGCCAACACCGCTTCAGGCAGGTCCTCGTCATCACCGACGCCGACAACATCATCGTCACCGACCTGCACGGCGAGGTCCTGATCGAACACACCCGGCCAGAACCGGGCATCCGCTACGTCGGCAACGGCCGACCCCGCGGCCCACGCCCCAACGACCCCGAACAGTCACCGATGTCCTGACACACCAACCGTCACCGAAGTCCTGACGCAGAACTGTCACCAATGTCCTGAGACATCACACGTTGATCTTGTCGTAGCGGCAGGGTATCTTCGAACGTATGTTCGAAACGGTTGCCTTGGCGGAGCCGGAGGAGCCCGCTGGCGATTGGACGTTCACCCCTGACTGGCCGGTCCTGATGGCAGAGGGCCTAGGTCCAACAGGCGAGGCGCTGAACGTGCTGAGTGGTTGTGACCCGGCTGGTCTTTCTGAAGCAGCCCGCACGTCCGCCCTTTCTCAGCTCGCCGGCATCGATGCACATCTGGGAGCGGTCCGTGCCCGTTTCACCAACGCGGTCGCCGGGCCGAAGCGCGATGAACCGCACGAGGACTGGGGCGCACATGAAGTCGCGGTCTCGTCGCGATGCAGCGTGTACGCCGCTGACCGGCAGATCGAGTTTGCGCGCGCACTCGCGGGCCGACTGTCGAAGACGTTCGACGCGATGGAAGCGGGGCGGATCAACTATCCGCAAGCGTTGGCACTGTTCGAGGCAGTCGCGCCGCTCGAGGACGAAGTTGCGTGGCAGATCGAAGAGAACATGCTGCGCTACGCCTGGCGGCAAGACCTCACCAAGTTCAAGATCTGCTTGCGTCGTTGGGTCGCCCGGGAGGACCCGAACTTCAGCGAACGTTCTAAGGAAGCGCGCAAAGACATCGCGGTGGTGCACACGCCGCTCGATGACGGCACTGGCGAGCTGTACATCCGCGGTCCGCTCGAGCAGACGACGGCAATCGACCTCGCGCTCACTGCTTATGCCAAGACAGCAAAGCCGACCCTTGGTGGCACAGCGGAGGGTCGCAAGCTGGCAGGCCTGGTGCAGTGGGCGGAGAACTACCTGACCGCACCGGACGCTCCGCGTCGTCACGGACGCGCGTCCACCGTGACCATGACAATCGATGCGCCGACGATGCTGGGGCTCACGAAGCACCCAGCTGAGATTCCGGGTGTGGGCATGATTCCCGGCGACGCGGTGCTGGAAGTTCTTGCCGAAGGATCGCCGATCCGGCGACTGATCATCGACGAGCACGACGGTCACCTGCTCGACTACGGCACCAAGACCTACGTCGTCCCACCACCTCTCGCCGACCACCTCATCGCGTTGCACCAGTCCGCGGCCGCCCCGCACAGCAACGTTCCGGCGGCCGTCGCCGACATGGATCACAACCAGCCGCATGACCAGAAGGGCAAGACCAGCCCTGAGAACGTCACGCCGCTGGATCGACGTTGGCATCGAGCGAAGACCCACGCCGGCTGGACATATGTGAAGAACCAAGACGGCACAGTGGACTGGACCAGTCCGACCGGCCAGACCCACCGAGTCGACCCGCACGATTATCGGTTGGGACCGTAGCCAGATCTGCGGAACGATTCACACATGAGCGACGTCACCGAGTGGCTGCTGGATCCGGAAGTCGCGTACCTGAACCAAGGTGCGTTCGGCGCGATGTCGAAGCCGGTCGCGGCTGCCGCGGCTGAGCTACGTGCGGAGATGGAGTCAAACCCTGCGTCGCTGCTGGCGCGCAGCTTGCCCGAGAAGCTCAACCGCGTCCGGGAACAGGTCGCAGCCTTGCTCGGCGGTGACCCCGCCGGCGGCGCCTTCGTAACGAACGCGACCTCCGGAACGGCCACCGTCATCGCTTCGTTAGAGCCGTCCTTGTCCCCCGGCGACGAGCTGCTCACCACCGACCATCGCTACGGCGCCGTGACCGCGCAGCTCGCTCGCAGTGCTGCGACCCACGGCATCACTCCGGTTGTCGCCCACGTCCCGCTCGACCTAACGACCGCAGGCGACGTCGTGACTGCGATTACCGACCGGATCACACCGAAGACCAAGCTGCTCGTCGTCGACTCGATCGCATCGCTGTCCGGCTTCGTCTTCCCGCTCACCGAGATAGTTGGCGCCGCACACGACCGCGGCGTGCCGGTTCTCGTCGACGCCGCGCATGCGCCCGCGCAGATCGACGTCAACCTCGAGGCGATGAACGCCGACTTCTGGGTCGGCAACATGCACAAGTGGATCTGCTCGCCGCGCGCCGCGGCGTACCTTCACGTCGCCGAGCAATGGCGCGACCAGGTTCGTCCGCTCGTCGCGTCGCACGGCTACGCCGGCGGCTTCCACGAGGCGTTCGACTGGACCGGAACCTTCGATCCCGTCAACGTCCTCGCCATCCCCGCCGCCCTCGACTTCTGGGAGTCGCAAGGCGGCTGGGACGAGGTACGACGACGTCAGCGCGAGACCGTCGACGACGGTGCGAAGCGGGTCGCCGCCGCGCTCGACTCACACTCACCGATCCAGGCACAGTTCCGGGCCGCGATGCGGATCATCGAGCTGCCGGTGGCGCTCACGGCTGATGCCGCTCGCGAGCTGGAGGCCGCGCTCGCCGCCCGCCAGATCGAGATCTCGCTGATGCCGCTGCATGACAAGAGCTGGGTTCGGGTCTGCGGCCAGATCTACAACACGACCGAGGATTACGACCGGCTCGGAGCCGCCCTGCGCGACCTGGTCTAGGGTCTGTTGCGGAGGAAGAGAGTGAAATGGTATTTCTCTCTCTGTGGTGGAGATGCTCGACCCGTACACCGAGCGCATCCTGGCGGCGGCGCGGCGGCTGCTGCTCGAGTTCGGACTGAAGCGCACCTCGCTTGCCGACGTCGCCCGCGAGGCCGAAGTGTCCGAAGCAACGCTCTACCGTCGGTTCGCCGGTCGCGACGAGCTGCTCCAGACATTGTTCGCTCGCGAGACGCGGGCGTTCGTCGCCCAGCTCGACGCCGCCGACGACCCCCATGCAGATCCAGTGGACCGGATCGTCGCCGCCTGGGTCACGTTCGTTCATGCCACGACGCGGCAAGAGCTCGCCTACCGGCTCATCCGAACCGATCCCGACGTCGCGATGCCGATGCTCACGACGGGGTGCGGCCCATCGCTCGCATTCGGTCGCGACTACATCTCCAGTCGGCTGGTTGCCTCCGGGCTGCCGTTGAACGGTGACGCGGTACAGCTCGCCGAGCTCCTCGTGCGAATCGCACACTCGCTGTTTCTCACTCCTGAGTCCTCGCTACCGCTCGACGATGACGCGGCAATGGCAGCGTTTGCTCGCACCTCGCTCGTCCGGCTTGTCATCGCTCCTGAATGGGCCATTGCATGACGCGATTCACCCGGCGCGACGTGCTGCGACTCACCGCCAGCGCGGCACTCGCCGGCTCACTCGCGGTGCCTCAGCTCGCGCGCGGGGCCACCCGCCGGGCGGTCAGCTTCGACGACGGCAGCTCGAAGGTTCCCCGGGGCCTCGTTGGTGATCCGACCCGAGTGATCGTCGTCGGCGCTGGTTGGGCTGGTCTGACGATCGCCAATGCCCTGCGAACCGCAGGCATCGACTACGTCCTGCTCGAAGCCCGCGACCGGATCGGCGGGCGCGCGCACACCGTCGACATCGGCGGCTATCCGATCGACCTGGGCTGCTCATGGATCCACGGTCCGATCGGCAATCCGATGACGACGTGGGCTCAGCATGTCGGCGTCGGGTTCAACAACGGCGACGTCGAGCTCGACTACCCGATCATCCGCTTCTTCGACGAGGTCATCGGGGCGGAGGTCTCCCTCGCCGACAAGATGATCCCGGTTGGCTACTTCCTGAACTTCGAGGAGAACGCTTCCACGTCAATAGCCAACCAGCACGGTCCCGGGCTTTCCGTCGAGCAGGGCTGGCAACTCTAGGCGGACCGGCAGTCGATGACTCCTGACCAGGAACGCCGCGCCGGCTTCATGGCCCGCGGCTTCACCGAGATGGTGTACGGCAAGCCATGGAGCCAGCTCTCCCTTGCGGACTGGGCACCCGGCAACTCGGAGAACAAGTACCTCGGGGTCGGTGAGGGCAATTTTCCGCGCGGCGCATACCGGCTGCTATACGGCGCGATGGCGGACGGTGGCGACGAGGAGCTTCACCTTCGATGCCACGTCCGCTCGATCGAGTCGCACCGCACCGGGGTGACGGTCCGCGCGACCCAAGGGGGTCACCAGCGACAATTCCACGGATCACATGTCGTGTGTGCGGTGCCCCTCGGTGTCCTCAAGACCGGCGGCGTCCACATCTCACCGATGCCTGCCGCCAAGACAGACGCGATCAGACACACCGGGTTCGGAAACATCGAGAAGGTGGTGATGGTCTTCGCCAAGCCGTTCTGGCATGACCTGACCCACACCCACATCCTGCATTACTCGAAGGCCGACGACCTGGCGTTTCCGTGGTGGATCGACATGCAGCGCACGCATGGGATCCCCGCCCTGGTTGCCTTCAACGGCGGGCCTTATGCCCGTGCCCTCCACAACATCACCGCCGAGCAACGTCTCTTCCTGGCACTTCGTCAGCTGTCGACGATCTTCGGCTACCAGGTGCCCAAGCCAATCGACTGGCGGGCGACCGACTGGCGCGGTGAGGAGTTCACTCAGGGCTCCTACACCGCGATGTTGGTGGGCCGAACGGTCAATGACCTCAGCACGATCGCGGCGCCCATCAATGGCCGGATTCTGTTCGCGGGCGAGTCGACGAACCGGGCGCGGCACTCGACCGCAGACGGAGCGATGTCGAGCGGAATCCGCGAGGCGAAGCGGCTGCTGCGCAAGCCAGCTGTGCTGTTGCGCTAGAGACCGAGTAGTGACTCGAGCCCGACCGTGAGGCCGGGCCGCCCAGCGACGCCGCGCACCGCAAGCAGGACGCCCGGCATGAACGACTCTCGTGAAAGCGAGTCATGACGGATCGTCAGCGTCTCCCCGTCACCGCCCAGGAGCACCTCCTGGTGGGCGACGAGCCCGGCGAGGCGCACCGCGTGGATCCGCACGTTCGCCACGTCGGCGCCTCTCGCGCCGTCGAGCTCCTCAGTCGTCGCATCAGGGGATGGCTTGCCCTCACGGGCTGCGGCTATCAGCTCGGCGGTTCGCCTGGCAGTTCCGCTGGGTGCGTCGATCTTGTTCGGGTGGTGAAGCTCGATGATCTCCACCGAGTCGAAGTACGGCGCCGCGATGGCTGCGAACTTCATCATCAGCACCGCGGCGATTCCGAAGTTCGGGGCGATGAGAACGCCGGTGTTCTGTCGCGACTCGCTCAGCCAGCCGCGAACCTCGGCAAGTCGATCCGCGTTCCACCCGGTCGTTCCGACAACGGTGTGCAGACCGCGCTCGACGCACCACTTGACGTTGTCCATGACGGCCGCCGGCGTGGTGAAGTCGACGACGACCTCCGCCGCCGTAAGCGGCTCACGATCGTCGCCGACGTCGATGGCCGCAGCGAGCTCGAGGTCGTCAGCACCGTCGACGGCGCGGCAGACCTCGTCACCCATGCGGCCCTTCGACCCGAGCACACCGACTTTGATCACGCCGCGAACTCCTGGCCATCGTTGTACGGACCGATCACGGCGAGCGATGTCGGGCGGGTGAAGAGATCCGCCGCGATTTCCTGCACGTCGTCGAGTGTCACCGAGTCGATGGCGGCAATCACCTCGTTTACGGTCATCAGCTCGCCGTAGACGAGCTCGCTCTTGCCGAGCCGGCTCATCCGCGACCCCGTGTCCTCGAGGCCCAGGACGAAGCCGCCCCGCATCTGGCCACGCCCGCGCTCGAGCTCCGCCGCTGTGAGCCCGCCCGCGGCTACCGCCGCGAGCTCCTCGCGACTGATGTCGAGCACCTGCTGCACCCGCTTCGGGTGACAGCCCGCGTAGACCCCGAACATGCCCGCGTCGGCGTAGTGGGAGGCGAAGGAGTACACCGAATAGGCGAGACCGTGTCGCTCCCGGACCGACTGGAACAGACGCGAGGACATCCCGCCGCCTACGGCGGCGTTGAGCACGCCCGCCGCGAACCGTCGCTCGTCTCCGCGGTGCAGGCCCGCGCAGCCGAGAACGAGGTTGGCCTGCTCGGTCTGCCGGTGCCTCGTGGCCGAGGCGACCGTGAACTCGGGCACGCGCTTGCCTTTTCGAGGGTGTGCGGGCATGGCGCTGTCGTCGACCGGGATGCCGGCGAAGGCACGCTTCACCAAGCGAACGAGCTTCGCATGGTCGACGTTCCCCGCTGCCGTGATCACCAGCTGCTCGGGGCGGTATCGACGCCGGTAGTAGCCGTTGATCGCGGTGCGGCTCATCGCCCCGATCGTCTCCACGGTTCCGAGCACCGGGCGACCGAGCGGGTCCTGCGGCCACACGAGCGAGGCGAACTCGTCATGCACGGAGTCGCCGGGGTCGTCATCGTGCATCGCGATCTCTTCGAGGATCACGCCGCGCTCGTTGTCGACCTCGTGTGCCGACAGCACCGAGGACGTCACCATGTCGCAGATGACGTCGACCGCGATCGGCACATCGACGTCGAGCACCCGCGCGTAGAAGCAGGTGTACTCCTTCGCCGTGAAGGCGTTGAGCTCGCCGCCCACCTCGTCGAGCGCCGCGGAGATCTCCAGCGCGTCGCGCCGCTTCGTCCCCTTGAACAGCAGGTGCTCGAGGTAGTGCGACGCACCGGACAGCGCCGGCGACTCGTCCCGGGACCCGACGCCGATCCAGACGCCGAAGGCGACGGACCGGACGCCGGGAACCGACTCGGACAGGACGCGAATGCCGCCGGGCAGGACGGTGCGGCGGATCACTCCGCCGTCCTCCGCCGTGAGCAACGTACGGGTCGAACCGGCGCGCTGAGTCACCCCAGCGAGGTCGACCGGCAACGTCCTACTCCGCGGCCTCGGCCTCGGCGGGCGCGTCGTCGAGGACCGGCACGAGCGACAGCTTGCCCCTCGGGTCGATCTCGCCGATCTCGACCTGGACCTTCTGGCCGACCGCGAGGACGTCCTCGACGTTCTCGACCCGCTTGCCGCCAGCCAGCTTGCGGATCTGCGAGATGTGCAGCAGTCCGTCCTTGCCGGGCGTCAGCGAGACGAAGGCGCCGAACGTCGTGGTCTTCACCACGGTGCCGAGGTAGCGCTCTCCGACCTCGGGCAGCTGCGGCGACACGATCGAACGGATCGCGCGAAGCGCGGCCTCCGCCGCGTCGCCACCGACCGCCGAGATGTAGATCGTGCCGTCGTCTTCAACCGTGAGGTCCGCTCCGGTGTCCGCCTGGATCTGGTTGATGATCTTGCCCTTCGGCCCGATCACCTCGCCGATCTTGTCGACCGGGATCTTCTCGGTGATGATCCGCGGCGCGAACGGAGACATCTCCGCCGGCGCGTCGATGGCGTCAGCCATGACGTCGAGGATCGTCATGCGGGCATCGCGTGCCTGCTGCAGCGCGTCGGCAAGGACCGAGGCCGGGATACCGGTGAGCTTGGTGTCGAGCTGGAGCGCGGTGACGAACTCGCGCGTGCCGGCGACCTTGAAGTCCATGTCGCCGTACGCGTCCTCCGCACCGAGGATGTCGGTGAGGGTGACGAAGTCGTCGCCGTCGTTGATCAGACCCATCGCAATACCCGCGACCGGCGCCTTCAACGGCACACCGGCAGCCATCAGCGACAGCGTCGACGCGCAGACGGAACCCATCGAGGTCGAGCCGTTGGAGCCGAGCGCCTCGGACACCGCACGAATGGCGTACGGGAAGTCCTCCTTGCTCGGCAGCACCGGGACGAGCGCACGCTCAGCGAGCGCTCCGTGCCCGATCTCGCGACGCTTCGGCGAGCCCACCCGGCCGGTCTCACCGGTCGAGTAGGGCGGGAAGTTGTAGTGGTGCATGTAGCGCTTGCGGGTCTCGGGCGACAGGGTGTCGACCATCTGCTCCATGCGCAGCATGTTCAGCGTCGCGACGTTCATGATCTGCGTCTCGCCGCGCTCGAAGAGGCTCGAGCCGTGCACCCGCGGTACGACGTTGATCTCAGCCGACAGGCTGCGGATGTCCCGAAGGCCACGGCCGTCGATCCGCACGCCGTCCTTGACGATGCGCTGGCGGACGTGCTTCTTGGTGACGGAGCGGAACGCCTCCGAGATCTCCTTCTCGCGACCCTCGAAGGAGGCAGCGAGCTGCTCCTTCGCAACGTCCTTGATCCGGTCGAGCTCGGCCTCACGCTGCTGCTTGTCAGCAATCGTCAACGCGTTGGCGACGTCGCCGCCGACGGCGGCGAGGACAGCCTCGTAGACATCGTCCTGGTAGGCGAGGAAGACCGGGAACTCGCGGGTCTCCTTCGCCGCCTGCTCGGCGAGCTTCTGCTGCGCGGAAGCGATCTCGGCGAGGAACGGCTTGGCCGCCTCGAGACCCTGCGCGACCACGTCCTCGGTCGGCGCGACAGCGCCACCGGCGACGAGCTCGAAGGTGTTCTGCGTGGCCTCGGCCTCGACCATCATGATCGCGACGTCGCCACCCTCGACCACACGGCCTGCGACGACCATGTCGAACACCGCGTTCTCGAGCTCGGAGTAGGACGGGAACGGCACCCACTCGCCGTCGATCAGCGCGACGCGGGTGGCCGCGACCGGGCCGGAGAACGGCAGGCCGGCGAGCAGCACGGAGCACGCGGCACCGTTGATGGCGAGGACGTCGTAGAGGTGGTCCGGATGCAGCGAGAGGATCGTCGAGACGATCTGGATCTCGTTGCGCAGCCCGTTGGCGAAGCTGGGGCGAAGCGGACGGTCGGTCAGTCGGCAGGTGAGGATCGCGTCCTCGCTGGGCCGACCCTCCCGGCGGAAGAACGAGCCGGGGATCTTGCCGGCGGCGTACTGCCGCTCCTCGACGTCCACCGTCAGCGGGAAGAAGTCGAACTGGTCCTTCGGGTTCTTCGACGCCGTCGTAGCCGACAGGATCATCGTCTCGTCGTCGAGGTAGGTGACCGCGGAGCCCGCGGCCTGCTGTGCCAGGTGCCCGGTCTCGAACCGGATGGTGCGCTCGCCGAGCGAGCACTTCAAGACAGCTGTCGCGCTGAATGCTTCGTTGTTTGCGGAGCCCGTCACGGGCATCTCCGTTCGTTTCGGCGCGCTCGGCCGACTCGCACGTGCCCGGTCATCGATCGAAGCGGACGGACGTTGGTCTTGATGAGACCCCGTGTCCGACCGCCACTACCGAGGACCGGCGCTCGCGTGGTGCGACCGGCGCGCGGTGTGGCCGATCGAGCTAGCGGCGCAAGCCGAGTCGCTCGATCAGTGCGCGGTAGCGCTGCACGTCCACCTGCTCGAGGTACCGCAGCATCCGACGGCGTCGGCCGACGAGTAGCAGCAGACCACGCTGAGTGTGGAAGTCGTGCTTGTGAACCTTCATGTGCTCAGTGAGATCGGAGATCCGCCGCGTCAGCAGCGCAACCTGAACCTCGGGAGAGCCGGTGTCGCCATCGGCGGTGGCGTATTCCTTGATGATCTCTTGTTTTACGGCTGCATCGAGCGGCACGTGGGATTCTCCTGTTACATCAGCCCACAGGGTTACACCGCAGGGGCAGACTCATCTAGACCAGACGAGTGTAGCGGAATCAGAGTCAGCCCAGGCGGGAGCGGGATTCGTCGACATCCCGGTGCATCTGATCGACGAGATCGTCCACGTTGGCGAAGCGCTCCATCCCCCGCAGCCGACAGGCGAACTCGACGATCACGTGCTCGTCGTACAGATCCAGATCGTGCCCGACGTCGATGGCGTACGCCTCAACCCGCCGCTCGACGCCCTCGAACGTCGGGTTCGTCCCGACGCTGACGGCTGCCGGAACCCGCTGCCCCTCAGCCCTGGTGAGCCAGCCCGCGTAGACGCCGTCCTGCGGGACCGCGATGCTCTCGTCGACCGCGACGTTGGCGGTCGGGAACCCCAGTGCCCGCCCGCGGGCGTCGCCACGAACGACCGGTCCCTCGACGAGGTGAAGGCGACCCAGCGCCGTCGCGGCGGCTTCCACGTCACCGTGCACGACGAAGTCGCGGACCATCGTCGAGGAGATGGTGCCGCCCTCAGTCAGCAGTGCGACGTCATCGACCTCGAGGTCGTAGCGGCGCAGCATCGCGACGTCACCCGCGGCCCGGTGACCGAAGCGGAAGTTGCGACCGACCACGATCTGTTCGGCGGCGAGCTCGCCGATGAGCACCTGCTCGATGAACTCCTGCGGTGTCTGCAGCGACAGCTCGCGCGTGAACTTCAGGACGTGGACGTCGTCGGCACCGTGCTCACGCAGCAGCCTGATCCGCCGGTCGAGCGTGACCAGCATCGGCGGGACGTGACCCGGCGCCAGGACCGCCGTCGGGTGCGGGTGAAAGGTGACGACCACCACCCGGGCGTCGCGGGCGCGAGCCGCCTCGGCGGCGTGGGCCAGGACGAGCTGGTGCCCGCGATGCACGCCGTCGAACACCCCGATGGGGACGACGCTCCTCACGCTCACGCCTCCAGTTTGCCCGTTTCGCCGGCTACGCCGGCTCGAAGACACAGACGGGCTTCGCCACCCCGTCGCGGTTCTCGACCAGTGCAATGACTCGTCCGTCTGCTGCGAAGACGCCCGTCGTGGGTCCCTCCAGCGGAAGCGCGAGGCGCTGGCCGTGCCCGATTCTTCGTGCATCGGCCTCGCTGACTTCGATTCTCGGGAAAGCCTTGGCTACGGCTTCGGCCAACGGCATGACATCGAAGCTTGCCTCGAGTGCCTCGAGGCTGCGCGCTTGGTCGACCGGGTACGGCCCGCTTCTCGTCCTGCGGAGTGCGGTGAGATGCGCGCCTACGCCCAGCGCCTTCCCTATGTCCCTCGCCAGCGCTCGGACGTAGGTGCCGGTCGAGCACGTCACATGCACGTCCAACTCGACCCCTCGTCGTTCGACGACGTCGAACGCCTCGATGCGCACCGGCCGAGGCTTCAGCTCGACGACCTCACCGTCGCGGGCCTTCTTGTACGCGCGCACACCGTCGACCTTGATCGCCGACACCGATGACGGGACCTGCTCGATCGCTCCGGTCAGCGCGCTCATCGCTTCCGCGATTCGCTCGTCGTCGATGGCTCTTGCCTCCGTTTCGCGGTCGACGCCAACGGCTTCGCCGTCCTTGTCGTCTGTCGTTGTCGCCCAACCGAGGCGGATCGTGGCGTCGTACTCCTTGTCGTGGAGGGCGAGATGGCCGAGAAGGCGCGTGGCGCGATCGACGCCGAGGATGAGCACCCCGGTCGCCATCGGGTCGAGCGTGCCGGCATGACCGACCCTGCGGGTGCCGGCGAGCCGGCGAACCTTGGCGACTACGTCATGCGAGGTCCAGCCCGTCGGCTTGTCGACGACGACGAGGCCGTCCGTCACTCCGCTTCGGCGTCCGTCTCGCGATAGGGGTTGGCCTCGCCCGCCGGTACGGCGCGCTCTGCCAGCCCGTGCACGCGCTCGTCCTCTGCCCGGGCCCGGGCAAGCGCTGCTTCGATGTGCTGCGCGTTCTCCGGGATGGCATCGAGGATGAAGGTCACCGACGGCGTGTGCTTCAAGCCGGTCGCCCGCCCGATCGCCGTGCGGATCATGCCCTTCGACGCCTCGAGGGCGGCGGCGCTGTCGGCCCGAACCGTCTCGTCGCCCCAGACCGTCCAGAAGATGGTGGCCTCACGCAGGTCCGGCGTAAGGCGCGCATCCGTGACGGTGACCATGCCGAGGCGCGGGTCCTTGACGTGGTGCTCAACTGCTTGAGCCACCACCTCGCGAACCCGCACGCTCATCCGGCGGACACGCGCCTCCTGGGTCACGCTCTGCTCATCCTCAGACTCTGGGCTTCTCACGCATCTCGAACGTCTCGATGACGTCGTCGACGTGGATGTCGTTGTAGCTGCCGAGGCTGATACCGCACTCGAAGCCCTCACGGACCTCCGTCGCATCGTCCTTGAAGCGACGAAGCGTGACGATGCTCAGGTTGTCAGCGACGACCACACCGTCACGGATCAGACGCGCCTTGGAGTTCCGCACGATGGTTCCGCTGCGGACGATGCAACCCGCGATGTTGCCGACCTTGCTCGACCGGAAGATCTCGCGAATCTCGGCGGTTCCGAGCTGTGCCTCCTCGAACTCCGGCTTGAGCATCCCCTTGAGGGCGTTCTCGACGTCCTCGATGGCTGCGTAGATGACGGAGTAGAAGCGGACGTCGACCTTCTCGCGCTCGGCGAGCTCACGGGCCTTGCCTTCCGGACGGACGTTGTAGCCGATGACCACGGCATCCGACGCGCGCGCCAGGTTGATGTCGTTCTCGGTGATGGCACCGACGCCCCGCCCGATGATCCGCAGCCCGACCTCGTCCTCCGCGCCGACGTCGATCTTGAGCAGCGCATCTTCCAGCGCTTCCACCGAACCGGACACGTCGCCCTTGAGGATGAGGTTCAGCTGAGTGACCTCGCCCTGCTGAATCCGTTCGAGAACGTCCTCGAGCGTCATGCGCCCGCGGCCCTTCGCCAGCTCGGCGAAGCGCTCGCGCGCCTGCCGCTGCTCGGCGATCTGACGTGCGACGCGGTCCTCCGGCACGACGAGGAAGTTGTCGCCGGCACCCGGGACGCTGGTGAAGCCCAGCACCTGGACCGGGCGCGACGGCGCCGCCTCCTCGACCGGGTCGCCGTTGTCGTCGAGCATCGCGCGAACCCGCCCGAACGCGTCGCCGGCGACGATCGAGTCACCGACTCGCAGCGTTCCGCGCTGAATGAGGACGGTTGCGACCGGACCACGACCCTTGTCGAGGTGAGCCTCGATCGCGACACCCTCCGCCGGCCGGTTCGGGTTCGCGCGAAGGTCCAGGGCGGCGTCGGCGGTCAGTGCGATGCCCTCGAGCAACTCCGACAGACCGACGCCGTTACGCGCCGAGACGTCGATGAAGAGCGTGTCGCCGCCGTACTCCTCCGCGACCAGGCCGTACTCGGTCAGCTGCTGGCGGACCTTGGCCGGGTTGGCGTCTTCCTTGTCGATCTTGTTGACGGCGACCACGACGGGGACCTCGGCGGCCTGCGCGTGGTTGAGCGCCTCGATCGTCTGCGGCATGACGCCATCGTCTGCCGCAATGACGAGCACCGCGATGTCGGTGACCTGGGCACCACGAGCCCGCATCGCGGTGAAGGCCTCGTGACCCGGGGTGTCGATGAAGGTCAGCGTGCGTTCGTTGCCCTCGACCGTGGTGTGCACTTGGTAGGCGCCGATGTGCTGGGTGATGCCGCCGTGCTCACGCGCGACGATGTCGGTCTTCCGGATCGCGTCGAGCAGCTTCGTCTTTCCATGGTCGACGTGACCCATGACCGTCACGACCGGAGCGCGAGGCACGAGATCCGCCTCGTCCTCCTCAGCATCGAACTCGAGGGAGAAGCGCGACAGGATCTCGGCGTCCTCTTCTTCGGGCGTGACGATCCGCACGTCCCATCCGAGCTCGGTGCCGAGCAGCTGCAGCGTCTCCTCGGGAGCCGACTGCGTGGCGGTGATCATCTCGCCGAGCTGCGCGAACACCACCTGGACGAGCGAACCGGGGTTCGCGCCGATCCGGTCGGCGAAGTCAGCGAGGCTGGCGCCGCGCGGCAGCCGGATCTGCTCGCCGTTGCCACGCGGGACGGAGACGCCACCGATCGTCGGCGCCTGCATGTTGTCGAACTCTTGACGTCGCTGCTTCTTCGACTTGCGGCCACGAGTCGGACGACCGCCTGGACCGCGCCCGAACGCGCCCTGGGTCGGCGCACCACGACCACGGCCGCCGGGACCGCCGGGGCGACCGCCGAAGCCGCCGCCACCACCGGGACCACCGGGGCGACCGCCGAAGCCGCCGCCACCACCGCCACCACCGGGACCACCGGGCCGACCGCCGAAGCCGCCGCCCTGACCGGGACGACCGCCACCGCCGGGACCGCCCTGACCGGGACCACCCGGGCGCATCGGCCGTGGCGGCATCATGCCCGGGCCGGGACGCATCCCGCCCGGACCGGCGGGCCGGGGTGGCATCTGACCCGGACCGGGGCGCTGCGCGGGAGCCGCCGGGCGGTCACGGGTCGTGAACGGGTTGTTGCCCGCGGGACGCGGGGTGAACGGGTTGTTGCCCGCCGGACGCGGGGCAGCCGGCCGGGGCGGAAGCGAGCTCGGCGCGGCGGGCGCGGCCGGCGGCTCAGCGAGCGCGGCCGGCGCTGCCGGCGCTTCGAACGCGGGCTCCGGCTCCTTCGGTGCCTCCGGCACCTCGGGCACCGTCACCTCGACTTCCGGTGCAGGTGCTGGGGGGGCAGCAGTCGCCTTCTTCTTCGGGGCGGGCTTCTCAGCCTCTGCCACCGGCGGGAAGGCAGCGAAAACCTTGGCGACGACGGGTGCCTCAACAGTCGAGGACGGGGTCTTGACGTATTCGCCGTTGTTGTTGAGCCACTCGATCAGCTGCTTGCTCGGCATGCCGATCTGCTTGGCGAGTGCGGATACTCGCTCCTTGGCCACAGACTCTCCGTTTCGTGGCCCACGGAGTATCCGCAAGCCGTTGTCAGTGCAGGGTCGTACTCATCGGTGCTGGCTCATCGAGCGCTCATCGTTCGTTCCGTCCCGTAACAGCGGTTAGGTGGTGCGTTCATTCAAGTACGTCGCAAGCCCGGCGGTGTCGAGCGGTCCGCTGAGCCGCAAAGCTCTCGGAAACGCCCGGCGACGCTCCGCCAGTGCGAGACAAGCCGGATCGGGATGTAGGTGCGCCCCACGTCCCGGCGACGTGCCTCGCGGATCGGGGGTCAGGGTCCCCGCGACCGCAACGACGCGCAGTAGTTCTGACTTGGCGGCCTTGACCCGGCACCCGACACACGTT
>DASZTL010000027.1:0-19825 GCA_035548055.1 Mycobacteriales bacterium | reverse complement strand
AACATGACGACCGTCACCGGGATCGTCGTGAGGCCGCTGCGCAGTGCCGAGTAGCCGGCGACCTGCTGCAGAAAGATCACGAGGAAGAAGAGCAGGATTGACAGCCCGCCGTACATGACCAAGGTCTCGAGGTTCGCGGCGGTGAAGTTGCGTGACGCGAACAGTTCGAGCTTCACCATCGGCTGCGGGGTGTGACGCTCATAGGCGATGAAGCCGGCGAACAGGACCACGCCTCCGGCGAGCAGTCCGTAGATCATCGGGCTGTCCCAACCTCGGCGCGGCTGTTCGATCAGCGCGGCCATCACGCCGCCGAGGCCCACGGCGCACAGCCCGGCGCCGGCGAGATCGAGGCGCCGACCGGCGATCGGCGGCACATGGGGGACGGCGAGCAGGATCAGCGCGGTGGTGGCGATGACGAGCGGAACGTTGATCGCGAATACCCACCGCCACGACGAGGCGTCGACTATCCACCCGCCGAGGAGCGGGCCTGCCACTGCGCTGATTCCGGTCCATGCCGTCCATGCGCCGATGGCACCGCCGCGCCGATCCGCAGGGAAGGCGGCGACGATCACCGCGAGCGAGCTCGGCGTCACCATCGCCCCGGCGATGCCCTGCAGGGCGCGCGCAGCGATGAGGATGCCGATGTTGGGCGCGATCGCGCAACCGAGCGAACAGATCCCGAAGGCGATGACGCCGATCCCGAAGACCTTCCGCTCGCCGTAGATGTCGCCGAGGGAACCGCCTACCAAGATGAACGATCCGAGCAGCAGCAGGTACGCGTTGACGACCCACTGTTGAGCAGCCAGCCCGCCGCCGAGATCGCGCTCGACGGCCGGCAGCGCGACGTTGACGATCGATCCGTCAAGCATGACGACACTCGTTCCGACGATTGCGGCGACGAGAGTGAGGCGCTGAGTTCGGGTCACGCCAATGAGTCTGCGGTATTCCTCGTGCGACTAGGTCGTGGTGCCGATTGCCAACACCTGGGTCGGCTGTGACGGTGTCACGTCGGCCGCCTCGAGGCTGATTGCGAACGCGGTGGTGTCGGCGTACGGCGAGGACAGCGGCGCGAACGCGGTCTGTCGACCAGTAAGGCGGAACTCGCTGATCGGAATCGGGCCGCCGTCGCGGGGCATCTGCCAGAGAACGTAGGTACGCCGCGCCGGCGGGGACGTCAATGAGGTGGACACCACGGCGGCGCGGTCACCGTTCACGATCACCGCGGCGGGGCTCTTCCCGTCCGGCGCGTGCAAGCGGATCGTCCGACAACCTACTTGCTGGTGGCATGCCGTAAGTGCTGTGGTCGCGGGTGTCGAGGCTGGCCCGCCGCCGTGGGTGGCTTCCCAGCCCGCGACACCGACGGCGGTAACCGTCACGACTGCTGCTGCCGCAGCAAGGATTCGGGTGGACCGAGTCCTGCGACGCTGGTCCAGCGTGACAACCTCTGCGGGAGACTCTTCGACGATCGCGCCGCGGATCCGGTTCCAACTCGGGAGCTCGTCCGTCTCGGTCTCCGCGAGTGCGCCGAGCTGGGCTCCGACCAGCTCGTAGTCATCGAGCGCCGAGGCACATCGGGGGCAGCCGGTGAGGTGGTCGAGGAACTGCCTCTCGTCGTCAGCGCCGAGCGCATGCAGGGCGTATCCGGCGGCGAGCTCTTCCCAGGTCTCGTGGGCCTGGCTCGACTCAGTCATGACGAAGGCCCTTCCTGGCGGTCGGCGATGCCGGTGAGTTGACCTCGTAGCCGACGCATCGCTTGGAAGGTACGGCTTTTCACAGTGCCGAGAGGCAGGCCGGTGATATCAGCGATCTCGCTCTGGGTGTAGCCGCCGTAGTAGGCGAGCAGGAGCACCTCGCGCTGTTCAGGGGGAAGGTCCCGCAACGCGTCTCGGGTGCGCTCGGCGCGCAGCTGCGCCCACGCCGCATCCGCGGGGCCGGGCCCGGTTGCCTCCAGCTCGAGCAGCTCCTGCTCGCCGGTCAGCCGCTGTCGACGGCCCTTGTCGCGGCGAAGCAGATCGACCGCCTTGTGGTGGGTCACGGTGAGCAGCCAGGTGCTCACGGCGCCTCTGGCCGGGTCGTAGCTGCTTCGTTGCCAGAGCACGAGAAAGACCTGCTGGACGACGTCCTCGGCGAGGTGCGCGTCGCCGACAATCCGGCGGGCGAGGCGGTAGCAAGCCCCGCCGTACCGCTGGTAGACGGCTTCAAGCGCCGCTTCGTCGCCGTCAGCCACCTGGGCGAGCAGCTCGGCGTCCTCCAGTCGAGTGGTCACCGGTGCGGTGGTGTCGGCCGAAACAGGGTCACGCTCCATGTTCGCTGACGGACGTCGATCGGTTCGGATGCGCCTGAGTCATGCCGCTGCCGCCAGCGCGGCTTGCTCGGTGGCTCGAGCCATGAGGCGAAGATCGGCCAGCCCGGGCAGCGCGCCGATATGGGCGTCGATCCGCCCGACGGCGTGGCGACCGGTGTCACCCGCGAGCAGCCAGCCGAGCAGGAACTGAGTCTCCGACTCCGGCATGACCCCAGATCCCACTGGCGCCCAGAGCTTGCGGAGCGCCCACCGCGTGAGTCGTTGGGCGCGACGGCTGCGGTCGAGGCGAAGCCGCGCCTCGCTCGCATAGAAGGCGATGTGCCGTGCTTCCTGCCGGCGGATTCGTTCGAGCAGGTCCGACAGCAGGGGATGGCGCGTGCGTTCGGCGAGCAGTCGATAGCCCTCGGCTGTCGACCACTCGTTGACCGCACCCCAGGTCATGTGGACCGCGACGAAGTCCTCACCCGCCACTGCACCCCCGAGGGCCGACAGGAAGGGAGCCACTTGATCGCGTCGGGGAAGCTTGCGCCGCATCTGCTCGATGCGGGTCGCGCCGGCAGCCTCGCCATGAGCTTCGAGAACCTTGCCGAGCGCCGCGCCGTGCCAGTGCTCCTCATAGGCCCACGCGGTGAGGAAGGTGGTCACTGTGGGATCGCGATGGGAAGGCGTGAGGAGCAGGTCACGCAGGTAGCAGACGGTGTGGCTCTCGACGTCGTGCATGTAGCGAAGGCAGCGAAGGACCTCATCGGAAAGCGGCTCACGGCGAAACACGCTGAAGTCGAGATCGTCAATCTCCACGGGCTGGGCTGAGGCGGCGTACCGCTCGACATCGAAGGTCACGTCAGTTGTTCGCTCGTTGCGCGGATTCGGTTCGGCCTGTGCAGTCAGTGGATGAGGAAGGTGCCGCGCATTCCGGCGCTCGAGTGGAACGTACATTCGAACGGGTAGGTGCCAGGCTTGGCGAAGGTCATCGTGAACGTCGTCATGTTCTGCCCTGGTCCGCCGGTAACGGTGTCGGAGGTGAAGTGCATCGCCGCGACCGCGAGGTTGTGCGGGTAGCTGCCGACATCGACGAGCGTGACCTTGACCTTGCCTGTGTGGGCGGTCACGGTGGGTGGATCGAAGCGGAAGTCGTTGGTCGTCTTGATGGTGACCTCCTGGATGCCGTCGGGGCCCTGCGTCGCAGCGATCGTCTTGGCGACATCGGCCGACTGCGCGTGATCAACGTGGCTCGGACCTGCACAAGCCGCGACTGCAGCCACGAGGGCTGCAGCCGCGACCGTGCGGGCTGATCGCGAGAGCACGGTTAGCTCAGGTCCTTCTGAGCCGCGATTGCCTTCGCGAGCACCTGGGCGGTACCCGCCATGTGGGACTCAGCCATCGCGATCTTCGTGCTCGCGCTCGGGCTCTTCGCCAGGATCGCCTTGATGGCGGCTTCCAGGGTCTGGACGTGACCTTGCAGATCAGCAGAGACGGCGCTGCCCGGTAGTCCGGTGGCGGACCCGAGGAAGTCACCGAACTGCTTCTGGTAGCCGGCGAGCTGGTGCTTGGCCTGTCGGACCTTGGCGGCGTCGTTGCCGGCGATGCCCTCGGTGTAGGTCACGAAGAAGCCGATGTGGGCACGCCACATCTTGAGGAACGCCTGCTGCGCATCTCCGCCGTACAGGGATCCGATCGCCTTGCCGAGGTCGACGGTGTTCTGGTCCAGCGCGGAGATCGCGCCGGTCGTCTGCGGCGAGCTCAGCGAGCCGGTCGCGACGAGCGACTGGATGACCGCACCGGTCTGCGCGACATGTTGGATCAACAGCCCGGTGAGGGCAGCGCGAAGGCCGGCCGCATCGCCGTCGGCGTTGCCGGTGAGGCCCTTCTCCTTGGCGATGCCGCTGGCGAGGGCCTGCGCCGTTCCGTCCATGTGCTCCGCGGCCATCTCGAGCTTGGCCCCTGCCGTCTTCGACCCGGTCAGGATGGCCTTGATGGCTGACTCGAGTGTCTGGATGTGGCCTTGCAGCTCGGTCGCGATCGCGTTGGCGGGAATCTGGGTCGCGCCGGCGAGGAAGGTCGCGAAGTCCCGCTTGTAACCCGCGAGCTGCGACTGCGACTGCGACACCAGGTGCTTGTCGTGCGACGCGAGGCCCTTCGTGTAGTTGACGAAGAACCCGATGTGGGCGCGCCACATCTTCAGGAACGCGTCCCGTGCGGCGGGGCCGTAGATAGAGCCAATAGCGTCGGCCAATGCGACCGTGTTGGAGTCAAGCGTCTTCAGCGCCGCAGCGGTCTGCGTCGATCCGATCCCGGAGATTGCTGCTGTCTGGACCGTGAAGCCCGTGAGATCGACGTGCTCGCGGAAGAGGGTGTCGAGACCGGTCCGCAACTCAGCTGCCTGGGTGGCAGTCGCGTCGGCGGATGCCGCGGTCGGCTGGTTCGAGTTGTCGCCGGCGGCGGTTCCGCCGCCCGACGAGTTGCTGCCACAAGCGGCCGCTGACACTGCGATCGCGGCTGCGGCGACACCCACCTTGATCGGTAGGGCGCGAGACTTCATCTTGGTTCCTCCTCGACGGGTTGGACAGTCGAAGAGGCATTCGCACAACAGTGCGTATCGGTTCGCATTGAACCGATCCGCGTACGGCAGCGAATGTCGGAGTGTGAGAGATCATCAGCTGCCTGTCGACCCCTTCCGCCTGATCGCCGTGACCTCATTGCTGGCTGCAGCATTGGCGCACGTTCCGGTGACGCCCGAACACCTCAGGGAGGCGCCGTACATGGGCGTGGCGTTCATTGCGTTCTCGGTAGTGGCGACCGTTCTCGCCGTGGGCATTGCGACAACCAATCGGCCGGCTCTGTACGGCGCGACCATGGGCTTGTGCGCGGCGGCGATCGGCATCTATGCCATGACGCGGATGGTCGCGTTCCCGCAGCTGTCCGACGACGTCGGCAACTGGAGCGAGACGCTGGGGGTCATCTCGGTCGCGACCGAGATGATCGCGCTCGTGGCCTCGGGCCTGGCGGTGGTGGGCCGGCAGGGCCCGATGTACGTCGGCGCGCTAGCCGACGCCTGAGCTCGCCTCCACCGCGAGGGCGGTCGTCAGCAGCAGCTCCTCGCCACCGAGCGGACCGACCAGCTGAAGACTCGCGGGAATCGTCGAACCCTCGGTACGGATCGGTTGCGCGGTGGCCGGCGTACCGGCGCCGTTGAACGGGGTGACATGACTCGTCAGCTCGATGATCGTGGGCAGGAGGCTGTCGAGCGTGACGGCGTCGAGCCGAGGCGGGAACATCGGTAAGACCGGCAGAGCGAGCAGCTCCACCTGTTCGAACAGCTGCAAGACCTTCTCGCGCCAGGCGGCCAGTGCAACTCGCATCGCAGCGGCGTCAGCGGAGAAGCCCGCCGCCATGCTCACCATGCCGGCGACGTCCTCGCCGACGTCATCCGGATTCGCGTCGATGAGCGGGCCGTCGCTGTTCAGGATCTCGGCGAAATAGACGCCGGTCCACTGCTCCGAACCCGACGCGATCTGAAGAAAGTCGATGTCGACGACTTCGAACTCCGCCTCACGCAGCGCCTGGTCAACGGCCGCCTCGATGCGGGGGTCACCGGTGGTGCGCACCCGGCCGATCACCTTCGCGGGGGCGTCCGCAGGGTTGAAGCCCGGCTCCAGCAGCTGCATGCCGTGAACGAGGCCCCCGATCGTCGTGGCCATCGGACCGATGGTGTCGAAGCTCGGTGCAAGGGGCCACACGCCCGCCAGTGACACCCGACCATGGGTGGTCTTCAGCCCGGTCGTGCCACAGCAGGCAGACGGGATGCGCACCGAGCCGCCGGTGTCCGAGCCGAGCGCGATGTCTGCTTCGTCGGTGGCGACCGCGACCGCTGATCCGCTGCTTGATCCGCCGGGGATCAGAGCTGGGTCGAGGGGATTGACCGGAGTGCCGAACCACGGGTTGGTGCCGATCGGCAGTGCGGCCAGCTCGTGCAGGTTGGTCTTGCCGACGATCCGCGCACCCGCAGCGCGAGCCCCGGCCAGGCATGGCGCGTCGGCAGCCGCTGGCTGAGCGGATTTCGCCAGGGCGCGAGAACCGGCTGTGGTGGGAACACCTGCGACATCGATCAGGTCCTTGACCGCGAGTCGCGGCCCGGTGCCGACGGGATCCAGCTTTGTGATGAATGTCGCCATCTGCTGAGCATGCCGCAAAAAAACGATGAGTTCGTGTCGCCCTCACCGTCTACCGTGCAATGCGGAGAAGGAGTCGGACTTGTTGACAGAACGCAGGCGTTGGATCGCTTTCTGGATCCTTTGCCTCGGTGAGCTGATGGTGGTGCTGGACAGCACCGTCGTCAACGTGGCGCTGCCGTCGATCCGCAAGGACCTCGGCTTCAGCGAGGAGTCGCTGGCTTGGGTGGTCAACGGCTACATGCTGACGTACGGCGGGTGCTTGTTGCTCGGCGGGCGACTGGGTGACCTCTACGGCCAGCGGCGGGTGTTCGTCACAGGCATCACGGGTTTCACCCTCGCGTCCATCGGCTGCGGACTGTCGACCACCCAATCGATGCTCGTGACGTTTCGGGCGGTGCAGGGGGTTGCCGGTGCGCTCGCTACCGCGGTCGGATTTGCGCTGGTCGTGACGCTGTTCAGCGAGCCCGCACAACGTGCGAAGGCGATGGGCATCACCGGCTTCGTCGCTTCCGGCGGCGGAGCCGTCGGAGTCGTGCTCGGCGGGGTGATCACCGATGCTCTCAGCTGGCACTGGGTCTTCCTCGTCAACGTGCCGATCGGGATCGCTGTCTGCGCATTGGTGCTGCGGCTCGTCGACGAGACCTCGACGGCAGCAGCCGGCCGGCGACTCGACGTGGCCGGCGCGCTCGTCGTGACCAGCGCGCTCATGCTGGCGGTGCACACGGTGGTCAAGGCCAATTCCGCGGGATGGGGCTCCTTCGCGACGCTGGGTCAGCTTGCGCTGTCCGGCCTGCTGGTGGCGGTGTTCATCGTCATCGAGTCGCGCGTGTCCGTGCCGCTCGTGCGTCTCGGGCTGTTCCGATCGCGCAATCTGGCTGTGTCGAACCTGGTTGGTGTGCTCTGGGCGGGAAGCATGTTCGCGTGGTTCTTCATGACGGCGCTCTATCTCCAGCAGGTGCTGCACTACAGCGCCCTCAAGGTGGGTCTTGCCTTCCTTCCCGGCAACCTCGTGATGATGGCCTGTTCGGTGTCGCTGTCGGCAAAGCTCGTCATGCGGTACGGCTATCGGATCCCGCTGGGCACGGGGCTTGCGGTCGCTGCGGTCGGGCTCGCCTGGTTCGCTCGCGCGCCGCTCGACGGCTCGCTCGCGTTTGATGTGCTGCCGCCGATGGTGCTCCTTGGGCTCGGTGGCGGAATCGCGTTCAACCCGGTTCTGCTCGCCGCGATGAATGACGTCGACCCAGAAGAGTCCGGCCTCGCGTCGGGCGCGGTCAACACCTCCTTCATGATGGGCGGCGCGCTCGGTCTGGCAGTTCTTGCCAGCATCGCGGCGTCCGCTTCGCACGGAGACTCGTCCCCGGCCGGACTGCTCACCGGGTACCACCTTGCCTTCGCTGTCGGCGCTGCCCTGTCGGTCCTGGCTGCGGTCGTCGGCTCGCTGGGCCTTCGCGAACGGCCGGCTGACAATGCGGACGCCGAGCTCGATCGGCTCTCCGATGACGAGGCGCTCGCCAGCTGCTGATCGGTGGGCTAAGCGAGCGTGAAGCTGACCAGGCGTCGACCGACGTCGAGCTGCTCGAGCCTGACGTCGACTTCTTCGCCGAGCGGCAGGTCGTCCCCCGACAGTCGCGCCCTGACCGCCGGGTCGAGCAGCTGGACCTCGCCCTTCGGGCCGGGCTCGACCACCACGCCGCGCAGCACCTGGTCGCGCTTGCTCTGCAGCACGAGTGCTTCCGCCAGATCGACCACAGCACGGTCGACCGCGTGTGTGCGCCGATCCGCCTCCGCCATCTCCTTCGGCAGCGCGGGCAGCGCTTCACGGACCCAGTTGGGCACCTCCCTGCCCGCGGCGATTGCCAGACAGCACTCGCTGACGTAGCGGTCGGCGAGCCGTCTGAGCGGGGCCGTCGCGTGCGCGTAGGGGGCAGCGACGGCGGAGTGCGTCGTCGCGTCGGGCGGCGTGCCGTCGAAGGCGACGTACGACGCCCCGCGGAACAGGACAGCCGCAAGCCGCACCAGCGCCGCCTGTGGCGGCTTGGCCGGATCGAGTGCTCTGATCACCTCGGCGTACTCCGCTCGTTCCGCCCACTCGATGCCGAGCGCGAGCGCAGATCGCCGTAGTGAGGCAACCGTCGCAGGTTCCGGTGGGGGCATCGTCCGCAGCAGACCGACCCCTGCCTCCAACATCAGCTGTGCAGCCGACATCCCGGTCAGCAGTGACATCTCGGCATTCCAGTCCTCGACCGGCAACGGCGCTCGGTAGGTCAGCGTCCAGCGATCCGAGTCGCAGATGACCTCCTGCTCCGGCTCGGGCAGCGACACGGCACCGCGGTCCCGGGCGCACTCCTGCCGCATCCGGCCGAACCGTTCCAGCAAGCCGATCAGCTCGCCTCCTTCGTGCTGGAGTGAGGCGTAGTCGAGCTGTGCCCGGCTGCGAACGACTGCTCGTCGTACATCGACCTGCATCGGCGTCCCGTCGCCGTCGAGATCGATGCGCCACAGGACAGCGGGCCGCTCCTGGCCGGGCAGTAGGCTCGCAGCCCCTTCAGACAGCGTCGGCGGATGCAACGGGACGCGGGCGTCCGGGAGGTAGAGCGTCTCGCCTCGATGGTGCGCCTCGGTGTCGATCGGCCCGGTAGGGGTCACGAACGCGGCGACATCGGCGATTGCGTAGTGCAACCGCATCCCACGCGGGACCTTCTCCAACAGGAAGGCCTGATCGAGGTCCTTGGACCCCGCCGGGTCGAGCGTGACCAGCGCGAGCTCGGTCGCATCCGTGCGGCCGGCCCGTGACGGCGACGAGGCCGCCTGCGTCGCGGCTTCCTCGACGGCGGGCGGGAAGCGGCTCGGCACGTCGAACTCGGCGCGAATCGCCCCGAGGTGGGGCTCGATGTCGAGGCCGGAAAGGACGGTACGACGCATCAACGCCCCATCAGCCACGATTGCGCTGCAACAGACCACCCCATGACCGAGGGGCATTCTACGGTCCAGCTGCGCATCGTCGACTCCGACCGCGCGGACGCTCCAGGACTGGATTGCTGAGGCACTTCCGCCGATGCGTGGGGCTGGTCGAGGGACTTCGCAGTGGACTGCTCAGCCCGGCCAGACCTCGATCCCGTCTCTTAGGGTCCGCACCGGGTGGAGGGCCTCGTCGAGGACGACGACGTCGGCTACCGTGCCCACGCGCAGTGTGGCGAGGTCGTGACGCCCGAGCACACGAGCCGGCACCGTCGTGGCTGCACGCACCGCCTGCGGGATCGCGATCCCGAGCTCGACAAGGTTGCGCACCGCCTTGTCCATCGACAAGACGCTGCCGGCAAGCGTGCCGTCCGGCAGGCGCGCGGCATCTTCGCTCACGAGGATCGTGCGGTCGCCGAGCCGGAATTCTCCGGTCGAGCGAGGCGCGGCAGCGATGGCGTCGGTGACGACTGCCAGCCGGTCTCCCGCAGCCAGCCATGCCAGTCGGACGGTTTCTCGCGACAGGTGCACGAAGTCCGGGATGAGCTCGACCGTGACGTCATTGCGGATCATTGCGACCGCGGAGATACCGGGATCGCGGGCGGCGAACCTTCGTTGGGCGTTGTGAAGGTGAGTCACTGTGCGGGCACCCGCGTCGTACGCCGCATGTGCAGTGGCCGCATCTGCGTCTGTGTGTCCGACTGAGACGACCACGCCATGCGCGACGAGCCAACGCAGCAGGTCCAGGGCCGACGGTTGTTCAGGCGCAATCGTCATCGTCGTGACCGCGCCGGCAAGGCATAGCCGCTCGGCAATGTTGATGTCGGGCGGGATGATCCAGCGCTCGTCGTGGGCACCTTTCCACTTCGGGGCGAGGAAGGGCCCTTCGAGGTGGACGCCGAGGATCCGCGGCCGGACTTCGGAGCCTGCCTTCGTCGCGATCTCGATCGCGCCCACCAGTGTGTCGATGGGAGCTGACACAAGTGTGGGTTGGAAGGCGGTGACACCGGTGGCGAGCAATGCCTCACCCGCGTGCCGATATCCCTCGACATCCGCGGAAAGGAAGTCCACGTCGGCGAAGCCGTTGACCTGCAGATCGACAAAGCCCGGCGCCGCAAGGCCCGAACGGCCCGCTGGGCTGATGCCGAGGGCGCTGATCACACCGTCGCTGATCTCGACGTCACCGCGAATCAGCTCGTCCTCGACGAGTGCAGCTGCAACACCCAACCTCTTCATGTCGTCTCCTTCACAAGACTCGTTCCGATCTCGCGCGCTTCGACTGCGGATGCACACGCAAGAGCCCGCGTGGCCGCGGCGCGACAGGCCTCGACGGTGACGGTGCGCAAGGCGGCTCGCACCTCCGGTATGGCGACCGCCTGCATCGAGAGCTCGGTGACGCCGAGACCCACCGCCAGCAGGGCCCAGGCCGGATCGCTGGCCGCTTCGCCGCAGATGCCGATCCAAGCCTCGCCCGCCATGTCGCGACACACCGACGCGACAGCTCGTAGAAGTGCCGGTGCGAATGGGTCGAGCAACTCCGCCATGGCCTCGTCGCGACGGTCCGCCGCGAAGAGGTACTGCCCGAGGTCGTTCGTTCCGATCGACACGAAGTCGACGTACGGGCTGAGCTGGTCGGCAGTCAGCGCGAGGGCGGGCACTTCGACCATCACACCGACTTCCACGTGGGCCGGCATTGCGGCCGCTTCGACTCTTGACCGGAACCACCGCGCGTCATCGAGCGTCGCCACCATCGGCGCCATGACCGCGGTGGGCCCAGTGGCCGCGACGGAGGCGATCGCCCTCAGTTGTGTGTCGAGCAGGTCCGGGTGAGTCCGGGCCAACCGCAGCCCCCGCAGTCCCAGCTCCGGGTTCCGCTCAGGGCGGACAGGTAGGAACGGGACCTGTTTGTCGGCACCGATGTCAAACGTTCGTACGAGGAGTCGGCGCTCTCCCAGCAACTCACGCAGCGACCGCAGCATCTGCACCTGCTCGTCGGCTGACGGTGGCTCACGTCGGCCGCGGTAGAGAAGCTCGGTCCGCAACAGCCCGACGGCCTCCGCACCCTGATCGAGAGCATGGGCCAGCTCCTCGGCCCCGGAGACATTGGCGGCCACCTCGATGTGAGTGCCGTCGACCGTCGTCGTCCTGCCCGTCCCTGCCGCTTCGCGAAGGCGCTCGAGCTGCTGCTGCCGCTGCTGCCTGGTGCGCGTGATGCGGGCACGCGTTGCTGCGTCTGGGTCCAGAACCACCTCACCCGTGCTGCCGTCGAGCGCGATGTGCGTCGCGGACTCGGCAAGCTTGAGCAAGCCCGGAACGCCGACGACGGCGGGGATGCCGAGCGACCTTGCGATGACGGAAGTGTGGGATGTGCGACTGCCGTGCGCCGTGACGATGCCGCAGACCAGGTCGGTCGGAAGGGTCGCGGTGTCCGCCGGCATCAGGTCGGCGGCGACGATCACGCACGGGCTCGTCGGCCGCGGTGGCTGTCGAGCCGAAATCCCAACGAGCCTGCGGGCTGCGGCGTCGCAGATGTGCCGCACGTCAGGGGCCCGGGCGCTGAGGTAGTCGTTGCCCGACTGCTCGAGAGTCGCGGCGAACGTATCCCCCGCGGCAAGCAGGGCACGGGCGGGGTGACTGCCCGCATGGATGGCTGCCTCGGCAGCGCGTCGGAGGGCGGGATCGGCGGCTATGGCTGCCTGCGCGCGCAGGATGTCCGCGACATCTCCGGTGGCGTTCGTCGCCGAAGCGGTGAACGACGCGGCGACCTCGTCCAGTGCTGCGACAAGTTCCGCGACGGCCTTCTCCGGGGGGTCGGGCCAGGCTGCTGGAACCTCATAGCTGTCCGGGAGGTACAAGTACACGGCAGCATCGACTGCGCCGGGGGAGACGGGCAGGCCGCGCAGAGAGCGCATCACGACGCCACCAACTCGCACAATGCCTCAACCGCGCGCGCGGCATCCGGCCCGATCGCGTCGATGCTGACACTGTCTCCGTAGCGCACATCGAGTGTGAGCAGCAGCAGCACCGATTTGCCGTCGACGTTCCTCCTCTCCTTGCTCACATGAATGTCAGCATCGAACCGGGCAGCCATAGCCGCGAAGTCCGCCGCAGGGCGAGCGTGGAGCCCGCTCGCATTGGTCACGACGACCTCACGGTGAGAGCGCGTGGGGGACGTCATGTGAGGGTGACCTTCGACAGCGTCGGCGGCTGGTCGGGATCTAGCCCCTTCTCGGTCGCGATCGCCAACGCGAGCTGTTGGCCGCGAACCGCCATGGGGATGCTGGCGAGCCACTCCGGTAGCCCGTCCGGCACCGGGATAGTTCCGGAGGGGCCGATCGTGACCACCGGTGCGCCGTTGCGGGCAGCCTCGGCTGCGAGTTGTGTCGTGTCGGCGCCGGCGGAGCCGGGGCCCACGAGTGCCACCAGAGGTTGGGCAGTGCTGGCCATCGCGATGGGACCGTGACGGTACGACGCCGACGAGTGCGCGGAGGCCGCCAGCAGCGCCGCCTCTTCGAACTTGAGCGCGATCTCGTGCGCGATGCCGAGGTAGGTGCCGGCACCCACTACTGAGACGTGTTGCGCAGCTGCCAGGTCGCGAGCAACTTCCTTGGTGGCCGCGGCATCCTCGAGCACTTGCTGCGTGACGTCGGCGACTGCCGCCCATGCTTCGTGTGGCAAAGGGGTCCCGCCCAACGTCTCGGCGAGGATGACGAGCATCGCGAGTTCTGCGGTGAAGCCTTTCGTCGTCGGCACCGCCAGTTCGGGGCCTGTCCCGAGGTCGATGGTGAGCCCAGCAGCCTCCGCGAGTGGCGACTCCGCGTCGCCGGTGATCGCGATGGTCGCGGCGCCTCGATCCTGGAGGTCCAAGAGGGTGGAAACGACCTCTGGTGTGTGGCCGGAGAAGCTGAGGCCGACGGCGAGGTGGCCGAAGTAGTCCGTGTGCGCGCCGTACAGCCGGTCGATGCTCGGTGACACCATCACGACCGGCTTCCGCGTCGCGAGCTCGATCATCACCCGCGCGGCCATGGCCGCGTTTGCAGAGGATCCGCGGCCGACAAATGCGACGCCGGCTAGTCCCTCAGGTAGGGCATGGGTGATCTGGTTGTGGACGCCGGTACGGCGCGCAACGAGCCGTCGCAGGACAGCTGGTTGTTCGGCCATCTCCGCCGCCATGCGGAACGGCGCGAGCGCGACGTTCACAACGACCGCACACGGGGCCGGTACTGCTTGAACAGCTCGGCATTCCGGTCGGCGCCTCCTGCGACGTTGGAGCTGGTGAAGATGGGCAGCTGTACGCCGGCATTCGCCGCCAGGTCTGCGAGACGTGTGAGAAGCAGGTTCCAGACAAACACGCAGCTGAGCGACGACAGCCCGGCCGTGGTCGATCCGTCTGCGGTGGGGTAGGCGGCGTCGCCGTAGGGAACCAGCGTGTCGATGATGACGTCGGCGACCGCATCGATCTTGTGGTCGCCGCGCGATGGGGCAGCGCGCAGGTGGGTGAGCGACACGACGGCGATGACGGGGGTGCCACCTCGCTTCAGCTCGTCCGCCAGCTCCACGGGTACGGCGTTCACACCGGAGTTGGAGAACACGAAGGCGAGGTCGTTCGTTGACGGACCGAACCGGTCGACCAGGATGCGGGCGAACCCGCTGGTCTTCTCGGCGAGGGTGCTGTCCTCTCCGCCGTGAAGCGGGAGGAGAGCGGGGTGATACAGCGGCTGGACGCAGGCCAGTCCACCGGCCCGGTAGAAGGACTCGAGCATCAACGCACATGAGTGGCCGGTTCCGCCGACGTAGATCAGTCCCTCGTTGCGTATGACGTTCAGCATCATCTCGGCGGTGCGATCAAGTGTCTCGGCGTTGGACGACTCGACCTGGGCGAGATGCGATCGCATCTGTTCACCGAAGTTGTTGCTCATCGTTGATCACTCCTTGCAGCAGCAATGTGGCTGCCTCATCAGTCGCGGCCAGGCGAAACCGGTCGGCGAGACCATCCGCCAGCGCGCGTGCCAGTGAGGCGATCAGTCCGACATGGGCATCGGGCTCGGGAGAGCTGAACGCGAAGACCACGTCGACGGGGTCGTTGGTCTGATGACCGAACCGCACCGGTTCGGCGAGGCACACCGCGGCGAGGCCGAGTGCGTGTGCCCCGTCTTCGGGCCGGGCGTGCGCCAACGCGATGCCGGGAGCAATCACAATGTAGGGACCCTGCTCACGGACGATGTTGACGCACCGGTCGGCGTACCTCTCGGAGACGGCGCCCGACGTGACCAGCAACTGGGTGGCTGCCCTGACAGCAGCCGCCCAATCCGCTGCGTGCACGTTGACTCTCCCGGTGACCCGGGTGCCGGCTTCTACGCTGACTGCCATCCCAGAGCCTCCAGACCAGCGAGGATCTTGGCGCGCATTTCGTTCTTGTCGATGAAGTTCTCGACGGTGATGACGACCGGTCCGCGCCCCATGAACTCTTCGGTGTGCATGGCTTGACCGATCAGCATGTCGGCGTGCATTCCGCGCGCTGACGACACATCAGTGGCCTGGACGTGGGCGCGGATGCCGAGTTGCTTGAACACCTCTTCGGCGGTCATCCGCATGATGAGCGATGTACCCATGCCCACGCCGCAGATGGTCAGGACTTCGAGGTCCTCATCCACGCCCTTGCGTCCAGACATCTTCTTGATCCCTTCTTGTGTCGAGCCGGCGAATCGCGCAGCCGTCACACGTGGGTGAGCGTCCGGGACTCGACGGTCTCGATCGGTTGCGGGTGCTTCGGGCCATTGACGCGCTTGAAGAGCGAGTAGAGGCCGTAGACCGCCACTGCGCAGAAGAGCCAGCCGAAGACGGTCACGAAGGCCTGGTAGCCGTCAGCGAACCCAAGTGGATGACGGAAGAAGAGAACCACCCAGTTCACGATGTACCAGTCGGGGTCGGCGAGCGTCGCCATCTGCGGGCCGTTGTGCGCCAGCAGGTGCCAGGTGATCGCCTGACCGAAGGCGAGGAACAGGCCGTTGATGGCTCCACCTGCGACCGCTCCCGGCCAACCGCCGTGCTTGTTGCCGAAGACACCGGCAGCGCCGCCCGGGAAGAACAGCATGATCATCGGTGGGACCAGTACGAATCCTCCGAACCAGCCGACTGCCGGGAAGAGTGCCATCATCGCGAGGAATACTGCGGTGCTTGACAGGAATCCGATCATCACTGCCGTCGGTGAGTACGGGAACACGGTCGGGCAGTCCAGAGCTGGACGTGCGCCAGGGATGACCTTGTCGCTGATGCCCTTGAAGGCCGGGACGATCTCGGCAAGGAACATCCGAACGCCGAACAGCAGGACGGCGATGCCGGCTGCAAACCGCAGGGCGGACACGACCGCCCACACCCACGGGTTCATGGTTGCGCTGTAGGTTGCGGCCTGAGCGTCGTACACCTTGGGATCTGCGAATGCCATCGCGATCAGCATGATCACCATGATCACGACGGCTGTGGCGACGTTTACATCCTTGAAGAACGACAGCCAGCGCGGCAGGTGCAACTTCTCCGTGTCTTGCCGCTCCGGGTCACCGATTCGCTTTCCGACGGCTGCGCCGAGGTAGGCCGCAGACGAACTCGTGTGGCCGTAGCCCCACTCATCCGACCCGATAACTCGCTCCATCTTCTTCTGGAGGACGAGCGGCTGAACCGTCCAGTAGGTCGCGACGATCGCCGAGCCGACCAGAATCATCGTCCACTTGCCCATGCTTCCCCAGCCCGCTGAAAGCGAGGCGGTGACGACCACGCTCATCCAGAACATGAGGTGGCCGGTCAGATAGACGAACTTGAGCTTGAACAGTCTGACGATGGCGATATGCATCAGGAAGGCCACCGTAATGACCATCGCAATGACGGAGCCCTTGTCGGCCATGAAGGTGTCCAACGAGTACTTGTCCAGCGAGGTCGGCGGTGTCTTGCCAAAGGCGCTGGCCGTAATCGCCTGGAACGCGCTCAGACCGCCCACGAAGACGGCAACTCCGATGAACATCGCATATACGCCGACCGCGGCTCGGATCGCTCCGGAGATGATCTCGTCTCCGCGCTTCTTCTGGAGCAGTAGTCCGATGAGCACGATGAGGGCGATCAGAATCGCGACCTCGTTGAAGATGTTGTTTGCGAACCACTCGAGGGTCTTCTCGAACCCAGACACTGTTGCCACCTCCTTGTGGCTTCCCATGTAGCTGAGTGCCACGATGCGGCGGGCTCTGAAGAGGTCGCTAGAGGCGAAGGTCATCGCCCGGTGTGACGTGCGCTACCGACCCGACCGGCAGTAGGTCGTGGCCGGTCATGAAGTGCGGACCGCCTCTCATCGGCGGGCCCCTGGACCTTCGACTCTGGCTAGGACGAAGCAGAGCGCGGACGCTGAAGAACGCTTGGAGCTGAACGGAGGTTGGAAAATGACAACTCGGATCGGAGTCAACGGATTCGGCCGCATCGGCCGCGGCTTCGTCAGGACAGTGGTCGACGACCGCGACTGCGAGGTCGTCGCGGTCAACGACCTGGCCAGCACGGCGACGCTCGCGCATCTGCTCCGTTACGACTCCACCTACGGCAGGTTCGCCCACGACGTCTCCTACGACGACGCCGCGCTGATCGTCGGTGGACGCCGGATTGCTGTCACAGCTGAACGCGACCCCGCCAAGCTCGATTGGGGCAGCCAAGGTGTGGACATCGTCATCGAGTCCACCGGGAAGTTCCGTACCCGCGAGGATGCCGCCTACCACCTGAAGAGCGGAGCGCGGAAGGTCCTCATCTCAGCACCCGCCAAGGGGCCGGTCGATGCCACCATCGTGATCGGTGTCAACGATGGTGCATACGACGCGGAGCGCCACGATGTCATCTCGAACGCGTCGTGCACCACTAACTGCGTTGCTCCGATGGTGAAGGTGCTCGAGGAGTCCTTCGGGTTGGTCAAGGGCTTCATGACGACCATCCACGGCTACACCAACGACCAGATGATCCTGGACGGACCCCACAAGGACCTGCATCGGGCGCGAGCCGGTGCGGTCAACATCATTCCGACATCGACCGGAGCGGCACGGACGACTGGTCTGGTGATCGAATCGGCTGCGGGCAAGCTCGACGGCATGGCGGTGCGGGTACCTGTAGAGGACGGATCGCTGACGGATCTGGCTGCGGTCCTCGCCGTGGCGACGACGCCGGAGGAAATCAACGCGGCCTTCCACGACGCCGCCGAAGGAAGGCTCCGGGGCATCCTGCGCTACTGCGCGGATCCGATCGTTTCGCGTGACGTCATCGGCGACTCCGCGTCGTGTATCTACGACGCGACGTTGACCCAGGCCAACGGCGAGCTGGTGAAGATCTTTGGCTGGTACGACAACGAATACGGCTATACCTGCCGGCTTCTGGATCTGTGTCGCCTGGTTGCCCGTCAACTCTGACCCGGGGCAGCGGCTCGAGCCGGGTGAGTCGAACGTCCCGAGGAGGGGCCGGCAAGGTTCGCCGGCCCCTCCTCGGGGGTGATCAGACGCGCTGGACCGGCACCTTCGTCGTGCCATCGGCGGGCGCGCCGGCGGGGATTCGGACCTCGACGACACCGTCGGTGTACGTCGCCTTGACGTCCGCAACGGTGACGCCGGGCGGAAGCGGAAGCGTCCGCTCAAACTCGCCGTAGCGGAACTCGGAGCGGAAGTACTCCTTGTCCTTCTTCTCCTCCTTTTGTGTCCGCTGCGCCTTGATGTGCAGGAGTCCGTCGTGCAGCGAGATGGCGAGGTCCTTGTCGATGTCAAGGCCCGGCATCTCTGCGCGGACGACCAGCATGCCGTCGTCCATGAACTCCTCCATCCGAATCGCCGAAGCACCGACAACATCGTCGATTCGGCGCCACGGACGCTCCTCGATGAAGCGCTCCATCCAGTCGGGCAACTCGATCGCGAACGGATCCCGTCGTTTCAGCGTGGTCATCGTCATCACCTCCTTCCTCAACCACTTCGAGGCTGGACGCGTCTCGTGCACCCGCACCAGAGTCGGAGGTCCTCGAGCGGAATTGCGGGACCTATGAGTGGGCCACTCCAACCAGGCGAGGCGCAGCTCAGCCCGGCGCGCGGAGTTGCGGGACCTCCCGCGATCGAGATCTCCGAAGACCGCGGCGCCGAGGTCGGCAGAGTCCACGTCAGGCGTGCGCTTCCACAGCGACATCGGCGAACCGTGGGCCCGTGGTGCTTCGCCGACCACTTCGGGCCCACCGATGTCACCGCCGAACAGGGCCTCGACATAGGTCCGCATTCCCCACCTGGGGCTGGCGACCGTGACGTGGCTGTTCGACGGCGAGGTGCTGCATCGGGACAGCCTGGGAAGCGAGCAGCCGATCCGGCCGGGCGAGCTGAACCTCATGACTGCGGGCTACGGGATCAGCCACAGTGAGGAGGGCGCCGGTCGGTACGCCGGCTCGCTCGAAGGCATCCAGCTACGGCTGGCGCAGCCGGCGCAGATCCGCGACGCGGCGGCGATGTTCGCCCACCACGTGGACCTGCCCCGCCTTGAGGTCGGACTGACCGCCGCGACTGTTCTCCCTGCCCCATTCACATATTGACACCTTTCACTCCACGCTGAATGATGCTGTGTAATGAAGATAAGGGTAGAGTTGGAAGCGGCGACGCCGGAACGGTACCGCCGTGTGCTCCTTGGCGTGCCTCACGTCGACCTGCACGCCGGGCGTTCCAACCGCATCGGCGTCGGGCCCGACCTTCGTCCGCTGGTGCTGCTTCCCCGCGCAGACGCGGGGACCGGCGACGCGGCGGTACGGGCACTGCTGCCGCTGGTGCCCGCGCACGCCGTGGGGATGGTCGTCGCGCGCACGATCCCGCAGCGGGAGCGCGATCTGCTGGAAGACGTTGGGTTGTCCTGGTGCGACGGGCGCGGCGCGCTCCACCTCGATTGGCCGGGGGTGATGGTGCACATCGAAGGCGCCACACGTCCGAGGGCGGACGGGCAAACCGCCAAGGGCCTAGGTCCGGTCGGGCTCCGGGCGGTGCAAGTCCTGCTCGGGGCCTGGGAGAAGGAGTGGACGGTCGCCCGGCTCGCTCAGCAGGCCGCCCTGTCGGTCGGGCAGGCACACACAGTCTTCAAAGCCCTCGAGGATGAGCGTCTCGTGACGACGACCGGAAAGGGGCCGCAACAACGTCGGCATCTCACCGACCGAGCGGCCGCGCTGGACTGGCTGGCCGGGCTGGACAGCGCCCGGCGCCGGCCGGAGTCCGCGGCGGCGTACCTATACGCGCGGACCCCCAACGAACTGTTGCATCGGTTCGCCGAGCGCGCCAGTGAGGCGGGCTTGCCATATGCGGTGACGGCCGCCGCCGGGAGCCAGCTCCTCGGCGTTCCGGTGCTCTCCCAGCTCCCG
>DASZTL010000026.1:0-6433 GCA_035548055.1 Mycobacteriales bacterium | reverse complement strand
ATGGGGCTGATGAGCTGATCGCTTCGATTCCCACTTTGTTGGGTTCGCAGGATGACCCCGACAGCTTCGATCCGCGGGACGAGCGAGTGCGCAGGGCGCAGGAGCGGCTTCGCGGATTGCGCATGGTGCGGACCGGGCGCGTTCTCGAGTCGCTTGTGCCGGCCGTGCTGGAGCAGAAGATCGTCGGGCTCGATGCGTTCGCGATGTGGCAGCGGCTGGTGACCAGATTCGGTGAGCCGGCGCCGGGGCCGGCGCCGGCGGGTATGCGGCTCATCCCGACCAACGACGTGTGGCAGTCGATCCCGACGTGGGAGTGGCATCGCGCCGGCGTGGAGAACCGGAAGTCGCGGACGATCGCGGTCGCGGCGTCGTACGCCTCGCGGCTCGAGGCCGCGGCGTCGCAGCCCGCAAACAACGCCGAGGTCTACCGGATGCTCACCGCGATCCCGGGGATCGGGGTGTGGACGGCTGCGGAAGTCGGCCAGCGCGTCCTCGGTGACGCCGACGCACCGCCGATCGGCGACTACCACCTGCCGGCCTTGCTCGGCGAGGCGGTCGGTGACGGACGGGCGATCGCGGAGGCCGAGGTCGAAGCGTTTCTCGAGCCTTGGCGACCCCATCGGGCGCGGCTCGTGCGACTGCTCGAGCTCACTCCCGGATCACGCCGAGAGCGTCGTGGACCACGAATGTCACGACTCGACTACCGGGCGATCTAAACCTCCTGACGGTGGTTTCTCAGCCGCGCGATCGGCCAATAACTCCTTACATAGCAACGGTTGCAACCCTGTAGCCGCCTTCTAAGGAGATCCAGCCATGGGTATCGGTGTAGGCCTCTTCCTGATCGCTGTTGGTGCGGTGCTCACGTGGGCCGTCAACGCAACCGTGAGCGGTGTCGACATCAACACTGTTGGCGTCATCCTGATGATCGTCGGTGCGGTCGGCCTGATCCTCGACCTGATCATCTTCGCCCCGCGCCGTCACAGCTCGCGCACCGTTTCCAGCGGCGGCGTCCCCGTCACCGGCGGGACTGTCGTCCAGGAGCGCGACACCTACGTGTAACACCCCACGCCCCTTGCCCCGCCCGGCTCGACAACGGGGGCGGGCGGCGCGACTTGGCGATACCTAGGAACGGGCCCACTCGAAGAGTGGGCCCGTTCTTGACGTGGCGCGCTGAGCGGTTAATGTAACGCCGTTACATACGTCTCAGCGAGGACGGCCAATGGACCAGGAGCGCTACCTCGTCATCTCGGCCGACTGTCACGGCGGCGGCAACATCGCCGACTACCGGCCCTACCTCGCGAGCAAGTGGCACGACGAGTTCGACGCGTGGGCCGCGTCGTACGAGGTCCCGTACGACGACATGAAGGGTCCCGACGGCGAGCGCAACTGGGACTCCGAGCGGCGCCTGACCGACCTCGAGGCCGACGGCATCGTCGCCGAGGTCATCTTCCCCAACACGGTCCCGCCGTTCTTCCCGAAGGCGAGCCTCGCCGACCAGCCGCCTGCCGCCAACGCCGGCGACCTCGCGGCCCGTTGGGCCGGGCTGCAGGCGCACAACCGCTGGCTGGCCGAGTTCTGCGCCGAGGCGCCCGGCCGCCGCGCCGGAATCGCGCAGATAATGCTCCACGACCTCGACGCTGCGGTCGCCGAGATCCGGTGGGCGAAGGACAACGGACTGACCGGCGGCGTACTGCTGCCTGGTGCGCCTCCTGGCTCGGGGCTCCCCCATCTGTTCGACCCGGAGTACTACGAGCCGCTGTGGGCGGTGTGCGCCGAGCTCGACATGCCGGTCAACCATCACAGCGGCAGTGCCGCGCCGGCGACTGGTGAGCGGCCGGAGGACCAGGTGATCCTCATCCTCGAAGTGACGTGGTGGGCGCACCGCGCCTTCACGCACCTTGTCGTGTCGGGTGCATTCGAGCGGCACCCAGACTTGCGTCTCGTGCTGACCGAGCAGGGCACCGCATGGATTCCCGATGAGCTGATGCGACTCGACTTCTTCTTCGACCGGTTCCGCAACGCCAGCGGCTCGCAGGAAGCCGAATGGGGGTTGCCTGTTGTGGAGCGGATGAGCCTGAAGCCCAGTGAGTACTTCGCTCGCCAGGTCAGCGTCGGCTCGTCGTTCATCCGGCCCGACGAGGCGCGGATCCGTCACGCGGTCGGTGTCGACAAGATCATGTGGGGCAGCGACTACCCGCACAAAGAAGGCAGCAACCCGTTCACCCTCGAGGCGATGCGGGCGAGCTTCGCCGGGATCGACCACGACGAGGTCCAGGCGATGCTCGCCCTCAACGCGGCCCGGACCTACGGCTTCGATGTCGACGCACTTCGGCCGCTCGCCGACAAGTTCGGTCCGCTCGTGACGGACGTCGATGAGCCGCTCGCGCCGCAAAGCCTTCCCAGCGAAGCGGAGAAGTGTCCGGCCCTCGTCGGTTTCGGCAAACCTGAATAGGAGTCCAGATGGCACGAGTCAGGTACGGCGCTCGGTCCCTCGACGAGCTACGCAACAGAGAGGTCGAGGCCACCAAGGTCGACACGTGGGCCACCACGCTGGTCGCCACCTTCGAGACCGATCCCGACGCGATCGCCGCGGTGCTCCCGCCGCCGCTCTCACCGCCGACCGAGCCCCTCGTACGGCTGACGATCGCCACGGTGGACCTCGGGCGCGGCTATCCGGTCTTCGGTGCCGGCACCTTCGCGGTGCATGCGCGCCATGAGGACCTGGATGGTGACTACGCGCTCGTCATGCCGATGACGACTGAGCAGGCCGTCATCGGCGGACGCGAGACGTTCGGTGAACCGAAGAAGCTCGCGGAGATCAGTCTCGACCGCGACGGCGACAACATTCGCGGCCACTTCACGCGGATGGGCACGACCTTCGTCGAGGTCACCGGGACGGTGACCGGCGAGGTCGAGCCGTCCCCGGACCGGACCCGGACCAGCTTCTATCTGAAGTTCCTTCCCTCCCCCAGCGGCAAGGGCTTCGACGGCGAACCGATGCTGGTCTACTGCCGTCGCGACGAGAAGACGCGGACGATGTGGAACGTCGACGGCGAGGTGATCCTGAGAGAGTCCCGCTTCGACCCGGTCGCCGACTTCCCGGTGCTCAAACTTCGCTCGATCGAGCTGGCGGAACGCTCGAGCATCCAGACCGGTGAGGTCGTGACGGCGGTGCCGGCCGACTGGGTCGCGCCGTACGTTCATCAGCGCTACGACGACCTGTCCCCGGTCGGGTCCGACTGACGATGCAGGACGTATCGGGGAAGGTCGCGGTCGTCACCGGCGGCGCCGGCGGAATCGGTCGTGCAATGGGTGAGGTCTTCGGTGGCGCCGGCATGAAGGTCGTGCTGTCCGACGTACAGCCGGAGCCACTCGCCAAGACCGTCGGCGAGCTGCAGGCGCAGGGCCTCGACGTGATCGGCATTCCGACCGACGTCTCGGTCTACGAGTCGGTGAGCGCGCTACGCGACGCCGCTGTCGATGCGTTCGGCGGTGTGAACGTGCTGTGCAACAACGCCGGCATCGGCGCGGGTGCCGAGGGCCCGATCTGGGAGCACGAGCTCCGCGACTGGGAGTGGGCGATCGGCGTCAACGTGTGGGGCGTCATACACGGCATCAACGCGTTCGTGCCGGGGATGGTGGCAAGCGGCGAGGAGGGCCACGTCGTCAACACCTCCAGCGGCAACGGCGGGCTGTCGCCGTTGCCGTCGACGCCGCAGTACGCCGCGACGAAGGCGGCGGTGGTGACGATCACCGAGTGCCTGTACGGGCAGCTCGCGGACACGTTGGTTTCCGCGTCCGTGCTCTTCCCAGGCCCGCACATGCTGCGTACCGGCTTGTTCGAGTCGTGGCGGTCGCGACCGGAGCGGTTCGCGAAGACGCGGCCGCGGGCCACGCCGTACACCACGGTCGAAGCGCTCGAGGAGCAGATGAAGGCGGCGGGCGTTCCGATCGCGTACACCGAGCCGACCGAGGTCGCCGAAGCGACCCTCGACGCGATTCGCACCGACCGCTTCTGGATTCACCCCGACAACCCGCGAACCGATGACGCGCTGCGGTTGCGCACCCAGTCGATCCTCGACCGCAGCCAGCCCGACACGTACCTGCGCGCGGTGCCTGGATGAGCACAGTCCGGCTGACATCCAAAGGAAGAAGAGCATGAGCGACGACGTCTACACCGTCATCTCCTCCGACGCCCACGCCGGGCTTCCGACACCGCTGTATCGCGACTACCTGGAGAAGAAGTACTGGCCTGCGTTCGACGAGTTCCTCGCCGGTCGCGACCAGGCGGTCGAGGAGATCCGCGCGATGGGCACGTCGGACAAGGCATTCGCCGAGAAGTGGTTCGCCGAGAACGGAGAAGGTCTCGAAGGCGGGTGGGACGCCGAGCGCCGCAACAAGGAGATGGACAAGGACGGCATCACGGCTGAGGTGATCTTCCCGGATGCTGACGCGGTCGAGAGCCGAACCTGCGCGCCGTTCGGGGTCGGGCTCGGGTTGTCCGGCGACACCGACCCGGAGCTCGGTCTGGCCGGCGCGAAGGCGCACAACCGCTGGCTCGCGGAGCTGTGCTCCGACTCCCCCGAGCGCCGCAAGGGCGTCGCTCTCGTGCAGATCACCGCGGAGCTGGACGACGTACTCGCGGAGATCCGCCGCGCCCACGAGTCAGGCTTGCGCGCAGTGATGATCCCGGCGATGTGGATGAACTCCGAGCCCTACCACTCGCGGCGCTACGACCCGGTGTGGGAGCTGTGCCAGGACCTGCAGATGCCGGTGTGCACGCACAGTGGGCCGGCGGACAAGGAGTCCTACGGCGACCATCTCGGCATCTACGTCACCGAGGTCGTGTGGTGGCCCGCCCGTCCGATGTGGTTCATGTTGTGGTCAGGCGTCTTCGACCGCTTCCCCGGCCTGAAGTTCGGCGTCACCGAAGCGGGCTGCTGGTGGGTGCCGAACCTGCTGTGGTTCTGGGACCGGCTCTTCCTCGGCCAAAAGGGCGCCGAGAAGCTGTCGTCGATGGGGATCCAGACGCAGCCGAGCGAGCTGTTCGACCGCAACTGCTTCATCGGCTCGTCGAACACGAAGCGCCGCGAGATCGGGATGCGGTACGAGATCGGGATCGACAACATGCCGTGGGGCAACGACTTCCCGCACCCGGAGGGCACCTGGCCGAGGTCGCGCGAGTGGCTGGCGAAGACCTACCAAGACGTACCGATCGCAGAAACCCGTCGACTGATCGGTGAGGCCGCAGCGGACATCTACGGCTTCGATCTCGGATCCCTGCGATCGCACGCGGAGCGGATCAACGTCACCCCGGAGTCACTGGGTCAGACCGACGACGCGGCGAACGTCGCGCGTTGGGCCGGACATCGCGAGGTCGGCCGGCACTGGCTGACCGGACACGACTTCCCGTTCGCGCCGGTGCCTGGGTAGGCGTTGTCTCAGCCGGCGAAGAGCGCCCGCGACGCGATCTCGCAAGAGATCGTCGTCGAGACGGCTATTCGCCTGGTCGAGGAGAACGACCTCGAGGCGCTGACGATGCGCCGTCTCGCTTCGGAGCTCGGTACGGCGGTCACGTCGATCTACTGGCACGTCGGAAACCGCGACACGCTGGTCGATCTGATGGTCGACAAGCTGCTTGCGGACATGCACGACGTCACCGTCGGTGGGCGTACGCCGCGGGCACGGATCACCTCGTTGTGCCGTCAGTGGCGCGAGCGCCTCTGGGACCACCCGCACCTGATCGCGCTCGCGCACGAACGGAACGAGACCCTCGCCATGTTCCAGCCGATGCAGGCAGCGCTTGCTCGTGAGCTTCACGCGGTCGGGCTGCGCGGCAAGGACGCCGCGGTGGCGATCCGCGGGCTGCAGCTGCACGTCGTGTCCTCGGTGGTGATCGAACGCACGGCGCAACGCGGCCCGACCACTGACGCGACGGACCCGACTGCCTGGCCGGCGATCACCGACGACCCCGACCTCATCGCGGCACTGTCGGCGCAAGTGGACTACCGCGCGGCGTTCGACATCACACTCGACGCTCTCCTCGACCGGTTCCTTGACTGACTGGACGCGCATCCAGAAAGCGCTCGAAGCCAACCGGGCGGTGACGCTGTCGCAGCGCGACCAGCTGCACCGGGATCTCGACGGCGTGATCGCGGCGCAAGCCGACATTGCCACTGACGACGAACACGATCCGGAAGGCGCCACGATCGCGTATGAACGCTCCCGCCTCAGCGCGCTGGTCGACCAAGCAGACACGCACCTCGTCGACATTGCGTCCGCGCTCGACCGAGTGGCTGCCGGCACCTACGGCAGCTGCGAGCGTTGCGCCAAACCGATCGGTGCGGAACGGCTCGAGGCCCGCCCGACGGTACGAACCTGCATCACCTGCGCGCGCTAGGCGCGGTCGTGTGCGGGACGAGCTTCATCGCCC
>DASZTL010000025.1:0-4331 GCA_035548055.1 Mycobacteriales bacterium | reverse complement strand
CCTGTCCACCGGTTGTTCTGATCGGTCGCGGTGAGGGCCCTCGAGAGCCAACGGTGCGGCCGTGTTCGAGCCGAATCGTGTCCTCCATCGCAACGAGATCCTGGCCACCGGTGTCGATGGCCGCGACATCACCGAGTTCGTCGCGCTCGGCATCCTTACGCGACTGTGGCGCGGCTTCTACACGACCGGTACGGCGATCGGGCTGCCAGACCCCCGAGGCGTGACGAAGTCCATGCGCGTAGTCCTCAGTCATGAGTCGGCCGCGGCGTGGTCCGGCGTCGATCTCATGTCACCCGTTGACCGTCTGCACGTCACCGCGCCGAGCAATCGCGGGCGCCGATCAGACTCAGCTCCCGGCGTACGCATTCATCGCGCGGACATCTCGCCGTCAGACATCCGGGTGATTCGCGGAGTTCGAGTCACCGGGCCCAATCGGACGATCGCAGACGTCGCGCGGTCGTGTTCGCTGGAAAGCGCGGTCTGCATAGCCGACGGCTACCTGCGCAAGCGGCTGACGACGATGAGCTCGCTTCGCGCCTACGCGTTCAACCTGGCCGGCCCGCGGCGGGCATTGGCCATGAAGGTGGCGAGCCTCAGCGATCCTGGCGCCGGCTCGGTGTTCGAGACGCTCACCCGACTGTTGTTGGCCGGCGCGGGACTACGCGCGCCGCTCACTCAGTACGACGTCCACGACCAGGACGGGACGTGGATCGGTCGCGTCGACTTCGCGTGGCCGGAAGCCAGGCTCATCCTGGAGTGTGACGGGTTCGAACACCACTCGAGCCGAGACGCCTTTCACCGGGACCGCCGTCGGTGGAACGCGCTCAGCCGTGCGGGATGGGCGGTGAGGGTCGTGACGTGGCATGACCTCGTGGACGACCCGGAATCAGTCATCCGGCTCGTTGCCGACCACCTCGCCGGAGCCTGACTCGAAGTAGCACATGTTCCGGCCTCAGAACCGGACAGACGACGCAAACGCCCCCAGCGCGTACGACTTGATGTGCTACTTCGGGGGTTAGGAAGGGTTGAGGGCGGCGGCGATGTGCTCCGCCTTGTGCTTCGACAGCCCTTGGATCTGTAGGAAGCCACCCGGCGTCACGGCCGGCGAGGTGCTCAGTACGACGCCGTTGTAGACGATCGCGTACCGCCCACCGATCTCGCCGAACGCCCGCGCGCCGCGCGGGGAGAGCTGGAGGTAGACCGCCCAGCTCTTCTCGTCAGGCTCTTGCGCGACGGTCGTCGCTTCGACCTCGCGCTCCCCCACCGCCGGCTCGGCGAGCACGTAGACACGCCGAGGTCGTGGATCGCATGCGATGGCCCGGCCGGCCTTGAGCTCGACCTCCGGGAGGGTCTTCGGGCACGCGCTCCCGGTGAACGGGATCGTCTTGAGCACCTTGCTGATCGCCAACGTCCCGAGCTGGGTGAAGCTGGGGGTCGGAGCCGGCTTCGAGCCGGCCGGCGTCGGACCGCTCGACCCGCTGCTGCTGCATCCCGCTGCTGCCGTCACGACGAGCGCGAGAGCGGCGAGCCTGGATCGCATCAGAGCGAGCTGCTCCTAGACAGGCGCGTTCACGGACGCGGCGACCAGGGCGTCTGTCAACGACGGGTGACAGATCAGCAGCTGCTCGGTGAGCCGCGACGGCTTGTTGAACTCGAGCTCGGAGCCGTCGAGCTGGCTGACGTGCAGACCCGCGGCGACCGCTACGACGACCGGCGCCGCCGAGTCCCACTCCTTCATCCGGCCGCTGTGCAGATAGGCGTCGGTCTCGCCGAGCACGATCGACATTGCCTTCATCCCGGCGCTGCCGATCGGCACGAGCTGCCCGGACACCTTCTCGGCGACGTCGACGACCCACGGTGGCCGCCGGGTACGGCTGACCGCGAGCCGTGGGTGGCTGGCCGGCTCGCCTCGGGTCGGCAGCGCCTCGGCAGTCGACAGCGTCATGCCGCGCGCGGGCAATGCCACCGCACCGTCAGTGAGCCCACGACCGCGTTGCCACAACGCGACGTGCACCGCCCAGTCGGTGCGCTCCGGCTCACCGTACTCAGTGGTGCCGTCGAGCGGGTCGATGATCCAGAGCCGGTCCGCGTCATGACGGCGGGCGTCATCGGCAGACTCCTCCGACAACACGATGTCGTCGGGTCGCGCCTCGGCGAGGAGCTCGAGCAGGTGGACGTTGGAGTCGTGGTCACCCGCGTCGCGCAGCTTCCACGGATCGCTGAAACCCTTGTCCGCACGCAGCTTGAGCAGCAACTGCCCGGCGCTGGTCGCGAGATCGCGGGCGAGTTCGCTGTCGCTGCGGGAATCCGTCACGCGGTCTAGAGAATCATGCCCGCGCCGACGGTGGCGCCGGTGGACTCGTCGATCAGGAGGAACGATCCCGTCGTACGGTTGCGGCGGTACTCATCGGCGAACAGCGGGAGGGTCGCGCGAAGCGTCACGCGGCCGATCTCATTCAGCGACAGCGAGTCAGCGGTCTCGTCACGGTGCAACGTGTTGACATCGATCCGGTAGTCGAGACCGCGAACCTGGCAGCGCGCTGAGCGGGTCGTGTGCTTGATCGCGTACATGCCGCGGTCACGAAGCGGCTCTTCGGAGAGCCAGCAGACCATCGCTTCGATGTCCTGGCTCACCCTCGGCTGGTTGTGCGGCCGGCAGATCATGTCGCCGCGCGATACGTCGATGTCGTCGGTCAGCCTGACCGTGACGGCCATCGGCGCGTAGGCCTCGTCGATCTCGCCGTCGGCGGTGTCGATGGCGGCAATCGTCGACTTCAGACCGCTCGGTAGGACGATGACCTCGTCGCCCGGCTTCAGCACGCCGCCGGCCACCGTGCCGGCATAGCCGCGGTAGTCGTGATGCGCGGTCGACTGCGGGCGGATGACGTACTGCACGGGGAACCGGACGTCCTGCAGGTTGCGGTCGCTCGCGATGTGCACGTTCTCCAAGTGGTGCAGCAGCGACGTGCCGTCGTACCAAGGCATGTTCTGCGAACGGTGTACGACGTTGTCGCCGTGCAGCGCGCTGATCGGGATGAACGACAGGTCGCCGACGTCGAGCTTCGCGGCGAACGCGCGGAACTCGTCCTTGATGCGGTTGAAGACGGACTCGTCGTAGTCGACGAGATCCATCTTGTTGATGCACACGACGAGGTGCGGGACCCGCAGCAGCGAGGTGATGAAGGCGTGCCGACGGGACTGCTCGACGATGCCGTTGCGGGCGTCGACGAGAACGAGCGCGAGGCTCGCGGTCGAGGCGCCGGTGACCATGTTGCGGGTGTACTGAATGTGGCCCGGCGTGTCCGCGATGATGAACGACCGCTTGGGGGTCGCGAAGTAACGGTAGGCGACGTCGATCGTGATGCCCTGCTCGCGCTCGGCGCGAAGCCCGTCGGTCACGAGCGCGAGGTTGACGTGCTCGTCGCCGCGGTCACGCGACGTGCGCTCGACCGCCTCGAGCTGGTCCTCGAAGATCGACTTCGTGTCGTAGAGCAGCCGGCCGATCAGCGTCGACTTGCCGTCGTCGACGGATCCGGCCGTCGCGAAGCGCAACAGTTCCATCAGAAATAGCCCTGCCGTTTGCGGTCTTCCATGGCGGCCTCGCTGAGCCGGTCGTCGGCGCGGGTCGCGCCGCGCTCGGTGATCCGAGTGGCGGCGACCTCGGTGATGATCTCCTCGAACGTCGCGGCCGTCGACTCCACCGCACCGGTGATCGGGACGTCCCCGACCGTGCGGTAGCGGACCATCAGCTTCACGACCTCCTCGCCCTCGCGTGGAGTGGTGAACTCACTGATCGGCAGCCACATGCCGTCGCGCTGGAACACCTCGCGCTCGTGCGCGAAGTAGATGCTCGGCAGCTCGACGTTCTCGGCTGCCAGGTAGCTCCAGATGTCGAGCTCGGTCCAGTTCGACAGCGGGAACACGCGGATGTGCTCACCCTTGTGGTGGCGGCCGTTGTAGAGCGACCACAGCTCCGGTCGCTGGTTCTTCGGGTCCCACTGGCCGAACTCGTCGCGGAAGCTGAACACGCGCTCCTTGGCGCGGGCCTTCTCCTCGTCGCGGCGGGCGCCGCCGAAGACCGCGTCGTAGCCGCCCTCGGTGATCGACTCCAGCAGGGTGACGGTCTGCAGCGGGTTGCGGATGCCGTCCGGGCGTTCCTTGACCCGGCCCTTGGCGATCGACTCCTCGACGCTGCCGACCACGAGCCGCAGGCCCATCCGCTCGACCGTGCGGTCACGGAAGTCGAGGACCTCGGGAAAGTTGTGGCCGGTGTCGATGTGCATCACCGGGAACGGGATCGGGGCCGGCCAGAACGCCTTCGACGCGAGATG
>DASZTL010000024.1:0-54452 GCA_035548055.1 Mycobacteriales bacterium | reverse complement strand
ACGCCGAGCGTCGTGGCCTTCGCCAAGAACGGCGAGGTGCTCGTCGGCGAGGTCGCGAAGCGGCAGGCCGTCACCAACCCGGATCGCACGATCCGCTCGGTGAAGCGCCACATGGGCACCGACTGGTCGATCGACATCGACGGGAAGGCGCAGACGCCGCAGCAGATCTCCGCCTTCGTGCTGCAGAAGCTCAAGCGCGACGCCGAGTCCTATCTCGGGGAGCCGGTCACCGATGCGGTCATCACCGTCCCGGCGTACTTCTCCGACGCGCAACGGCAGGCCACGAAGGAGGCCGGCCAGATCGCGGGCCTCAACGTCCTGCGGATTATCAACGAGCCGACCGCGGCCGCGCTCGCCTACGGGCTCGACAAGGAGGCCGACCAGACGATCCTCGTCTTCGACCTCGGTGGCGGCACTTTCGACGTGTCGCTGCTCGAGATCGGTGACGGCGTCATCGAGGTCAAGGCCACGAGCGGCGACAACCACCTCGGTGGCGACGACTGGGACGACAAGATCGTCGACTGGCTGGTCGAGCGGTTCAAGGCCGGCCACAACATCGACCTGTCGAAAGACAAGATGGCAATGCAGCGGCTTCGCGAGGCGGCCGAGAAGGCCAAGATCGAGTTGTCCAGCTCCTCTGAGGCGACCATCAACCTGCCGTACATCACGGCGAGCGACGCCGGTCCCCTGCACCTCGACGAGAAGCTCTCCCGCGCCGACTTCCAGCGGCTGACCGCCGATCTGCTCGAACGAACCAAGGGCCCGTTCCAGCAGGCCGTTCGTGACGCGGGCGTCAACGTCGGCGACATCCACCACGTCGTCCTCGTCGGCGGGTCCACCCGGATGCCGGCAGTGGTCGACGTCGTGAAGGAGCTCACCGGCGGTCGCGAGCCGAACAAGGGCGTCAACCCCGACGAGGTCGTGGCAGTCGGCGCCGCCCTTCAGGCCGGCGTGCTCAAGGGCGAGGTCAAGGACGTCCTCCTGCTCGACGTCACTCCGCTGTCCCTCGGCATCGAGACCAAGGGCGGGATCATGACGAAGCTCATCGAGCGCAACACGACGATCCCGACGAAGCGCAGCGAGATCTTCACGACGGCCGACGACAACCAGCCGTCCGTGCTGATCCAGGTCTTCCAGGGCGAGCGCGAGATCGCGTCGTACAACAAGTCGCTCGGCAACTTCGAGCTGACCGGGCTCCCGCCGGCGCCGCGGGGCGTCCCGCAGATCGAGGTCACCTTCGACATCGACGCCAACGGCATCGTGCACGTCGGCGCGAAGGACCTCGGCACCGGCAAGGAGCAGTCGATGACGATCACCGGCGGCTCGGCGCTGCCCAAGGACGACATCGACCGGATGATGCGCGAGGCCGAGGAGTACGCCGAGGAGGACCGCAAGCGACGCGAGTCCGCGGAGGTGCGCAACCAGGCCGACGGTCTCGTCTACACAACCGAGAAGTTCCTCGCTGACAACGGCGAGAAGGTTCCCGACGACGTGAAGAACGAGGTCACCGAGGCGGTCGCCGAGGTGAAGAAGGCGCTCGAGGCCGACGACCTCGACGCGATCAAGCGCACGTCCGAGTCGCTCGCGACGGTCAGCCAGAAGATGGGTCAGGCGATGTACGCGGAGAACCCGGCCGCTGGCGACGGCGGGACCGGCGCGGCGGATGCCGGGCCTGATGACGACAACGTGGTCGACGCCGAGATCGTCGACGAAGGCGCCGGCGAGGGCGGTACGAAGGAATGACGGACACCCCTGCCGGGGGAGCGGCTGGCCGGGACGGCGAGGAGCAGGAGCGCCCCGTCGTCCGGGACAAGCGCCGCTTCGACCCGGAGACAGGAGAGCGCCGGGCCGACGTACCGGACTCCGCCCCCGCCGACCCGATGGCCCAGGCCGAGGCTGCTGTGGCAGACGCGTCGGCCGAGCTGGTCGCCGAGCTGACCGCAGATCTGCAGCGGGTCCAGGCGGAGTACGCCAACTACCGCCGCCGCGTCGAGCGGGACCGTGAGGCTGTCGGTGAGGCCGCGCTCGCCTCGGTGATGGTCGGACTCCTTCCGGTGCTCGACGACCTCGACCGGGCGCGGGCGCACGGCGAGGTGGCGGGCGGCTTCGCCCTCGTCGCGGACGGCCTCGAGGCAACGCTGACCAAGCTCGGCCTGTCGCGGTTCGGCGACGCCGGGGAGCCGTTCGACCCGACGGTGCACGAGGCGCTGACCCACGGTCACTCCGCTGATGTGTCCGAGCCGGTCTGCGCCGAGATCTACCAGCCCGGCTATCGCGTCGGCGAGCGAGTACTGCGTCCGGCGCGAGTCGCCGTACTCGAACCCGAAGCCGAAGCCGGAGCCGGAGCCACCAACGACAACTAACGCGCAAAGCCGGAAGGAGGGACACCAATGAGCGTTCGCGACTATGTCGAGAAGGACTACTACGCAGCGCTCGGTGTCCCGAAGGACGCGTCGGCGGCAGACATCAAGAAGGCCTACCGCAAGCTGGCGCGCACCCATCACCCGGACACGAACGCGGGTGATGCGAAGTCCGAGGAGAAGTTCAAGGAGATCTCCGAGGCCTACGACGTCCTGTCGGACGCGACCAAGCGCAACGAGTACGACGAGGCGCGGGCGATGTTCGCGGGCGGCGGGTTCCGGATGCCGCCCGGGGGCGGCGGCGGGTACGGCGGCGCGCCGACGTTCGACCTGAACGACCTGTTCGGCGGCGCGCAGGGTGGTAGCGGTGGCCTCGGCGACATCCTCGGCGGGCTCTTCGGTGGTGGGCGCGGTCGACCGGCCGGACCGCGTCGCGGCGCCGACGTGGAGGCCGAGGTCACCTTGTCGTTCCACGACGCGACCGCCGGCGTGACGGTCCCGCTCACGATCTCCGGTCCGCACACGTGTCCGACCTGTCGGGGGAACGGCGCGAAGCCGGGCACCTCGCCGCGGCCCTGTCCGCGATGTGGCGGGACCGGAATGTCGACCACCAACCAAGGTGGCTTCGCCTTCGCTGAGCCCTGCCGTGAGTGCCGCGGTCGTGGCGCGCTCGTCGACGACCCGTGTCCCACCTGTTCCGGCAGCGGCCAGGCGATCACCAGCCGAACCCTGCGGGCGCGGATCCCGGCGGGGGTCGCCGACGGCCAGAAGATCCGGCTGAAGGGCAAGGGTGAGGCGGGGGAGCGTGGCGGTCCGGCCGGCGACCTGCTCGTCACCGTCCACGTCCGAAAGCACAAGCTGTTCGGCCGCAAGGGCGACAACCTCACGATCCGGGTTCCGGTCACGTTCCCGGAGGCCGCGCTCGGCACGACGGTGAAAGTCCCCACCCTCTCCGGCAGCGGCGTCTCGGTGAAGATCCCGGCCGGCACGGCGAGCGGTCGTGTGCTGCGCGTGCGCGGCAAGGGCGTCACCCGCCGCGACGGCACCACGGGTGACCTGCTCGTGACGGTCGAGGTCGCCGTACCGACCGATCTCAACAGCGACGCCAAGGCGGCGCTCGAGGCGTTCGCCGCGGCGCATCCGGTCAACCCGCGCGCGGATCTCGAGGCTGCGCACATGGAACGAGGGACAGGCACCGGTGGTGGAGATGGCTGACGACTTTCTCAGCAGTCTGGGAGCCGACGAGAACACGCCCGTCTTCGTCATCTCCGTCGCGGCGACCATGGCCGGGATGCATCCGCAGACGTTGCGGCAGTACGACCGCATGGGCCTGGTCTCTCCCGGTCGGGCGAGCGGTCGAGGGCGTCGCTACTCCGCCAGTGACATCGCGATGTTGCGCGAGGTGCAGCGACTCTCGCAGGACGAGGGCATCAATCTCGCGGGTGTGAAGCGCATCCTCGAGCTGGAGGCGCATGTCGCGGCCCTGCAGCAGCGGCTGTCAGAAGTGCTCGCCGAGCTCGAAGCCACCCACGCCGAGATCGTGCGCCGCGAGCAGGCGGTGCACCGCTCCTACCGTCGCGACCTCGTCCCCTTCACACCACCGGCAGTAGTCGTGTGGCAACCCCCAAAACACAGGTGATCATGATGCCTAATTCGCCCAGTACGGCGTGTCGTGAATTAGCGGTCATGATCACCGGCGAAGTGAAAGTGGTCTGATGGACAGCTACCGCTTCACCACCCGTAGTCAGCAGGCGCTGAGTGACGCCGTCGCAGCCGCGGCCGCGGCAGGGCACCCGTACGTCGAGCCATTGCATCTTCTCGTCGCGCTGCTCGGTCCGGCCGACGGTGTCCCCCGGCCGCTGATCGAGGCGGCTGGCGGCGACCCGGCGAAGGTGACGACCGAGTCGCAAGCGGCGCTTGGTCGGCTGCCGTCCGCGAGCGGTGCCACTGTCGCCGCGCCCGGGTTGTCACGACCGGCGATCGCGGTCGTCAACGCCGCCGCTGACCTCGCGAAGTCTCTCGGTGACGACTACGTGTCGACCGAGCACCTCATGGTGGGACTTGCGAAGGACGGCGGCTCGCCGGTGACCGACCTGCTGCCCGCACCGAGTGCGCTGCAGGACGCCTTCACCGCGGTCCGTGGCTCGGCGCGCGTCACGAGCCCCGAGCCGGAAGGCACCTACCAGACGCTCGAGAAGTACGGCGTCGACCTGACCGCCGCAGCCCGCGACGGCAAGCTCGACCCGGTCATCGGTCGTGACACCGAGATCCGTCGGGTCGTCCAGGTGCTGTCTCGCCGTACCAAGAACAACCCGGTCCTGATCGGCGAGCCGGGCGTCGGCAAGACGGCCGTGGTCGAAGGCCTGGCGCAACGCATCGTCGCCGGCGACGTACCGGAGTCATTGCGCGGCAAGCGCCTCGTGTCGCTCGACCTGGCCGCGATGGTCGCGGGTGCGAAGTACCGCGGCGAGTTCGAAGAGCGGCTGAAGGCGGTGCTCGCCGAGATCAAGGACAGCGACGGCCAGGTCGTCACGTTCATCGACGAGCTGCACACCGTCGTCGGCGCCGGCGCGACCGGCGAAGGCGCGATGGATGCGGGCAACATGCTCAAGCCGATGCTCGCGCGCGGCGAGCTGCGGTTGATCGGCGCGACCACGCTTGACGAGTACCGCGAGTCGATCGAGAAGGACCCCGCCCTCGAGCGGCGGTTCGCACCGGTGATGGTGGGTGAGCCGAGCGTCGAGGACACCGTCGCGATCCTTCGCGGACTGAAGGGTCGCTACGAGGCGCATCACAAGGTGGAGATCACCGACGCCGCCCTTGTCGCCGCCGCGACGTTGTCGAATCGGTACATCACCGCGCGCTTCCTCCCGGACAAGGCGATCGACCTCATCGACGAAGCGGCGTCGCGGCTGCGGATGGAGATCGACTCGCGTCCGGTCGAGATCGACGAGCTGCAACGCGCCGTCGACCGCCTGCGTATGGAGGAGATGGCGCTCGAGCGCGAGGCCGATGCGGCTTCGCGGGAGCGACTGGAGAAGCTTCGTGCGGAGCTCGCCGACAAGAACGAGCAGCTGTCAGCGCTGAACGCCCGGTGGGAACGTGAGAAGGGTGGGCTCAACCGGGTCGGTGACCTGAAGCAGCGGCTCGACGCACTGCGCACCCAGGCGGAGTCGGCGCAGCGCGCCGGCGACCTCGAGACCGCGGGCCGCCTGCTCTACGGCGAGATCCCGGCCGCCGAGGCGGAGCTGGCTTCCGCGGCCGCCGCGGAGCAGTCTTCCGACGCGGCACTCGTCCCGATGGTGAAGGAAGAGGTCGGCCCGGATGACGTCGCCGAGGTCGTGGCGTCGTGGACCGGCATTCCCGCAGGACGGCTGCTCGAGGGCGAGACGCAGAAGCTGCTTCGGATGGAGGAGGCGCTCGAAGGTCGCGTCGTCGGTCAGGACGATGCGGTGCGCGCCGTCTCCGACGCGGTGCGCCGGGCTCGGTCGGGCATCTCCGACCCCGACCGTCCGACCGGCTCGTTCCTGTTTCTCGGCCCGACCGGCGTCGGCAAGACCGAGCTCGCGAAGGCCCTCGCGTTGTACCTGTTCGACGACGAGCGGGCGATGGTTCGCATCGACATGAGTGAGTACGGCGAGAAGCACTCGGTTGCCAGGTTGGTCGGGGCGCCGCCCGGCTACGTCGGCTACGACGAAGGCGGTCAGCTGACCGAGGCGGTGCGTCGCCGCCCCTACACGGTCGTGTTGCTCGACGAGGTGGAGAAGGCGCACCCGGACGTCTTCGATGTGCTGCTGCAGGTGCTCGATGACGGCCGGCTCACCGATGGACAGGGCCGGACTGTCGACTTCCGCAACGCGATCCTGCTGCTCACCTCGAACATCGGCTCGGCGTTCATCAACGATCCGGCGCTCGATGACGCCGCGAAGCGTGAGGCCGCACTGAGTGCAGCGCGGGCGCACTTCAAGCCCGAGTTCCTCAACCGGCTCGACGACATCGTCGTGTTCCACTCGCTCGGCAGCGAGCAGCTCGGCGCGATCGTCGGAATCCAGGTCGCGCGGCTCGCAGCGCGGCTGGCCGACCGGCGACTCACGTTGGAGGTCAGCGACGCCGCACAGGAATGGCTGGCGATCTCCGGCTTCGACCCCGTGTACGGCGCCCGGCCGCTGCGGCGTTTGATCCAGTCATCGATCGGCGACCAGCTGGCGAGGGCTCTGCTGTCCGGCGAGATCAAGGACGGCGACACCGTTGTGGTCGACACGACCGACGACCGGACCGGTTTGCGGTTGCACGCCGGATAGCCTCTGCGCCGTGGCGAACGACCGGGACGACCTGCTGGCGCTGATCAAGTCCGACGCTGTCGTGCACGGCAAGGTCACGTTGTCGTCCGGCCGTGAAGCCGACTACTACGTCGACCTGCGGCGCGTGACGCTGTCGGGTCAGGCGGCGCCGCTGGTCGGCCGCGTGATGCGTGACCTGACGCGCGACCTCGACTACGACGCGGTGGGCGGACTCACGCTGGGCGCTGACCCGGTCGCGACGGCGATGCTGCACGCCGCCGCCGGGGACGGCGAGAAGCTCGACGCGTTCGTCGTGCGGAAGGAAGGCAAGGCCCATGGTCTGCAGCGCCGCATCGAAGGCCCGGACGTCGCGGGCCGACGCGTGCTGGCGGTCGAGGACACGTCGACGACCGGAGGCTCGGTACTGACCGCTGTCGATGCGCTCCGCGAGGCGGGTGCCGAGGTCGTCGGCGTCGCCGTGATCGTCGAGCGCGGAGCTGCAGACGCGGTCGCCGCGGCCGGACTGGAGTACCGCGCGGCGTACTCGCTGTCAGATCTAGGTCTCGGTTAGCCGCTCGAGCCCAACCTTACGGCCGGGTCGACGCGAGACGCCCAAAGCGTTGGGCTCGGCGTCGTCGATGCGTCAGGCCGACTTCCGCCGCGCCTTGCGAACTTCGAGGATCACCGGGCCGAGCGAGATCAGGACGATGACCGCGACGACCGGCAAGATGTAGTGATCGATGTTGCTGACGTGGGAGCCGACTCCCCACCCGGTGAGCGTGATCCCGATCGACCACACCAGACCGCTGATGACCTGGATGACGGTGAACTCGCCGCGAGATACGTCGAGGCTGCCGAGCAGTGGTGACATCACCGTCCGCACGATCGGGACGAACCGGGACAGCACGATGGACTTGCGCAGACCGTAGCGTTCGATGAAGTGAGCAGTCTTCTCCCGGGCAGCCATCACTCTCGGCCGGGCGTCGGTGATGAAGCGCGGCCCGGCTCGGCGGCCGAGCTCGTAGCCGGCCTGCGATCCGGCGATCGCCCCCAGCGCTACCGCGATGAGCACCCACGGCAGATGCAGGTGGACCGTCGAGTCGGCGGAGGTGGTGGTCAGCACGCCCGCGGTGAAAAGCAGCGTGTCCCCGGGCAGGAACAACCCGATCAGCAGGCCGGTCTCGGCGAAAAGGATGAGCGCGATGCCCAGCGTCCCGAAGCTGTCGATCAACGAACTGGCGCTGAGTAGGTTGACCGCGTACTGCTGGTGCACCGCGGCAGGGTATCGGCCCCATACTTGCGGGCAGATCGAGATTGAGTCGGATCAGCTGAGGAGACGAGTCAGATGCCGGTAGCCAGTCCCGAGGTCTATGCCGAGATGTTCGACCGGGCGAAGGCCGGTGGGTTTGCTTACCCAGCGATCAACGTCACGTCATCGGGAACGGTGAACGCCGCACTCCGCGGGTTCGCCGAGGCGGAGAGCGACGGCATCCTGCAGGTGTCGTGGGGTGGCGCCGAGTTCGCCTCGGGGGCGTCGATCAAGGACATGGTCACCGGCGCGATCGCGCTGGCCGACTTCGCCCGTGAGGTCGCAAAGAACTACCCCGTGACGATCGGACTGCATACCGACCACTGCCCGCCGGCGAAGCTGGACGGGTTCATGCGTCCGTTGCTGGAGCGCTCGATCGAGCGCGTGAAGAACGGTCAGGAGCCGATCTTCGGATCTCACATGTGGGACGGCTCGGGCATCGACCTCGAAGACAACCTCAAGACCGCCGACGAGCTGTTCGCCATGTCGATCGAGGCCCGCACGATCCTCGAGCTCGAGATCGGTGTCGTGGGCGGCGAGGAAGACGGCATCTCGAACGAGATGAACGAGAAGCTCTACACCTCACCGAAGGACATGGAGCGCGTCGTCGAGGTCCTGGGTGCGCCCGGCGAGCGCGGTCGCTACCTCCTTGCCGCGGTCTTCGGCAACGTGCACGGCGTCTACAAGCCGGGGGCGGTCAAGCTCCGACCGGAGATTCTCAAGGAAGGTCAGGACCACGTCGGGGCGAAGCTCGGCGTCGAGCGGCCCTTCGATCTCGTCTTCCACGGCGGCTCCGGCTCGGAGCTCTCCGAGATCCACGAGACGCTCGCCTATGGCGTGGTGAAGATGAACATCGACACCGACACCCAGTACGCCTACACCCGACCGGTCGCCGATCACATGTTCACGAACTACTCGGGTGTGCTGAAGGTCGACGGCGAGGTCGGCAACAAGAAGGTGTACGACCCCCGCTCGTGGGGCCGGGCCGCCGAAGCCGCGATGGCCGAGCGCGTCGTACGGGGCTGCCAGGACCTCAAGAGCGCCGGGACCAAGATCACCTGAGATCGGGAGACGCCGCGTCGCGTGGCTGCGCCATCGGAGTGAAAACGGACATTCCACCGTAACGGGCGTCTGGCCACGTATCGTGGGAGGACTGACGTCTCATCAAATGGGGGACTCCGGAACCATGTCGCACCGGTTCCGCGCCGCGGCGGTCGCCGGGTGCACAGCGCTGCTGTGCGCCGCGACCACACTTGGCGCGTCCGCCGCCGCGGCGGACGGTTCGGATTCTTTCAGCGTCGATCCGACGTACGGGCAGGTCGGCCAGACCGTCACGCTGACCGCTCAAGGCACGACCACCTTCCCGACCGACGGCACCGCTGCCGTCACGTTCAACCAGGACATCCCGGCGACCGCCGTGGATCCCGTCAGCGCCACCCAGATGACCGTGGTGGTCCCGGACGGCGCCACGACGGGCCCGGTCGACATCGTCGCGGCCGACACGACGTACGCCGGTCCGACCTTCACGCTCCAGCAGCCGACGTCGTGGACCGCATCACTGACGCCGGCCGTCGTGACATACGGACACAAGTCGATGGTGAGCGCCGCGCTCAGCACGGCAAGCACCATCAGCGGTCCTGTCGTTGGGGCGCCCGCAACCTTGCAGCACCGCGCCACCGCGACGGGTGCGTGGCACGCCGTCGCGGGTGCCGCCGACAAGACGACGAGCGCTAACGGCCGAGTCCGATGGACGGTGAAGCCGACCCGCAACGAGCAGTATCGCGTCGAGTTCGGTGCGACCCCGGCCTATGCCGGGTCGACCAGCACTCCGCTCGCGTTGGCGGTTCGCCCGCTGATCAAGGTTCACAAGATCGACACCGCACCCGCCGGGACGCCCACGCACATCACCGGCCGGATCTTCCCGAAGCATCTCGGGCCGCTCTACCTCGAGAAGCGGGTCGCCAGCGGCTGGCACGGAGTCGAGAAGACGTCGGCGCGTCACGGCCGGTTCGACTTCACGGTGTCCCCCGAGGCGTACTCGGTCGTTCACTACCGGATCACCAGACACGCCGACGCCGGCCATGCAGTGGGAATCAGCCGCCCGCTCAACATCGAGGTCGTCAACCGGCTGCTGCACTACGGCGACCAGGGCGCCGACGTCCGAACGCTGCAGTCCCGGCTACGCGCGCTCCACTACGACGTCGGACCGAAGACCTCGTACTACGGCTGGGACATGGTGCATGCGGTCACCGCGTTCGAGAAGGTGCAGGGCTTCCACCGCGACGGCGTCGCCGCCACCAAGGTGTGGCGGGCGCTCGCCCACCCGAAGCGAGTTCACCTTCGGCATGCCCGCAGCGACGGCTTTGAGGTCGAGGTCAACCTCACCAAGCAGATCTTGACGATCGCGAAGAACGGCAAGGTCTGGCGCATTCTCGACACGTCAACAGGTGGCGGGTACAGCTACACCGGCTCGAACGGACAGCCCGCAGTCGCGATCACCCCGACCGGTCACTTCAGCGTGCAGTACAAGCAGACCGGGTGGCAGAAGTCGAAGCTCGGCGAGCTGTACTACCCGTCCTACTTCACCAACACCGGCTTCGCGATTCACGGCGAGGGCGACACCAACGCCGGCAGCAACGTCCCGTCGTACCCGGCGAGCCACGGCTGTGTGCGGATCACGAACAGCTCGGTGCTCCGCTACTTCTACAAGGTGTTCACCGTCGGGACGCCGGTGTGGGTCTTCCGTCAGACATGACGCACTCGCACAACTTGCTGGGCGAACCGCCGGCGACCCTGCTGCCGGACAACACCCGGGCTCGTGAGGCACTCGAGCGGGGTGACGAGCCCGCCGAGGTCGCCGCCGCGCACCCGACGCACTCCGCCGCATGGGCCGCCCTCGCCGACCGCGCCTTCGCCGCCGGATCCGTGATCGAGTCATACGCCTACGCCCGCGTCGGGTATCACCGCGGACTCGACTCGTTGCGGCGCGCCGGGTGGAAGGGCCACGGTCCGGTGCCCTGGTCGCACGAGCCCAACCGGGGCTTCCTGCGCTGCCTCCATGCGCTGGGTCGCGCCGCGGGCGCGATCGGGGAGACCGACGAAGCTACGCGGTGCAAGCAATTCCTCGACGACAGCGACCCGAGCGCTGCTGCCGCGATCGGCTAACCCGGGAGCATCCACCGGCGATTCCGGGTAGCCTTTTTTCGCAAGAGGCTCCGGTCGCTTGCGACCCGGGGCCTTCCCTGTTGTCCAGCCTCGGGAACCGGCACTGAAGGGACGGCTCGATGCCGGCGATCGCGCTGCTCGGCGCCCAGTGGGGCGACGAGGGCAAGGGGAAAGCCACCGACCTGCTCGGTGAGCAGGTCGACTTCGTCGTGAAGTTCAACGGTGGGAACAACGCCGGCCACACGATCGTCGTCGACGGTGAGACGTACGCGCTCCACCTGCTCCCGGCGGGCGTCCTCACCGCTGGGGTGACGCCAGTCATCGGCAACGGCGTCGTGGTCGACCTGGGTGTGCTCTTCAGCGAGATCGACGCGATCTCCGCCCGCGGCGTCGACTGCTCCCGGCTCGTCGTGTCCGCCAACGCCCACGTCATCACCCCGTACCACGTGCTGATGGACAAGGTGGCCGAGCGATTTCTCGGCAACTCGAAGATCGGTACGACGGGGCGGGGGATCGGTCCGGCGTACGCCGACAAGATGTCGCGCGTCGGCGTGCGGATCCAGGACTTGCTCGACGAGAAGATCCTGCGGCAGAAGGTCGAAGGCGCCCTCGTCGGCAAGAACCAGGTGCTGGTCAAGGTCTACAACCGCAAGGCGGTCAGCATCGACGAGGTTGTCGATGAGCTGCTCGGCTACGTCGATCGGTTGCGGCCGATGGTCGCCGACACGTCGCTGTTGCTCGCGAGAGCCCTCGACGAGGGCAAGGTCGTTCTGCTCGAGGCCGGACAGGCGACGATGCTCGATGTCGATCACGGCACCTACCCGTTCGTGACGTCGTCGAACGCGACTGCCGGCGGCGCCTGCACCGGGTCCGGCATCCCGCCGACGCGGATCGACCGAGTTGCTGCCGTCGTGAAGGCCTATGCGACCCGCGTGGGCTCCGGGCCGATGCCGACCGAGCTGCTCGACGAGGACGGCGAGAAGCTGCGCGCTATCGGTGGCGAGTTCGGCGTGACGACCGGTCGGCCCCGTCGCTGCGGCTGGTACGACGCGGTGGTTGCCCGCTACGCGGCACGGGTCAACGGCGTCACGGACTTCGTGCTCACGAAGCTCGACGTGCTGACCGGATGGGAGCAGATCCCGGTCTGCACCGGCTACCGGATCGGCGGCACGGTGCACGACGAGATGCCGATGACGCAGACCGAGTACCACCACGCCGAGCCGGTCTACGAGATGTTGCCTGGCTGGGAGGAGGACATCACCGGCGCCCGTGCCATCGAGGACCTGCCGAAGACAGCGAGGGCGTACGTCGAGGCGCTCGAGGCGATGTCCGGCGCGCCGATCTCCGTGGTCGGTGTGGGCCCCGGCCGCGAGCAGACGATCGTCCTGCGGCCGCTCGTCTAGTGGCTGCCGCCGCCCCGGACGGCCGTTCCCTGGTCGGGCGCACGGTTCGCCTCGACCCCGCCTCGGACCACGACGCCGAGGCGTTGTTCGACGCGCTCGACGATGACCGGGTGTGGGAGATGGGCTACGGCGGCGCGAAGCCGCGGCCCAAGTCGGCCGGCGCCTGGCGGCAGGCGATGGAGCAGGCGGCCAAGGACGACCGCGTCATGTACGTCGTGCGGCTGATGGCGGTGGCTGACCCGCACGGCGGGCGCGTCGTCGGGACCACGAGCATCGGCGATCTCGACCTGGCGAACGAGAAGGCGCACATCGGCTGGACGGCATACGCACCCGACGTCTGGGGGACGTCGGTCAACCCGGAGTGCAAGCTCCTGCTGCTCTGGCACTGCTTCGAGCACTGTGGGCTGGGTCGGGTGAAGATCCAGACCGACATCATCAATGTTCGCTCGCAGGCGGCCATCGCGAAGCTCGGCGCAACGCGCGAGGGAGTCGTGCGACGTGACATGAAGCGGCGCGACGGAACCTGGCGCGACTCGGTGGTCTTCTCGGTGATCGCCGATGATTGGCCGGCAGTCAAAGCCGGGCTCGAAGCCCGTCTCGCGGCTCTGTAGGGTCCGCTCGTGCGGGTTCTAGTCCTTGGCTCTGGGGGCCGCGAGCATGCGCTTTGCCTTGCGTTGAGACGCGATCCCTCCGTCTCGCGCATCTCTTGCTCGCCTGGAAACCCCGGTATTGCGTCTGTTGCCGAGCTACTGCCGAGCGGTGACTGGGTTGCAACTGCTAGAGCCGCGTCGGCTGACCTCGTGGTCATCGGGCCTGAGGCGCCGCTTGTTGCCGGCGCTGCTGACGAGTTGCGAGCTGCCGGGTTCGACGTGTTCGGGCCGTCGGCAGCCGCCGCGCAGATCGAAGGAAGCAAGGCGTTTGCCAAGGAGGTCATGGTCGCCGCCGGCGTGCCGACCGCCGGCTATCGGCGGTGCACCACGCCTGACGAGGTGGCCGCCGCCCTCGACGAGTTCGGCGCGCCGTACGTCGTCAAGCACGATGAGCTCGCCGCCGGGAAGGGTGTCGTCGTCACTGATGACCGGGAAGTCGCGATGGCACACGCCGCCGGTCACACGGTGGTGGTCGAGGAGTACCTGGACGGCCCGGAGGTCTCGCTGTTCTGCGTGACTGACGGGGCGGCGGTCGTTCCGCTGATACCGGCGCAGGACTTCAAGCGAGTGGGCGACGACGACACCGGTCCGAACACCGGCGGCATGGGGGCCTACGCGCCGCTGCCATGGGCGCCGGACGGCCTCGTCGGCGAGGTCGTCGAACGGGTGGTGCAGCCGACCATCGCCGAGATGGCCGGTCGGGGTACGCCGTTCTCGGGCCTTCTCTACGCCGGCCTCGCACTGACGTCGCGTGGCGTGAAGGTCGTCGAGTTCAACGCGCGGTTCGGTGACCCGGAGACGCAGTCGGTGCTGGCGATGCTCGACTCGCCGCTGTCCGACCTGCTGCTCGCCGCCGCAACCGGCAGCCTCGCCGCGCATCCGGAGCTGCGCTGGCGGGACGGCGCGTCGGTCACCGTCGTGGTCGCGGCCGCCGGCTACCCGGGCGCCCCCCGCACGGGCGATCCGATCGACGGTCTGGACGCGATCACCACGGCGGATGTGTTGCATGCCGGTACGGCGCGTGACGGTGATCGACTGGTGACCAGCGGCGGGCGGGTCCTGGCAGTGACGTCGGTCGGCGCCGACCTGCGGAGTGCGAGACAATCGGCGTACGACGCCGTCAAGCACGTCCGCATCGACGGCGCGCACTACCGCAGCGATATCGCACTGCGCGCTGCGCAGGACGCACCGCTGGCTGCCGAGGAGGGCTGATGATCGAGCGCTACACCCTCCCCGAGATGGGACAGGTGTGGAGTGAGGCGCACAAGTACGAGCTGTGGTGCAAGGTCGAGGCGCTCGTCCTCGAGGCGCACGCCGCGACCGGCACCGTCCCGGCAGACGCGGTAGCTCCGGTCCTCGCCGCGCCGGCGCCGAGCCCGGAGGCCGTTGCCGCTGTCGAGGCGGTGACACAGCACGACGTGATCGCGTTCCTGACCGCGTGGGCGGACAACACGACTCCGCGCGAGGCGGCGGCATGGGTGCACCACGGCATGACCTCCTCCGACCTGCTCGACACCGCACTCGCGATTCAGCTGACCGAAGCCACGGACCTGCTCGTCGCGCGCGCCAACGAGCTGGTGGCCGCGTTGCGCGACCACGCGCTCACCCATCGCGCGACCCTGCGGGTCGGGCGGACTCACGGCGTGCACGCGGAGCCCGACACCTGGGGTCACCGGGTGGCCGACTTCGCTTTTGCGATGGCGCGGTCCCGCGACCGGTTGAGGGCGGCGCGTGACGCGGTCGGCGTCATCAAGATCTCCGGCGCGGTCGGCACCTACTCCAACATCGACCCGTCGGTCGAGAAGCACGTCGCGGCGGCGCTCGGGTTGCGGCCGGCCGAGGTCGCGACACAGGTGGTGATCCGCGATGGCATCAGCGAGTGGGTGTCTGCGCTCGCTGTGATGGCTACCGTCTGCGAAGCGATCGCCCTCGAGGTTCGGCACGGCCAGCGCACCGAGGTGCGCGAGGTTGCGGAGCCGTTCGGCTCGGGCCAGAAGGGCTCGAGTGCGATGCCGCACAAGCGCAACCCGATCATGTGCGAGCGCATCTGCGGTCTCGCGCGAATCGTTCGCGCGCAGGTCGTCCCGGTGATGGAAGGCATCCCGCTTTGGCACGAGCGTGACATCTCCCACTCCTCGGTCGAGCGGATCGCATTACCCGATGCCGCTGTCGGCACCGACTACCTGCTGCATCTGACGTCGCGTTTGGTCAACGGACTCGTCGTGGACGCCGATCGGATGCGCGCCAACCTCGACGCGACCGGTGGCCTGATCTACTCGAGCACCGTCCTGCTGGAGCTCGTCGAATCCGGGCTCTCGCGTGAGGACGCCTACGCGTTGACACAGGCCGCTGCGATGGAGACCTGGTCGTCCGGAGTGCCGTTCCGCGAGACCCTGCGCAAGCACGCCGCCGACAACAACCAGACGCTGGACGAGGCGCGGCTCGACGAGGTGTGTCGTCCTGAGCGTTACCTCGAGCGGCTGGCCGAGGTGTTCGACCGGGTCGCCGGCCTGTCGTGACGGCGATCCCCGAACTGGCCGACCGGCATGTTCATTCCGGCAAGGTCAGAGACCTGTACGACGCGGGCGACGGCCTGCTCGTCATGGTCGCGAGCGACCGGATCTCGGCGTACGACTACATCCTGCCGTCGGTCATTCCGGACAAAGGCGTGATCCTCACCCAGATGTCGTTGTGGTGGTTCGAGCAGGTCGCGGACATGATCCCGAGCCACGTCGTCACCGCGGATCCGGCGGACTTCCCGGACCCGTTCCGGTCGCACGCGGACGCACTGCGCGGCCGGTCGGTGCTGTGCCGGCGGTTGGAGATGGTGCCGGTCGAATGCGTTGCCCGCGGCTACCTCGCCGGCAGCGGCGTCAGTGACTACGCGGCGAACGGATCGGTCTGCGGCGTGCCGCTGCCGCCAGGGCTGCTCGACGGCTCGCGGCTCCCGGAGGCGATCTTCACCCCCACGACCAAGGCACCGATCGGCGAGCACGACGCGCCGATGACGTTCGACGAGGTCGTCGCTGAGGTGGGCGGCGAGACCGCCGAGCAGCTGCGGGCGTTGACGCTTGGCGTCTACGAGCGCGGCCGGGACCTCGCCGAGAAGGCCGGCATCCTGCTCGCCGACACCAAGGTGGAGCTGGGTCGTGACGCGGCAGGGAACCTCGTCCTGGGCGACGAGGTGCTCACCCCTGACTCCTCACGGTTCTGGCCGGCTGAGACGTGGCATCCCGGCGGCGCGCAGCCGTCGTACGACAAGCAGTACGTCCGTGACTGGTTGGCGAACGAGTCCGGGTGGGACCGCTCCGGGCCGCCCCCGGCGCTGCCGGAGGACGTCGTCGCGCGGACGCGGCAGAAGTACGTCGAGGCCTACGAGCGCCTCACCGGTCGCTCCTTCTCCTAGCAAAGTGGCGTTGCTCCGGGGATCTGTCCCGCGAAGTGGCTCTGCATCGGGATCCTCGGAGCAATGGCGCATTGCTTCGTTAAGGTTGGGCGCATGGTGCGGGTCGTGGTCGATGTGATGCCGAAGCCGGAGATCCTCGACCCGCAGGGTCAGGCGATCGTGCGAGCGCTGCCAGGGCTCGGCTTCGACGGCGTCGCGTCGGTGCGGCAGGGCAAGCGGTTCGAGCTCGAGATCGACTCCGCCGACCCCGAGGACGTCGCGCGCCGCGCCGCCGAGGAGCTTCTGGCGAACCCGGCGATCGAGGACTTCACGGTTCGTCTGGAGAGCTGACCAGGCCCAGTGCCCGGCTGATCTCGGCGGCCGCCCGGTCGGTGCGTCCGCGCGAGGCGTAGGCCAGCCCGTCCAGGTGGAGGCGGTCTCCCACCTTGAGCTGTACGGCGACGTGGCAGCCGGTCAGACCCGTGACCGTGACCACGTCGCGGATCTCGCGGCGGCGGACCCGGATGTCGCCGCGGAAGTTGCGCACGATCGCTCCGCCCTCGTCGACGACGAGGCACACCACCCATAGCCGCCAGAGGCCGAGGAGGAAGGCGAGCTCGAATCCGGCAGTCGGGATCACGGCGATCGTTCGCAGGGTCGGATCGATCCCGGCGAACGTCAGCTCCTTGTAGATCGCCCACGCGACGCCGACTGCCAGGAGAGTGCAGAGGGTGCCCCGCGCCGCCCGCGTCAAGCGCGCCCGAAAGACCACCAGGCGGACCTTAGCGAGCGCCGGCGCCGCTGATCGCTAGTTGATTCCCGGCATGGCGGCGATGTCGAGCGTCATCGAGGCGGCAGCTTGCTCCAAGCCCCAGCCCGTGGGGGGTATGAACTGCAGCTCGCGGCGCGGCCGCGGGATTCGTGGTGCCGGCTTCGGGACGTCCGCGCCGCATTCGACGCAGTGGTCGTCGCGGACGAAGACCTCGCGGGCGCACGCCGGGCACTTGCGCATCGCGCAAAGGACGAGAGCGCGGTAGGTGCGCGGGGTGTTCGGCATGTTTTCCCCCAAGGTCGCTTCGGGTGTTGTGTCGGAGTCTCGTCGTCGTGCCCGTTTCGCCGCTATCGCCTGTTCGGACCGTTTTGCCTGATCTGGGATGACTAGTTCTCCGCGTCCGGCGCTGTGTCGACGTCGGTCGCCGCGAAGCGCCGACCTAGACTCGAGCCGTGCCCGCCACCACTCGCGTCGGTGTGGTGACCTTCCCTGGATCCCTCGACGACCGGGATGCGGCCCGCGCGGTCAAGGCGGCCGGCGCGGAGCCGGTCAGCCTCTGGCATGGCGACGCCACACTTCTCGGCGTCGACGCCGTCGTACTGCCGGGCGGGTTCTCCTATGGCGACTACCTGCGGGCCGGCGCGATTGCCCGGTTCTCACCCGTCGTCGCCGAGATCGTCGCGGCGGCCGGCGACGGGCTTCCGGTCCTCGGAATCTGCAACGGCTTCCAGGTCCTGTGTGAGGCCGGGCTGCTGCCTGGCGCGCTGATCCGCAACGCCGGTCTGCACTTCGTCTGCCGCGACCAGCTGCTTCGTGTCGAGTCGACTGCCACTCGATGGACCTCCCAGTACGACGACGGCGCCGAGATCGTCATCCCGGTCAAGCATGGTGAGGGCCGGTACGTCGCCGACGCGACGACGATCGAACAGCTCGAGCGCGACGGCCGGGTCGCCTTCCGTTATCTCGGCGGCAACCCCAACGGCGCGCTCAACGACATCGCCGGGATCCGTAACGAGGCCGGCAACGTCGTCGGTCTGATGCCGCACCCCGAGCACGCCATCGAGCTGCTCACCGGACCTTCCGTGGACGGCCTGCCGATGTTCGCCTCCGTCATCGACGCGCTCGTCGCTGTATGACGGTCGACACCGTCCAGCACGCTGCTGAGACTCCCGACCAGCCGCAGCCGTTCGCCGAGCTCGGCCTGAAAGACGACGAGTACACCCGCATCCGCGAGATCCTCGGCCGACGCCCGACCGACAGCGAGCTGGCCATGTACTCGGTGATGTGGAGCGAGCACTGTTCGTACAAGTCGAGCAAGGTCCACCTCCGCCAGTTCGCCGAGAACCCACCGGCGAGTGACGCGATGCTGGTCGGCATGGGCGAGAACGCCGGCGTCGTCGACGTCGGGGACGGGCTCGCCGTGACGTTCAAGGTCGAAAGCCACAACCATCCGAGCTACGTCGAGCCCTACCAGGGCGCCGCGACCGGCGTCGGGGGCATCGTGCGCGACATCCTCACGATGGGCGCCCGACCGATCGCCGTCATGGACTCGCTGCGGTTCGGCGACGCCGACGCGCCCGACACGAGGCGCCTCGTCGCCGGCGTCGTCGCGGGCGTCGGCGGCTATGGCAACTGCCTCGGACTGCCCAACATCGGTGGGGAGGTCGGATTCGACCCGACGTACGGCGGCAACCCGCTCGTCAACGCGCTCTGTGTCGGCGTGCTGCCGCACGACCGGCTTCAGCTCGCGCAGGCGAAGGGCACCGGCAACCAGGTCGTGCTGCTGGGTGCGCTGACGGGTCGTGACGGCATCGGCGGTGTCTCCGTTCTTGCCAGTGCGACCTTCGACGACTCTGTTGATGAAACCGGCAAAGCCGCGGGCCCGAGCAAGCGGCCCAGCGTCCAGGTCGGCGACCCGTTCACCGAGAAGATCCTCATCGAGTGCTGCCTCGAGCTCTTCGACGCCGGACTCGTCACCGGCATCCAGGATCTCGGCGGCGCCGGTCTTTCCTGCGCGACGAGCGAGACCGCCTCGCACGGCGACGGCGGAATGCGGGTCGATCTCGACAAGGTTCCGCTGCGCGAACCATCGATGTCGCCACTCGAGGTCCTGATGAGCGAGTCGCAGGAGCGGATGCTTGCGATCGTGGCACCTGCCGACGTCGAGGCGGTGCTCGAGCGATGCGCGAAGTGGGGGGTTCTCGCCACCGTCATCGGTGAGGTGACCGACGGCGACCACCTCGTCATCACCTGGCGCGGCGAGGTCGTCGTCGACGCCCCGCCCGCTTCGCTCGCGGATGACGGGCCCGTCTACCACCGTCCGCTGGCCCGTCCCGACCAGGCTCAGGACGCGCTCGTCGCCGACACCTCCGCGAGCCTGACCCGACCGTCGAGCGGCGACGAGCTGCGCGACACGTTGCTGCAGCTCGTGGCATCGCCGGAGCTGTGCTCCCGGCGGTGGGTGACCGAGCAGTACGACCGCTACGTGCTCGGCGGCACCGTCCTCGCGATGCCGCACGACTCGGGCGTCGTTCGGCTTGGCGACGACACGACGCGTGGGGTCGCGTTGTCGCTCGACGGCAACGGCCGGTTCACGCGGCTCGACCCGCACGACGGCGCGCAGCTCTCGCTGTCGGAGGCTTACCGCAACGTCGCGTGTGCCGGCGCGCGGCCGCTCGCTGTGTCGGACTGCCTCAACTTCGGCTCGCCCGAGGACCCGGCGGTGATGTGGCAGTTCGCCGAGGCGACGCGCGGTCTTGCTGAGGGCTGCCGTGCCCTTGGCACGCCGGTCACCGGCGGCAACGTCAGCTTCTACAACCAGACCGGTGCCACCGCGATCAACCCGACGCCCGTGATCGGGGTGCTCGGCGTGATCGGCGATGTCACGCAGCGGGTGCCGAGCGGCTTCACCTCATCCGGTCAGCACGTCGTTCTGCTCGGCGACACCGACGACGAGCTCGACGGCTCGGCGTGGGCTTGGGTGGTCCATCACCACCTCGGTGGCCGGCCGCCCGAGGTCAGGCTCGACGCCGAGCGCGCCCTGGCAGCCGTGTTGGTCGAAGCCGCCGAGCGTTCCGTTGTCGTTGCCGCCCACGACTTGTCCGAAGGCGGGCTCGCGCAGGCGCTGGTCGAGGCCTGCCTGGTCGGTGGCACCGGTGCCTCGATCGAGCTCGACGGGGATCCGTTCGTGGCGTTGTTCAGCGAGACCGCGGCGCGCGCGGTCGTCGCGACGGAGGACGTCGACGCGCTCCGCTCGCTCGCGACGAAGCATCATGTGGTGGCCAAGGTCATCGGGCGGACCGGCGGTTCCGCGCTGTCGATCGACGGGCTCTTCGACGTCGGTCTCGAGCAGCTGCGCGAGCAGTCAGAAGGAACGCTGCCCGCGCTGTTCGGCTGAACGTGGCCCGCCTGGACGCGGTCGCCGCGGTGCGCACGGCATACGACGCGCAGCAGGCGTTGCTCGTCGAGTGGATCGGGCGGATCCCTGACGAAGCCTGGAGCCGCCCTTCCCGGCTGCCCGAATGGACGGTTGGCGAGCTCGCCTTCCACACCACGGAGGTTCCGGCCGCGGCCACTCGCGCGGTGACGGCCGGACCGGTCAAGGCGAAGGCGCAGTCGATCGCGGGCTACACGGCGCACTGGGCCGCCGCGGGGCCTGACATCGCGGCGCGCGACCGTGTCGGAGCCGCCGGCGTGAGCGTCGCCGACGTCGTCATGCGCCATGCTCACCAGCAAGCGGACCTGACCGATGCGCTCGACGCGGTGACGGGAGACCCGGTCGTTGCCGCTCGCCGCGGCCCGATTCGGCTCTCGGACCTGATGGTGACTCGGGTCAACGAGCTCGTCGTCCACTCCCTCGACCTGTCGGCGTCAGTCCCGCAGCTCGCTGCGGTCCCGCTCGATCGGAGCGCGCTCGGCGTGGCGGCCCGGATGTTGACCGGGATCCTCGCGGAACGTGTCCCAGGTCACAGTGTCGAGCTGCGGGTACCGCCGTACGCTGCGGTTCAGTGCGTTGCGGGCCCCCGGCACACCCGCGGCACGCCACCGAACGTCGTGGAGGTGGACGCGATGACCTGGGTGGAGCTGGCAACCGGCCGGAGCAAGTGGGCCGATGTGATGCGCGCCGGGCGCGTGCACGCGAGTGGTGAGCGCGCTGACCTCTCCGAGCATCTTCCGGTCCTTTCGTGAGCGGGCTCGCTTACCGAACCGGCAGGTCCCGCGCCGTCGCCGGGCCGCGACCGCCCAAGATGCGCGCGACTCCGAAGTCAGTGCGCGCGATGCTCGACCGGACTCGCAGCGCGGCGCTGTTCGCGGGCATTGCCAAGCAGGGCGACGTCGTCGAGTTCGGCGGTCTGGGCTTGCGGATCTGGCTGGTCTCCGATCCGACATTGGCGCGTGAGGTGCTCGTCGATCGCGGCCGCCAGGTGACCAAGGGCTTCGGGATCCGGATGATCTCCATCGGCCTCGGCAACGGCATCCTCACCAACGAGGACCCGGTGTCGCACAAGCGAAACCGTCGGCTGATCAATCCGGCGTTCTCGGCCACGGCCCTGAAGAAGTACGCCGATGTGATGGCCGCAGCCGCGATGCGCGCGGACGAGCGGTGGCGGTCGGGTCACGTCGTCGAGATCACCGACGAGATGGGTCGGATCACACTGGATGTCGTCGGTCGCACATTGCTCGGGGACGACAGCGACCGCGATGCGCGCACGGTCATCGACTCCCTTGAGGTGATCCTCAAGCGATTCGGCATCGGGTTCATCCCGGGCGCGACGAAGCTGCTCGACACGAACCTGCCGCCCGCGGTGAAGATCAAGAATGCGGTCACTTCGATGCGTAACACCGTCGAGCGCGTTGTTACCGACCACAAGCGCGGCGATCGCCGCTACGACGACATGGTTGCTGCCTTGCTCGCCGCGACCGAGGACGGCGAAGGCTTCACCGAGCAGCAGGTGCTAGACGAGACCTTGACACTGATGCTCGCCGGATTCGAGACCACAGCCAACGCGCTGTCCTGGACGTGGTGGCTGCTCGACCAGAACCCCGACGTGGCCGCACGCCTGCGTGCCGAAATCGACGCGACGATCGGCGACGCCGTGCCGACGTACGACGACATCGCGCGGCTTCCGTACACGATGGCGACGATCGCCGAGACGATGCGACTTCGGCCGCCCGCGTGGATTCTCGAGCGCGAGACGCTCGAGCCGTTCGATCTCGGTGACTACCACCTGAACGCAGGGCAGACGGTGCTCATGAGTCCGTGGGTCATTCATCAGGACCCGCGATGGTGGGGACATGACGCACACGCGTATCGCCCGGATCGGTGGATCAACTCCGACGGCGCCTTCGACCACAGTGCACCCGGACAGCCGCGCGGCGCGTACTTCCCGTTCGGGGCGGGCAGCCGGATGTGCATCGGTGAGCAATTCGCCTGGTCGGAGGCAGTTCTCGTACTGGCGACGCTGGCGCGGCGATGGGCGCCGGCCATCGTGCCCGGCCAGCGGGTGAAGACCTGGGCAGCAGTGACGCTGCGCCCTCACCCAGGGATCAAGATGCGCCTCGAGCCGGCGCCGGCTCTCACCTCGGTCGACTGACTTGTCAGACTCTGCCGGGTCCCGCGCCCGCTGAGATCCTTACAGCTCGGCGTAGGGCGGGGGCCTACGGCTCGACGGCTTCCAGTAGGAGGTCGAGGCCTTCGTCGTCAGCCTCTTCCTCGTCCAGGGTGAGGTACTGGCGGATTCGCGAGAGTCCGCTGCTCGTGCGGGTGGAGGTGTCCGCCGACCACTCGGCGCCGATCTCGGTGGGTGCGTCGAGGAGGCCGTCCGGTTCGATCTCGCTGCCGTCCCGGGCCGGGCCGTCCGGCTTCGGCGGAACCGTCCGTCCGCCGGAGTCGACGACGCGGACCATCGACTCGTGCTCCCGGGTCAGCTCCTCCGAGACCCGCTCGACCCACTCGACGACGTGGTGGCGGTCGCGGAAGTCGCCCTCAGGGCCGTAGGCAAACAACGCCAGCAGTCCGTTCGGCCGCTTGTCGAGCAGCCCGCCGAAGGTCATGTGCCCGCGAATCTCGATCTCCCGCGCCAATGCGTTGACTTGGGGCACGGGTGCGAGAGCGCCGGAGCGGGCCGAGTCGTCGAGCGGTCCGCTGGAGAAGAACCAGACCGGCACGCGCCGCAGCTCAGCGCGGTGGCGGCCGACGAAGGCAGTGGCATCGGGATGCCAGCGGTTGTTGTAGAGCGCGCCGCCCACGATCACCGCATCGACGTCACCGATGCTGCGGACATCGCCGGCTCGCCGGACCTCGGCGCGAACCTGATATCGGACGAACGCGTCGGCCACGAGGTGAGCCAGACCCGCGGTGCCACCACGTGTCGAGCCGTAGACGACCAGCACTCGGACTGCGTCCACCTCAGGAAATCCGCCTTGTTGTCGCCCCGTACCGACCGGCACCGTCCACGATGCCGGATTCGCCCGGAAACGTCACCGCTGAAACGCTGGCTATGCCCTCTAGACTGGTGAGAGTCCCTAGTCGACGATGACAAGGAGCCGGTCGGTGGCGCCGAGCCTGTCCGACTTCCCTTCTTCACCCGGCCGCTCACCGAGCGGCAATCAGCCGCAGTCATCTGCGGGGTACGCCGACATCCCCGACGAGGCTCCACCGAAGGACGCCTGTGGCGTGTTCGGGGTGTGGGCACCGGGTGAAGAGGTCGCCAAGCTCACCTACTACGGGCTCTACGCCTTGCAGCACCGCGGCCAGGAGGCCGCCGGCATGGCGGTGTCCGACGGTCGCACGGTCGTCGTCTACAAGGACCTCGGCCTCGTCGCCCAGGTCTTCGACGAGCCGACCTTGGGGGCGATGACCGGCCATCTCGCGATCGGTCACAACCGCTACTCCACGACCGGATCGTGCACCTGGGAGAACGCCCAGCCGTCGTACCGGCCCGCGCAGCACGGCGGCGGGATCGCGCTCGGGCACAACGGCAACCTCACCAACACCGCCCAGCTTGCCGCCGAGATCGGCGTCGACCAGCGGCCTCGTAACGGTGAACCCCGCGCCTCGAGTGACTCGGACCTGATCACCGAGCTGCTGGCGCGCGACTGCGACCTGTCCCTCGAAGCTGCGGCGATGCAGGTGCTTCCACGGTTGCGGGGCGCTTTCTCGCTGGTCTTCATGGACGAGCACACGCTGTATGCGACCCGCGACCCGCATGGTGTGCGACCACTGGTGCTCGGACGCCTGGAACGAGGCTGGGTCGTGGCCAGTGAGACCGCCGCGCTGGACATCGTCGGCGCATCGTTCGTGCGGGAGATCGAACCCGGCGAGCTGATCGCCATCGACGAGCACGGCCTGCGTTCCCAGCAGTACGCCGACCCGACCCCGAAGGGCTGCCTCTTCGAGTACGTCTACCTCGCGCGTCCCGACACCGCGATCGCCGGCCGGTCGGTGCAGGAGACCCGCGTGGAGGTCGGCCGCCGGCTCGCGAAGGAGCACCCGGTCGACGCGGACCTGGTGATCCCGGTGCCCGAGAGCGGTACGCCGGCCGCGGTCGGCTACGCCGAGGCCAGCGGCATCCCGTACGGCATCGGCCTGGTGAAGAACGCCTACGTCGGCCGGACCTTCATCCAGCCGTCCCAGACGATCCGCCAGCTCGGTATCCGGTTGAAGCTGAACCCGCTGCGGTCAGCCATCGCAGGCAAGCGCCTCGTGGTCGTCGACGACTCGATCGTGCGAGGCAACACGCAGCGGGCGTTGGTGCGGATGCTGCGCGAGGCGGGTGCGGCCGAGGTGCACGTGCGCATCTCCTCCCCGCCGGTGCAGTGGCCCTGCTTCTACGGCATCGACTTCGCGTCGCGCGCCGAGCTGATCGCCAACGGGCTGACCGTCGAACAGGTCTGCGCCTCTATCGGCGCGGACTCGCTGGGCTACATCTCCCTCGAGCAGCTCACCGAGGCGACGACGATCCCAGGCGAACGGCTGTGCCGCGCCTGCTTCGACGGCGACTACCCGATCGAGCTGCCGGCGCCGGAGCTGCTCGGGAAGCACATGCTCGAGGGGATCGAGCGAACCGTGGAGGCGGAAGCGGGATCGCTCGACCCGTCGCCGGACTCCTACGACCAGATGTTGCCGGGTGTCGGCGCCTCGGACGCGCTGTCTCGTCCGTGACCTCCGTTGAGGGCGCTGCCACGTACGCAGCGGCCGGTGTCTCCATCGCGGCCGGTGACCGCGCGGTCGAGCTGATCAAGGCTCGGCTGACCTCGGCCCGGCCGGAGGTCGTTGGCGGCCTGGGCGGCTTTGCCGGCCTGTTCCGGATCGACGCCGACCGGCTGCTCGCCACCTCCACCGACGGCGTCGGCACCAAGATCGCGATCGCGCAGGCGCTCGATCGCCACGACACGATCGGCCACGACCTGGTCGGCATGGTCGTCGACGACATCGTGGTCTGTGGCGCCGAGCCGCTGTTCATGACCGACTACATCGCCTGCGGCCGGGTCGTACCGGAACGGATCGCCGACATCGTCGCCGGGATCGACGCGGCGTGTGCCCTGGCCGGGTGCGCCCTGATCGGCGGCGAGACCGCCGAGCACCCGGGGCTGCTCGGCCCCGATGAGTACGACGTCGCGGGTGCCGCGACCGGCATGGTGCGCCAGCAGGACCTGATCACGCCCGACCGGGTCCGACGCGGCGACGCCGTCGTGGCGATGGCGTCCAGCGGCTTGCACTCCAACGGCTACTCGTTGGCCCGGCACGTGCTGCTGTCGGTCGCCGGCATCCCGCTGGATTCGAGCGCGGACCTCGGCCAGCCGTTAGGTGAGGTGCTGCTGACCCCGACACGGATCTACGCGAAGGACTGCCTCAGCCTGGCGGCCGCACTCGAGGTACACGCGTTCTCACACGTCACGGGCGGCGGGCTCACCGCAAACCTGGCCCGGGTGCTTCCCGATGGCCTGCGCTCGCGGATCGATCGTTCGTCGTGGACGCCGGCGCCGATCTTCGACCTGATCGCCGATCGCGGTCAGGTCGCGCCCGAGGAGATGGAGCGCACCTTCAACCTCGGCGTCGGGATGGTCGCCGTGGTTGCCGCGGCTGACGCTCAGGCGACCGTCGACCACCTGATCGCGCGCGGGGTGGACGCCTGGGTGTGCGGGGAGATCGTCAGCGGGTCCTAGCCCGCGTTCTCGTCCTCGTCGGTGTAGCGGGCGTAATCGCCGTACTCGTCGTCGTCGTCGTCATCCTCGACGGTCGCCGACTGGGTCGTCGCATAGCTCGGACCGGCGCCGTTGCGCTCAGCGGCAAGCTCCTGCGCCAGACGGTCCAGGTCCGTCCCGCCGCTGGAATACTTCAGCTCGCGGGCGACCTTCGTCTGCTTGGCCTTGGCACGGCCGCGCCCCATTGGCTCGACCCCCTCGTTGCGCTCCGGGTCCGACCCGGTGGCGACACGGAAGTTGTTTCGGTCATCCCGACCCGGTCCACCGGATCGGCTACCAGGATATCAGCGCTCGGCGCCGCCTTGGTCATCCCGTTCGGGAAGGCGGATCGGACGGCCGGCCGCGGCGGCCGACATCCGCGCCTCGGCCAGGCGATCAGCCGCGATCGAGGGGGGCACTCCGTCAGCCGCTGCGGCGCTGAGGATCTCGGCGGTCGTGGTGAAGATCCCGGCCGCCTTGGCACGAGCTCGCGCCGCGTCGTAGCCATGAATCTCGTCGGCTACCTGGATGACACCGCCGGCGTTCACGACGTAATCCGGGGCGTAGAGGATGCCGCGGCGCTCCAGCTCCGCCTCGATTCCGGGGTGGGCGAGCTGGTTGTTGGCCCCACCGCAGACGATGCGGGCCGACAGCCGGGACACGATGTCGTCGGTGAGCGCATGCCCCAGGGCGCACGGCGAATAGACGTCCATCCGTTCGTCGAGGAGCCGCTCGGGCTCGGTCGCCGTCACCTCGGGATGGCGCTCCACCACGGCGGCCACCGCGGCGTCGTTCACGTCCGCGACGACGACCGAGGCGCCGTCCTCGAGGAGGTGCGCGACGAGGTGCCGCCCGACCTTGCCGACCCCGGCGACCGCAACCCGGCGGTCGCGAAGCGTCGGCTCGCCCCAGGCCGCTTCGGCCGCCGCCCGCATGCCCTCGAACACGCCGAACGCGGTCAGGACCGAGGAGTCGCCGGCGCCGCCGTACTCGGGTGATCGACCGGTCGTGAACCGGCATTCCTGGGCCACGACGTCCATGTCCGCGACGTAGGTGCCGACGTCGCAGGCGGTGTAGTAGCGGCCTGACAGCGAGTCGACGAAGCGCCCGTAGGCGCGTAGCAGCGCCTCGCTCTTGTCCTTGGTGGGGTCACCGATGATGACCGCCTTGCCGCCGCCGAGCGCCAGACCGGCGCAGGCGGCCTTGTAGGCCATCGCCTTGGACAGCTCCAGCACATCGGCGAGGGCTGCGGCCTCGTCGGCGTACGGGTAGAAGCGGGTGCCGCCGAGGGACGGCCCCAAGGCGGTGGAGTAGATCGCGACGATCGCCCGCAGCCCGGTGCCCGGATCGTTGCAGAAGACGACCTGCTCGTGTTGGGGGGCCTGGGTGAAGACGCTCACGCCCGCGAGGCTAGTGCTGGAGTCGTGCTTGGATTGACCGCGTGATGGGGTACGCCGCGCACTTGCGGGTGTACGAGCCGCTGTCCGGGCTGCCCGGGCCCGAGCGGGAGCGGTGGCAGGCCTACATCGCCGCGGGCGACGTCGCCAGCCGGCCGCAGCAGATGGTGCGTGAGCACCAGGTCGCGCTGTCCGCGGTCCTGGCCATCCCGCCGCGGCTCGACCTGTCCGACGGCAGCGACCACGCCTACGTCCGCGAGCTCGACGGGCTGACCTACGTCTGCCCCTGGCGGCTGCAGGTACGCGCCTGGGATGCGCTCGACAGCTTCCGGTCGCAGCTGCCCGACGAGCTGCGTGACGCGTTCTTCCCGGCGGCGCTGAGCGCAGCGGCCGAGGATGCGCGCGACGTGTGGCGGGCCAACAACCCGCAGCTCAAGGCCGGCATCCTCACCGCCACGTGGCAGGTGCCGATCTCCTGGTTCCTCGCCTTCGAGGCGAGCGAACGGCGGCTGGTGCTCGGCGAGCGCCGGATGGACGTGTCCGCCGCCGGCGGGCTCGATCGGGCGATGGTGTACCTCACCGCGATGTCTCGGGCGCGGCGGCGGGTCGCGAAGGCGCTGCGCGTCGTACAGCGCATCTTCGGCGACGGTCCGGCGACCGCGGCGATCGAGGACGTCGGCCGCTGGCTCGAGGACTTCCACCCGCATTCCCTCGTCGAGCTCGACTACGGCGGTTTGGTTCACCTCGTCGACGATGAGGCGCTGTCGGAGGACACCTCCGTGGCCGACGTGAACGAGGCGCTGGAGCGGCTGCTCGCCGGCGACCTGCCGGCGGCCGGCAGCTGCTACGAGCGGGTGATCACCCGCTGGCGCTCGGTAGCAGCGCTGGAGCACGCCAACTAGCCGGGCGAAGCAATGTGGCATCGCCCCGGTGATTTCGCCTCGCAAGGCCCAAATCGCGCATGCAATGCCACATTGCTTGCGTTTTGTCCTGGGGCGTAAGCGGGTCGTACCGGACGTAACGGACTAGTTACTCCTGGCCCGAAAGATGGTCCCGATGGGCCATACCGGATATCCCGCGACATCTTCACCATAGGAATCCGACCGAGCCCAACGGTCACCGAGAAACGGAGCCACCCAGATGACCACCCGTACCGCAGACGCAGAGCCGCTGCTCACCCCCGCCGAGGTCGCGACGATGTTCCGCGTCGACCCCAAGACCGTCACGCGGTGGGCCAAGGCAGGCAAGCTGACCTCGATTCGCACCCTCGGCGGTCACCGCCGTTACCGCGAGAGCGAGGTTCGCGCGCTGCTCGCCGGCGTGCCGAGCCAGCGCTCGATCTAGTCGACAGACACCACAGACCCCGTCGCGCTGCCGCCCAGCGCCGCGCGACGGACCATCCCAGAAGCCGCGTCGCACTCCGGCAGCGACGCGGCTTCTGTGATGTCTGCATTCAGCGAAATCCGCGAGACTCCGCTACTGCACGCACGTACTCTCGATTCATGGACCTGCGCCAATCCGACAAGCTGCAGAACGTCGCCTACGACGTTCGCGGGCCGCTGCTCGAGGAAGCGGCGCGGATGGAGGCAGACGGGCAACGCATCCTCAAGCTCAACATCGGGAATCCGGCGCCGTTCGGCTTTGACGCGCCGGACGAGATCCTCCAAGCCGTCACCCGCAACCTGATCAGCGCTCAGGGCTACAGCGAGTCCAAGGGTCTCTACTCGGCTCGCACCGCGGTCGAGCAGTACTACCAGCTGTGCGGCATCGACGGGGTCACCGTCGACGACATCTACCTCGGCAACGGCGTGAGCGAGCTGATCGCCATCACGCTGCAGGCGCTGCTCAACAACGGCGATGAGGTGCTGATCCCGTCACCCGACTACCCGCTGTGGACTGCGATGACATCGCTGTCGGGTGGGACCGCCGTCCACTACCGCTGTGACGAGACGGCTGGCTGGCTGCCGGACCTCGAGCACCTCGAACGGCAGGTCAGTGACCGCACCAAAGCCATCGTCCTCATCAGCCCGAACAACCCGACCGGTGCGGTGTATCCGCGCGAGACCATCGAGGCGCTGATCGAGTTCGCCCGGCAGCACGACCTGGTGATCTTCTCCGACGAGATCTACGACAAGATCCTGTACGACGACGTCGCGCACACCGTCGTCGCGTCCCTCGCGCCCGACGTTCTCTGTCTGACCTTCAGCGGTCTGTCCAAGGCCTACCGCCTCGCCGGCTTTCGTTCCGGTTGGTGCGTCGTCAGCGGGCCGAAGGAGCATGCGCAGAGCTACATCGCCGGCCTCAACGTCCTCGCCAACATGCGACTGTGCCCCAACGTGCCGGCGCAACTAGCCATCCAGACGGCGTTGGGCGGCTATCAGAGCATCAACGAGCTGATCCTGCCGGGCGGCCGGCTGCGTGAGCAGCGCGACGTGGCGTGGCGGATGCTCAACGACATCCCGGGGGTCAGCTGCACGAAACCCCAGGGGGCGCTCTACGTCTTCCCCCGTCTCGATCCTGAGGTCTATCCGATCGTCGACGACGAACGCATGGCGCTCGATCTGCTGCGGGCGAAGCAGATCCTGGTCACCCATGGCACCGGATTCAACTGGGCCGAGCCGGACCATCTGCGGATCGTGACGCTGCCCCACGCCGAAGTGCTTGCTGACGCGATCGAGCGGTTCGGGTCGTTCCTCACGACGTACCAGCAGTAGAACGGGCTACTTCACCGTCAGGGTGAAAGGAATCCGGCTCGGGCTCGGCTCGGCGTCCTGCGACTGCAACGTGACCGTGAACGGGTGCACCCCAGGCTTCAGGTTCTTCGCGGACACGGTGGCGGCGACGATCTTCTCGCCTGTCGGCGGCACCTTGCCGGCGAAGTCGGCGCCGTTCAGAGTCACCCAGGGCCGGCTGCTCGTGGCGCTGTAGGAGTAGCCGCAGCTTCCGGACCCGTCGCTGAGATGAATCCGGAACGTCGTGCGCCCACCGGGCTTCAACCTGAACCTCGTCGTCTTCTCGTAGCTTCGCAGGTACGGCGTGTCGTTGCCGTTGCCCAGGACGAGCCGGGCGTGGACGGTCCGCACGACCCGCGGGTCGGCGAGGTCGTAGACCGTGACCTTGCCGTGGTAGATCCCCTGTTGCATCCCCGGGTAGCCACCCACGGTGTTGCTGTTGGCGAGGGAAACCAGTCGCAACGAGCTCGAGTGGCCGTGCGATGTGGTGCCGTCGGTCGGGACCAGTGCGCGACCCGGCCGCGTCTTGAGCTTGCCGTGTTGCAGATCGACACCCAGCCAGCTACCGATCTGGCTGTCCGGCAGGGCTTGCCAGTGCAGCTTGCTTCCCGGCGCACCGACATTGGAGATCCGCAGCTTCTGCTTCGACTGCGGCGACGCCCGGTGTCCCTTTGACCCGTTGACGGCGTCGAAGAGCTCGTCGTCCCACATCGGGCCGGCGCACGTCGCGATGGTGGGTCGCGCGGAGGCATTGAGCGCACCTTCGCGGAAGTGCAGTGTCCTGCCGGGCACCTTCAGCTTCGCCCGTGGCGACACGGAGTAGGTGACGTGCAGCGTTGATCGGTGCCCGCGGCTGCGCACCGTGATCGTGCCGTGGTGGGTGCCCGATCCGAGTCCGCCCGGTGTGACCGACCAGTGCAGCTTGCCTGGCGCCCTTCCCTTCGAGACATGCAGCCAGGGGGCGTTGCTGTGGGCGGTGTACGACGCCGACCGGTATCCACTGCTCGCCACCACCGGGGCGGTCGTCGCGACCCCGTGACGGTAGCCGTACACCGTCGCGTGGTCGGGGACCAGCGTGAGCCGCTGCGCCTGGGCGACGAGGTCGGCGCCGAGGTTCGTCGCGTCGTAGCTGCCGAGTCCGCTCGCCATGTCGTATCCCTTGGCAGCGCGGTACAAGTGGTGCGGGTTGCACAGCGCGGGGCAGTCGGCCGGGTCGTACCGCGCGTCGTTGCTGTCGGTCGTGATGTCGTGGAAGTCGTGTGCGTACTTCGCGGAGTCCGCCGCGATCCGGTAGAGACTCGGGTTGATCAGACCCAAGCCGTTGAGACCTGCGGTCTTCGCCGCCTGGGCCCACAGCACCGCGGCCGCCGCGGTGAGCGGCGTCGACAGGCTCGTCCCGCCGATCGGCTGCCATCCGCCGACGGCGTTGATGTCGGGCAGTGGAACGCCGACGCTGCCGAGCAGACTGCAGTTCGCGGTTGCGCAGTAGATTGAGTAGCCCGCCGAGCCGACGTCCACACCGAGCTGCAGCTTGTTGCCTTGCATCCCGAAGGCGGGGTCCGCGTTCGCCGACAGATCCGGGACCTCGCGGCAGAGCTGGCCCTTCGGGGCACCGCACGCCTTGCGCGACGCTCCCGGCGCATGACGGGCAGACGGCAGCGCGTACTGCCATGACGGCATCCGCCACAGCGCGCTGACGCCACCGCCGGTGGCGCCGCTGTCGTTCCAGGTCGCCTCGTCACGCGGACCGGGCAGCCCGTTGGCGGTCCGCGCACCGAGGTTCGTCCCGCCGACTCCCGTCACCCACGGCACGGCGGCTTCCTGTTCGACGCTGATGCTGTCACCAGTCGGCGACGGGAACAGCCCGCTGCAGTCGACCGCTCCTGAGTCGCCGCTGGCCTCGAAGATCTGCTGACCCTGCGCGGCTGCCTCCGCGGTGATCGCGGCGTACAGCCGGTTGTCAGCGGCGCTGTTGAGGTCCTCACAGTTGCCCCACGATGACGACATCACCGACGCGAGGTTGTCCGTGACGAAGCTGGAGTAGAGCTGCAGCTCGCCGACGCTCGTGATCGGTGCGATGTATACGTAGAGGTGCTGGAGCTTCGGCAGCATCTCGAGCGTGGTCGTGATGTCGGCCATGTCCTCGATCTCACCCGTCGCGGGGGGACCTCCGCTGCCGCCGGCGACCAGCCGGCGCGTGACCGGCGTCTGCAGGTGGTAGCAGGACTTCACTGCCGACACGTTGCTGTCGTGGTAGTCGTCGAACTCGACGAGCGCCGCCGACATCCCCTGACCGAGCAGGCCTTTCGCATAGAGACCGTTGAAGTTGTACGCCGTTGCGAGCTGCGGCGCCGTGTAGCCGACACCAGCGATTGCCGCGGGGCAGGGCGTGACTCCGCCGTCCTGTCCGATCGGGCCGATCGACGGGGAGGCTGCGCGTGATCCGGCTGGCTCCAGCTCGCGGACCTTGGGCGCCGGACGGGACAGGTCATCGAGCCCGACCACGCCGGTCACGGTCCGGCCGAGACCGGCGGGCAGCCGGATGTTGCGCACGTTCGCGAAGAACGACCGACCGGCCAGCTTGAAGTTGTGGAGTGCGGTGCCGAAGACGGTCTCGAGGAGCGCGACCGGTCCGCTGGCTTCGACGAACAGACGATTCGCTGCGGGTGTCTCGACGTGCAGTCCGAGTTCCCGCAGCGTCTGAACCACTGCGCCGACCTGACCGGCGGGCGCGCCGAACCGCTCACCGAAGGCGGCGGGTGTCAGGAACTCGTGAAAGTGCGCGCTCCGCGGTTGGTACACCGCCTCGACGTACTTCTCCAGCGCATGTTCGTTCGGCAGGGCGAGCGGGAGCAGGACGTGCAGCGTTCGTATCGGGTCGAGCTCTCCGAGGTCGGTCGCCGTGCGCACGAGCTTCGGGACCGTCGCGAGCAGCGTGCGAATCGGCTGCGGTCCGGTGGCGGTTGCCGTTGTCACCGCCTGCGAGGTCGGCGCGGTTGCGAAACCAGGCGCCGCGCCGAGTGCGAGGGCCGCGACCGTGGCGCCGATGACGATGCGGCGCCGCCCGCTCACTGGACGATGACCTTCGCCTGCATGTAGGGGTGGATCGAGCAGATGTAGCTGTACGTCCCCGGCTTGCTGAAGGTCACCGTGTAGCTCTGCCCCTTGTTGAGCACCGGCGAGTGAATGAACGAGGAGGCGGCCGCTCCGATCACGTTGTGCGTGACGGTGTCTTCCTGCACGAACTTGACCTTCATCCCGGCCTTGATGACCAGTGTCTTCGGCGTGAAGGCGAAGTCATGAATGGTCACGACGGGCGTGCCCGAGGTCGCGGTCACCGTCGTCTCTGGCTGCGCCGTCCCCGCGTCTCCGCCGGAGCTAGAGCCGCCGCCGCAGGCCGTGAGCACGGTTGAAGCCGCCAGACCGACCGCGAGAAGCGGGACACGGCGGGCATGGCTCATCTCGATCCTCCGGGGTCGCTGACTGCTCTCGCGTGAGGCTACCTACCGTGGCGTTGTGGGCAGCAGCAGCCGGGCGCCGGGTCTGCGGGTGGCGATGCTGTTCCTGATCGCTGCCCTCGTCGGCGCCTGCGGCGCTGCGGGCGAGAGGGACCAGCTGGGCGCCACCCAGGTCGGCGACCGGCTGCATGGCGGCGTCCTGTCTCCGCCCAACGTCGAGCCACGCGTGGTCCTGACGGACACCGACGGCCGCCGCTATGACCTTCGTCGAGAAGGGGACGGGAAGGTCACCCTCGTCTACTTCGGCTACACGCACTGTCCCGATGTGTGCCCGACGACGATGGCGGACATCGCCGAGGCGCTCCGCCAGAGCACCGCCGGCGTACGCCGACGCGTACGTGTCGTGTTCGTGACCGTCGACCCGCATCGCGACCGGCTGCCGGTCCTGCGCCGTTGGCTCGACAACTTCGACACCGGCTTCGTCGGGTTGCGGGGCACGCTGCGCCAGGTGATCGCCGCGCAACGTGCCGCCGGCCTGCCCGTGAGCAAGGTGGCGCGGGACGGCAAGACGGTCGAACACGCGGCGCAGGTCATCGCCTACACCCCCGACCACATCGAGCACGTCCTGTACTTCGACGGACCGTCGACGATCGACGACCTGCGGCATGACCTGCCGATCCTCGCCAGCGCCGTAGCGTATGGCTCGTGATCCGGCGGCGACCGACAACTGCAAGTCGCCGAGCAATTGGCCGGCGGCTTTGCGATGATCTGCCTCGTCCGACCCTTGTCCGAACCGCCCACTGTCCAGACAGGTAGCCGATGCGAGCGCTCTCCGAGTTGACGCTTGGCGGCGAGGCGGACGCGGTGCCCAAGGCGCGTCGGTTCACCGCCAAGTCGCTCGCGGCCGAGCCCGACCATCTGGTGGAGGACGCCGAGCAGGTGGTTTCCGAGCTCGTGACCAACGCGATCCTGCACGGCTGTGAGCCGGTCACCTTGCGGATCTTGCGCGGGGAGCATGCGCTGCGGCTGGAGGTAGAGGACGGCGGGCGCACGTTGCCGGTCGTTGGGCGCTCGTCGACGGACTCCATGACCGGGCGCGGCCTGTCGCTGGTTGCCACGCTCGCCAGCGGATGGGGGGTCGAAGAGTCCTCGGCCGGCAAGGTCGTGTGGGCGGAGCTGGCCGAACAGCCGACTCCCCTGGAACCGACGCCCGCAACCGGTCTCGACATCTCCCGCGAGCCACTCCTGCACCCGGAGGTTGATGGGCCGCACCACACCATCCGTTTGGGCAAGGTGCGGACTGACCTGCTGCTGGCCGCGAAGGCGCACATCGACAACGTCGTGCGTGAACTGCAGTTGATGAGAGCGGACGTGGCGGGTGGTGGCGCGGCCTTGCCGGAGGCGATGGTCGGCCTCATTGACGCCGTCACCGTGGACTTCGCTGAGGCGCGTGAGTCGATCAAGCGGCAAGGGCTGGCAGCAGCGGCTCGCGGAGACGAGGAGACGGAGCTCGTGTTGAGCCTGCCGCTCTCGATCGCCGCGGCAGGAGAGCGCTATCTCGCCGCGCTCGACGCGGCCGATCGTTACGCGCGTGCCGCGAAGCTGCTGACGCTCGCCGCACCCGTCTCGCACCGCGTACTGCGGCGTTGGTACGTCCGGGCGCTGATCGACCACATCCACGCGGTCGAGGCCGGCAACCCTCCCCCGCAGCTACCGCCGTTCATGCATGCACTGGCCGCTGAGGTCGAACGGCTCGCGACGTACGAGGACACCTGGGACCGGTTGCAGATCCTGCAGCGATTCACCGGCGAGCTGACCGGCGCAGCGACCGTCGCCGAGATCACCAGCGTCACCGCTCGCAACGCGTGTGGTGATCTCGGTGCGCAGACGGTGCGCGTCTACCTGCTGGGCGATGACGGCGTTCTGCGATCGGTGGCGCATGCGACGACGATCGACATCCCGCAGGTGGAATACCACGAGATGCGACTCGACGACGACCTGCCCGGGCCGCTGGTCGTGCGCACCGGCGTCGCGGCGATGTTTCGCAACCGGGAGCAGCTCACGGCGCGATTCCCGCAGCTCGCGGGGATCTATCCGGACGAGACCTGCCTCCATGTGGCACCGCTTCGCGTCGGCGCGCACATGATCGGTTTGTTGTCGATGACCTTCGCCGCGGTGAGCGAGGTCGACGAGGCCACGCAGCGGACGTTTGTCGGGGCCATGGCTGATGCCACGGCGCAAGCGCTGGAGCGCGCGATCGCGCTGGAGCGTGCCGACGCTGCCCGCCGTCGGCTTGCCTTCCTCGCCGAGGCGTCGGTCGCGTTCGCGGGCAGCCTGGACTTCGAGGCGACCCTCGACGCGGTCAACCGCTTGCTCGTCCCGTCCCTGGCGGACTGGTCGATCGTTCAGCTGTTACGTGACGGAGAGCTCGAGATCTCTGCGTTGTTCCATTCCGATCCTGGTCAGCTCGAGTGGGCGCGGAGCATGAAGGGTCGCTTCCCGATGGCTGGGCAACGACAGGGCGGCGCGCCGACGGTCGTCGCAACCGGCGAGTCGATGCTGTTCGCCGACCTCGACCAGGCGCTCATCGAGCAGATGGCGTCGACCGACGAGCACCGCGACGTCATCCGGGCACTGGGGATGTCGAGCGCGATGATCGTGCCTCTCACCGGTCGCAGCGGAACGTTCGGCGCGATCACCTTGCTGTACGCCGACTCGGGACGGCGATACGCCCCGGAGGACGTCTCGTTCGTGGAGGACGTTGCGCGTCGCGCGGCGCTCGCGCTCGAGACGGCCGAGACCTTCCGCGAGCAGTCCGGTCAGCTGGCCGACGTACAACGCGTTGCCGACGTGACCCAGCGCGCGATCCTCGCGCCGGTTCCGCAGCGACTCGGCGCGGTCTCGCTCGCTGGCCGCTACGTCAGCGCCACGGCCGAAGCCCTCATCGGTGGTGACCTGTACGAGGTGGTGTCCCGCCCCGGCGGCGTACGCCTCCTGGTGGGCGACGTCCGCGGCAAGGGGCTTGCCGCGATCCGGATCGCGACCGTGGTGCTTGGCGAGTTCCGAGCCGCGGCCGCGGACCTGCCGGACATCGCCGAGGTGGCGTGCCAGATGGACCGCCGACTCCGCCCTTACCTCGAAGACGAAGACTTCGCGACGGCGGTTGTCGCGGATGTCGCCGACGACGGCTCGTACTCGGTCGTCTCGTGTGGCCATCCCGCCCCGCTGCTCGTCACCGGTGGGGCGATCGGCGAGCTGTCGGTCCCGTACTCGCTGCCGCTCGGCCTCGGAGCGACACCGGTCGCCGCCGGCGGATGGCTCAGCCCGGGCGATCGCCTGCTCCTCTACACCGACGGTGTGATCGAGGCGCGCGATCCGGAACGCCGGTTCGTGGACCTTGCATGGGTGGCCGCGCCTCTCGCGAGCGGCGACCTGCAGTACGCCCTCGACGACGTGCTCGAGCGGTTGCACCGATTCGCCGGAGCGCGTCTCGGCGACGACGTGGCGCTGGTCGCCGCCGAGTTCAGCCCGTAGCAGCCCCTCCTCAGAAGATGGCGTGCGGTCGCTTCACGCGGACCGGCTTCCCCCACGCGCTGAACCGCTGCGTCAGCCGGGTGCTGGCGTTGGAGGCATCGAACTCGACCGGCAACGGATGCGCGCCGGTAGAGATCCACCAGGTCGCGATCGAGTGCCTGCGGACCCCCCTGCCGGCGGCGCGTCCCTGCACGCCGACGACCGGTACGCCGTCGATCGTGCGCGCCGGAAGGATGCGGAGGGGCGCGACGACCCGCTCGTTGTGCAGCATCGAAGGAAGGGTCACGCCTTCGGTGAGAACTCGGTAGCCCTTGTTGCCGGCGATCAGCGGCACCCACTTGTGGACCTGCAGGACTGCCAGCTTCGCCTTGTACCCGAAGTACTTGACGAGCCCTCGCTTGTCGCCGGTGAAGTAGGTGATCGGCCCCAGGACGCGAATCGTCACGTGCCCGCCGTAGATCGACAGCCGCTGCACCCCGTGGTGGCGGGCAGCATGATTGTCGAAGGCCGCGGGGCCGCGCTCGCTCACGAAGCGGGCGACGGCGTGGACGGAACCCTTCGCGCGGGCGTTGCTCATCGCGGTCCTGAGCAGTGCTCTTCCCTGCCGGTTCGCAGTCTTCGTCTCAGCCGGCGACAGTGAGGGGCGAGCCGACGGGGAGGCGCCGATGTCGACCGCTCCGCCGGCGACGCCAGGTGACCGGGCCGGCGCCGCAGCCGGGAATCGGTCGGCGGAACCTGCTGTGCGGTGGACCGCCACAGCGGTGTCCGTGCCGACGAGCGCCACTGCGACGACGGCCATCGCCAAGGCGCTGCGTGAGGCGTTGTGGATCGCCGCGACCAGGAAGTCCGCAGGCTGCGCACGCCGTGGCTGGGGCACGGCGTAGATGTCGACTTCTTCGGCGGATTGCTTGAGGCGGGCCGACTCAGCCGACCCGCAGGAGCGGGCCTCGAGGCGGCCCGCGTCGTCGTACGTGGTGGGCAGGGGCGGGGTCGAACCGCCGACCTTCCGCTTTTCAGGCGGACGCTCGTACCAACTGAGCTACCTGCCCTTGCGGCCGGAGCCGCGGGGACCGGACGAGTCTACGGGCAGGTCGTCGGCGGCCTCCGGCGGATTAGAATTCGGTCAAAAGGAACTATAGATACCCACGCGGGTTGTCGAATAACTTCGAAAGCACATTTCGCCCAGCAACTGTCATCGAGCCTTTCACGGGGAACCCAGACATGCGCCCAGCCCGGATTCGGGCTGCGGTCGTCACGCTCGTCACCGTCCTGTCCGCCTTCGGCGTGGCCGGTGAGCCCGTAGCGATCGCAGCCTCCACGACCACCTACACCCACGGGTACGACATCTCCTGGCCGCAGTGCCGCGGCCACCACGCCCACCATGTGCCTCGCGGCCGAGCCCACTACGTGATCCTCGGCCTCACCCACGGGACCGGGCACACCACGAATCCCTGCCTGCGCTCCCAGCTGCGCTGGGCGCGTCATCACCACGTCAAGGTCGGCGGGTACGTCGTGGCCTCCTACCCGTCGCATCGGCAGATGCGGGTCGCGGGACGGATCGGGCACTGTCATGGCCGCACGATGTGCCAGCTGCGGACCGATGGTGCGCGACAGGCGCTCGATGGGCTCCGCACGCTGCATCGGGTGCACATGCGCTCCCCGATGGTCTGGCTCGACGTGGAGTTCCGGTCGACGCACACCTGGCACAAGTCGAACCGTCACAACCGCGCGGTCGTCCAGGGCATGGTTCGGGCTCTGCACCGCAACCACAAGCGGTTCGGTGTCTACACCACGAGCTACATGTGGCACGCGATCGTCGGTCACTACCGGCTCCGAGTGCCGCAGTGGCTGCCCAGTGGGACCGGCAACCCGCATCGCACCAAGCACATGTGCCGGTCCACTGCGACCGGTGGCCGCACCTGGCTGGTGCAGTACACGCGTCGCTTCGACGAGAATCTGACCTGCCCGCTGCTGGACCCGACCCGCAACCATCTGCGCGGTCGCACCGCCGGTCACGGCTTCCTGCTCAACCGGATCGTGGCCTAGCGTCGCGCCTAGCCCGGCTTGCCCAGCGGCGGATCGGCCACCGCTTCGCGAGTCGACCACCGCAGCAGGTCCGGGTCCGCCCACGACGCCGTACCCACCTCGTCGCGGCTCAGCGCGCTGAGCGCGGTCCGGGTCATCGCCAGCGGGGCGGCGGGCATGTCCAGGAGCTGTTCAACGAGCAGATCGGTAGCAGCGCCGAGCTCGGCGAGCGGAACGAGGCGCTGGATGAAGCCTGCGCGCACCGCCTCGTCCGCCGGCAGGACGCGGGCGGTCATCACCAGATCGCGGGTGAGCGGAAGCCCGATCTCACGTCGAAGCCGCGGCAGGCCACCCCAGGTCAGCGGGATGTTGAGGGCGAGCTCCGGGATCCGGACCTGCAGGTCATCGGCACCGATCCGTAGGTCGCAGGCAGCGGCGACGAGAGCGGCCCCGCCGATGCAGTGACCGTGCAGGCTCGCCACCGTCACCTGGGGGATCTGCTCGAGCAGGTCGAGGATCCGCTGCCACTTGCCGGCGGCCAGCCGTTCGTGCGCCCAGTCCCCGCTCTCGCGCTCACCGACCGTGGCGGCGATGTCGACACCGGCGGAGAACGCCCGTCCGTTCCCGCTCAGCACGAGCACGCGGGTCGACGCGTCGTCGAGCAGCTCGTTGAGCTCGGTCCACAAGGCGTCGCGAATCTCGGGGTTCAGCGCGTTGAGCTTCTCCGGCCGGTTGAACCGAAGCCAGCGGACGCCGGGCTTGTCGATGCGGTGGAGGACGGCGCTCGCGCTCATCGCCGCAACCTACTGGCGAGCGGACTCGCTCGCCGCTCGGCTGCCTTGGCGGTCCTGACGGGACTTGAACCCGCGACCTCCGCCTTGACAGGGCGGCGAGCACTCCAACTGCTCCACAGGACCTTGCATGCTTCCGTGTTCCGTACTTCGTACTCCAGCGACCTTCACTCGGCTCGGCACCGAGTGCAAGCACTCGAGCCTCGCCTCAATCGGTCGTACCCCCAACGGGATTCGAACCCGTGTTACCGGCGTGAAAGGCCAGCGTCCTAGGCCTCTAGACGATAGGGGCTTACCGACGCCCCCGCGTCCACCGTCGGGGACCGCACAAGTGTAGGGGAGACTGCCCGAAGCGGGCGAAGTCGATCCGGCGAGGGGCAGGTACGGCGATGGCGGACGCGGTCGACGAGGTCCGGTATGAGCGGCGCGGGGCGGCCGCGCTGGTGACGATCGATCGGCCGGCGCGCCGCAACGCGATCGACGGCAAGACCGCCGACGCCCTGGTCGAGGCGCTGGAGTCGTTCGAGGCCGACGACGAGGCGCGCGCCATGGTGCTCACCGGCGCCGGCGCTGCGTTCTGCGCCGGAGCGGACCTCACCGCGATCGACACCCTCGAACCACGTGCCCGCCGCGGCGAAGGCCCGCTCGGCTTCACCCGTCGCGTCGCGACGAAGCCGACGATCGCGGCGATCGACGGGTGGGCGGTCGCGGGCGGGCTCGAGCTCGCCGTGTGGTGCGACGTCCGGATCGGCTCGCCGCGCGCTCAGTTCGGCTGCCTGGAACGTCGATTCGGCGTACCGCTCATCGACGGCGGCACCTGGCGGCTGCCCCGGATCGTCGGCTTCGGTCGCGCCATGGAGATGGTGCTCACCGGCCGGGTGGTCGCCGCCGAGGAGGCGTTGGCGATCGGCTTGGTCACCGCGGTCGTCGACGACCCGGTCACGCACGCCCTCGCGATGGCCGAGCAGCTCGCGACCTACCCCCAGGAGACGATGCTGTCGGACCGCAACTCGATGTATGACGGCTGGGGACACACCCTCGAGGAGGCGTTGGCGATCGAGGCCCGCTACGGCAGCGAGGTGCTGCTCGTCGGTCGCGCCGGCGCCGCCCGGTTCGCCGGCGGTGAAGGCCGCAGCGCTCAGGGGGTCTGACCCCCGCCGCCCGCAGCCGGTTGCTAGGCGGCTAGCGGGGTGTGGGCGCGCTCGACGGCTTCGACCGGCGGGCCCGGCGGCGTGCCGTCACCGAACGGCCGGCCGCCGAGCGACTCGCGGTCGTGCGGCTCCAGCCAGTTCGCCAGGTCCGGCCCGGCCGGAATGATGCCGGTCGGATTCACATCGCGGTGCACGCAGTAGTAGTGCCGCTTGATGTGGTCGAAGTCGATGGTGTCGCCGAAGCCCGGTGTCTGGAAGAGGTCACGCGCGTATGCCCAGACGATCGGCATCTCCGCCAGCTTGCTGCGGTTGCACTTGAAGTGACCGTGATAGACCACGTCGAACCGCGCGAGCGTGGTGAACAGCCGCACGTCGGCCTCCGTGATCGTGTCGCCGACGAGGTAGCGCTGTCGTGACAACCGGTCCGAGAGCCAGTCGAGCCGCGCGAACAGCGCCTCGTAGGCGGCCTCGTACGACGCCTGGTCGCCGGCGAAGCCGGCCTGGTAGACACCGTTGTTGACGTCGCGATAGACCAGCTCGGCGACCTCGTCGATCTCCGCACGCAACGGCTCGGGGTAGAGGTCCGGCGCTCCGCGCCGGTGGTGCTCACGCCACTCCGTCGACAGATCGAGGGTGAGCTGGGAGAAGTCGTTGGTGACCACGGCCCCGCTCTCGATCTCGACGAGCGCCGGGACGGTGATGCCCCGGTCGTAGCCGCGAAACCGCGCGTAGTAGGCCTCCTGCAGCCACCTGATCCCGAGGACCGGGTCGCGCCCGTCCGGGTCGAGGTCGAAGGTCCAGCTGCGCTCGTCATGAGTCGGACCGCAGATCCCCATGGACAGGACGGACTCGAGCCCGAGCAATCGGCGCACGATGATGGCGCGGTTCGCCCACGGGCAGGCGCGAGCCACGATCAGCCGGTACCGACCCGGCTCGACGCGATAGCCGTCGCGTCCGTCCGCTGTGACCCGCGTGGTGATGTAGTCGCTGTCCCGCTCGTAGGCGCTGCCCTGGTTGACGTAGCCGCTCATCCCGACGACCTACCCAGGGAAGCGGTGAAATCGCCCCGTTCTGGGGGACGGTGATGGTCATGAACCACCTTCACGCGACGTTCGAGCAGCTCGTCGGTGGCCTGGACACCCCGATGTACGTCGTCACCGCCGCGGCGGCGGGCGAGCGGGCAGGCTGCCTGGTGGGCTTTGCGACGCAGGCGAGCATCGACCCGCAGCGCCTCCTCGTGCTGCTGTCCAAGGCGAACGACACCTATCGAGTCGCGTTGCAGGCAGACGTGCTCGGCCTGCACTTCCTGGGTGCCGACAACGTGGACCTCGCCCAGCTGTTCGGTGAGGAGTCCGGCGACTGGACCGACAAGTTCGCGCGCTGCCGGTGGCAGGACGGGCCCAGCGACGTGCCGGTGATCAGCGGCGTCCGGGGTTGGATCGCAGGGCGGGTGCTCGAGCGGATCGATGCGGGTGACCACGTGGCGCACCTGCTCGATCCGATCGACGCGGGCGTCGGTGACGACAGTGAGCCGTTGACGCTTCGGCAGGTCAGCGACCTGGATCCGGGTCATCCGGCCTAGCCGAGGATGCCGAGGCTCTCATCGCGTTTGCCGGCGGCGCGCGCGGTCGCGAACCGCTCGAGCCACGACTTCATCTCTTCGCTGCCGTGCTCGTCCGCCCAGCGGCGTGGGATGGCCGGGAACGAGTAGCCGGCAGGCAAGGCCGGCGGTGGCGGCTGCGACGAACGCCGCTGCATCGCCGCATCGATCGCCGGCTCGAGGCGCCGCTGCTTTGCCGCGACCTGCGCATCGTCGCGGTCCTTGAATGCCGGCAACACCTCGCGACCGAACAGCTCGAGTGACTCGCAGATGTGGTCGTGGTGGTTCTTGCCGGCCTGCAGCACGAAGATCACCTGGTCCACGCCGGCCGTCTCGAACCGCTCGAGGAAGCCGCGGACCTGATCCGGCGTGCCGGTCGCGCCGCGCAGCCCGGTCCGCTCACCGGCCGCGAGCTTCGCGCCGAGCCGCTCCTGCTCAAGCGCCGCGTCGATCTCCGGTGAGTAACCGACCTCGCCGCGCCGTTCGACGTACTCCGCCCACACGTCGGTGGCGCCGGGTTGGTGCTCGCCGAACACGTAGTAGTGGCCGAGGGAGTACCCGAAGAAGTTGCCGCCTTCCAGACCGCGATCGAGCGCGACCCGCTCGTCGGGGTGCAGCATCATCTGCGTCACGCACGCGATGTTCGGGTTGACGGCGTGCCCGACCGGCACGCACTTCTCAGCCAGCGTCTGCTCGTAGTCGCCCACCCACTTGGTGGCTTCCTCGGGATCGATGAAGGCGAAGGTCAGCGCACCGATGCCCTTCTCCGCGGCCAGCAGGATCGTGTCCCGTCGCGAGCACGCGACCCACAGTGGCGGGTGCGGTCGCTGCATCGGCTTGGGTACGACGTTGCGCGGCGGCATCCGCACGAACTGCCCGTCGATGCCGGTGAACGGCGTCTCGGTCATGCAGCGGACCGCGACCTCGAGACCCTCGAGCCAGGCGTCGCGCTTCGTCGCCGGATCGACGAGGAACCCGCCGAGCTCGGCCTCCGAGCCGGACTCACCGGAGCCGAACTCGACCCGTCCTCCGGAGATCAGGTCAAGCGTGGCGACTCGCTCGGCGGTGCGCGCCGGATGGTTGTAGCCGGGTGCGGTCTGGATGATCCCGTGGCCGAGCCTGATGTCCTTCGTCCGCTGGCTGCAGGCACCGAGGAAGACCTCAGGCGCCGAGGAGTGGCTGTACTCCTCGAGGAAGTGATGCTCGACCTCCCAGACGACGTCGAAGCCGAGCGAGTCGGCAAGGGAGACCTGCTCGAGCGCGTCCTGCAGCAGCTGGTACTCGTCGCCGTCCTGCCACGGCCGCGGCAGCTGGTGCTCGTAGAAGATGCCGAACTTCATGCCACGCCCCGTCTCATCGGGGACCGAGGGCGTGGAACTCGGCGAGCAGGTCATTGCCGTTCCGGTGCTGTCCGCACCAGTGCTCGATCTCGCGCAGCGTCGCGGCGCGCCCTTCCGTTCGCGCCGGGCCGAGGCTCGCGGCGAGCAGCGGTTGCCAGATCCGCTCGATCATCGAGGTGCCGGGATAGGTCCTGCCGCTCTCACCGACCCACGTGCGGTCGCGCATCTCTGACAAGGCGGCGCGCAAGTACCCGACGTGTGGCGTCTCGTCGGCACGGATGTGGGACACCAGGCGCGCCGCTGCGCCCTCACCTCCGACGAGGGAGGTGTCCGACATCCACTCCTCCGCCCACGCGAAGGTGTGGAACGCGGAGATCTCGATGAACAGCACTCGGATCATCAGCGTGACCATGACTTCGAGGTCCGCGGAGATGTCGGCGGGCAGCAGCCGCTCCTTCGGGCTGCCGGCGCCCTGGCCGATGCCCATCCGGGCGAGCATCGCCGTGATGTCGATGTCGTCGCAGGCTCGGTCGAAGGCGATGTCGCGCGCGGCGAACCACATGTCCCGGTGTCCGGCGATCGGCTGACCGGCAGCCTCACCCCACCCGGCTTCGTCACGACCGTGTGCCTCGAACAGCCCGCGGCCCAGATGGTCGGTCGCGGTCCCGCGGATGTCCTCGACGAAGTGGCGCTGCAGGTTCCCGGGCTGGAGCAGCCGGATGTTGGCGCCGTATCCCTCGACCGTGCCGATCCGCGTCAGCGCCGCCATCAACGGCTCGGGGACGCCGGAGCGGATCAAGAACTTCGCCTGCTCGACGCTCGGGAACGTCTTCTCCCACTGCTCGAGTGGCGCATCGACGAGCTCGGTGCCGAACCGCTCGCTGTTCTGCTCGCTCCACGCGGCGATCGCGGCCGTGCGGAACCGGGTGCGCGGCGGCAGGTAGCTGCCGCGCTCGTCGAACCCGCCGTGACATCGCACGCCGCCGGCGATCAGCGGCATGGCGATGGCAGGGTCGGCGAGCAGCTCCGGCTCGGTGAACTCGACCTGTGCGGTTGTCACGGCTCGGACGTTATCGCTCGGCGAGGCCCTCAGGTGCGAGCTCCAGACGCCGTACTGCGGTAGGGCCTACGGCTGGTCGGCGTACCGCAGGTAGGGCTTCTTCTCCTCGACGTTGCTGAACTTCGCCTTGGCGTCATCGGTGGAGATGGCCGGGGACACGATGATGCGGTCGCCCGGCTTCCAGTCCACCGGCGTCGAGATCGGGTCGCGATCGGTCGCCTGCAGTGCGTCGATGGCGCGCACGATCTCGTTGAAGTTGCGGCCGACCGACTTCGGGTAGGTCAACGTCAGCCGCACCTTGTTGTTGGGCGCGATGATGAAGACGGAGCGAACGGTGCTCGAGTCGCCCTCACCGGGGTGGAGCATGTCGTAGAGCTCCGAGACCGCGTGGGACTTGTCGGCGATGATCGGGAAGTTGACGGTGCTGCCCATGACGTCCTCGATGTCGGGCACCCATCCTTTGTGGTCCTCCACCGAGTCCACGGAAACCGCGATCGCCTTGGTGTTGCGCTTGTCGAACTCGCTCTTCAGCGCGGCGGTGCGGCCGAGCTCGGTCGTGCACACCGGCGTGAAGTCAGCCGGGTGGCTGAACAGGACCGCCCAGGAGTCGCCCTTCCACTGGTGGAAGTCGATTTCGCCTTGGGTCGTGTCAGCGGTGAAGTTGGGGGCGTCGTCACCCAGCCGGATGCTCATTCGGGCTTGCTCCTCATCAGTGCGTGTCTACGCTCGGGTCATGTGTCGCAGCATCAAACCCTTGCACAACTTCGAGCCGCCCGCGACTCGGGAGGAAGCGCAGGCTGCCGCCCTGCAGTTCGTCCGCAAGATCAGCGGGTCGGCCAAGCCGTCGCAGGCGAACGAAGCGGCGTTCGACCGTGCGGTCGACGACGTCACGGCCATCACCGTCCGGCTGCTCGCCGAGCTGACGTCCAGCGCCCCGCCCAAGGATCGCGAGATCGAGGCGGCGAAGGCGCGCGCCAGAGCAGCTGAGCGCTACGCCACTCGCTGAAGAACGGGGACTGTCTCCCGCCCCGCAGGTCCGATAGCGTCTCGCTGGCGCACTTTCAGGGGTGGGGATCGGCGAGGGAGGACCCAGCATGGGACTAATGGACCGGGTCAAAGGCCAGTTCATCGACATCGTCGAGTTCCTCGACGACAGCCGGGACACGATCGTCTGGCGCTTCCCGCGGCAGGGCAACGAGATCAAGATGGGGGCCAAGCTCGTCTGCCGCGAAGGTCAGGCGGCGGTGTTCGAGAACGAAGGCAAGATCGCCGACGTCTTCCAGCCTGGCACCTACGAGCTCGAGACTCAGAACCTCCCGATCCTGTCGGATCTCAAGGGCTGGAAGTACGGGTTCAACTCGCCGTTCAAGGCCGAGGTCTACTTCGTGGGCACCCGCCTCTACACCGACATGAAGTGGGGAACGCAGGAGCCCGTCACCATCCGCGACGCCGAGTTCGGCATGGTGCGGCTGCGCGCGTTCGGCACGTTCGGAATGCGGGTGACCGACCCGGCCGCCTTGATCCGCGAGATGGTCGGCACGGACCCCAACTTCTCCACCGACGAGGTCCAGGACTTCCTGCGCGAGAAGATGGTGAGTGAGGTCGGTACGGCGCTCGCGACGTCGGGCGTCCCGATGCTCGACCTCGCCGCCAACCAGCAGGAGATCTCCCAGAAGCTGGCCGAGACGTTGACGGCGAGCTTCGCCGACTTCGGCATCGCGATTCCGAAGTTCATCATCCAGAACATCTCGCTGCCGCCGGAGGTCTCGGCGGCGTTGGACAAGCGCACCCAGATGGGCGTGCTCGGCAACCTCGACCAGTTCACCAAGTTCCAGGCGGCGACCGCGATCACCGAAGCCGCGGAGAACCCCGGTGGCGGCGCTGGTGCCGGCCTCGGGCTCGGCGCCGGCATCGCGATGGGTCAGCAGCTGGCCGGCGCGATGGCCCAGTCGTCGGCCGCGCCCGCAGCACCGGCCGCGGCCGCGCCGCCGCCGCTGCCGGGCCAGGCCGGTTACTTCCTCGGCATCAACGGTCAGCAGGTCGGGCCGGTGGCGATCACCGACTTGCCCGCCCGGATCGCCAGCGGCGAGCTCACTCGCGACACCCTGGTGTGGCGCGAGGGGATGGCTGAGTGGACCCGGGCCGGCGACGTGGCCGAGGTCAATGCCGCCTTCCCGGCCTCCCCACCGCCGCTGCCGCCCACTGCACCACCACCGCCGCCGCCGGCCTGACGTTGCAACAGGGGAGATGCTCGCGATGACCGAGCCGCCGTCGCTGCCTACCGGCGACGTACCGCCGCCGTTCCCGGCGGGCGAGGTACCGCCACCCCCGCCGCCGGGCATGCCGCCGCCGCAGGTTGCACCGCAGATGGCGGCACCGCAGGCGCCCCCGCCGCTGGTGACCGGTGCGGATGGTGTCGCCGCGCTGCTCTCGGTCGCTTGCAAGTCGTGCGGATCGCAGATGACCTACGAGCCCGGCACGACGATGCTGAAGTGCCAGGCCTGTGGTGCTGAGCAGGCGATCGAGACCACCGACACGATCGATGAGCACTCCTACGACGAGTGGGCGTCGCGTCCGGAGAAGCGGGTCGCGACCGTCGGCAAGCAGGTGCTGAAGTGTCAGGGCTGCGGAGCCACGACCGAGACGGACGAGCTGTCCGGCGCGTGCCAGTTCTGTGGTGGCGTGCTGTTGGCGCTGAGCAATCCGGAAGGCCTCATCGCGCCCGAGGGCGTGCTCCCGTTCGGCATCGTCAAGAAGGACGCGAACGCCGCGTTCGGCAAGTGGGTGAAGACGCGGTGGTTTGCGCCCAACGCGTTGAAGAAGGTCGGCTCGACGGAGGCCATCAAGGGCACATACGTTCCGCACTGGACCTACGACGCGCAGACGGCGACCTTCTATACCGGCGAGCGCGGCGAGCACTACTACACGACCGAGACCCGGACGGTGAACGGCCGCACCGAGACCCACCAGGTGCAGCACACGCGGTGGTGGCCCGCGTCGGGCAACGTGTCGCGGGCGTTCGATGACGTGGTCGTGCCGGCGAGCAGCATCCTCGAGCAGGAGAAGCTCGACAAGATGGGTCCCTGGACGCTCGCACAGGCGCAGCCCTTCGACCCGGAGTACCTGGCCGGCTACACGGCTGTGCGCTACGACGTCGATCCCGACACCGGTTTGGTCACCGCGAAGGGAAAGATGGAAGACGTCATTCGCGACGACTGCCGTCGTGACATCGGCGGCGACGAGCAGCGGGTTGCGACGATGTCGGTGCAGTACGCCGCGCTGATGTTCAAGCTGCTGTTGCTGCCGATCTGGATCGCGTCGTACGTCTATGCCGGCAAGACCTACCAGGTGCTGGTCAACGCGAACACCGCCGAGGTCGTCGGAGACCGCCCGTACAGCAAGGTGAAGATCGCGCTCGCCGTGATCGGCGCGATCATCGTCATCGCGGTCGGTGTCGCGATCTACCTGCAGGTGAAGCACAAGGACAAGACGACGGCGGCGCTGGCGATGCTTGGGATCGGCTGAGGCTCGCCCGATCGTCACGGCGAAACAGGTGTCGGGCTGGTGATGCCCAGCTCGGTGCCGCAATGCCGATCCGGGCTGACCTGCTGGGGTGAGAAGTAGCGTGTGGCTGCTGTTACCTGCGGCGATCCGGGCGATGCAGGACCGATCGTGGTCGGCGCCGCGCCGCGGATCTGGAATCTGACCACCTCGGTGAACTGGCAGTTCGCCGCCACCGACTCGATCGAGAACTCGATCGGTGGCGCGGGGGTGCCGCGGTTGAGGTTGTCCAGGCCGCCGGCACCAGTCGATCCTTCGACAAGGGTGATGCGCGACCCGCTCTGCACGCCTGCTGTGTTCTGCGCGTGCAGATGCCCGGCGTTGGTCTGGCGGATCTGGCCGGAAAGGTCGTGCGCAAGCTGCGTCATCGCGACCGGCTCGTGGGTTGCGAAGATGTCGAAGCTGCTCGTCTCCGGGACGGCCTTGACTGCCTGGTCGGCCGTGCTCCGTTCGAGGCCGGCGACGACCGAGGTGTCATTGGAGCCGTCGGCGCCGGGCGCGCCGTACACCCTCGGATCGGGGAGCGCGGCGATCGTCAGGCCGTACGCAGCGAGCTGCTGCGCGGTGACGGAGTAGCTGCCGTCGGGGAGGCGCTGCTTGGTGCCGAGCACCATCACGCCGGGGATCGATCGCATCACCTTGACCGTCGCCGGCGAGTCGTGGTTGCCCGCCAGCCAGATCATGGGTGTCACCTTGGTGACAGCGCGCAGCTGGTCAAGATAGCCGGGGGTCATCTCCGCCTTGGTGCCGAACTCCGACTCGTCGCCGGTGTTGACGATCAGGCTGACGTCGAAGTCCTTCGCGTACTGCTGCACGAGGGGATACGTGCTGGCCAGGTGCATGTCCGAGATGTACATGATGCGGAAGGCGGTCGGGTCGACCGACGTGTGCGCGATCCGCTCCTGCAGTCCCGCCTGGATGGCGGCAACGGCGCTGAACACGTCGAGTGCCTTGGCGTGTTGGTTGTAGTACGAGTTCAGCTGGTGCGGGAAGAGCTGAAGGCTCGCGAGCGTGCCGTTGAGCCGGGAGTCACGCGGCCAGCTCGGCCGGTAGGTGACGATCCCCACGCCGATGACGACGATGAGTGTGGCGACCACCCCCATCGCCTGATAGAGCCGGTGGGTGAGCTCGTCCGGTCGCAACGGTTGGCGACGCACGTGACGGATCGCGAGGTTGATCGCGACCGCGATGGCGAGCCCCAGGATGATCCCGACCAGCACCTCGCCGGCCAGCCAGACCGCGATGCGGCCAATCTGATGGTGCAGGTCTATCCGTAGCCCGTTGGCGTAGTGCTTCGGATTGGGTGCGGCCGCGTCCGCGATCTTGACGAGGTCGACGTCGACCGGGCTGATGTGGACCCCGATGGGCAGCGCATTGAAGTGCGGAAAGATCCAGCTGCCGACGGTGGTGTTCGCGCTGATGTTGCGGTCGGTGAGGATGCTGCCTTGCACGCGGAACTGCGCGCCCTGAAGGGTGGCATGGTAGGGAAACAGCGAGAGCATCGTCGCGGCACCCATGATCGGCAGGCTGATCCGCAGCGCCCATCGACCGATGAACGCAGCGACCTGTGACACCTTCGTCGCGAAGATCCGTCTGCGCCCCGTCCTCTGATGCCTTGTCGCTCTGACATCTTCCCGCGTGCCCACGCGCGACACAGCGCCCCACTAGCCTTTCGCGTAGGGCCGTTAGCTCAATTGGCAGAGCTGCGGACTTTTAATCCGTAGGTTGTGGGTTCGAGTCCCACACGGCCCACCGTTTGTGTGTGTTAGTTCGGCTGATACCTCTCACCTGGCCTTCGGGTGAGAGGTATCGGTGTTTCGGGTGATGGGTGACACCTACTTCGGCTGATTGGTGACACCTGGGGCTGGCGCTTACCGCGATCACGTCGCCCCTTGGGGCGACTGCGCGGCATACAGTCACCGTGTGAATGAACACTCAACCCCACGGTGGATGCCCGCCGACGAGCGCCGGCAGCTGATTCTCGACGCCGCGCGCCGGGCCTTCTCGCGGCGTGGGGATGTCGGCCGCACGACGATCAAGGACATCGCCGCAGAGGCGCGGATCAGCGAAGGCAACATCTACCGCTACTTCGAGAGCAAGGAGGAGCTGTTCTACGAGGCGGCGGTGCGTCCGTTGCAGGAGGCGTTCGAGCTCGGCGAGGACCGGATGCAGTCGCTGTTCGACTTGCCGATCGCCGATCGCCATGCGCGCGTGGTGGCGTACTACCGCGAGATGATCAGCATGCTGACCGACCTGACGCCGCTCCTCGGGTTGGTGCTGTTCGGTGATCCGCAGTACGCCGACCCCTTCTACCGGCAGGTGCTGCGCCCTGCGCTCACGTCTCAACAGGAGCGGTGGCGAGAGGTCTACAAGGGAATCGCCGGCCGCGATGACCTGCCGACGCGCTACGACGTGTTCGCCCACTTCGGCGTCGCGTTGATGTTCGCCCTCGAGCAGCGGCGGTCGGAGAACCCGCCGCCGATCGACGAGGTGGCCGACGAGCTCGCCCGTCAGGGTTACGCACTGATCGTCCGCGCTGAGCAGGGCGCCGCGCGGCGGTCGCCCCGGCCGCGTCGCTGACCCTGGTCGCGGTTGGTCAGTCGATGCCGAGCCGCTGCGCGAGAAGCTCGCGGTGGTAGAAGGGATCGCCGAAGAGCAGCTCGGACGACTTCGCCCGCTTGAAATACAGATGTGCCGGGTGCTCCCACGTGAACCCGATCCCACCGTGGATCTGGATGTTCTCCGCTGCGCCGTGGAAGTAGGCGTCCGAGCAGTACGCCTTGGCGAGGCTCGCCAGGACGGGTAGCTCGTCGTCCTGGGTCGCCGCCGCCTGGGCTGCGGAGTAGGCAGCCGACCTGGCGGACTCGACCTCGACGAGCATGTCGGCGCACTTGTGCTTGATTGCCTGGAAGCTTCCGATCGGCCGGCCGAACTGGACCCGGTTCTTCGCGTACTGCACAGCCATGTCCAGCACTCGTTGCGCGCCGCCGACCTGCTCGGCAGCCAGTGCGACTGCCGCGAGGTCGAGCATGGTGGTCACCGCTGCTGCGCCCTCGCCTTCAGCTCCGACGAGTCTCGCCGGCGTCCCCGAGAACACCATTCGGGCCTGCTTGCGTGTCAGGTCCATGGTCGACAGCGACTCGCTGGTGAAGCCGTCGGCTCCGCGCTCTACCGCGAAGACCGACACTCCGCGCGGTGCTCTTGCCACGACGAGTACGACGTCGGCGAGCGCACCATCAAGGACGTAGAGCTTCTCCCCGGTGAGCTTCCACGTCGAGCCGTCCTTCGACGCTTGCAGCGCCACGTCGTCAACGGCCCAGCCGCCCGACCTCTCCACGAGAGCCACCGTGGCGATCGTCGCGCCGGTGGCGATTCCCGGCAGGTACCGTGCGTTGGCTTCCTCGTCACCGATCGCCAGCAGCATGTTGACGGCGAGCGCGACCGTCGAGAAGTAGGGAGCGCACAGCAGGACGCGTCCCATCTCCTCCAAGACCAGCGTGAGCTCGAAGTAGCCGAACCCTGCCCCGCCGTAGCTCTCGGGAATGATCAACGCCTGCAGGCCGAGCTGGGCAGCCATCTGCTCCCAGACGACCGGGTCGTAACCGGACTCCGTCGCCATGAGGCGGCGGACTTCCGGCTCGGGCGACTTGTCGTCGAGGAACCGGTGGACGGTCCGCCGCAAGTCCTCGTGTTCGTCACTGAGCAGAGTGCTCACAACAGCTCCATTCATCGTGCTGGGGAGGCGGCGCGGACCCCGAGTGCCGCCCGGGGTGGGTCAAGCGCGCACCCTCGACAGGCCGATGCCGGCGGCGTCGCGGTCCCAGGTGTTGGGGTTGAGGGGGTCGACGCGCAGGAGGTTCTTCTTGACGCGTTGGGTGGCGTCGTGACCTTCCCCCGCTATTCCGGACGGGTTCGGTTGGGTGATCATGCCGCGGTTGGGGCCGCGGTGTGAAGTGCTTCAAAGGCGACGGGGCTGAGGTAGCCGATTGCGGAGTGGCGTCGGGTCGGGTTGTAGAAGCCTTCGATCCATTCGAAGATCGCCGCGGCTAGTCCGGCTCGGGTGGGCCAGGTTCGCCGGTCGAGGAGCTCGATCTGCATCGAGCCGAAGAATGACTCCATGGCGGCGTTGTCGTAGGCGGAGCCGACGGCGCCCATCGATCCCATCAGGCCGGCGTCGCGCATCCGTTTGCCGAACAGCCACGACGTGTACTGGGTGCCGCGGTCGGAGTGAAGGATCGTCTGGCGCGGTGGGGGCTTGCGTTGCAGGCGTGCCATGTCCAGGGCGTCGGCGACGAGCTCGGTGCGCAGGTGGTCGGCGATGGACCAGCCCACGACGCGTCGTGAGAACACGTCGAGCACCACAGCGCAGTAGACCCATCCCTCTGCGGTGCGGTGTTGGGTGATGTCGGTGAACCACAGCCGGTCGGGTGCGTCAGCGTGGAAGCGGCGTTGCACCCGGTCTTCGAACACCGCCGGGGATGGCTTGCCGCCGCGCCGCCAACGGCGGCGGTGAACGCCTTGAATGCCAGTGCAGCGCATCAGCCGCTCGACTCGCTTGCGGCCGATCGCCAGCCCGAGTCCCAGCCGCAGCTCGGCGTGCACCCGCGGAGCGCCGTAGGTCTGGCGAGAGCCGGCATGGATCGCCCGGATGCGCTCGATGAGGTAGGCGTCCTCCACATCACGCGCGCTGGCCGGGCGTGAGCACCAGTCGTAATAGCCAGATGGTGAGACTTTCAGGACCCGGCAGACCACGCGGACGGGGAAGCCGTCGGCGCTGATCTGCGCGACTGCCGGGAACATCATTTTGGGAGGATGTTCTCCCTGGCGAAGAACGCGGCCGCCCGCTTGAGGATCTCGTTCTCCATCTCCAGCACCCGCGTCTTGCGCCGCAGCTCGACCAGCTCAGCACGCTCATCGCGGGTCACACCGGGTTTGTGGCCGGCCTCAACGCTGGCCTGATCCATCCAACGCCGCAGACACGACTCGCTGATCTGCAGATCCTTCGCGATCTGCGCCACCGGCTTCTCGCCCAGGTTCACCAGCTCGATCGCGCGCTGCCGGAACTCCAACGGTTTAGGGGCAGGCATCCAGGACTCCTCTCCAAGGCGATCATCGCCTCAGACTCGGTGTCCGGGAAAGCGGGGGAAGGTCAGTCGGGCTAATCCTGCTGCTACTCGTCGGCCCGTATTGGGTGCCGACGTTTATCGCGTTCTCGCGAAAGCACCCAAGCAAGGGAGGTGTCTTCGCACTGAACTTCTTCCTGGGCTGGACGTTCATCGGATGGGTTATCTCG
>DASZTL010000023.1:0-7425 GCA_035548055.1 Mycobacteriales bacterium | reverse complement strand
CGGTCTTGCCGAGCACGCCCTTCAGCAGCGCAAGATCATCCATGCCTGGACGGTACCCACAGCAAACGACAACGCACTCCTCCGCGGAGCGCCGTCATGCGACCATGGCGACATGACCGCGGTGGCGTGGGCTCTCTTCGGGCTGATGGCGACCTGCCTCGGCGCTCTCGCGGCGGTGCTGTACGGCGCGATCACCCAGCTCGGCGCCCGCATCGACGCCGCGCGAGACCACACCGACGTGCAGTTCGCAAGCATGCGCGGTGAGTTCGCAGAGCTACGCGCGGATCTGAACGGCCAGCTCGCAGAGTTACGAGCGGACATGAACTCGGGGTTCGAGGTGGTCCACGCCGACATCCGCGAGCTGCGAACTGCCCTCCGCGCTTCCTGACAGTCGCCTCATGGTCCGGACCGGCATGGCTGCGTACGACTACCGGTGTCGCGTCTGCGCCAAGACGTTCACGGTCCAACGAGCGATGAGCGACGTCGCGACGCTCGTGCGGTGCCCGGCTGGTCACCAAGACGTCGTGCGGATCTGGTCGGCGGTCGCCGTCACCGGCAGTGCGCCGGCGCCACGGGCGGCCGGCGGATGTTGCGGAGGCGGATGCTGCAACTGAGCAGACCCGTGTTTCGATCCTGATGTGACCTCCCACATGGTCGACTCGAAGGCGAACCGTCGGCGTCTCGCCAGCGACGAGCGAAGCGGACGGTACGCGCGTCGCGGGTACCGCAACGCGTATCGCAACTACCTTCGAGTCCATTGGCAATGGCTGCTGACCGGCGCGCTCGTGTTTCTCGGTATCACGGCGGTCGTCGCGCTAGTGGTACGAGCAAGCCCACTACGCTGCCCTCAGCACCGAGGTCAGCCCCACATGAGAGCGCGGAGAGCCCGGGCCGGTTCACACCGCCTGCGCCTTCACGTCGTCGCTGAGCTTCGACGGGCTCGACCGCGGCCGTCTGGACTTGGGCTCGAGCACCGCCGCCGGGCCGTCGACCTTCGCGCGCTTGCGTAGCTCGTAGGACGACTTCCGCGAGATGCCGTGCTCGGCACAAGACGTCGAGACCGCGCCCCGCGGCGCGTCATCCGGCCACTGCGAGATCGCGAGACGGACACGAGGATCGATCGGCTCACTGGCTGCCATCGCCAGAGACTCAGGCCCGAACTGTCACCCCCGAGCCGCGGGGCTCTGTCACCGATGTCCTGATGCAGAACTGTCACCGATGTCCTGAGAGATGGCAGGATCTTGTCGTAGGGCTCGACTATATTCGAACGTATGTTCGATTGCCGAGGTGGGGTGTTGCTGACCCCGCCCGGCTGGAACGACCCTGACCCGCCGGATCTCGGTGACTGGGAGCCGATCCCCGACGAGGTCTGGCGCGAGCTCGACGCGGCAATCCCGTTCTGGGCCGACGAAGGTGACATCCCGTTCGCCGACAAGCCGATCGACGAGGCGCTCAAGGCGCCGCTGGGTGCCCACACCTGGCGGCTGCTCAACGAACCCGCAGTCAGCGACCTGTCCGATGTCGCCAAGGCGTGGGCGCTCAAGCGCACCGGTGAGCTGATCAGCCGGATCGAGGGTCTGCGCGCCGAGCTCATCGCCGCGTTGGCCGGTCCCAAGCCGACCGACCCGCGTGAGGACTGGGCCGCCCACGACGTCTCCGTCGCCGCCAACTGCAGCCTCCCCGCAGCCCAGCGCAAGGTCACCTACGCCCGGACCCTCGCCGGACGGCTCTCCGCGACCCGCGACGCGCTGCTGGCCGGGCGGATCACCGAACGCCAAGCCACCGCACTCGCCGAGGAAACCGCCCACCTGTCCGATGAGGTCGCGCTGAAGGTCCAGGCGCGGATGCTGAAGTACTGCCACCGCCAGGACTTCCCGAAGTTCAAAGCCGCGTTGAAGCGCTGGCTGTCCCGCCTCGACCCCGACTTCGTAAAACGCGCCGTCAACGCCCGCCGCGAGATCACCGTCGAACACCTCGACAACGAAGACGGCACCGGCGGCCTCTACCTGCGCGGTCCGCTGGAGAAGACCGCGCTGATCGACACCGCGCTACGCGCCTACGCCACCGCTACCAAACAGGCGAAAGGTGGCACCGCGGAGGAACGCAAGCTCGACGCCCTCGTCGAATGGGCCGAGGCCTACCTCACCGCCCCCGAGGCGCCACGCCGTCACGGCCGCGCCTACACCATCCAGCTCGTCATCGACGCGCCCACGATGTTCGGGCTCGCCAACCACCCCGCCGAGATCCCCGGCTACGGCATGGTCCCCGCCGACGCCGCGCTCGACCTGCTCGCCGACGGCGCCCCCATCCGCCGGCTGCTCATCGACGAACACGACGGCCACCTGCTGCACTACGGCACCAAGACCTACCTGGTCCCGCCATCACTCGCCGACCACCTCATCGCCCTGCACCACAGAAGCGTCGGACCCCACAGCGGCGTCCCCGCCGCCAGTTGCGACATGGAACACAACCTCCCCCACCAAGACGGCGGCACCACCGACCCCGACAACAACGCCCCCGTCGACCGGCGATGGCACCGAGCCAAGACCCACACCGGCTGGACCTACGTCATCAACAAGGACCACTCAGTGACCTGGACCTCGCCGTACGGCATGACCGAAACCGTCCACCCACACGACTACCGGCTCGGCCCGTAACTGCCACTAGCTGCAAGTGATGAAGGTCGTCCTGTTGGGAGCGGACTTCTCGATCCTCGCCCTGCCGTCACGCATGCCGATCCAGTCGCTCAACCCTGTCCGGAACCCGGACATCTGATCGACGCTGTCCATGACCACCGTGTCGCGCAGGCACCACTTGCGCTTGCCTGCCTGCCAGCTGGCGAACTGATCACCACCCCAACCATGTAGCGAAGCCAACGCCTCGCTGTTGGAGATCCCGCCGTGCTCGAACATGAGCAGCAACCCGACCACGCCGAGGTCGCCGTGCTCGAGGCGCGCCCGGTCCGCGTGCGGCGTCGCGACGTGCTTCGGGGTGTCGTGCTCGAGAAACGCAGCTGGGTTGAGCAGTTGCTCGCTCGAAACGGGTGGGTGTCGATAGGCGCGGTTGAGCGCCTTGATGCCGCCGTCGGCAACGATCGCGTCGACGAACCGGGGGCCGATCGAGTACGGGAAGCCGATCAGCTCGAGGACGACTTGCGGTACGTCGGGCGGCGCTCCGCCGGCTCCGGCTTCCTGACGCTCGGCGACGGCTCGCTGCGAGGAGGTGAGCACCTCGGACTCGTAAGCGAGCCGGGTGCGCTCGGCATCTCCTTCGCTCAGCGCGGTGAACGCCATCTGGCGCTCCTGGTTGTCCTTCGACAGCTTGGGTCGCCGCAGCCCGAACCACTGGTCAGTCAACGCGTGAGTGAGCTCGTGAGCCATCACCGCGCGGACGCCCGGGGTCGCCCGCTTGCCTTTCACATAGAGCCGCTTGTTGGAGAACTTGTAGAAGCCGATCGTGCTCTGGTCACTCGTCGACTTGAATGCCTTGTAGAGGTCGACCTTCGGTGAGACCAGTCCCAGCGAAGCGAACACCGACTCCTGCTTGTTGATCGCCTTGCGGCTCGGCGACTTGTCGCCCTTGTTGAGCAGCTTCACGAACGCCCTCGGAGCGAGCAGCTTGACCTTGACGGGGTGCTTGAACCTCAAACCCCGTTCCTTCTCGACGAACGCCTCGATCCGCGGCAGCGCCTGCCGCACGCTCGGAGTCAGCCCATCCCCGTGATGCGGCGCGGAGGTGGCTCGCGACGAGTGGTCGACAGCCGGCCCCCCGAAGCTGACGGTCGTACTGCTGCATCCGGCCACCCCGACGAGCAGCGCAGCAGCCGTCACCGCACCGAAGCGCGGATGCATGCGCAACATGGACTAGGCGGCGGTCGCGACGAAGTAGGCGGTGGCGATGTTGCGCCACACGACGTTCTTCTCGCCCACGCGAATCCGCCACGTCGGGCTCGACTCGTCGACCCCGTTGTGGGGATCGCTGTGGCTGCCCTTCGCCCGCAACCAGGCCGCGCCGTACTTGTCGCACGAGTAGGCGCCGTACAAGTTCGGATGACCCTTCGGCTGTCCCCACGCACCGCCATCGCGGATCATGCAGCGACTTCCGTCGGTCAGCACGATCAGCAACGGAGCCCGATCACGAGGCTTGGCGATCGGCGTATTGGCGAACTTTCCCGCCCGCTTGACCTTGTCCAGCTTGTGCCCACGGGGGTTGCGCAAGCACAGCACCTTGCCGGGCGCAGCCGCCTTCCAGCACGCGATGGCGTACGCCGCCGACGGACTGCACTCCTCGATGTTCGGACTGACCGCGCCAGGCGACGGGTTCTTGTAGTCGCAGGAGATTCCGAAGCCCAGATGCTGCGCGTGCACCCGGAAGCCGGGCGCGGCGTGACCCGAGGCAGTCACCGGCATGACATAGACCTTCGCCGTCGCCGGAGCCGCTACGGCCGATGGGGCGCTCACGACCGGTACGGCGGCGAAGCCCAGCAACGCGGCAGCCAGGGCCGCGAGACGAATGCGCATACCCTCACTCTGCCAGGCTGAGCGGCTCGCCCATCACCATGTCGCCATCCGGACCGATGTCGTAGGCCTGCAGGCCCTCACTCACGTTGGGCGCGTCGGCGCCGAAGGCGACGGCGACCTTGTTGGCGGAGTTGCGCATCACGTCCAGGACGAGCTCCACGAGCTGGGCCCCGGTGAAGTGCTCGTGGGCACGTCGTACGACGCTGTCATCGAGCGAGTCGGGTCGAATGATGATCGCCTCGGTGAGCCGTAGCGCGGTCTTCCGGGCGTCGTCGAGATCGCTGTCGGCGAACCGGTCGATTTGGTCGTAGACGGACTCGTCGCCGCCGGCCTGCATCGCGGCGCGGGTGCGCAGCGACTTGCACAGGCGGCAGTTGTGGTGGCGGGCGACGCGCAGCCGCACGAGCTCAGTGGTCAGGGGATCCACGCCGTCGAGCAGCGCGACGGTCCGCAGGAACGGATCGAAGCTCAACGGCTCCGCCGACCCTGCGTGCGGAAGCCGCGGCGGTATGGGGACACCGAACAATCGACCGAGCACAAGGTCGGTGCGCAGCCCGAGGTCGATGACCCACATCGCCTTCACGAACGGCACCAGCGCGTCACCGAGGGTCATCAGCGACGGGACGTCAACACCCGTGACGTCTACGACGAACTGCTCGGCGAAGTCAGCCGCCGGACTCGGCTCGGACAGCGGCTCCCACGGCAGGACACCCAAGGTCATCGCCACGCGCTGCCGGGCGAGGGCCGCGAGCTCCGCCGAGAGGGCGGCATCGACGTCGGCGTCGAGCCGGCACTGCAGGTCGTACGCCGCCGCCGCGTGAGTCGCTCGCGGGTCCTGGTTCGTCACCCGGTCACTCTGACACGTTCGTCGCGCTATGAGAACGTCCAGCCGAGGGCTTCGCAGGCCGCCTCGACCCGTCGCCGTCCGAAGGCATCGATCGGCAACTCGGTGCCGGTCAGATCGTCATGCAGCTTGAGGACGTAGCTCGTGTACTTCGACCCGACCGGCCCGGTTGCCCTCGTCTGGAAGCTGAGCGTCCCACCAGCCGAACGATGAATGACCTGCGGCTCTGACGGAAGCTTCTTCCGGAAGGTGATGTCGTCGAGGGTGACGACCAACGTCGAGCGAATGTTGCGAAGCAGGTACGCCGCGAACAGCGCGTCGAGCACCGCGAAGCCGCCGCAGACGCCGAGTACGACGGGACTCGGTGAGGGGAAGAACTGCCGGATCACGATCGCAAGCAGCACGACACCGAAGAAGATCGGCAACGCCACGATGTTCGGCGTGCTCTGGCGGAGCTCGATCCGCCCGTCTGCAGGAGTGGTCACGTTGCGCCCCCCGTTCGCTTGCCGTTCATCCTCCCCCAGCCGTTGACGCGATACCCTAAGGGGGTATCTTCCCCTCGGAGGTCACAGATGAACAACGACAAGATCGTCGGCCAGGTGGAGGCGATGCTCGCAGCAGGGCGCATCACCGAGGACGAGGCTGCCGACATCCGAGCCGCCCGAGGACCCGATGAGCTCGACCGTGCGGTCGGCATGATCCGAGCTCGTCACGCCGGCGGACACATCGAGTCGGCGGTTGCCAGCGGTGAGATGACCCGACAAGAGGGCGATGCCTACCTCGACGAGCTCCGGGCCGGTCGGAACCCGAAGGGGCTCCGCGCCCGCCTATCGACCTATCGGCGGCGACGGGCGACGAGCTAGGCCCGCCGCCCTACCCGGCGTCTCCCCGTCCGACCGGGCAGCTGACTCCGGTCCCGCTGATTCCGCAGTAGCCGTTGGGGTTCTTCGCCAAGTACTGCTGGTGGTAGTCCTCGGCGTAGTAGAACTCGCCCGCCGGCCCGATCTCCGCCGTGATCTCGCCGTACCCGGCTGCCGCGAATGACGGCTGGACCAACTCGCGGGACTTGGCGGCTTCCGCGGCCTGCGTCTCTGTCGTCGTGAAGATGGCAGAGCGGTACTGCGTGCCGACGTCGTTGCCCTGCCGCATCCCCTGTGTCGGGTCGTGGGACTCCCAGAACACCTTCAGGAGGTCGGCGTAGGAGATCTTGGCCGGGTCGTAGACGACCTTGACGATCTCGGCGTGGCCGGTGCGCGCCGAGCAGACCTCTTCGTACGTCGGGTTCGGCGTGTGGCCGCCCTGGTAGCCGGCGGCGGTCGAGACCACGCCTTCGACTTGCCAGAACAGCCGCTCCGCACCCCAGAAGCAGCCCATGCCGAAGTACGCCTCCTCGACCGTGCCCGGATACGGCGGCTCGAGCGGGGTGCCGAGGACGAAATGGCGGTTCGTGATCGCGAACGGCCGCGACTCGCGGCCGGGCAGCGCGTCATCGGCGGAAATCATGGTCGTCTTCTGCTTGGTGAACAGCACGGGCGGCATCCTCTCCGAGTCAGTACACCCTCCACAACGCCCACACTGCGCGAGTCGTTCCCGGCCGCGTGACAATGGAGACGTGGTGGGATCCCTGGTCGACGGTGACGGCTGGACCACGTGCAGTGCCGGCCATCAGCACTGGGGCCGCCACGGCGCGGCTGGGCTCCTGCTTCGCACCGTGCTCGAGGACGGCACCGACCATGTCCTGCTGCAGAAGCGCGCCTGGTGGACCCACCACGGCGGGACCTGGGGCGTGCCGGGTGGTGCCAGGGCGTCCTGGGAGACCCCGGAGCAGGCCGCGCTGCGCGAGCTCGCCGAGGAGGTCGAGATGACCGTCGACGGCGTGATCGTCGAGCGGGTCCACCACGACGACCACGGCGGCTGGTCCTACTGGACCGTCATCGCCACCATCGCGACACCCGCCACCGCGAAGGCGCGCAGCCGCGAGACGGCCGAGATGCGCTGGGTCGCCTCGCAGGCTGTCGCGGATCTGAACCTCCACCCGGGATTCGCCGCGACCTGGCCGCA
>DASZTL010000022.1:0-44834 GCA_035548055.1 Mycobacteriales bacterium | reverse complement strand
CAAGGCATGACGTTCTACCTCGGCGAGCTGTAGCTTCCCAAGACTTGTCAGGCCCGCAGCGCCCTATAGGCGCGTCAGCCCCTGACAAGTGCGATCGAGTGGAGCTGAGGGGATTCGAACCCCTGACCCCTTGCATGCCATGCAAGTGCGCTACCAACTGCGCCACAGCCCCGGATGAAGCGCCCGCGAGTCTAGCCGAGCCTGCGATTGCGGGCTGAGCACGCTAGAAGGTGCTCAGGTGGCAATGGCGCGGTCAGCGGGCGTCGTCGCCGGTCTCTTCCTCCGGCGGGCTGCCGGCGTTGTGCTCCTCGATCCGCCAGCCGCGCCCGATGTTCGCCAGCAGCGACCACCGGCAGTTCGACAGCGGCGCCAGCCGCCACCAGGTGTCCGGGTGCATCCCGACCATCGTGCCGATGGTCGCGCGGGCGGCACTGCCGTGCGTCACGGCGACGAGCAGCGACCCCGGACCGAGCTGCTGCACCCAATCGTCGATGCACTCCAGGCACCGTGCGCCCACCTCGGCGTAGGTCTCGCCGCCGCCCCGCCGCGCGTCCTCCCCCGCCTGCCATCGGGCGTACTCGTCAGTGAACTGCGACCGGGCCTCCGCACGGGTCAGGCCCTCCCACGCACCCAGGTTGATCTCGCGCAGCCGGGGGTCGACCGCAGCGATCTCGAGGCCGCACTCGGCGGCCACCAGCTTGGCCGTGTCCTGCGCCCGCGACAGGTCCGAGGTGATGATGGCGTCCGGCTTCATCGGTGCGATGCCGACCGCGACCGCCTCAGCCTGGGCCCGCCCGATCTCGTCGAGCTGGGATTCGGTCTGCCCCTGGAAGCGACCGGACGCGTTCCATTCGGTACGACCGTGCCGGAGCAGGAGGACCTGCTGCATCTGGCTCATGACGCGGGCGACTGCTTCGAGTCCGCCGGCGGCAACGCGTCAGCCGGCAACGGGAGCGACGGGCAGTCCTTCCACAGGCGCTCGAGGGCGTAGTAGGTCCGCTCTTCCGCATGCAGGACGTGCACCACGATGTCGAGGAAGTCGAGCAGAACCCAGCGGCCTTCCTCCTGACCCTCCCGGCGTACCGGCTTCGCCGAAAGCGCCAGCAGCCGCTCCTCGATCCCGTCGACCACGGCACGCACCTGGCGCTCGTTGGGCGCGGATGCCAGTACGAAGCAGTCGGTGATCACGAGCTGCTCGCTGACATCGATGATCGCCAGATCGGTTGCCAGCTTGTCGGCCGCGGCGCTGACGGCCGCTTCGGCCAGCTCCACGCTATGCGCGCTCGCACTCATCCCTTGAAGTCCGATCCCAGAATCACGATGAACTTCGCGACGCTCTGGTTGTAGACGCTGCGCCGTACCGCCGTGGCGGGCAGCCCGAGGGCCTTCGCGAGAGTGCGGCCCTGGTCGGCGTCGCTGTCGTGGAAGATCTCTACCTCGGATCGGGCGTTGGAGAAGGTGGGCGCATTTCCGCTTCCAACATACGTAAAGCCCTTCGCTGCCAGCAGCGGGCATGCCTTCGGGACCTGCCCAGGACGTCCGGTGCCGTTCAGGAGATAGACGGTCGCGTGCTGGTTGTTGGCGTCCTCCGGTAGCGAGTTCGCCAGGTGTCCGGTGACGAGCTGCTTGATCCCGCTCGGCGAGGTGTCCGGACGGTACGACGCGAGCGCCCCACCGGCATCGAGGGTCACCACCGGTAGGTCCGTCGGGAAGACCCCGGCCTGCGTCTGGTCGTACTTCGCGATCTGGGTCAGCATCGTCGCGAGCTTCGTCGCTCCGATCGAGGACTGCGCGCCCTTCGGAAGCGCGCGAAGCAGCGCGGCCACCTCGTTGCTCGTCTTCGGCAGCGCCTGGATCGTCGCGTCGAGCACCGCCTGTAGGCGGGCAAGCACACCGGCCGCGCCTTCCCGTGACGGGTGGTACGTCGCGTACTCCAGCGCCTGCTCGCCGTCGAGATGCTGGCCGGCCCCGGCAGCGACCACGATGCGACGCTCCCCACCCGGGACGGTCTCGATGACATCGGTGTCGACATCGACGTTGACGCCGCCGACCTGGTTGATCAACGTGGCCAACGTTGGCTCACTGATCACCCACGAGCCGTCGATCGTCACTCCACCGAGCACCGCGGACAGCGCGTTACGAGAGTCCGCAGCGCCGTTGGGCAGCGCGAGGACGGAGCCGAAGTTCTGCGTGCCGTAGCCGCAGACATCGGTGATCAGCCGGCCGGGGATCAACAGCTCCAGTCCCTGCTCGGTCGACGGGTCCGCGGCGAGCAGCACCGAGCCGTCCGCAATGCCGCTGTCCGCCCGCAGCTGCAGCAGGATCGTCGTCTGGGTCCGCTTTGCCTTGCTGTCGTGGGTCACCACGTGCTGCACACCGAGGACGAGGGTGACGATGCCTGCGATGGCGAGCGCGCCAACCCCGATCCCGCCCGCGAACCCGAGCTTGCGCCGCTGCTGGCGCTTGCGCAGCCGGCGCTCCTCGCGTCGGGTCAGCTGGGGCTGGATCACCACCTCCGGCTGCGTCGGCTGCAGCAGGGTCGGCGGACGGCGCACGCCGAGCAGGTCGGGCGCTTCTTTGCCAGGCTTGTCGGCGCGTCGCTTTCCGGTCATCGCGCGGCTCCGGCGTACAGGGATCGCTTGGAGATGTACTGCACCACGCCGTCCGGGACGAGGTACCAGACCGGCGCACCGGCGGCGACCCGGGCGCGGCAGTCGGTCGAGCTGATGGCGAGCGCCGGGACCTCGACCAGCGTTACCGCGCCGTCAGGGAACCCGGCGTCGGAGAGGTCGTGGCCGGGCCGGGTCACCCCGACGAAGTGGGCCATCCCGAACAGCTCATCGGACCGGTGCCAGCCAAGGATCGCCTCCAGCGCGTCGGCGCCGGTGATGAAGAACAGCTCGCTGTTCTCGCCGTACCGATCGCGGAGGTCGTGCAACGTGTCGATCGTGTACGTCGGGCCCGGCCGGTCGATGTCGACGCGGCTGACCGAGAATCGCGGGTTCGAGGCGGTGGCGATCACCGTCATCAGGTAGCGGTCCTCCGCCGGGCTGACCGGCGCCTGGGTCTTCTGCCACGGCTGACCGGTCGGGACGAAGATCACCTCGTCGAGCCCGAACCGGCTCGCGACCTCGCTAGCGGCGACGAGGTGCCCATGGTGCACCGGGTCGAAGGTGCCGCCCATGACACCGATGCGACGCGGCGGGGTCGAGGTGCCGCTCACGCTTACGGAGGTTACCGGCGCAAACGACGGTGGGGGCGGACCGAAACCGGTCCGCCCCCACCGTTTTTGTGGGTCTTGGCTAAATCAACAGCCTGCTACTAGCCGATCGAGCGGCGCCGGAGGGCGACGAGCGACAGGCCGGTGAGGGCGAGGACGCCGCCACCAATCGGCAGCCACGGCGAGGAACCGGTGTTCGGCAGCTGCACGTGGGTGTGCAGGTTGCTGGTGACCGCCGGGCCGTGGAGGGTGACCGTGCCGTTGAGGTGGACGTTCGCCGTCCCGGGACCGTTGCCGGTGGCGCAGGTACCCGTCACGACGGCGGTGTCCGCGAGACGCCCGCTCGGGGAGTCCGCCGGCACGTTGACCGTGATCTGCACATCCTGGTGACCACCCGGCTTGATGTCCGGTAGGCCGCTCCAGGTCACGTCACTGTTCGTGGAGCTCGAGTCCGCGTTCGGCGTGGTGTCGCCAACCGACCACTTCACGTTGCCGGTCTCCGACTCGATCTTGTCCTCGAACTTCACGTTGGTGAGCGTGCAGTTGTACGGGTTGTCGGCGCTCAGCGTCACGGTGAACGGGTGACCGGCGGCAACCGTCTGGCTGCTCGGGGTCTTGCTCACCGGGATGCGGCACTGGATTCCGCCCGACGGAACCTGCGAGTTGGCCTCGAAGTGGCCGACCCGAACGTCCGCACCCACCTTGATGCCGAGGCCGGTCAGGACGTTGTCGAGCTGCTTGGCGACCCCGTCCAGCGCGCTCAGCACCGGGGTGAGGATCGGGTTCAGCAGCGGGCCGAGCGGGCCGCCGACGTTGGACGCCGTCGTGTTGTTCAGGCTGATGACCTGGATGCTGATCAGGTCGGCCGTGGCCGAGACCTTGTCGTTCTGCACGCTGATGGTGGGCTTGCCACCGATCTGGACGCGCAGCAGACCGGCCACGTCGATCGTGAGGCCGTTGGTGCCGAGCAGCTGCTCAGCAGTCAGCGTCGCGGTCTGGCCGCCGGCCGTGATCGACAGGACATCCTTCTGCTTGTCGCCGCTGCCGTAGGTCACGAAGGACGAGTTGTCACCACCGGCAAACGCCTGAAGAACCAGCGGGTTGATGACCTTGATGTCGATCTCGGCGCCCGGGATGCCCTTGAACAGCTGGATCCCGGCCGTGTGCAGCAGCGTGGCCGAGCTGAGGCCGAAGCCGCCGGAGTTGTTCGGGACGAGCTCCTCGAGGGAGTTGTTCTGGACCGTCCCGTTCACCGCGAGCACAGCCTGCGTGCTGGTGACCGGGAGCACCTCTGCGTTGGCGATGGTGGCCTGGCCTGCCGAGATCGGCGTGTTGGGGCCGAGGACACAGAAGTTGCCGTTGCTCGGGGTGTTCGCGGTGGCGATGTCCGGCTGAACGTCGACCTTCGCGACCGGCGCCAGCGGAAGGTTGAGGATGCGAGCCGTCTTCACCTGGTTCGGCGGCGGGGAGACCGATTCCGCCTGGACCAGCTGGAGCTGCGGCACGCTGTTCGAACCCTGGCCGAGGTTGAGGCTCACGCCAGCCGCTCGACCATAGGCATTGTGGCCGGCCGGGCTCTTCGAGGTGAGCAGCTTCTCGCCGAGAGTATTCACAGTCTGCATGGTGTGGTTGGACACACCAGCGGCACTCTGCGCGAGACTGAGCTGAGCGAGGCTGAGTGAGCCCACGTTCAGCGCGTCCACGTAGGCAAAGTCACCGTTGGAGAAACCCTGGATCGTCCCGTTGACCGGCGGGTTTGGATCGTTGGTGACCGTCAGTGAGCTGGCCGCCGCTGAACCGCCCAGCGCTAGGGGCACTACTGTGCCCGCTGTTGCGAGGAGCACCGTAAGGCGCGCCCGCTTCGCCGTCATACGCATGTGTGACCGACCCCAAGTCTAGATAGGCGTTCTGAACAGAGACTATTTGTACCGCACAAACCAGTAACGATCATACCCGCCACGCGGTGACGCATTCCTCACCGGGGGCTGACGACCCGCGGCGCAAACGGGTGGTTTCATCTCCGGCTATACGGGCAGTAAACCTTCCACGAATTCTTGCAGTTGCGCAACATTGCGGCATTCGATCATCGGCATGACCTCCGCATATGTCGCCGCCGCCGAGTCCCCGGACGCCCAGTACTGCCGCGGCTCCGGGTTGAGCCAGAAGGCGTGGCGCGCCTGGCGCACCATGCTGCGCAGTGCGGGGAGCGCCGGCGCCCGGTAGTTGGTGCGAGCGTCACCCAGGACGAGCAGCGATGTCTTCGGCGTCACCGCGTCCGGCCACTTCTGCGCGAACACCTCGAAGGAGTGCCCGTAGTCGCTGTGCCCGTCGTACCAGACGACGTCGGCCTCGCTGGACATGCGCGCCAGGGCGTCGACGACGTCGCCGCCCCGATCGAACATGTCGGTGACCTCGTCGGCGGTGTCGACGAACGCGAAGATGCGCACCTTCGCGAACTGCTCGCGGAGAGCAAACGCCAGCAGGATCGTGAAGTGCGCGAAGGCCGCGACTGAGCCACTGACATCGCACAACACGACGAGCTCCGGCTTGTGAGGCTTGTGTGGCTTGAAGATCGTCGTGAGCGGGACGCCACCGCTCGAAAGCGAGGCCCGGACGGTACGGCGTACGTCGAGGCGGCCGCGCCGGCCGAGCCGTCGTTTCGCGGTGAGACGGGTCGCGAGCCGCCGCGCGATCGGGTGCACTTGCCGGCGGAGCTGCGCGAGATCATCGCGCGAGGCGCGCAGGAACTCGACCTGCTCGACCAGTGGCTTCACCGCCGTCTTGGCGATCGCCTCCGCGCCGCGGTCCTCGGCGAGCCGCCGGCGTACCTCGGACTCGACCATCTCTTCGAACTGCTTGATCCGCTCGGTCAGCATCTGTCGCGCCACCCGCTCGGCGAGGCCGCCGCGGTCCTGCCCCTGTAGCACCGCCTCGAGCAAGGAGGCCATGAGCGTCTCGGGGTTCAGCGCGCGCAGCACGCGGTAGGTGAACCACGACTGGCGGCCCGGCTGGCCGTCGGCGCGACCGAGCCCGTTGACGGCCTCGCGGGCGAGCCGGCGCAGGGCTTCGTCGTCACCCGAGAGCAGCACGTCTCGAAGCTGGTCGCGCAATGCGTTGCGCAGCGCGTCGAGATCGGCGGGATCGATCTCTTCGAGCTCGTCCGCCTCGCCGTCGCCGTCGCCGTCGTACTGGTGCCCGTCGCCGATGGCCGGGGGCCACCACAGATCGAACAGGCGATCGAACGCCGCTCGGTGCGCCGCCCGCTTGACCACGCAGGCCGCGTAGGCCGCACGCAGCTGCTCGCGATCGAGGAGGTCGATCGTGTTGACGGCCTGGCCGGCATCCAGCGACTCGGCCATCGAGACCGGCAGGCCGACCGCCCGGAGCGCGCCGACGAACGAGACGTGCCGGTCGAGCAGACCGGTGCCTGTGACGCTCGCGTCCGCCGGTTCGCTCACTAGTTGAGTCCCAGCTCCTTGACGGCGCGGGCTTGATCGGTCGCGTGCTTGAGCACGACACCGAGCGTCTTGGAGACGGTGTCCTCGTCGAGCGTGTCGAGCCCGAGCGCCACGAGGGTTCGCGCCCAGTCAATGCTCTCCGCGATGCTCGGCGCCTTCTTGAGCTCGAGTGCGCGCAACGTGCGGATCGTGCGGACCAGCTGCTCGGCGAGACCTTCGACCACCTCGGGCACCCGGGTCAGCACGATCTGCTTCTCCCGCTCCGCGTCGGGGTAGTCGACATGGAGGAACAGGCACCGGCGCTTGAGCGCCTCGGAGAGCTCTCGGGTGGCGTTCGAGGTGAGGACGACGAACGGCTTGCGGACAGCCTCGATCGTGCCGAGCTCCGGGACGGTCACCTGGAAGTCGCTCAGCACCTCGAGCAGCAGGCCCTCGACCTCGACGTCGGCCTTGTCGGTCTCGTCGACGAGGAGCACGGTCGGCTCCTCGCGCCGGATCGCGGTGAGCAGCGGCCGCGAGAGCAGGAACTCGTCGCTGAAGATGTCGTCGTGGGTCTCCTCCCACGCCTGGTCGCCCGCGGCCTGGATCCGCAGCAGCTGCTTGCGGTAGTTCCACTCATACAGCGCGCGCGCCTCGTCGAGGCCCTCGTAGCACTGCAGCCGCACGACATCGGCGCCCGCCGCGGTCGCAACCGCCTTGGCGAGCTCGGTCTTGCCGGTACCGGCAGGGCCCTCGACCAGCAGCGGCTTGCCGAGCGCGTCGGCCAGGAACACAGTCGTGGCGATGGCGTCGTCGGCGAGATAGCCGGTGGTGGCCAGCCGGGCACGGACATCGTCGGGCGAGGTGAAGAACGGCATCCGGGCTCCCAGCGAAAAGTTAGAACGCGATTCTATTGCCAAGCACTGCCACTTCGCTCGGGCTATCGCCGAGCGTGGCGCGTTGCGCCGGTTGTTACCGAGCAATGCACTTTGCCAGGCGGGCTAGGTGCGGATCTGACCGGTACCCGTCACCACCCATGTGGTGCTGGTCAGCTCGGACAGCGCCATCGGACCACGAGCGTGCAGCTTCTGGTTGGAGATCCCGATCTCCGCACCAAACCCGAACTGCTCGCCGTCGGTGAACCGGGTCGAGGCGTTGATCATCACCGCCGCCGAGTCGAGGCCGGCAACGAACTGCTGCGAGGCCTCGAGCGACCTCGTCACGATCGCCTCGGTGTGGCCGCTGCCCCAGCGACGAATGTGCGCCACCGCATCCTGCAGCGAGTCGACGACCCCTACCGCCAGATCGAGGGAGAGGTACTCCGCCGCCCAATCCTCGTCGGTGACCGGAACCACCCCAGCGACGTACGACGAGGCGGCGGCGTCGCCGTGGATCGTCACGCCGGAGTCCTGCAGAGCCTTGAGGGCTCGCGGCAGGAAGTCCGGCGCAATCGCGGAGTGCACGAGCATCGTCTCCGCGGCGTTGCAGACGCTCGGCCGCTGCGTCTTGGCGTTGAGGATGATCTCCACGCCCATATCGATGTCGGCGTCGGCGTCGATGTAGACATGACAATTGCCGACCCCGGTTTCGATGACGGGCACCGTCGACTCCTCGACGACGCTGCGGATCAGCCCGGCGCCGCCACGAGGGATGAGTACGTCGACCAGGCCGCGCGCGCGCATCAGGTGCTTCGCGGACTCGTGGTCATGGCCCGGGACGAGCTGCACGCAGCCGTCCGGCAAGCCGGCCTTCGCGGCGGACTCGGCAAGGATCTTCACGAGCGCGGCATTGCTGTCACGCGCACTCGACGAACCGCGCAGCAGCACTGCGTTCCCGCTCTTGAGGCAAAGACCCGCCGCGTCGACGGTCACGTTCGGTCGGGCTTCGTAGATGATCCCGATGACGCCCATCGGCACCCGAACCTGACGCAGGGTCAGCCCGTTGGGCAGCGTCGACCCGCGCACGACTTCGCCGACCGGATCCGGCAGCTTCGCGACCTGACGGAGCCCGTCGGCCATCGCAGCAATCCGGCCAACGTCCAGCCGGAGCCGGTCGACCAGCGGGTTGTCCGGGTCGCGCGCCACGTCGGCGGCGTTGGCGTCGAGCACGTCGGAGCTGGCGGCCTCGAGCGCGTCGGCCATCGCGAGCAGCGCGGCGTCCTTCACCGCGCGGGGCGTCGGTGCCAGCGCCGCGGCAGCCTCGCGGGCCTTCCGTGCCGCACCCAGAACCTCGTCAGCAGAAGCCATCCGCAAATCGTAGGCCCCACATCTCCCCGTGATCTTGACGTTATGCGCCCATCAGTCGCGCTGATGGGCGCATAACGTCAAGATCACCGGGGGTTCGCGGGGAGGGGCTAGAGGAGGGCCAGGTCGTCCCGGTGGATGACTTCGCGGGCGTACGTCGTGCCGAGCTCCGCGGCGAGGTCCTTCGTCGACCGGCCGAGCAACGCAGGCAGCTCGCCGGCGTCATAAGCCACCAGCCCGCGGGCAATCACCCGCCCGCCGCCGTCGACGAGGTCGACCGGGTCCCCCGCGGAGAACTCGCCCTCGACGCCGGTGATCCCGGCCGGCAGCAACGAGCTGCGCCGGTCGACCACCGCCTTCACCGCGCCGTCGTCGAGGCGCACGCTGCCGCGCGCTGTCGTCGCGTGCGCGAGCCAGAGGAGACGGGCCGGCGCCCGCTTGCCGGTCGGATGAAAGCAGGTACCGACGTCGGCCCCGGACAGCGCCGATGCGACCGCGTCCGCGTGGGCGAGCAAGGTCGGCACACCCGCGCCGGCGGCGATGCGCGCAGCGGCAACCTTCGTCGCCATCCCGCCTAGACCCACGCCCGCCTTCCCGGTCGCGCCGAGCTTGACGTGCGCAAGGTCCTCATCGCCTCGCACGTCAGGGATGCGGGTCGCCGGACCGTGGCCGGGATCGGCGTCGTAGACGCCGTCGACATCGGAGAGCAGCACGAGGGCGTCGGCGCTGACGAGGTGGGTGACCAGAGCGGCGAGCCGGTCGTTGTCGCCGAACCGGATCTCCTCCGTGGCAACGGTGTCGTTCTCGTTCACGACCGGGACGACGCCCAGGCCCAGCAACCGCTCGAAGGTGCGCGCCGCGTTGCGATAGTGCGCGCGCCGTACGACATCGTCAGCGGTCAGCAGAACCTGTCCGACCGTCAGCTCGTGACGGCCGAACGCCTCGCTGTAGCGCGCGACGAGCATCCCTTGGCCGACGCTCGCCGCCGCCTGCTGCGTCGCAAGGTCCCTCGGCCGTTTCGCCAGGCCGAGTGGGCGCAAACCGGCGGCGATCGCACCGGAGGAGACCAGCACCACCTGCGCTCCCGCGGCAACCCGGCCGGCGATCGCCTCCGCGATGCGATCGACGCGCGAGGCGTCGAGCCCGCCGGCCGAGGTCGCGAGCGACGAGGAGCCCACCTTGACGACGAGGCGCTTGGCGGAGGCGACGATGTCGCGGCTCACTCCTCGCCTCCCCACTCGTCGAGATCGGCTTCATCATCGAGCGTGTCGGCCGCGAACGGATCGACCGGCAGGCCCTCGGCATCAGTGTCGTACGCCGACCGGCGCGCCTTCCGGGACGCCTTGCGGTCGTCGGCCCGCGGCCGATGGCGGTCCTCGAGTCGCTCGTCGGTTCCGCGAAGGCCATGCGGCGCGGACTCGGTGAACGCCAGCGACGGCACCCAGTCGAAGGTGACCTCGCCGATCGTCACCTCGGCGCCGGCCTTCGCGCCAAGGCCCGCCAGCGCCTCCTCGACGCCGAGCCGGGCCAGCCGGTCGGCGAGGTAGCCGACCGCCTCGTCGTTGTTGAAGTCAGTCTGGTTGACCCACCGTCGCGGCCGCTCGCCGGTCACGACGTAGGACTGCTCGCCGACCGCCTCGACGCCGAATCCTTCGTCGCGTACGCCGGCGGGCCGCAGCACGATCCGCGTCGCCTCCGCCGCCGGAAGACTTGCTCGCCACTGTGCGACGCGTTCGGCCATCGCGAAGCCGAGCTCGCGCAGGCCGAGCCGGCTCGCCGCCGAGATCTCGAACACCGGCACGTTCAGTCGCTCGCCGACCTCCGCGCGCACCATGTCCGCGAGCTCTTGCGCGTCCGGCACGTCGATCTTGTTCAGCGCGATGAGCCTCGGCCGCCCCGACAGCCCACCGGCAACCAGCTCGTCATACGCCTCGAGCTCGGCCTCGATCGTCTCGAGATCCGACAGCGGGTCGCGGCCCGGCTCGATCGTCGCGCAGTCGATGACATGCACCAGCACCGAGCAGCGCTCGACGTGACGCAGGAACTCCAGGCCCAGGCCACGACCGGTGCTCGCGCCCGGCACAAGGCCGGGTACGTCGGCGACGGTGAATGTCACCTCGCCGGCCTCCACCACGCCCAGGTTGGGCACGAGTGTCGTGAACGGGTAGTCGGCGATCTTCGGCTTCGCCGCCGACATCGCCGCGATCAGCGACGACTTGCCCGCGTTCGGGAAGCCGATCAGCGCGACGTCGGCAACCGTCTTGAGCTCGAGCAGCGCGTCGACCGTCTCCCCGGGCTCGCCGAGCAGCGCGAACCCCGGCGCCTTCCGTCGCGACGACGCGAGTGCGGCATTCCCCAGCCCACCGCGGCCGCCCTTGGCGACGACGAAGCGGGTGCCCACCCCGACCAGGTCGGCGAGGAACTCGCCGGTCTTCTCATCGCGCACGACCGTGCCGTCCGGCACGGCGACGAACAGGTCCCCGCCTTCGGCGCCCGAGCGATGCGAGCCCTGACCGGGCTTGCCACTCGTTGCGCGCTGGTGCGGATGGCGATGTACGTCGAGCAGCGTGGTCACGCTCGGGTCGACCACGAGGACCACGTCGCCGCCACGACCGCCGTCACCGCCGTCGGGTCCACCGAGCGGTTTGAACTTCTCGCGATGAATCGAGGCGCAGCCGTTGCCGCCGTTGCCGCCGGCCGCGTGAAGCACGGCCCGGTCGACAAAGGTCGCGGCCACTCCGGCCGCCTGCCGGAACTACTCGGCGGCGGTGGTGACGCTCACGACGCGGCGGCCGCGCTTGTGGCCGAACTCGACGGCACCCGCCGCGAGCGCGAACAACGTGTCGTCGCCACCGCGGCCGACGTTGTCACCGGGATGGAAATGCGTACCGCGCTGGCGGACGAGGATCTCGCCGGCATTGACCAACTGGCCGCCGAAGCGCTTCACACCGAGCCGCTGTGCGTTGGAGTCCCGGCCGTTGCGGCTGGAAGACGCACCCTTCTTGTGTGCCATCTCCTCAGCCCTACTTTCCGGTCTCGATGCCGGTGACCTTCAACGTCGTCAGCTTGGCGCGGTGGCCCTGACGGCGGTGGTAGCCGGACTTGTTCTTGAACAGGTGGATCGTGATCTTCGGGCCCTTGATGGCCTCGACGACCTCGGCGGTGACGGACGCCTTCGCGAGCGCTGCAGCGTCAGTGGTCACAGCCCCGGAGTCATCGACGAGCAATACGGCGGGGAGCGTTACGGACTCACCGGGTGCGCTGGCGATCCGGTCCACCGTGAGCGTGTCGCCAACGGCAACCTTGTGCTGGTGGCCGCCGCTACGGACGATCGCGTACACCGTGAGTCTCCTCGGGATTTGGTAAGAGGCGTGTCGCTCGCACGCCGACCGGCAAGTCTACGGACGAAGGACCTGCAGGATCAAACCTCGACCGGCTCCACGCCCGCCTCGGCCACCTCGGCGGACACCGTTTCCGCCTCGGTCGCCTCAGCCTTGGGCGACTCTGCCTTCTGCGACTTCTGCGGCTTCTGGGGCCTGGCCGGCTTCGGCGGGCGCTTCTGGGCGACCGGGTCATGGGTGAGCACGACGCCGCTTCCGCCGCACTCCTTGCAGGTATCGCTGAAGGACTCGAGCAGCCCTTCACCGACCCGCTTGCGGGTCATCTGGACCAGTCCCAGCGAGGTGACCTCCGCCACCTGGTGGCGGGTCCGGTCCCGACCGAGGCACTCGACCAGCCGGCGCAGCACGAGATCGCGGTTGCTCTCGAGCACCATGTCGATGAAGTCGATGACGATGATGCCGCCGAGATCGCGCAGTCGGAGCTGTCGGACGATCTCCTCGGCGGCCTCGAGGTTGTTCTTGGTGACGGTCTCTTCGAGGTTGCCGCCCTTGCCGGTGAACTTTCCGGTGTTGACGTCGACGACGACCATGGCCTCGGTGCGGTCGATCACGAGGTAGCCGCCACTCGGCAGCCAGACCTTGCGGTCCAGCGCCTTCGCGAGCTGCTCATCGATCCGGTACGCCGAGAAGACGTCCTCGTCCTCGGTCCAGCGACGTGTCCGCTCGGCGAGGTCCGGCGCAACCCAGCGCACGTAGTTGTCGATCGTGTCCCATTCGTCGGCGCCCTGGACAACGAGGCCGTTGAAGTCCTCGTTGAAGATGTCGCGCACGACGCGAATGACGAGATCGGGCTCGGAGTAGATCAGGCTGGGTGCGGACGCCGTCTGCGACTTCTTGTCGACGTCCTCCCACTGCGCCTTCAACCGGTTGAGATCGCGCTCGAGCGCCTCCTCGGAGGCACCTTCGGCGGCCGTGCGGATGATGACGCCTGCGTCCTCCGGCGTGAGGCGCTTGAGGATCGACTTCAACCGGGTCCGCTCGGTGTCCGGCAGCTTGCGACTGATGCCCGACAGCTTGCCGTCCGGCACGTAGACCATGAAGCGGCCAGGCATGCTGACCTGACTGGTGAGCCGAGCGCCCTTGTGTCCGATCGGATCCTTCGTCACCTGCACGAGGACGGACTGGCCACTCTTGAGTGCCTGCTCGATGCGCGGCGCGCCACCTTCGAGAGCGCTGGCGTCGTAGTTGACCTCGCCTGCGTACAGCACGGCGTTACGGCCGCGTCCGATGTCGACGAATGCCGCTTCCATGCTCGGCAAGACGTTCTGCACCTTGCCGAGGTAGACGTTGCCCACCATCGACGCGGAGTGCTTGCGGGTCACGTAGTGCTCGACGAGCACGCCGTCCTCGAGCACGGCGATCTGGGTGCGATCCTCGCCCTGCTTCACGACCATCACGCGATCGACCGCCTCGCGACGGGCCAGGAACTCGGCCTCGGTGATGATCGATGGCCGGCGCCGCTGGGTCTCGCGCCCGTCACGGCGACGCTGGCGCTTCGCCTCGATGCGCGTGGAGCCCTTGACGCCGCGGACGTTGTCCTCGCTGGTGCTCGACCGAGGTGGCCGGACGTGCACGACGGTGTTCGGCGGGTCGTCGGCCGAGTTGCCGTCTTCCGACGCCTCGCCGGTCCCACTGCGCCGCCGCCGGCGGCGCCGCCGCGTGCCAGTGCCGGTGCCGTCGTCCTCGGTGTCGTCGTCCTCCGCGGCGGGCTCCGCCGCCATCTCCTCGCCGTCGCCGAGGTCGGTCGAGTCCTCGCCGCCTGGACCGCTGCCGGTGCCACGGCCTCCCCGGCCGCGGCGACCACGCCGACGTCGGCTGGACGAGCGTGACGCGCCGCCTTCGCCGTCGCCGTCACCGTCCGGGCCGGCGTCGGTGTCAGCGGGCGCCTCGTCGGCGATCGGGTCCGGTGCAGCCTCGACGGTGGCCTTCTGCCGGCGCGGGGGCGCAAGCTCTGCCGGTGGCGGCTGGAAGACGACGGCGGCCGTCGCGGGGGCCTTTCGGGTCCGTTTCGCGGGGGTGGTCTCGCCAGTCGGGTCGCCGGTGGCGGACTCCGCGGCAGGCTCGGCGGCGACCGCCTTCTTTCGGGTTCGCTTCGCTGGTGCGGGCTTCTCGGCCGCAGGTTCGGCCGCTACCTCCCCCGCGGGGGGCGCCGGCGAGTCCGCAACCGGGCTCGGCGGGCCGGCCGGTCGGCGAGCAGCGCGACGGCGCGGGGGCGGCGTCGCGTCCCCGGCCGGCTCGTTCGATTCGTTGGGGGTGTCGGTGCTGCGCTCGTCATCGAGCACGTGAACTCCTGTCCGCTCCCGGGAGCGCCTCGGGCGACTGGCCCTGGCACCCCGCGCGGGGCGAGGTCAAAAAAGTCGGTGGCGACGGCGCCTAGATCGCAACGTATGTGATCGATCCGCTATCCGAGCGGGTCCACCAACTGCATCGCGGCCTGTGGCGGTGCCGCGTCTAGCAGGCCCTGCGCCAGCCTCGTCGCTACGGGAGCGGCGGGCGTCGACAGTCCGGCTGCGCGTCGCAGCGCTGTCACAACGTCGTCGGGTCGAACAGCGGGTGTCAAGTGCCGAACAACCACTTCCAGTGTCGCACACGGGAGCGAATCCGCCTCGGACCTCGGATCCCCCGGCCAGCCGGCCACGATCGCCGCCCGAGCATCCACCTCTCGCGGCCCCTGCTTGGTCGCACGCTCGACCTTGAGCTCGTCGAGCGCGAGGAACGAAGCGAGCGCTGCCTCGCCGGTCTCCGGCGCAACGCCCGGCAGCCGGATCCGCCAGGTCGACGCCTCGATCCGGTCGGCGAGCGCCGGCCCGTCAGGCTCTGCGGCGACGACCCGCACGACGTCGAGTCCCGCGGGCAGCGCAGCGTCGAGCGCCTCGCGGACCGACTCGGGATCGCTCCGCTCGGCGAGCCCGATCTCGAGGTACTCCGCTTCGGACGCCGCGCCGGTCGGCGCGGCGCCGGCGTAGGAGACCTTCGGGTGCGGCGAGAACCCGGCGCTGAACGCGATGGGCACCCCGGAGCGATGCAGCGCGCGCTCGAACGCCCGCGCGAAGTCGCGGTGACTGATGAAGCGCAGCCGGCCGCGCTTCGTGTAGTGGACCCGCAGTCGCTGTACGACGGGCGGTGGTGGCGGCCCCTCGGGCTGACGCGACACGGCGATCAGACCGGCGAGAGCGGGAGTAGCGCGCGGCCGGTCGGACCGACCTGGGTCTCGGTGCCCATCGACGGGCAGACGCCGCAGTCGTAGCAGGGACTCCAGCGACAGTCCTCGACCTCGGTCTCGCCGATCGCGTCCTGCCAGTCGCCCCACAGCCAGTCCTTGTCGAGCCCGGAGTCGAGGTGGTCCCACGGCAGCACCTCGGACAGCTCGCGCTCGCGCGTCGTATACCAGTCGAGCGACACCGGCGAGTCCGCGAAGGCTGCCCCGCAGGCAGCGACCCAGCGCTCGAAGGAGAAGTGCTCGCTCCAGCCGTCGAAACGGGCGCCATCCTCCCAGGCCCGACGAATGGCTGCGCCGACTCGACGGTCACCGCGCGACAGCATTCCTTCGATGATCGACGGCCGGCCGTCGTGATAGCGCAGCCCGATCGCCTTTCCGAAGTTCTTGTCCTTGACGACCGCTGCTTTCAGCGCCGCGAGGCGCCGGTCCACGGTCTCGTGGTCGAGTTGAGCGGCCCACTGGAAGGGCGTGTGGGGCTTGGGGACGAAGCCACCGATCGACACCGTGCACCGAATGTCCCGACGCCCGGATGCCTGCCGCCCGGTCTCGATCACGCGGCTCGCCACGCCGGCGATCGCCGTGACGTCCTCGTCGGTCTCAGTCGGCAGACCGCACATGAAGTACAGCTTCACCTGCCGCCAGCCGTTGCCGTAGGCAGTGGCGACGGTGCGGATGAGGTCGTCCTCGGTGACCATCTTGTTGATCACCTTGCGCATCCGCTCGCTGCCACCTTCGGGTGCGAACGTCAGTCCGGTACGGCGCCCGTTGCGCGACAGCTCGTTGGCGAGCGTGACGTTGAACGCGTCCACGCGAGTTGACGGCAGGGAGAGCGAGACGTTGGTGCCTTCGTACACGTCGGCAAGACCCTTGGCGACGGAGGCGATCTCACTGTGGTCGGCACTCGACAGCGAGAGCAACCCGACCTCTTCGAAGCCGGTCGCGGCAACGCCGCGCTGCACCATCTCGCCGATGGTCGTGATGGACCTCTCACGCACCGGACGCGTGATCATTCCGGCCTGGCAGAAGCGACAGCCGCGCGTGCAGCCGCGGAAGATCTCGACGCTGTAGCGCTCATGGACCGTCTCCGCGAGCGGCACCAACGGTTGCTTCGGGTACGGCCACTCGTCGAGATCCATGACGGTCTGCTTCGCGACCCGCCACGGCACACCAGGACGGTTCGGTGCGACTCGCTGGATCCGGCCGTCAGGCAGGTAGGTGACGTCGTAGAACGCCGGGACGTACACAACGCCGCTTGTCGCCAACCGAAGCAGCAACCCGTCGCGCCCGTCCGGCGAGCCTTCGGCCTTCCAGGCACGGACCAGATCGGTGATGGCGAGCACCGCCTGCTCGCCATCACCCAGAACTGCTGCGTCGATGAAGTCCGCGATCGGTTCCGGGTTGAACGCGGCGTGCCCGCCGGCGATGACGACCGGGTGCTCGTCGGTGCGCTCGCTTGCAGCGACCGGGATGCCCGCGAGGTCGAGTGCCGTCAGGAGGTTGGTGTAGCCGAGCTCGGTGGAGAACGAGATTCCGAAGAGATCGAAGTCACCGACCGGCCGGTGGCCGTCGACGGTGAACTGCGGGATCCCGTGCTCGCGCATCAGCGCTTCGAGGTCGGGCCACACCGAGTACGTACGCTCGGCGAGCACGTCGTCACGCTCGTTCAGCAGCTCGTAGAGGATCTGCACACCCTGGTTGGGCAGGCCGACTTCGTAGGCGTCCGGATACATGAGTGCCCACCGAACGGCGGCGCCGTCCCAGTCCTTGGTGACCGCGTGAAGCTCGCCACCCACGTACTGGACGGGCTTGCGCACCGAGGGCAGCAGGGGTTCCAGTCGATCGAACACGCTGACCCCGGTCATTCGTCCAGGGTAGGTCGGCTCACCGATTCGAGCGGACTTTCACGTTCTGCAGCAGACCGATCGCGATCATCGAGGCGAACATCGACGTTCCGCCGTACGAGACGAACGGCAGCGGCAGGCCCGTGATCGGCATGATCCCGAGGTTCATGCCGATGTTCTCGAACGTCTGGAAGGCGAACCAGCACACGATCCCGACCGCGACCAGCATCCCGAACTGGTCCTGGGCGTAGCGCGCGATCCGAAGCGCCCGCCACAGGACCACGCCGGACAGGACGACCACCAGCGCGGCGCCGAGCAGCCCGAGCTCCTCCCCCGCCACCGAGAAGATGAAGTCGGTCTGCTGCTCCGGCACGAACTGCCCGTTGGTCTGCGTGCCGCTGCCCAGGCCTTGCCCGAACCAGCCGCCGTTCCCGATCGCGATGCCCGCCTGCTGCTGGTTGAACTTGAACGTCTGCGCGGCCACCGACGTGTTGTGCGTCAGCGCCTGGAAGCGGGCGAGCTGGTACTGATGCAGCAGGTGTGCGTGCACGACGAAGAACGCGCCCACCACTGCGAGCCCGAGCATCCCGCCGACCCACCGACCGGGGATGCCGGACAGCGCCAGCATCCCGAAGATCGTGATCACGAACACCATCACGGAGCCGACGTCGGGCTGGGCGAGGATCAGCAGCACGGGGGCCGCCGACAGTGCGAAGCACAGCAGGATGTCGTTGCGCGTGGGGTCGGATCGACCCTCGCGCTTCTCGGCGAGCAGCATGGCGATGCCGAGGACCACGGCGATCTTCGCGAACTCCGAGGGCTGCACTTCGAATCCCGCCGGAAGCGTGATCCACGAGTGGGCACCGTTGATCGTGCTGCCCAGCGGCGTCAGTACGACGAGCAGGCCGAACAGCGACGCGGCATACAGGACCGGCGTGTAGGCGCGCAGCGTCCGGTAGTCGACGAGCGCCGCCAGTACCGCGAGGCTCGAGCCGATCGCGATGTTGAGGATGTCCTTCTTCAGGTACGTCGAGCCGAGGCCTTGCGGCTTGGCTGCCGCCCAGACCAACGCGCAGCCGAGGACGCAGAGCACCACGACGGCCGCGACCAGCACCCAGTCCAGCTGACGAAGGAACGAGTCACGATCCATCGCCCGTTCGCGCAGGGTCTCGCGACGCAGCGAGATGGGGGCCGACCGGGTCGACTCCGACCAGTCGGTCACGGCACCGCCGCGCGACGCTCGATACGCGCCGGCAGGATGGGCGGCGGACCCAAGGCCGATGGCGAGGACGACGACGCGGCAACGGTCGGCTTCGCCTTCTGCGTCGACGTGGCGTCCGGGTTCGCGCCACCCGCGTGGTGCCCGCCGTGGTGGCGCGGCGGCCCGGCCTCGACGATCCGGACCTTCGGCAGCTTCTTCGGCGGCACGCCGTTCGGGAACAGCGCCTTGTTGCCGCGGAAGCCGTAGAGCTTGTCCCACATGTTGCGCACGTACGGCGCCGCGCTGACCGCACCCTGGTCTGCCTTGTTGACCTCGATCACGGTCACGAACTGCGGCTTGTCGCCGGCCGGCCCACCTATCGAGGCGAACCAGCAACCGTTCTCGTCGGTGTTCGAGAGCTCGGCGGTACCGGTCTTGCCGCCGACGAGCACGCGGCTCATCGGGAAGCCGGCGAACGTGCTCACCGCGGTTCCGAGCGGGTTGCGCGACGTCGTCACGCCGTACAGCGCGTCGCGCAGGTAGCCGATCTCGTACTTCGTCAGCGGGAGATGTCCACGCACCGGCGCCTTGATCCGCTTGACCACCTTGCCGGTCGCGCTCACGATCGCCTTCGCGATGCGCGGCTTGAACACCGTGCCCCCGTTGGCGATGGCGGCATAGGCGACGGCGAGCTCGAGCGGAGACACCGTGACCGTGCCCTGCCCGATGTCCTCGTTCATCTGGTCACCGGGAAAGAACTGGTAGCCGTACTTGCAGTTGAAGGCGTCGATCTGCTGGATGTAGCTGCCCTTCGGGCGCCGCGCCGCGCCGGCGCAGTAGTCCTTCTTGTGGGCTTCCCAGTTGAGCTTCGTGTTCTTCCGGTCCGCGATGTGACCAGGTGCGACCTCGGCAGCGGGCAGGTCGATGCCCGGGCCGCCCGGGGCGGCGATGCCGAATGCTCGCGTCATGTTCTGCACGCCCTCGCGCGGCGGCTTGTGCTGGTTGATCAGTGCCTGGTCGCGCTTCCAGTCCTGGTCGGCGAGTGCGAAGAAGAACGTGTCGCACGACACGATGATCGCGGTACGAAGCGGGATCACCCCGAGCCCGTTCTCGCCTTCGAAGTTCTGCCGGTCGCGGTAGTTGGTGGGGCAGTCGGAGTACCCCCCCGGAGCCAGCGTGCCGTCGTGCATCAGCCCGGCCGACGAGACCAGCTTGAAGGTCGATCCCGGCGGGCTGGCGCTGCCGAAGGCCTTGTCCACCAACGGCGATCCCAGCGCATCGCCGAGCTGCTTGTAGGTGCGCGCTTTGACACTCGGCACGAAGGTGTTCGGCGGGTACGTTGGCTCGCTGGCCATCGCGACGACCCCGCCGGTTCGTGCGTTGAGCACGACACCTGCCGCGTAGTCGCCGGTGAAACCCGAGTGGCGCGCGGCGGTGATCGCGTCCTTGAGCTGGCCTTCGAGCGCGGCCTGGGTGCCGGCGTCGATGTTCGTGACGATGTTGTCGCCCGCGACCGGCGCGGTGTCCTTGACGGTGCCCGTCACCGCACCCAGGTGGTCGACGCTGACCTGCTTGACCCCAGGAGTTCCCCGCAGGTAGTTCTCGTACTGCGCCTCCAGCCCGGTCACCCCGACCTGGGCGTTCTGGAAGACGTCGCGCTCGTCCGCGGGCAGGGCCGCGAGCTGTTTCGGACCGATCAACTGGATGTAGCCGAGCATCGAGCTGGCGAAGGCGCCCTCGGGCCGCGGGTAGTGGCGCACCGCGGTGAGGTCGACGGTGACACCCGGGTAGTCCTCCGGCCGCTCCTTGATCTGCAGCGCCTTCTTCGCCGCGGCGAGGGTCGGCTTCAGCTCACTGACGATGACCGGCTGGTAAGCGAGGCCGTTGTTGCACGGCAGGAACGGGCCGGCGTACCAGGGCGCACCGACGGGAGCCGCGACAACCTTGGTGCCATGACTCGTGGGAACCTTCGTGTAGGCACAGGGCGTGGTCTCGTGGTCGAGCAGCGGGTAGGGCTTGCCGAGCTGCCGGGCGAGCCGATGCAGGACGGCCGTCTTCGTGTCCTCGCCGAGCCGGTCGAGCGCCGTCCGGTTGACGGACACGACCAACGACGGCTTGTTGTCGACGAACGGCTTGCCCGTGTCGTCGAGGATCTCGCCGCGGGGCGCCGGCGTGACGATGTCGTGGATCTGCTGGTTCTGCGCCGCCTCACGAAGCTGCGGCGCGTTGAGCACCTGGAGGTACCAGAGCCGGCCGAGCAAGGTGGCGACGAGGGAGACGACCAGCACTCCGAGGACGACGAGCCGCAGACGTGAACGGTCAGGCACGAGACGTTGCTTCCGGTCAGGCGATCCGTGCGGACAAGGGGTGACGAGCGGTTGGGGCGGTTGGACGACGAACGAACAGCGCTATCGCGGTCCCACCGGCTCGAGCCGACGAGCCGCGGCGGAGACGAGCGGGACCACGAACGGCGCCAGGACCACATCGTAGACAACAGTCCCTGCGAGCGCATGCAGCGTCGCGCCGCCGGAGATGTTGGCGTTCCCGAGCAGGTCGCCGAGCGCCGCGAACAGCAGGACGACGGCGACCGAGCCCCCGGCGACGACGCTGATGGTGGTCGCGATGGAGCTCTCCTCCCCTGCGTCGAGCATCCCGGCGAGGTAGCCGACGACGGTGTAGGCGAACGCCAGCTCACCCGCGAAGTGATAGGTCGGTGGCATCACGTCAGCCGTCAGCCCCGCGAAGAAGCCGAACACCGCCCCGCGCTGTGATCCGCCGACGAGGGCGAAGGCGACGACGACGACGAGCAGCAGATCCGGGCCGCCGAGCGGCAGGTGCATCCGGTTGATCACCGTCGTCTGCGCCAGCACGACGGTGATCACCACCGCGAGCCGCAGCGCGATCCGCTGGGCGATCACGGCGTCTTACGACTCGTCGAAGTCGCCGACGAGGTCGCCGAGGTGGTGGGCGTCGAGCTGGGCGTGCCGCCCCCGCTCGTCGATCCCGGGCTCGCGGTCACCGTGACCGTCACGGTCGGCGCCGGCGTGGGCGAGCTGGGCAACAGGCTGTCGTGCTTGATCGACTCGGGCGCGTCGGTGACCACCGCGACGATGTCGAGGGAGCCGAAGTCGACGAACGGCGCGACTGCGGCGGTCTGGGCGATCTGTCCGTTCGCCGGGGTGACACGGGTGACCTTCCCGATCGGCACCTCAGGGACGAACGGGCCTCCCGGTCCGGACGGGAAGGTCACGAGCATCTGGCCAACCTCGAGGCGCACGGTGTTGTCGAGCAGGGTGAGGCCCATGGGCTTGCCGCGCCCATTGCCACTGACCGCCCCCACCGCGAGCCGTGCCGTCGACATCCGGCAGCCGGCCGTGAAGGCAGAGTCGTTGGCCAGCTGCACCGTCGCGGTGGTCGGACCCACCGGCCCGACGACCCGCCCGACCAGGCCGGCACCGGAGATCACCGTCTCGTTCTTGCGGATGCCGTTCTTGGTGCCGCGGTTGATCGAGATCGTCGACTCGAAGCCGAAGGCGCCGCCGTACGCCGTGACCCGCGCGGCGACGGTGGTGAACTGCGCGAGGCCCGCGAGATGCAGGAGCTTCTGCGTCTGCAGGTACTCCTGGCGCTCCACCTCGGTCATCCGAAGCTGGGTTTGCAGCTCGGCGACCCTGCGGTGCAGGTCCTGGTTCTCGTGCTTGTAGCTGCCGAGGTGGCCCAGTGAGGAGAACCAGGAGCCGATCGGGTGCACGACCTTGTCGATGCCGTCCTGGATCGGCCCGAAGACGGTCGAGGCGACCTTGCGGACGCCACCGAGCGCACCCGAGCGGTAGTCGAGCGTGATCAGCGTGAAGGCGCTGAGCAGCAACAGCGTGAGGATCAGCCGCGCCCGGCGCGCATTCCTCACAACTCAGTCCTCATGGTGGTCAGACGCTATCGACAGAGATCAACAGACAAAGACGCAGCAACCAGAGCGACGGTTGGTCCTTCGAGCGGCTAGGTCCGCGCCGCTGCGTTGATCTTGACGAAAGTGGCGCGACACGCCGTACGAGACGACACCTTCGTCAAGATCAACGCAACTAGATACCGCTGACTATCGGCGCGGCTCGCTGATCAGGACCTGCTGGAGCGCCTCGAACTCCTCGACGCACTTGCCGGCGCCCATCGCGACCGAGTCCAGCGGGTTGTCGGTCACGTGGATCGGCATCCCGGTCTCGTGGCGAAGCCGCTCGTCGAGCCCGGTCAGCAGTGCCCCCCCACCGGTGAGCACGATGCCGCGATCCATGATGTCGCCGGAAAGCTCCGGTGGCGTCTTGTCGAGCGTGGTCTTCACCGCGTCGACGATCGCGTTGACCGGCTCCTCGACCGCCTTGCGGATCTCATCCGCGCTCACGACGATCGTCTTCGGCAGACCGGTGACCAGGTCACGACCGCGGATCTCGGCGTGCGGCTCGTCGGGGGCAGGGAACGCCGACCCGATCGCCATCTTGATCTCTTCAGCCGTGCGCTCACCGAGCATCAGGCTGTATTCCTTCTTGACGTAGGCAATGATCGACGCGTCGAGCTCGTCGCCGCCGGTGCGGATCGACTGGCTGGTCACTATCCCGCCGAGGGAGATCACCGCGACCTCGGTGGTGCCACCGCCGATGTCGACGACCATGTTGCCGGTCGGCTCGTGGACCGGGAGCCCGGCGCCGATCGCGGCAGCCATCGGCTCCTCGATGATGAAGACCTTGCGGGCGCCCGCCTGGTAGCCGGCGTCCTTCACGGCACGCTGCTCGACGCCGGTGATGCCACTGGGCACGCACACGACGAGGCGAGGACGGGCGGTACGGCGACGCTTGTGCACCTTCTGGATGAAGTAGCGGAGCATCCGCTCAGTCGTCTCGAAGTCGGCGATGACGCCATCCTTCAGGGGCCGGATCGCGACGATGTTGCCCGGCGTACGGCCGATCATCCGCTTCGCTTCGGTGCCGACAGCGAGGATCCCGGCCGTGTTGGTGTTGATCGCCACCACGCTCGGCTCGTTGAGCACGATCCCCCGACCCCGCACGTAGACGAGCGTGTTGGCCGTGCCGAGGTCGACGGCCATGTCACGGCCGAGGAACCCGCTGCTGTTGTTCGCCATACGGCGTCAAGCCTTCCAATACGGGGAAAACGAGCACTGGCAACGAATCCGGCACTCGTGGGGCCGGGACAAACTCTACCGTCGATCCGGATTCAGACTAGAGGTCCGGGAAAAACAGCTTCACCTCTCTGGCCGCCGACTCGGTGGAGTCCGAGCCGTGCACGAGGTTCTGCCCGATCTCCAGGGCGTAGTCGCCCCGGATCGAGCCGGGCGCGGAGGCGACCGGGTCGGTCACCCCCATCAGGGCGCGCACCGCCTCGACCGCCCGGTGACCCTCTGCGCAGATCGCGACCAAGGGCCCGCCGGTGATGAAGTCGACCAGCTCGCCGAAGAACGGCTTGCCGTCGTGCTCGGCGTAGTGCTGGCTGGCGGTGTCGCGGTCCAGAGTCCGCAGCTCGAGGGCGAGGATCGTCAGGCCCTTTCGCTCCAGCCGCCCGACGATCTCCCCGACCAGGCCGCGGCGGACGGCGTCGGGCTTGACAAGGACAAGGGTGCGTTCAGCCACGCGCAGAGGCTAGCCCGACGCGGGCAACCGCCTCGGACCCTGCCCTAGCGGCGCCAGAGGCGAAGCCAGTAGACCCAGATCCCGGCGAACGCCGCGCCGACGACGTACATCGGCCAGCTGACGGCTCCAGCCGCGATCACCAGCACCTGGACGACGCTCGAGACCAGCTTGCCGCCACGTCGCCGCAGCACCGCGGCGGCAACGATGAGCAGGAGGACGAGCAGCACCAGGTAGCCGATGTCGGCTGCCGACACGTGGCCGCGTTGCGAGCTGGCAACCGCCGGTACGGCGAGCAGCACGACGAGCGCCTCGAGCGCCAGTCCGGCGGTTCCGATCGCGTACAGGCCGCGCGGCGCGGCGGAGTCGCTCACCTGGTCGACCGGAGCAGGTGCCGTGCCTCGCCGACGGTGACGATCGAGCCGGTGACGAGGACCCCCGACCCGCCGAGGACGCCTTCGGCCTCGGCCGCGGAGACGGCGGCCTCGATCGCGTCGTCGAGGCGTTCGACCAACTGGACGCGGTCCTCGCCGAAGACCTCGACGGCGATCTCGGCGAGCGCCGCCGCGGGCAGCGAACGCGGCGAGCTGTTCGTCGTGACGACGACCTCGCTGATGACCGGCTCGAGCTCCGCGAGCAGCCCCTCCGCATCCTTGTCGTCGAGCATCGCGACCACGGCGACCATCCGGTCGAACCCGAACGCATCCTCGAGGGCCGCCGCAAGCGCCGCCGCCCCCGCCGGGTTGTGCGCGCCGTCGATCAGCACGGTCGGGCTGCGTCGTACCACCTCGAGCCGGCCGGGCGAGCGGACGTCCGCGAACGCCGCCCGTACCGCGTCCACGTCCAGCGACCCCCGACCCTGCGCACCGAGGAACGCCTCCACCGCGGCAAGCGCGCACGCCGCATTGCTCGCCTGGTGCTCGCCGTAGAGCGGAAGGAATACCTCTTCGTAGGTGCCGCCGAGTCCTTGCAGCTCGAGCATCTGGCCGCCGACCGCCACGGTGCGCGACCGCACACCGAAGTCGAGGCCTTCCCGAACGATGCGGGCGTCCACCTGGGCGATCCGCTGCGCGAGGACCAGGCCGGCCGACTCCGGTTGGGGCGCCGAGACGACAGTCGCGCCGGGATGAATCAGCCCGGCCTTCTCACTCGCGATCTCCTCGATCGTCGATCCGAGGATCCCCACGTGGTCGAGGCTGATCGGGGTCACCACCGCGACCGGGGCGTTGAGGACGTTCGTCGCGTCCCACCGGCCGCCGAGGCCGACCTCGACGACCGCCACGTCGACGGGTGCGTCCGCGAACGCGGCGAAGCTCATCGCGGTCAGCAGCTCGAAGAAGGTGACCCGTTCCGTGTGCCGGCCGTCGACGAGCTCGGCGTACGGCGCGACCTCGTCGTACAGCTCGGCGAAGCGCTCGGCAGAAAGCGGTTCCCCGTCGATGCAGATCCGCTCCGTCACGTGCTCGAGATGGGGTGAGGTGTGACGTCCGGTGCGCATCCCGAGCTCGCGCATGAGCTGGTCGATCATCCGGACGGTCGACGTCTTGCCGTTGGTGCCCGTGATGTGGATCGAGGGGTAGGCGAGCTGCGGATCCCCGAGCAGCGCGAGCAGATCGACTATCCGGTCGAGATCCGGAACCATCCGGGTCGGGTAGCGGTCCTCGAGCGCCTTGTCCACGCGGGCGAGGAGCTCTGCATCCTGGCGCGCAGAGCGCGACGCGGCCTCGGCATCGGAACTCACGTGCCCAGACTAGGAGCGGCTTCCTAGACTGGCGCGCTGTGACCGTGCCGGAGAAGCCGACCCTCGACGGACTCGAGGCGCGATGGGCGAACGCCTGGGAGGCGTCGGGCGTCTACCGCTTCGACCGCACGAAGCCACGAGCCGAGGTCTACTCGATCGACACGCCACCACCCACCGTGAGCGGATCGCTTCACGTCGGCCATGTCTTCTCCTACACGCACACCGACCTGATCGCCCGTTACCAGCGGATGCAAGGTCGTGAGGTCTTCTACCCGATGGGGTTCGACGACAACGGGCTACCGACCGAGCGTCGCGTCCAGAACTACTACGGCGTCCGGTGCGACCCCTCGCTGCCGTATCAGGCCGACTTCGTCCCGCCCGGTGAAGGCGGCTCGGCGAAGGAGCAGCGACCGATCTCGCGCCGCAACTTCATCGAGCTCTGCGTGCGTCTCACCGGCGAGGACGAGAAGGCCTTCGAAGGTCTCTGGCGTCGCCTCGGCCTGTCCGTCGACTGGGAATCCGCCTACACGACGATCGAGCCGCGCTCGCGGGCTGCGGCGCAACGCGCCTTTCTCCGCAACGTCGAGCGGGGCGAGGCCTACCAGGCCGAGGCCCCGACGCTTTGGGACGTGACGTTCCGCACCGCGGTTGCCCAAGCCGAGCTCGAGGACCGCGAGCGACCGGGTGCCTACCACCGGGTCGCCTTCACCTCCGTCGCAACGAACGAGCCGATCCACATCGAGACCACCCGGCCCGAGCTGCTCGCGGCGTGCGTGGCGCTGGTGGCGCATCCCGACGACGAGCGCTACAAGCCGCTGTTCGGTACGACCGTGCGCACCCCGCTGTTCGGTGTGGAGGTACCGGTCCACGCACACCCGCTCGCGGCGCCGGACAAGGGGTCCGGCATCGCGATGATCTGCACCTTCGGCGACCTCACCGACGTGGTGTGGTGGCGCGACCTGGCGCTGCCAACTCGGGCCATCGTGGGCGTGGACGGCCGGCTCGTCGTGTCACCGCCCGATGGCGTCGACCCGGACGCATATGCCCGGATCGCCGGGAAGACGGTGTTCTCCGCGCAGCAGGAGGTCGTGACGATGCTGCGCGAGTCCGGCGCGCTCGAGGGCGAACCGCGGCCGATCACCCACCCGGTCAAGTTCTTCGAGAAGGGCGACAAGCCACTCGAGATCGTGACGTCCCGGCAGTGGTACATCCGCAATGGTGGGCGCGACGCCGAGTTGCGCGAAGCGCTCCAGGAGCGCGGCCGGGAGCTCATCTGGCACCCGGCGTACATGCAGAGCCGATACGAGAACTGGGTGGCCGGTCTGACCGGCGATTGGCTGATCAGCCGGCAGCGGTTCTTCGGAGTCCCGATTCCGGTTTGGTACCGGCTCGGTGCCGACGGGACGCCTGACTACTCCGCGCCGATCCATGCCGACGACGCCTCGCTGCCCGTGGACCCGTCCACCGACTCCCCACCCGGCTACCAGGAGTCCCAGCGCGGTGCGCCTGGCGGGTTCATGGGCGACCCCGATGTGATGGACACGTGGGCGACGTCGTCCTTGACGCCGCAGATCGCGGGCGGCTGGGGCAGCGACGACGACCTGTTCGGCCGCGTCTTCCCGATGGACTTGCGACCGCAGGCGCACGACATCATCCGCACCTGGTTGTTCTCGACGGTGGTCCGCAGCCACTTGGAGCACGGCGTCGTGCCCTGGAAGCATGCCGCGATCTCCGGCTTCGTCGTCGATCCGGACCGCAAGAAGATGAGCAAGTCCAAGGGCAACGTCATCGTGCCGACGGAGATCCTGGAGACGTACGGCGCCGATGCCGTGCGCTGGCGTGCCGCGAGCACCCGGCCAGGGACGGACACTCCCTTCGACGAGGCGCAGATGAAGGTCGGCCGCCGCCTCGCCATGAAGGTGCTCAACGCGTCGAAGTTCGCCCTCGGCCTCGGCGCGGCTCCTGACCTCGCGGCCGTCACCGAGGCGTTGGACCGCGCGCTGCTCGCCCAGCTGGCCACGGTGATCGACCAGGCCACGGCAGCGTTCGACGACTATGACTACACCCGCGCACTCGAAGCCACCGAGGACTTCTTCTGGACCTTCTGCGACGACTACATCGAGCTCGTGAAGGAGCGCGCCTACGGAAGTCGCGGCGACGCCGTAGCCGAGTCGGCGAAGGCGGCGCTCGGCACAACGCTGTCCGTGCTGCTGCGGTTGTTCGCTCCGTTCTTGCCGTTCGTCACCGAAGAAGTGTGGTCGTGGTGGCAGGAAGGCTCGGTCCACCGCAGCACCTGGCCGACTCGCGACGAGGTCGCCGTCACCGGTGATGCGGACAGCGGGCTGCTCGCGATCGTCGGGGTTGCCCTGTCGCAGGTGAGGGGTGCCAAGTCGAACGCTCAGGTGTCGATGCGCACCGACGTCCCCCAAGCGACCGTGCGCGGCTCGGACGCGGACCTCGAACGGCTGCGGCAGGCGAGCGACGATCTCGCCGCAGCCGGTCGCATCGCGACGCTGATCTTCGACGAAGCGGACGCCACTGAGCTGACCGTCGAGGTCAGCCTGTAAGCGTGGGCTCCGGCCGCGACTTGAACGCCTCACGCCAGCCGCGACGGCGGATCGGCTGCTCAACGAGGTAGTAGAACGCCGCCGAGCTCACCGCGATGAGCACGGTGTCGAGCGCCATCATCGGGTAGACCCGCATGTCGGGGAAGATCTCAGCGACGGCGAGGATCACGATCGTGTGCACGAGATAGGCCTCGTAGGAGATCTGTCCTACCACCACGAACGGCTTCCATCCCAGCACCCTGCTGACGAACGTTCCGGTCTCCGCAACCGCGAGGCAGTGTCCGATCAACAGGCAGGCGAACCCGCCGTACAACACGTAGCCGCCCCGATACATGAAGCCGGTGTGGCCGACCATCTTGATCGAGGCCACCACCATGCCGGCCAGGCCACACACCGCAACCAGCCGTGACCGGAGCAGCCGGCGCAGCATCCCCTCGGCGTTCGCGGTGAGCTCGTAGCCGAGAGCGCATCCGAGCAAGATGCTCGGCAGCTGGGTCGGGGTCGCGTAGAACACCCGCGATGGCCGCTGGTGCGCGTACAGGATCGTCGAGATGGCCAGGCCTACCACCACTGCGACGGCAAGTACGAGCAAGACCGCGCCTCGACCGGCACGCCGGTTGAGCAACGCGCGCAAGCCGATCGGCCAGCTCAGGTAGAACTGCTCCTCGATCCCGAGCGTCCACGCCGGCCCGAGCCAGCCGATACCGCCACTGATCGCGAACAGCACCCAGTTGCCGAAGAACACCGCGACGGCTCCAAGAGCCAACCAGGGATGCGATCCCAGCGGGGAGACGGCGCCGGCACCCGTCCACAAGACCTCGGCCACCGCCATCACAGGCAGCACCGCGACGAGCGCCGGGCCAAGTCGCCTCGAGCGGCGCAGATAGAAGCTCTTCAGCGACACACCGCCACTGCGTTGGTGTTCCGCGACGAGCAAGCTCGTGATCAAGGCCCCTGACAGCACGAAGAACATCTGGATGTTCAGCGCGAGTGGGCCGGTGTGGCGAAGCCAGCTCGGAGCGCTCGGCCGGAACTGCAGGAACAAGGCGTAGTGGGTCAGGATCGTGCCCGGCAAGCTCAGTCCGCGCATCCCGTCAAGCGCCGGAACATAGCGCAGCCGGTGCGATGACGCAGTCGCCGCCAGCGCGGGCGGTGGCGCAGTCACGCGTCGGCCGTTACAGGTACGTGAAGCGGTTCGTGATGCCCAGTGCGCTCGACCCGCCGGCCGTCACCACCCGCACCGCGACCGAGAGGCCGTGCAACTGAGCCAGTGCGGTGCCGACCGCCACCTGCTGCGCTGCCGGCGTGACCACCTGAAGCGCGGTACTGCTGACGCGGACCACGTGCGTGAGCCGCAGCGAGTTGAAGAAGACCTTGGTGTTGCGGGTGAAGTGCGTGCCGTGAATCGTGAGGGTGGCGCCGCCCAGCACCGCTCCGGTGGGCGGGGTGAGGGCGGTGATCGTCGGCGGCGCCAGACGGCGGGTCGACCGATCACCCCCGACCGCAGCACATCCGCTCGGTCCGCCACAGCGGTCGGCCGCTGCGGCTCCGGCCACCGTGCCGGTGGACCTACCCGTCGACGGGGCGGAGCCACCGCGCCCGGTTCCGGCGGCCACCCCGGAATCCGGCTTCGCGCGTTGCCCCGCCGAGCCGAGCGCATCAGCAGCCGGGTCGCTGCCGAAGGGCTTGTCCTCGCCGGCCGCCGCGGAGACGACCCCGACGCGTTGCGGGCTTGCAGTCCGAGCGGCGACGACGCCGACCCCTGCGAGTGCCAGCACGCCGGCGAGCCCGCCGGCGACGGCGGTGCGTGCCGCGGGCCGAGCCAGAACGGCACCGAACCTCGGCCGCGGAGTCTCGGGCCGCGGTGTCTTGCTGCGAGCGAAAGCGGCCTTCCAACCACGCTTGCGGATCGGTTGTTCGACCGAGTAGTAGAACACCGCGGAGATGAGCGCCACGACCAGCGAATCGATGATCATCATCGGGTACACGTGCACGGTCGGGAACGCGCGTGCCACCGCGATGATCACGATCACGTGGATCAGGTAGGCCTCGTAGGACACCTGTCCGATCACCACGAACGGCTTCCAGCTGAGCACCTTCGTCACCGCGGTGGGCTCAGCCGCGCGGACGAAGCAGTGCCCGATCAGCAGGCACGCGAATGACGCGTAGGCGGCGTATCCCCCGATGTAGAGCGGGGCCGGGTGATGCACCAGGAAGATCGAGACCGCGACCATTCCCGCGAAGCCGGTGAACGCGACGAGCGGCGACCGGACGGTTCGCGCCAAGCGGCCATTGGGGTTGGTGGTCAGCTCGTACCCGAGCGCGCAGCCGAACAGGATGCTGGGCAGCTGAACCGGCGTCGCGTAGAAGGCGCGCCAGACTCCGAAGTAGTGCTGGAGCAAGCCTGCGATGACGAGGGTCGCGCCGAGGACGACGGCGAGACTGGCGAGCACGCTCACTCGGCGCATGTTGCGACGGAGCGCCCCACGCAAGAGGATCGGCCAGGTCAGATAGAACTGCTCCTCGATCCCGAGCGTCCACGCCGGCCCGAGCCAGCCGATACCGCCACTGATCGCGAACAGCACCCAGTTGCCGAAGAACACCATGACGGCGCCGAGCGCGAGCAGCGGGTGGCTGCCCAGCGGGGAGTCGGCTTGGCTGCCCTGCCAGAAGATCTCGATCACGCCGATCCCGAGGAGCGTCGCGAGCAGCGCAGGACCCAGACGACGCGACCTGCGCAGGTAGAACTTCTTCAGTGACACCGCTCCGGTCCGCTGGTCCTCGGCCACGAGCAGGCTGGTGATCAGCGCGCCCGACAGCACGAAGAACATCTGGATGTTCAGGGTGAGCGGACCGACCTTCGTCAGCCAGTGCGGAGCACTGGCGTTGAACTCGAGAAACAGCGCGTAGTGGGTGAGGATCGTGCCGGGCAGGCTCAGGCCGCGCATTCCATCGAGGGCAGGGATGTAGCGCAGCCGGGCGGCCGGGGTCGCCGTCGCGACGTTGCTCACAGCCACCTCGTCTGTCGGTTGCGGACGTACATAACGGCTAACGACTGTAAGCGACGAGGGCGGCGGTGCCCTAGCGATGAAGATCCCGGCATGGGACTACAGGTAGGTGAAGCGGCTGAACGGGTCAGCCCGGCTGACCCCTCCGGGCGTCTTCACGATCACCCGGATCGGGATCGACTTCAGCCTCGCCAGGGCGTCATCGATCTGGAGCAGCTGCACAGATGGCGCTGTGACGCGCAGCGTGGTGCTGTTGACGTAGTCCACGGCGTCGAGCCGAAGCGATCCGAAGTAGACCTCGAGGCCGGGTACGAAGTTGGAACCACGGATCGTGACCGATGTTCCACCGGTCAGCTGCCCGATCGGCGGGTTGAGACCGGTGATGGTCGGCACGCCGAGGTAGGCGAAGCGGGCGACACAAGCCCCGATACACGCCGCGGATGCCGCGCTGCCGGCGGTCTGGACGGTGATCGGCACCCGTCCGGCGTGCTTCGTTGCTGGCGCGACCGCCCAGATCTCGGTCGGGGAGACGATCGTGAAGGTCTGAGCCGAAGCCCCACCGAACCGAACGTGGTCGACCCGGTCGAGTTGCCGCCCGATCAGCGTCACTGTGGTACCCCCGGCCAGCGGGCCCGCAGCGGGGTTGACCCGCGTGATGACCGGATCGTTGAGCAAGATGCCAGTAGCCGGCGGCGATGCCGGACGGCTGCCCGCAGCGGAGGCCGCGACGACCGGGACGCTCGCCGAGTCGGGCTTGCCGACGCTGACCCCAGGTCGCGCCGAGGCCACAGGTACCGCGGGATTGATCCCGGCCTGCACCGCCACCGTCTGCCCGGTCCGCGATTGCGGACCCGGGCCGAGGTCGGTCATGGCAACGACCGCAACCGCAACCACCGCGGCCGCCGCGGTTACCAGACCGCCGGTGACGGCAAACGGCTGCCGCGCGAAGGCACCGCGGATCGCCGGAACCGGGCGCCGGGCACCCGCGAAGAACGCCCGCCAGCCGTCGCGCCGGATGGGTTGCTCGACCAGGTAGTAGAAGGACAGCGACAACGCGCCGACGATGGCGGTGTCGAGCACGATCATCGGGTAGACGTGGAGGCTCGGCAGCGCCCGTGCCACCGCGATGATCACGATGACGTGGATCAGGTATGCCTCGTAGGAGATCTGTCCCATCACCTTGAACGGCCGCCATGCCAGCACCCGGGTGACGATCGTCTCCTCGCCGGCAACCACGAAGCAGTGACCGACGAGCAGGCACGCGATAAGCGCGTATATGAGGTAGCCGCCGCGGTAGATGTAGCGGTCGTGGTCGGCTAGCGCGACCGATGCGAGCGCCGTTCCCACGAAGCCGGCGACCCCCACCGCGCGGCGCCGCAACAGGCGTGCGACCCGGCCGGCCGGGTTGGCGGTGAGCTCGTAGCCGAGCGCACAGCCGACGATGATGCTCGGGAGTTGGGTCGGCGTCGCGTAGTAGGTGCGCGCCGCGCCATACCGGTGATAGAGAACGGTCGCGAAGGCGATGCTCAGCAACGCCGCCGCGCTGAACGCCGCGTGTATCGCCGCGCGCGATACCCGACGCTTGAGCCCGAGCGTCAGCAGAACCGGCCAGCTCAGGTAGAACTGCTCCTCGATCCCGAGGGTCCAGGCCGGGCCGAGCCATCCGATGCCGGCGGTGATCCGGAAGAGCACCCAGTTGCCGACGAAGATGGCCACTGCCGCCAACGCGAGCCATGGGTGCGAACCGAGCGGTGAGGACGCGCGAGTGCCGGTCCACGCCATTTCGGCGACGAACATCAGTGGCAGGACCGTGACCAGCGCCGGACCGAGGCGACGCGAACGACGCAGGTAGAACTGCTTGAGTGACGCAGTGCCGGTGCGCTGGTGCTCGGCGACGAGCAAGCTGGTGATCAGCGCACCCGAGAGCACGAAGAACATCTGGATGTTGAGGCTGAACAGCCCGACGTGACGCATCCAGCCGGGAAGCCCAGCGCGGTTGCCCAAGAAGAGCGTGTAGTGAACCAGGATCACACCGGGCAGCAGCAGCCCGCGAATTCCGTCGAGGGCGGGGATGTAGCGAATCCGACCCGGCGCCCGGCCGGGCGTCACGCGGATTTCTCGCGCCGCTCCCGCTTTGCTGGCTGAGCGTCGCGCGGCACGAGCGTCGGATTGACGTTCTTGAGCACGACTTCGCCGTTGATGACGACCTTCGCGACGTCCTTGCGGCTGGGCACGTCGTACATGACCGAAAGCAGCACCTCTTCGAGGATCGCCCGCAGGCCTCGAGCGCCGGTGCCGCGCAGGATCGCCTGGTCGGCGATCGCGTCGAGCGCGTCATCGCTGAACTCCAGCTCGACGCCGTCAAGGTCGAACAGCCGCTTGTACTGGCGGACCAGCGCGTTCTTCGGCTCGGTGAGGATCCGGATCAGGGCGTCGCGGTCGAGGTTGTGGACGCTCGTGATGACGGGGAGCCGCCCGATGAACTCGGGGATCATGCCGTACTTGAGCAGGTCCTCTGGCATGACCTCGGCGAACGTGTCTGCCGTGTCGATGTCGCTCTGGCTGCGGATGTCGGCAGCGAATCCGATGCCCTTCTTGCCGATCCGCGACTCGATGACCTTGTCCAGTCCGGCGAAGGCACCGCCGACGATGAACAGCACGTTGGTCGTGTCGATCTGGATGAACTCCTGGTGAGGGTGCTTGCGGCCACCCTGCGGCGGGACGCTCGCGGTCGTGCCCTCGAGGATCTTCAGGAGAGCCTGCTGAACGCCCTCGCCGGAGACGTCGCGGGTGATCGAGGGGTTCTCGCTCTTGCGGGCGATCTTGTCGATCTCGTCGATGTAGATGATCCCAGTCTCGGCCTTCTTGACGTCGTAGTCAGCGGCCTGGATCAGCTTGAGGAGGATGTTCTCGACGTCCTCGCCGACGTATCCGGCTTCGGTCAGGGCGGTGGCGTCGGCGATCGCGAACGGGACGTTGAGCATCTTCGCCAGCGTCTGCGCGAGCAGCGTCTTGCCGCAGCCGGTCGGGCCGAGCAGCATGATGTTGGACTTCGCGAGCTCGACCGGCTCCTTGTCGGTGCCACCGGCCTGGACCCGCTTGTAATGGTTGTAGACGGCGACGGACAGCGTCTTCTTGGCGGTGTCCTGACCGATCACATAGCCGTCGAGGAACTCGAAGATCTCCTTCGGCTTCGGCAGCGAGTCGAACGAGACGTCCGAGGACTCGGTGAGCTCCTCTTCGATGATCTCGTTGCACAGGTCGATGCACTCGTCACAGATGTAGACACCTGGACCCGCGATGAGCTTCTTGACCTGCTTCTGGCTCTTTCCACAGAAGGAGCACTTGAGCAGGTCGCCACCGTCACCGATGCGTGCCACTCGCTCTCCTCCGTGCTCGCGAACCGCGGTTCAGCCGTGCCTGGGGTCGCCGACGCCGCAGCGCGGGCTTCGTACGACGGTATCGCGCCAACCCGACATCGCGCCCCTAAAACACCCTTCGGATCGGCCGGGTGGCGCGTTCCTCAAGCCGAGGTCTAGGTGAGGATGGCCGGCCGAGGTCAGGAGGGGCTGGGCACGGCCGTGAGCTTGCGGCTACGGATGACCTCGTCGACCAGGCCGTACTCGACGGCCTCCTCGGCCGTCAGGATCTTGTCGCGCTCGATGTCCTCTTTGACCTGCTCGGCCGAGCGTCCCGTGTGGCGGGAGATCAGCGTCTCCAGCAGGCTGCGCATCCGCAGGATCTCGCGGGCCTGGATCTCGATGTCGCTCCCCGAGCCTCCGCCCTCGCTGTAGGGCTGGTGGATCAGGATCCGGGAGTTCGGCAGCGCGAGCCGCTTGCCCGGCGTGCCGGCCCCGAGCAGGACGGCCGCCGCGGAGGCGGCCTGGCCCAGGCACACCGTCATGATCTCCGGGCGGATGAACTGCATGCAGTCGTAGATCGCGGTCAGCGCGGTGAACGAGCCGCCGGGCGAGTTGATGTAGATCGAGATGTCCCGATCCGGGTCCATCTGCTCCAGGCACAGCAGCTGCGCCATGACGTCGTCAGCCGAGGCGTCGTCGATCTGCACGCCGAGGAAGATGATGCGCTCCTCGAACAGCTTCGTGTACGGCGAGAGCTCCTTGAAGCCGTAGCTCGTGCGCTCGGTGAACGTCGGCAGGATGTAGCGGCTCTGCGCGGGGTGAGCGGCGCGGCCGCCGGGTGCGTCGTACATGTCGGTCTCCCTGAATCGATCGGCGGTCAGGAGACCGCGCCCTCGGACGGCACCTGGTTGGCCCGCGCCACCACATGGTCGACGAAGCCGTACTCCTTGGCCTCATCGGCGGTGAACCACCGGTCGCGATCGGAGTCGCGCTCGATCTGCTCGACGGTCTGCCCGGTGTGGAACGCGATTCGTTCCTGCATGATCTTCTTCGTGTAGAGCATCTGCTCAGCCTGGATCGCGATGTCGCTCGCCGTACCGCCGATCCCACCCGACGGCTGGTGCATCATCACCCGCGCGTGCGGGGTCACGTAACGCTTTCCCGTCGCGCCGGCGCAGAGCAGGAACTGCCCCATGCTCGCCGCGAGGCCGATCCCGACCGTCGCGACGTCGTTCGACACGAACTGCATCGTGTCGTAGATCGCCATGCCGGCGCTGACCGAGCCGCCAGGAGAGTTGATGTAGAGGTAGATGTCGCGCTCGGGGTCCTCCGCCGAGAGCAGCAGGAGCTGAGCACAGATCTGGTTCGCGATGGGGTCGTCGACCTGGCTGCCGAGGAACACGATGCGCTCGCGGAGCAGGCGCTCGTAGACGGAGTCGTTGAGGTTCAGGCCGGAGCCGTTCGCCCGCATGCGTGGCGCTGGATCGCTCATGGAACGACACTAACCTCCGCTGCCGCCAAGATCCGACCCCGTGAGGGCTCTGTTCGCTCTGGGCTTGCGTCCGTACGCCGGCGGTGCCGGCCGCCGAGTTCAGCCGAGTTCATCTGGGCGAAACCTGGGTTGGGCACAGTGGCGGCTCACCTACCTGAGGAGTCTTCGTGCTGCTGCGCGCCCGTGTGAGCGTGCTCGACCGGCCCGGTGCGCTGCTGTCGATGGCCAAGGTCATCGCCGACACCGGCGGGAACATCGTCGACATCGAGGTGCTCGCGGCCGCCGAGGGCCGGGTCGTCGACGACATCGTCTTCGAGCTGCCTGACGGCAGCCGCGACGACCTCGCGGCCAAGCTCAAGGCGACGGGGGCAGAGGTGCTCAACCTGCGCCGGACGGTCCAGGTCAACGGGCAGCGGCGCGACCTCGACCTGCTCACCCGGATCGCCGGGGCTCCCGCCGAGGCGCTGGCGAGCTTCGTCGCACTCGCGCCGTCCGTGTGGAGTGCCGACTGGGCCGTCGCGATCAGCGACACGGGTCAGCTCGTCCACGCCACGCCGGGCGCGCCGCACCCGCTTCCCGACCCGCTTCCCGACCCGATCGGTCCGCTGCCCCGCCGTGGCGTGACCCGCACCGCGGACAGCCGGGCGTTCGAGGTGGTGGCAATGGCCTGGGCCGGCCACGGCGCCGAACGGGTGTACCTGGGGCGAAGCGAGGGACCGACGTTCCTGCAGGTGGAGCTGGTGCACCTGCGACGGGTGGTGGACCTGGCTGCCGCGCTGGCGTCGGGCGTCACGACGATGGCAACGCCCTAGCGGACCTACTAAGCGTCGACCTCGGAGTGGTCGTGCTCCGCGTGGTCGTGCTCCACGTGGTCGTGGTCGTGGTCGTGGTCGTGGTCGTGGTCGTGGTCGTGCTCGCTGTGGTCGTGGTCGTGCTCGTCAGCGGCGGCGGGCCGGGCACTGAGCTTCTCGAGGTCGACCGGGCGGCCTGATGCGTCGGTGATCTCGGCCCGCTCCATCACCAGGGCCAGCGCCTTGCCGCGAAGGATGTCCGCCATGAGCGAGCCGAGCCCGCCGGCCTGCACGAGCTGCTGGGCGTAGGCGTCGGCGCGCACGCCGGCGCGGGCAGCACGCCGCACGATCTCCTCGGTCAGGTCGGACTCGTCGACGCCCAGCTCCTCCTTCTTGGCGATCGCGTCCAGCACGAACTGCGACTTCATCGCCTTCGCGGACCCGGCCTCGATCTCGGCGTCGAGAGCCTCGACGGTCTGGTCCTGGGACTTCGCGTAGTCCTCCTTCGAGATCCCGGCGTGCCCGAGCTGGTGGTCCAGGTCCTGCTTGCGGTAGGCCACCTCCTCGGAGAGCACGTTCTCCGGTAGCGGGATGTCGACCTTGTCGAGCAGCACCTCGAGCACCTTGTCCCTCGCGGTGACGCCCTGGGTCAGCGCCTTCACCCGGGCCAGACGCTCCCGGAGATCGGTCTTGAGCTCCTCGATCGTGTCGAACTCACTGGCCATCTGCGCGAAGTCGTCGTCGAGCTCGGGAACCTGCTTCTCCTTCACCGCGCGCACGGTGACGGTGGCCTGCGCGCTGCTGCCGCCTTCGGATCCGGTGCGCAGCTGGGTCTCGAAGTCCTTCGACTCCCCCACCGACAGCCCAGCGATCGCGTCGTCGAGCCCCGCGACGAGCGAGTCGCTGCCCACCTCATAGGACAAGTTGTTCGCGGCGGCGTCCGCCACCGGCTCGCCGTCCACCGTCGCCGCCAGGTCGATCGAGACGAAGTCGCCGGTTGCCGCCGCGCGCTCGACCGTGGCGAGCGTCGCGAAGCGGTCCCGCATCCCCTGCAGCTGCTCGTCGATCTCCGAGTCACTGACGTCGGCGTCCTCGACCGTGACCGGCAGGCCGTCGTACGCCGGCAGCTCGATCTCGGGCCGGACGTCGACCTCGGCCGTGAAGACGAGGTCCTCGCCGTCGGCGAAGTTGGTGACCTCGATCTCGGGCTGGCCGAGGATCTCGACCTCCTGCTCCCGGACCGCGTTGCCGTAGAAGCTGGGCAGTGCGTCGTTGACCGCCTGCTCGAGGACGGCACCCCGGCCCACGTGCTGGTCGATCAGGCGCGGCGGCACCTTGCCGGGACGGAAGCCCTTCACCCGGACCTGCTGGCCGATCTTCTTGTACGCCTCGCTCATGGCCGGTTGCAGCTCGTCGAAGGGCACCTCGACGGTGAGCTTGACGCGGGTCGGGCCGAGGGTCTCGACGGCGCTCTTCATGACGGCGCGGGTCTCCTGTGCGTGGGTGAGCGGCAGTTGCGGGGCTTAGCTGTCGGGGCGGGGAGACTCGAACTCCCGATCTCCTGCTCCCAAAGCAGGCGCGCTAGCCACTACGCTACGCCCCGCGGCGTGCCCTGCGATCTTAGGTCGCGCATGCCCGCGCGGGCGTAGCTCAATGGCTAGAGTTCCAGCCTTCCAAGCTGGCTATGCGGGTTCGATTCCCGTCGCCCGCTCTCCGCGAAGCGGCAGGTCAGGCGGTCGCTGTCGTCGGCTGTTGCCAACGCTTTTCGATTTCGTGCCCGTCGCGTGCCCTTGAGTGGCACGCGCTACACGGCCCCCGAAACTGCCCCCGACCTCATGTCCTCGTTCGGGGGGACGTCCTGGGGGACGTCGCATGACCAGCTTTACGGGCGTGAGCCGTCGCCGTGCCTTCGGACGGGTACGTCGGCTGCCGTCCGGCCGGTTTCAGGCTCGCTATCTCACGCCCGGTGGCCAGGAGCGTCGGGCGCCTTGCACCTTCGCGACCGAACGCGAGGCGGAACTGTTCTTGGCCGGTGTCGAGACGGACCTGCGGCGCGGGACCTGGTTCGACGCGACCGCGGGTGACATCCGGCTGGACGTCTACGCGCCGCGGTGGATCGTGGAGCGGCCGGTCGAGCTGCAGCCGCGAACCCTGGAGATCTACGAGTCGCTGCTGCGCAACCACATCTATCCGGAGTTCGGCCGTCTTCATCTGAGCCGGATCACGTCCGCCGCGGTGCGGACATGGCATGCGTCGCTTCGCGAGCGGGGCATCGGGCAGGTCACGGTCGCGAAGGCGTATCGGTTGCTGAAAGCAATCTGCGCGACCGCCGTCGAGGACGAGCTGATCGCGAAGAACCCGTGCCGGCTACGCAACGCCGGTGTCGAGCGGACTCGAGAGCGCAAGCCGCCGTCGCTCGAGGAGGTCGAGCGGATCGCGGAAGCGATCGAGCCGCGCTACCGGACGATGGTGATTCTCGCCGCGTGGTCCGGACTGCGATGGGGCGAGCTGGCCGCGCTGAGCCGTCAACGAATCGACCGCTTGCACGGCACGGTCCACGTCGAGGAGTCGATGATCCAGCTGTCCGGTGGAAGGCGCTTCATCGGTCCGCCGAAGTCCGCGGCGGGCCGTCGTACCGTCGCGATCCCGCCGCACCTGTGGCCCGCCATCGACGGGCACCTCGCGACCTATGTCGGGCCGACGGCGGATGCGCTCGTCTTCACGAAGGCGTCAGGCGTCTCGCTTGATCGCGCGAACTTCTATGCCGTCTGGCGACGCGCGACGCGTCGAGCAGGTGTCGGTGACTATCGCTTCCACGACCTACGGCACTTAGCGGCGACGCTGGCGGCGGTCAGCGGCGCGACTACCCGCGAGCTGATGCACCGCATCGGCCACTCGTCGTTCCGGGCTGCGCTGATCTACCAGCACGCCACCGAGGACCGCGACCACGCGATCGCCGAAGCGATGAGTCGCCTGGTCGAGCCGACTCCGCTCTCGCCGCGTCCGCGGGCCGTCGACGCCGATGGGTAAGCGCCAGCGGCGCCGACTCCGCGAGCAGTACCGGGTGCTGCCGCGACCTCGGCCCGACCTGGAGCTTCACCGAGACCCCACCGGCGAAGCGACGGCACGACTCAAAGACCTCGTCGATCAGTTGGCACGACTCCAACTCGAGATCGATACCGAGATCGACCTCTTGTACGGCTGGGGCTTCGACTGGCCGACGATCGCCCGAGCCCTCGGCGTGACGCGCCAAGCCGCGCGCCAGCGTTATCTGCGCCGACACGTCGAGTAGCGGCGCTTGTCTGCCGCAGTTGTCTAGAGAACCCACAGAGTCGCCGTAGCGTCCAACAAGACATGAGACGTCGGCGCGCGGGTTACGTTGTGGTGGCGGTTTCCGCCGCGGCGCTGATGCTTGCCTTCGTCTCCGGCTGTTCGTCGTCACACTATCCGCCAACGCTCCGAAGCCATGCGACGGCAACCGGTACCGAGGCTTCCTTCGCAGGCGTAGACGTAACGGTCCCCACGCGTTGGCGCCTGCTCGACCACAACCCCGCGATTTGCGGCTCGGTCGTGGGACAGAGGGCCTACTTCTACGTCGGGTCAGACGGACCCAAGCCGGGCTGCGCGTCGAGCCGCCCGACTGGACCGTTCCTGAGCGTCGAATGCCATCCCTTCGGGAGCGCGCCAACGGGGCCGACGACGCGAGTGGGGCCATTTCGGGCTGTCGTTCAACGCGGTCCTGATGAGGTCACCATCTATCTAGTCGGGCGCGACACTCAGCTCGTTCTCTACGGGTCGCCACAACTCATCGAGCAAGTTCAATCCTCGATCACCACAGCATCAGGCAACTGCTGACCGGACATGAGCGGCACCTACAGCGCAACTAGCCGCTGACGGACCGCACATTCTGGATTGGCTCCGCTAGCAAGGTGCCCGTTGATGCATCGAGCAGGTACCAATCCACACACAGATGAGCCGGAGGTGGCGAAGCTGCGCCCAGCGCGTCGTCCACCGGGCATAACCCCTGCGCTCTAAACGCCCACACTGGCCGGCCCTTATACCTCTTCCGCGGAACACCCGTGCCGGGGGTCGAATGCGAAACCAACTCGGTTAGAAGGCCGTACTGCGGTGTGACGATGGTCGGAATCGGCTTGCCTCTGCTCATGACCGCCCAGGCTTCCGCGGCGCTCAACAAGGTGGTCGACGACGGCTCCGGTCGAGGCACGAAGGAGAACTCACCGACGATGCTCACCCGGCTCGTCAGAGCAGGAGGGCCCGGGAAATAACGCGCGGAGGACGACCCGGAGCACGAGGAGAGCGCCGTCACCACGAGCAGCGCCGCACCGGAGTGGAACACCCTGCGGCCGGGCGGAGTGGTCGTCACTCCGTCATGGTGCCGCACGAAAACGGTGTCATGTAGCGCCCGACCTCACGCTCGCGAACGGAACGTCGGTTCGGAGCGCCGGCTGGGTGGCTGCTCGATAGCGCTTCCGCGGAAGCGCCTGGCCCTGCGAAGCCGCCGACCAGAACCGTCACTACCGAACGCGGTGACAGCGAGCCCGCGAGCGTCCCGACTGCCGGTGGGTATCGGCAGCGACAACGCCAGTTGTCGCTAGATACAAGTGTGTGCGTGGCCATTTTGATCTTGCTCTGACCGCTGTTGACGGCACAGGCGGCGTGACCGATCAACCCCGGGGGATCCTCGCCGGCACCCAAACCTCGAGGCCGAGAACATCCGCGCTGCCCCGAACCATCGGTTGCCGATAATGGGCTGTTACATGTAACATCCAGACATGGCTCCCGACGACGTCACAGCGGTCCGCGACCGGGTACGCGCGCATCGCGAGCGCCTTCGCAAGCAGGGGCTGCGCCCGATCCAGATCTGGGTGCCGGACGTCCGCTCCCCGGAGTTCGCCGCACAGGCGCGCCGCCAGTCACTCGCGGTGGCGCGAAGCAAGCACGCGGCCGATGACCAGGCCTTCGTCGATGCATTCAACTCCGAGGTCCTCGAGGACGACGAGGCTTGAGGCGCGGCGAGATCTGGACCGGCGCCGGGCCGGGCTACGCCGGCAAGCCGCGCCCAATGGTGATCGTCCAGGACGATCGGTTCACTGAGACGGGCTCGGTGACGGTATGCGCTTTCACCACCGACCCGACGGAAGCACCGTTGCTTCGCCTGCCGATCGAGGCCGACGAACTGAACGGGCTGCACCGCGACAGCCAACTCATGGTCGACAAGCTGCTGACGGTGCCGCGCTCGCAGCTACGGGAGCAGGTCGGCCAACTGTCGGACGAGGACATGATTCGACTCGGCCGAATGATGATCGTCTTCCTGGGGCTGGCCGGCGCCTGATCACTGCGGCGTGGTTCCCCCGAGACGTCCCCCGGACGTGTTCACTTCGTGCCCGATCCGGCGCATACTCGGTGCCCCCAAACGCACCGATTGGAGCTCGCTCTGCCATGACTGCATGCGCAATCGAGCGCAGCGGCCGGTCAGCAGTCGTCGGGCTTGTCGCTTCCAAGCTGCCTATGCGGGTTCGATTCCCGTCGCCCGCTCTGCGCGAAGTGGCAGGTCAGGCGGTTGCTGTCGCCGGCTGCTGCCGACGCTTTTCGACTTCGTGCCCGCCGCGTGCCCGTGGCACGCGCTACACGGCCCCCGAAACGGCCCCCGACTGCATGTCCTCGTTCGGGGGGACGTCTCGGGGGCCGTCGCATGACCAGCTTTGCGGGCGTGAGCCGTCGACGTGCCTTCGGACGGGTACGACGGCTGCCGTCGGGCCGGTTCCAGGCCCGCTACCTCATACCCGGTGGTCAGGAGCGGCGAGCGCCTTGCACCTTCGCGACCGAGCGCGAAGCCGAGCTGTTCCTGGCCTGGGTCGAGACGGACCTACGGCGCGGGACCTGGTTCGACGCGACCGCGGGTGACATCCGGCTGGACGTCTACGCACCGCAGTGGATCGTGGGGCGGCCGATCGAGCTGCAGCCGCGAACGCTGGAGATCTACGAGTCGCTGCTGCGCAACCACATCTATCCGGAGTTCGGCCGCCTTCATCTGAGTCGCATCACGTCGGCCGCGGTGCGGACGTAGCACGCGTCGCTTCGCGAGCGGGGCGTCGGGCAGGTGACCCTGGCTAAGGCCTATCGACTGCTGAAAGCGATCTGCGCGACCGCCGTCGAGGACGAGCTGATCGCGAAGAACCCCTGCCGGCTGCGCAACGCCGGCCGCCCGCCAGCGCCATCACCGTCGGCACGCGACGAACGCGAACAACATCGAGTTGCTCCGCGGATAGCTGGCTACTTGTTCACTGACGTCAGCCCGTGGCCAGGCCAGGCTGTGGGTCAGACGTCCGGTGGGGTGGCCCGCGAACTGGCTGCCCGCGATTTCGCGTGGCTCATTAATGGGGTGCCGCCCCTGCCGGGCGCCGTTGGCTAGGAGTGGCTCAAGAGGGGTGTGCTTCGCCTGAAGTAGCTCTGCCCTCCTCGCCGTCCACGACGATCAGGAGGCTGCTCGATGGCGAGGGTTGTGATCGGTGTCGATCCGCACAAGGCGAGCAACACGCTCGTCGTTATCGACGAGCAAGAACGAGTGCTCGACCAGCAGAGGTTCCCCAACGACCGCGCCGGCTACCGGTCAATGAAGAGCTTCGCCCGGACACACCGTGACCGGGTGTGGGCCGTCGAAGGCGCCCGCGGTGTTGGAGCCGGGCTCGCGCAACGACTGGTCGCCGAGGGTGAGCGGGTGATCGACGTGCCTGCGCGGCTTTCCGCTCGGGTGCGTGCGCTCGGCGGTGGCAGCGGCCGCAAGACCGATGACGCCGACGCCTATGCGGTCGCAGTCGCTGGCCTGCGCGGCAAGACTTTGCAACCGGTGCGCCCAGACGACACGACCGAGATCCTGCGGATGCTCACCACCCGCCGACAAGAGGTCGTCGAGTTGCGGATCGCGACAGTGAATCGCCTGCACGAGGTGCTCTGCCAGCTGGTTCCCGGTGGGGCGAAACGGCATTTGAGCCCGTCACGGGCACGGTCGCTGCTGTCAGCGGTGCGTCCGCGTGACGCGGTCGGCAAGGCGCGCAAGCAGCTCGCGCTGGACTACACGGGGGAGCTCGAGCGACTCGACGCCCGCCGCAAAGACCTCAAGAAGCAGATCAGCGACCTGCTCACCGAACACCCGACGACACTGCTCGAGGTCACCGGCCTGGCCGCCGTGACCGCGGCGAAGATCCTGGCCGAGGTCGGCGACGTGCGCCGTTTCCCGTCCAAGCATCACTTCGCCAGCTACACCGGCACCGCCCCGATCGACGTTTCATCAGGAGACAACAACCGACACCGACTTAACCGCGGCGGCAACCGGCGGCTCAACCACGCGGTGCACATTGCCGCCGTCGTGCAGTACCGGATGCCCGGCCCTGGCCAGGACTACTACCGGCGCAAACGTGACGCGGGCAAAACGCACAACGAAGCGCTGCGATGCCTGAAACGACGGATCTCCGACGTCGTCTACCGCTGCCTCATCGATGACCTGGCAGTAAAGAGTCCGGGAGGGCAAGTGGGGGCGTCTGTTCAATCCAGCGCGACCGACCTGATCCCCATAGCCGGCACTTCGGAGCAGCCACTCTCCGGACTCACCGCCGACCATACGCCCGCCGTCAAAGCCGCGTCTTGACACAGAGGGGAACC